>NZ_JASHKY010000001.1:82232-970358 GCF_030056935.1 Rhodococcus sp. IEGM 1302 | reverse complement strand
CCGACCTGATCCTGCGCGGCGGCGAGAACGTCTACCCCACCGAGATCGAGCAGACGCTCGACGAACACCCCGACGTGATCGAGTGCGCTGTCATCGGCATGCCGCACCCCGACCTCGGCCAGGAAGTGTCCGCCGTGGTTGTCCTGCGTCCCGGAGCCGCCACAACGGAGGCGGAGCTGCGTGATTACGCCGCCGAGCGACTGTCCTATTTCAAGGTGCCGTCGAAGTGGCGCATCACCAGCGATCTGCTGCCTCGCAATGCAACCGGCAAGATGGTTCGGCGCGAGATCACCGTATGACCACGGAGCTGTCACGGATCGTCGCCGAGTCGGCGATCCGTGACCTGCTCTGCGAGTACACGCATCTGATCGATCAGGGCCGATTGCGTGAAGTCGCTGCATTGTTCGCATCGTCCGACTACGGGCAGTGCGGGCCGGACGGGGTTGCCATCACGCTCATTTCGTCCGACGCCGACGCAGTGTTCGCAGCCTGCAGCGGCTTCATTCGAATGTACGGTGATCCGCCGGTTCCACGAACCAAACATCTGCTGACCAACACGCGAATCGCGGTCGACGGTGAATCAGCGACGGCA
Organism: Rhodococcus sp. IEGM 1302; assembly: GCF_030056935.1. Classification (NCBI taxonomy): domain Bacteria; kingdom Bacillati; phylum Actinomycetota; class Actinomycetes; order Mycobacteriales; family Nocardiaceae; genus Rhodococcus; species Rhodococcus sp. IEGM 1302. The sequence continues at coordinate 969,766 of NZ_JASHKY010000001.1, read as the reverse complement.
CTCTCGTACGTCACGGTCATCCAAGGTACCGAAAATCTTGCCCTGCAACCTATTCTGGCGGGGCGCTACTTCGATCGCTTCACCTGCGTCGACGGGTCGTGGCAGTTCAGCTCGAGACTCTTCTGTCTGGACAACATGGGCGAGATGTCCGCGCATGCCAAGCGGGCACTGTAGAGGAACGACGACTGTGGAAATCGGCGTCAACATCTTGGGCCTCGAGGCCCTGTTCGACGGCAAGATTCGCCCGGTTCTGGACTTCGCCGCGCGTGCTGACCGTGCCGGGATCGATCTGATCTGCACCGGCGATCATCTCGGGTTCAATGCCGAAGCACACGCTCAGCGGGTAGCCGAACACAACTTCTTGTTCCCGTTGGATCACCCTTGGTACGAACCGATTTCACCTCTTTCCTCGATCGCCGCAGTGACCGAACGCGCTCGCCTCGGAGTATCGGTTCTGATCGCCACTGTTCGCCCAGCCGCCCTGCTTGCCAAACAGGTTGCAACTCTCGACTCATTGTCCGAAGGTCGAGCCGTCATGGGTTTCGGCGTCGGTTGGCAAGAAGCCGAATACACCGCTACCAACATGCCTTTCGACGCGCGATTCGGGCGCATGGAGGAGGCTGTCGCAGCGTGTCGCGAACTGTGGACCAATGCTCCGGCCACCTTCAAGGGACGCGACTTCGCCTTCGAGAACTACCACAGCCTCCCGCTGCCGATCCAAAATCGCGTACCGGTGCTCTTCGGTTTCGGACCAAGCCGGCGGAACTTCGACCGCATCGCACGCGTCGCCGACGGCTGGACCGTGAACCCGACCGATCTGGGAACGTTCACCGACAGTGTTGCACTGTTGCGCAACACGTTCGAAGCCCACCAACGTGACCCGGAGTCGGCGCGCGTGCAAGTGTCTGCGGCGCCGGTTCGACGCGACAACGGGTCCGTCGACCTCTCGGCAACCGCAGACAAGACCCGGGACTGGTTCGCCCGCGGCGCGCCCGTCGTCGTTTTTCGACCTGCCGTATTCGATTGCGCTGCCGAAGAACTACCAGAACTACTCGACTGGATAACCAGCATCAAGGAGGCATGACATGGACCGGGCACTGCAGGATCTCATCGACAAGCAGGCAATTCGTGAGGTGGTTCTGACGTACTGCCGCGGCATCGATCGCCTCGACTTCGATCTCGTCCGCAGCGCCTACCACCCGGACGCGATCGACCATCACACCGGATTCGACGGCACCATCGACGAGTACATCGCCTGGGCCACAACAAAACTCTCCGCGATCGGCGGCACGATGCACCACATCGGCAACCACCTGGTCGAACTGCACGGCGACCACGCGATCAGCGAGGCGTATTCGATGTCCACACACTGGGGCGGGCCCGAAGACATCGGAATGATCAACTTCACCAGTGGTGCGCGGTTCATCGACCACATGGAGCGACGCGACGGCCGTTGGGCGATCAAGGAGAGATGGGCCGTACGCGAGTGGACTCGCTCGGACGAGGGCCGCTTCGTCAACCCCGAAGGGCCTGGTCCGCGTGGGCGTCGAGATGCCTCGGATCCGCTGACAGCATTACGACTAACCCTTGAGATGCACTGAAATTCAGGAAACCGACTATTCCGACTGATTCAAGAATTCGACGCCATTCGAACGCATATTCGAATAAGATCGATGCATGGTCAACCCCACGACAGAGCTCTTCGGTATCTCAGCACAGCTGATTGGTACCGAAACTGATTGTGCGCTGGTTGATCTCATGACCGATCTGCATGCATGCGAGGCGATGCTGGTCGAACGCAAGCTCGCTGTGATTGCCGAGTTCTTTTCGCGGCGAAGCTCGGAGCATGTCGCCAGTGGTGCGTGGTCGTCGACCGCACACGAGTTGGCTGAATCGGAAGTCGGTGCGTCACTGACGATGGGTCGCGCGGCTGCCGGCAAGCTGATCGGGTTGGGGTTCTCGTTAAAGACTCGTCTGCATCGCACTCGAGCGGCGATGGCCCGTGGCGAGTTGGATCTGTACCGAGTTGGTTTGATCGATTCCGCGACCGCGAACGTGAAAGACGAATTGATCGACGAGGTGGAACGACTACTGCTCGAGCAGGTTCTCGCCCCACCAGTAGCAGGCGGAACGGGCTTGACGGGAAGGCGACTGACAGCGGCGATCGATCGGATCGTGGCGATGGTGGACCCGGAAGGTATGCGAGAACGCCGACGCCGTGCTCTCACCGATCGGTTCGTCGGAGTCAACGCTGCCGAGGACGGGATGGCAAAGATCTTGGGAAGCGTTCCGGCAGAACAGGCTCGGGCATTCGACGGCCGACTACGCGAGTTGGCAATGTCGGTATGCCGAAACGACTCTCGAACGTACGAGCAGCGACGAGCCGACGCGCTCTTCGAGTTGACCAACGGATCACAATTCTTGCCGTGCAACTGTGGCCGAGCTGATTGCCCGCAGGATCGTAGCGGTGGTGTTGTCGTTCGTCGGCCCGTGGTTCACGTCGTGATGACTGATTCCACTCTGCACGGTGGCGGCGAGCCCGCCCACCTCGACGGGTACGGGGTGATCAGCGCTGAGCATGCTCGCGATATCGCCCGTGACGCCGTAATTCGAAACGTCCGAGCACCTGCTGATGACGTCGCAGAGCCGGTGCCTGCTTCGGCGCGCGTCTACCGACCGGGCGCCGTTCTCGATACCTGGTTACGGATCATCGCGGGCAGCTGCCAATGGCTGCATTGTGATGTCCCGGCCTGGAATTCCGATCTGGACCACAAATGAACCGTTCCATCACGGCGACCCCGAATGCGGCGGTAAAACGGTCGCGTCGAATATGAGTGCGTTCTGCCGCAACCATCATCGCCTCAAGCATTCCGACCGGTGGCGGTTCACGTCGAACGAGGATCGGACCATGTCGCTGACGTCGCCGACCGGGCATTGTTACCGAACGCGACCCGCAGGATTGATGGCTGGATCGCACGAACCGACACCGCCCCAGGGCGGTCGAAATCGGCGGACCCAGGCGGAGAACAAAGCTGCCCGTATCCAGAGTGAACGCAATCGCCAGCGCCGACGGATACAGAAACGAGCAGAGGAGCACGTTCAATACAAGCGGCGGAAATCACCGCGAGCCCGCCGAGAACCCATCGACTACGGGGACGACCCGCCACCGTACTGAGATACCGAGCGGTGTCGAGGCGCGCCGACGGGTCGCAGGGTCAGTCTGACGTCGGCTTGGTGCCGTCTTCTGGTGCCGGATCGTCGTCGGCAAGCGGATCTATGGTGTCGACACCTTCGAGGACGGTCAGCTCTTCTTCCGCCTCGGCGAGGAGCCCTTTGGCTTCAGCTTCGACCTTCTTCACCCAATCGGACATCCCGAGCCTCTTCTCTTCCGAAGCGAGTTCCCGCTGTAACTGAACTCAGACTACGTCGCCGGCGACGAATTTCGCCGTCCCCTCGGGTCAGTACTCATGACCGAGTAATCATGATTCACGACGGACGGAGCACGCATGCCCGGACAGTTGGAAGGCAAAACCGCACTGATCACCGGGGCCGCCCGAGGTCAGGGCAGGAGCCACGCCGTGCGATTGGCGCAGGAGGGCGCGAACATCATTGCGCTCGACATCTGCCGTCAGATCGAATCGGTGGCCTACCCGATGGGAACCGCCGACGATTTGCGGCAGACAACAGCAGCGGTCGAGAACCTGGGACGAAGTATCGTCGCGCGAGAAGTGGATGTTCGCGATCTGTCCGCACTGCGAACTGCGGTATCCGAAGGAATTGCGGAGCTGGGCAGCGTCGACATCGTCCTGGCCAACGCCGGTATCGGCATGATGTCCCCGGATATCGACGATGCTCGCGCCTTCCGCGACCAGATGGAGGTCAACCTATTCGGCGTCTGGAATACCGTCCAGGCCGCAGCGCCCGCGATGATCGAACAAGGTACAGGTGGCGCAATAGTCCTTACCGGATCAACTCTGGGACTTGTCGGTCGTGGAGGTGACGGCACCGGCGGATCCGACGGCTACTGCGCGAGTAAACACGCCATCGTGGGGCTTGGGCGCACGTGGTCGCACTGGCTTGCTCCCCACAATATTCGTGTCAACTCCGTGCACCCGACTGGCGCGAATACACCGATGGTCGTCAACGACGCGGTCGCGAAGCTGTTTGCGGACTCCCCGACATCGAGCGGAGCCGACGTGGGCAACCTCTTGAACGTCGAGTTGATCGAAGCTGCCGACGTCAGCAACGCGATAGCCTGGCTGGTTTCGGATCAGGCTCGATACGTCACAGGTATCGCGTTGCCGGTCGACGCCGGGTTCACGGCCAAATAGACGCCGGATACACCGGCTGCGTCGCCGTCGATCAGTCGACGGTCGGCGCCCACTGCACGCCGTTGATGTGCCCACCACCGTCGACGAAGAGGGTGTTGCCGGTGACGTAACGGCTGTCGTCACTTGCCAGGAAGGCCGCAACGGGGCCGATGTCGTCGAGGGGATCGCCGATCCGCCCCATCGGGTTCTGTGCGGCCATCACTGCCACGTTCTCCGGATTGGCTTCGGCGACACGCTTGTACGCCGCACTCTGCGCACCGGGACAGATGACGTTGCAGTTCACCTGCTTGGGAGCCCACTCGCGGGCAGCAGTGCGAGTCAGGGTTCGCAATGCTTCCTTCGCCGCGTTGTACTGCACCGAGTACATGTGAGCATTCACGCCGTTGAGGCTGCACATGTTGATCACGCGGCCCGTGCCGTGACGCTCCAGTTCCGGCAGGGCAGCCTGCATCGCCCAGAATGCCGCCATCACTGCCATGTCGAAACCGCCGCGCAATTGCTCGTCGGACATCTTCTCGAGCCGAGCGAAACCGAAAGTCCGCCAAGCATTGTTGACCAGGATGTCGAGGCGTCCGAACCGCTCGACGGACTTGTCGACCATGGCAACAACCTGAGCTTTGTCAGTGACGTCGGTCCGGACGAATTCCGCCTCCGCGCCCCATTCGTCCCGCAACCACTGGGTGGTTTCGAGGCCCGCTGCCTCGTCGATCTCGGCAACCAACACCGACGCGCCTTCACGCGCGAACGCGCCCGCCACTCCGCGCCCGATGCCCATACCGGCACCGGTGACCACTGCTACACGTCCGTCGAGCTTGCCCACTGGGCCCTCCTTCGTCAGAACCCCTGTGCGCCTTTTTGGTAGTTCCCACTACCAAAAAGGCGCACGGGGGCGAAGCCCCTACCTGGGGCGCGGCACGGTCTTGTCGATGAACAGTCCCTCTACCGACACACACAATTCGCCGTCCGCAGTTTTGATCTCACCGACGGTGTGAATCTTGCGGCCGTCCTTGGACAGGAATTTGCCGCTGATCGTGAGTGGCTCGAACAGCGGAGTCGGGCGATGGTACCGAGTGCTCAATTGTGCTGTCATGCCGGAAGTTCCACCCCAGGCGTTCGCGACGCCGAGAACGTGATCGAGCAGCAGCGCCGAAACACCGCCGTGCACATGGCCGGGAGGGCCCTGGTACGGCAGCGTCAACGTGACCACTCCCTGCACCGACCCGTCAGCGAGCCCTTCCAGAACGAGCGGCGGCGCAATGGCGTTCTCGGGGCCGGTCACGGGGTCGTGACGAGTCACGCCCTCACCGTTCCACATGTCGATCAAGCGCTCGGCCACCTCGGGTGAGTGCTGTTCGAGATGCTCGGCAATGCTGTTGAGCTCCTCCGCAACCCGGTCCAGATTGGCGTTTCCGCGGTCGGTGCGCAGCATCGCGTCGACAACGCGACGCGCTGCTGCCGTGGCCCGGTCGACCGGGGCGTCCTGCGGCGGCGACGTCAGAATCGTGCCGCCCGGATGTGTCGCTGCTGTGGGGTGCGAACCGAGGTCCATCAGTTGATCTCCATTGTTGCGTGCGTGAGAACCGGGGAGTTCTCGCGTTCGGGGCACGTCGCCGCCAACGTCAGTGTGTTGCCGTCCTGCCATACCGAGGTGGTGATGGATTCGCCGGGGAAGAGCGAACCTGCAAACCGCACCGAGTAGTTCTTCACCCGCGTCGGATCTCCGTCGAGAATCCCGTCTACCACGGCCTTGCAGACGATGCCGTACGACGCGAGGCCGTGCAGAATCGGTGCATCGAAGCCCGCCATCTTCGCGAAGGAGGGATCAGCGTGCAGCGGGTTCATGTCTCCACTGAGTCGGTACACCAGCGCCTGTGAGGGACTCGTGCTCGACGTCAGTACCTTGTCGGGCGCTCGATCAGGCACCCCGGCAACAACTTCGGGCCCGGTGTTGCCGCCGAATCCACCTTCGCCGCGCGCCCAGATCTGCATTCCGGTGGTCCATAACGGATTCCCGTCCAGGTCCTCGGCCGCCGTATCGAGAACGATCACAGCTGCCTTTCCCTTGTCCCAGACATCGGCGACCCGAGAAGAAATACGGGCAGCACCCGTCGACGGGATGGGCGCGTGAAGTGCCAGCGACTGCCCACCGTGCAGGATCTTTCGCAGATCGATGTCGATTCCCGGCATACTCATCGACGGTGCGGGCAGTACACCCGCCGAAACTCCCTGGCCTGCAACCATTGCAAACGTCGGGAGTACCTTCAGCCCCTTTTCGTACACCCAGGTCAGTTCAGCGGGATCGAGAGCATTCACCCCTGCCCCGAGTCCCAATTGGTAGAGCATGACGTCGCGATCGGTCCACGACGCCTCGCGCACAGTCGGTTCGGCGGCCAACGCCACCTCGAGATCGATAGCCATCAGTTCTCCAAAGTTCCGGCTCGGTAGACCGTCACGACGCACGCGCCGCCCAGTCCGAGGTTGTGTTGCAAGCCAATACGAGCGCCTTCGACCTGCCGCGCATCCGCGGTCCCGCGGAGCTGCCACGTGAGTTCGGCGCACTGCGCCAAGCCCGTCGCGCCCAGCGGGTGTCCCTTCGAGATCAAACCACCCGACGGGTTGACGACCCACTGGCCGCCGTACGTGGTCGCGCCGGATTCGACGAGCTTTCCGCCTTCTCCGACCGCGCACATCCCCAGGCCCTCGTAGGTGATGATCTCGTTGATCGCGAAGCAGTCGTGCAGTTCGATGACGTCGACGTCATCGATGGTGATCCCGGCCTGCGCAAAGACCTGCTCTGCCGCAGCTGCCGTCATCGGCGCGCCGACCACGTCGATCATCGACTTCTCGGCGAACGCTGCCTCGGTGTCAGTGGTCAACGCCTGTGCGACGATTTCGATCGCCCGGTCTTCGAGGCCGTGCTCACGCACGAACTTCTCGCTCACGACGATCGCGGCTCCGGCGCCGTCCGAGGTCGGCGAGCACTGCGAACGTGTCAGCGGCTCGTGAATCATCTTGTCGCCGAGTACCTGTTCGAGGGTGTACTCGTCACGGAACTGTGCGTACGGATTGTTCACCGAATGCTTGTGATTCTTGACCGCCACCGCTGCGATCTGCTCGACCGTGGTGCCGTACTTCTTCATGTGCTCGACGGCAGCGTTACCGAACAGCTGAGCTGTCATCGGCGATCGGGCGAACCCGTAATCCTCGACCATGATCTTCAGCTGAGAGTCCAAGGTCGTGACCTTGGGCATCTCACCGTTACCGGTCAACGCCGTTTTGGTCATCTTCTCGAAGCCGACGGCCAAGGCGCACTCGGCTTGTCCGGCCTGGACCCACTCGCGCGCCATCATCAGCGCCGTCGAGCCGGTCGCGCAGTTGTTGTTGACGTTGAAGATCGGAATGCCGGTCAGACCGGTCTCGTAGAGAGCTCGCTGTCCTGCTGTCGACGCGTTGAACACGTAACCGACCGCAGCACGCTGAATCTGGCCGTAGCCGATCCCGGCATCGGTCAGGGCATTCGAGACGGCTTCGGTCACCATGTCCGGGTATTCCCAGTCGCGGGTCTCGATCTTCTCGAACTTGGTCATGCCGACGCCGATGACGAAGGTGCGATTGCTCATGTGCAGGTCACTTTCCCGGTTCAGGGTCGCGAGGCAGACCCAGGATTCGCTCACCGATGATGTTGAGCTGAACATTGGTTGTACCACCCGCGATGGACATGCACTGCGAGTTCAAGAACATCTGGGTTGCAGACATCCGATGCTGTTCGCCCAGAAGTGAACTCGGTCCGGCCCACTCCATTGCCACGTCCCAGACCTGCTGGATGTGCTCGACACCGATCAGCTTCGCCACCGAGGATTCGGCACCCGGCTGCGCGCCGGTGAGCGAGCGCAGCGTGGTGCGCAGACCGAGCAGACCACCGGATTGCGCGTCGCACAGCACCTTTCCGAGCACGGTCAGCTGCTCGTCGTCGATGCCACCGGGCAGTCCGTCGACCAGGCTCAGAAGAGCCTCGCCACCCGATCCGAGCGACGAGTCGTTGGACAGCGAGACACGCTCGTTGGCCAGCGTGGTGCGAGCGAGCTTCCAGCCGTCGCCTGGCGCGCCGACCAGGCACTCGTCGGGAACGAAGACGTCGTCGAAGAAGACTTCGTTGAACAGTGCTTCACCGGTGATCTCGCGCAGCGGACGAATGTCGAGGCCACTGTTCTTGATGTCGATGAGGAAGTAGGACAGGCCCTTGTGCTTGGGTGCGTCGGCGTCGGTGCGCGCGAGGCAGATTCCCCAGTGCGCGTCGCGTGCCATCGACGTCCACACCTTCTGGCCCTGCAACTTCCAGCCACCGTCGACCTTGGTGGCCTTTGTACTCAGTGCGGCGAGGTCGGAACCTGCGCCGGGCTCGGAGAAGAGCTGACACCAGACGATGTCGCCGCGCAGTGACGGCGGGACGAACTTGGCGAGCTGCTCTTCGTTGCCGTGCGCGATGAGCGTCGGGATGACCCAGTTGCCGATGATCATGTCGTGCGGCTTGATCTTCGCAGCGCGCAGTTCTTCGGCGATGACCAGCTGGCTGACGGCGTCGGCGGACTTGCCCCACGGAGCCGTGAAGTGCGGTGCGGTGTAGCCCTTTTCCGCGAGGTACGTCTTCTGCGCGGCACCTTCGAGTTCGAGCGCAGGACCGAGCTCGGCGCGAACGTCGGCGCGGACCGCCTCGGCCTCGGGCGGCAACTCGATGCTGAGCACGCGACGGGTGCCGGCAATGGTCAGCTCGGCAACGCGACGACGCCAGGATGCCGTGGAACCCAGCAGAATTCGCAGGGACTGCGCGCGGCGCAGGTACAGGTGCGCGTCGTGCTCCCACGTGTAGCCGATTCCGCCGAGCACCTGGATGCAGTCACGCGTGACGGAGAAGCCAGCCTCGAGGGCCGTGGCTCCGGCGACGGCTGCTGCGAGAGAAGCCTCCTCGGCACCGACGCCGTTGGCGGGAGTCAGCGCACGCGCAGCGTCCCAAGCGCAGACGCGTGCCTGTTCGGCAAGCGCGAGCATACGTGCAGCCTTGTGCTTGACACCCTGGAACTGGCCGATCGGGCGACCGAACTGCTGACGCACCTTCGCGTAGTCGGCCGACGTCGTGACTGCCCAGTCGGCCAAGCCTGATGCCTCGGCCGCGAACAGTGTTGCGGCAATGTCGAGTACACGCTGGGTATCGATGGTGAGGATCTCGGAATCGGTGAGCACCAAACCGTCGACGGTGACCTCGGAGTTACGACGCACGACGTCGTAGCTGGCCAAGTCCGTGACCTCGAGGCGGTCACGTCCGAGCAGAACGAATCCGCTGTCCGTCGCGAGGAGGAACAGGTCAGCGACATGGCCGCCGAGAATCTGGCTGGACGTTCCGCTGAGGGTGGTGTTGTCGCCGTCGCGGGTGATCTTCAGCGAACCCGGCTGCAGTGCAACAGCTCCGAGCGTGCTGCCATCCACGAGCGTCGGCAGTCTGTCCGTTTCTCCGGCATCGCTGAGAACAGCGCTGACCACTACCGTCGGCAGGAATGGTCCGGGAACCATCGAGCGTCCAAGTTCCTCGACGACGATGGCGAGTTCGACCAATCCGTATCCTGCGCCGCCGAATTCCTCGGCTACGTGTAGTCCGAGAAGCCCCTGCTCGGCAAGCCCGTTCCAGAGTTGGGGGCGAGTTTCGACCTTCGCCTCGACGGCTTCACGGACGACGGTGGGTGTTGCGTGACGCGCCGCCCAGCCCCGTACGGAGTCGCGGAGGTCACGATCTTCTTCACTCAATCCAATAGTCATGTCTACCTCGTCAATTCGACAGTGTCAGTACGGGTCAGATGCGTTCGATAATGGTGGCGGTCGAGAGAGCGCCACCGGCGCACATCGTGACCAGAGCCGTCGACTTGTTCGAGCGCTCGAGTTCGTGCAGCGCAGTGGTGATCAGACGAGCGCCCGTGGAACCGACGGGATGTCCGAGCGCGATCGCACCACCGTTGACGTTGACCTTGGACAGGTCTGCGCCGTGAACCTGCGCCCAGGAGAGCACGACCGAGGCAAAGGCTTCGTTGATTTCGACGAGATCGATGTCGTCCAAGGTCATTTTGGCCTTGTCGAGCACCATCTGGGTGGACTCGATCGGCCCGTCCAGGTGATAGAAGGGATCGGATCCGACCATGCCGGACGCGACGATCCGCGCGCGGGGCTTCAATCCCAGTTCCTGTGCGCGCTCTTCGCTCATCAGCAGTACCGCAGCCGCGCCATCACTGATCTGCGACGAGTTGCCGGCGGTGTGGATATGGCCTTCGATGACCGGCTTGAGCCCAGCCAGCGCTTCTGCCGTCGTCTCACGCAGTCCCCCGTCGCGAGTGACAGTGGCGATCTCACCGGTAGGCACGCCTTCCTTGTCCACCACGGGAGCCTTGACGGGCACGATCTCGCGGTCGAAGCGTCCTTCAGCCCAAGCCTGAGCTGCGCGGCGCTGCGATTCCAGACCGAACGCGTCGACGTCGGCGCGCGTGATCCCACGCTTCTCGGCAATTCGCTGCGCGGAGGTGAACTGGTCACCCATGTCGATGGTCCAGTCGTCCGGGTACGGGTTTCCCGTTCCGGGTGCGTTTGCCTGACCCAGGAACACACGGCTCATAGCCTCGACGCCGCAGCCGATACCGGCCGAGATCTGACCAGACGAAATCAGGCCGGAAATCAAATGCACTGCCTGCTGGGCGGATCCACAGGCGCAGTCGATAGTGGTTGCCGCGGTGCTGTACGGCAATCCGGCGTGCAGCCACGCCTGCCGCGTGACGTTGTTGGACTGCTCACCTGCCTGGGTGACACAGCCGCCGATGATCTGTCCGATGTCTTCCGGTGCGACGCCTGCCCGTTCGAGAACGCCGAGCTGCGCTGCTCCCAGAATCTCGGCGGGGTGCAGTCCCGCCAGGGCGCCGCGACGACGGCCGATCGGTGTCCGAGCGGCCTCGACGATGACTGCATGACCCATGATGTTCGCTCCTTCGTGGAGTTTTCGGTCGGCGAGCTGGCTCACCGTCTATTTTTCTGTAATTTATTCTATTAATGATGTCAGGGCAATGTCCGGATTGACATCAACTCCCAACCGATGCGGATTCAAAAATAGAATTGATTTCAATTTTGCGAACATGACGAACCCACCCCAGAGAGGGGCGAAGTCACGTCAGTGCCGTGAGAGATTCACCAGAAGCAGGTCGCATCCCTTGCGGATGTCGTACTCCGCATCGGGGATGGAGATTCGACCGTTGAGGCACGATTGGATGACCCCGAACCACAGCTGCATCAGCAGACGCAACCCGGTGTTGTCTTCCTCGGTGGGGTTCTCGATCCCGGCCGCGTCGAGGATGATCTGCCGGAAGCCGCGATCGATCTTTCCCACGTCCGGCACCGTCGCGACGTTGGCGGTACTGGACGACTGCAGCATCGCAGTCGAGAGAGCCGGCCGACGCAGTAACCCGCGAGTCGCGCGAACCAATACCTCGTACACCGCATCCTGCGGATTGTCCGACTGAACCTGATGCCTGACAAAGCTGGCACCGATCTGGTCGATCTGCTCGACCATCACAGCGACGAAGAGGTGCGTCTTCGAGGGGAAATAGCGATAAAGAGTGCCGATGGCCACGCCCGCCCGCTTGGCGACCTCGTGCATCTGTACCCGTGAGAGTTCCTTCTCGGTCCCCAATTCGGCTGCCGCTTCCAGCATCCGCACATGGCGCGCCCGCTGCTCGTCCGAACTGGGCTCTGCAGCGTCCCTGACCTCGGCAATTCTCGGCAACGTCGCCCCCATCATCGATTCTGTGTCCCGGTCGCGAACGACCTCGCCAATTCTCTCATCTCGACCACCCATCTCGGCATATTGCCCGCTCAGTGGGACCTGGCATGGCCTTCTCTCCCCGTGCGGTATTCCGTGGACACCCCACCCTCTTGGAGTTAGGACGCAATGATGCAGGACTGGACCACCGAGTGCGACGTGTTGGTAGTCGGCTCCGGCGGCGGCGCGCTGACCGGCGCATACACCGCGGCAGCTCGAGGATTGACGACGATCGTCCTCGAGAAAACCGATCGCTTCGGCGGAACTTCCGCGTACTCGGGCGCATCCATCTGGCTGCCGGGAACCCAAGTACAGGAACGTGCGGGACTCCCCGACTCGACGGAGAACGCACGCACCTATCTGCGCGCATTGCTCGGCGACGCCGAGTCCGAGCGCCAGGATGCCTATGTCGAGACCGCTCCCGATGTCGTCGCACTACTCGAGCAGAACCCGCACATCGAATTCGAGTTCCGTGCGTTCCCCGACTACTACAAGGCCGAAGGCCGGATGGACACGGGACGCTCCATCAACCCTCTCGATCTCGATCCTGCCGACATCGGTGACCTCGCCGGCAAGGTGCGTCCGGAACTCGACCAAGACCGCACCGGTCAGGATCATGCTCCCGGCCCGATGATCGGTGGGCGCGCACTGATCGGCCGACTGCTGGCCGCAGTCCAGAGCACCGGTAACGCAGAACTTCGTACCGAATCCATCCTCACCTCCCTGATCGTGGAAGACGGTCGGGTTGTCGGCGCCGAGGTCGAATCCGGCGGCGAAACCCAGCGAATCAAGGCGAACCGCGGTGTGCTGATGGCAGCGGGCGGCATCGAAGGCAACGCCGAGATGCGTGAGCAGGCCGGCACCCCCGGCAAAGCGATCTGGAGTATGGGTCCCTTCGGCGCCAACACCGGTGACGCGATCTCCGCCGGAATTGCTGTCGGTGGCGCAACCGCTTTGCTCGATCAGGCGTGGTTCTGCCCCGGCGTCGAGCAGCCGGACGGCAGCGCCGCATTCATGGTCGGCGTTCGCGGCGGACTCGTCGTCGACAACGCGGGCGAGCGTTACCTCAACGAGTCTCTCCCGTACGACCAGTTCGGCCGGGCCATGGATGCGCACGACGACAACGGTTCTGCAGTGCCGTCGTTCATGATCTTCGACTCGCGCGAGGGTGGCGGACTACCTGCCATCTGCATCCCGAACACGGCGCCCGCCAAGCACCTCGAGGCCGGAACCTGGTTCGCCGCCGACACTCTCGAAGAACTCGCCGCCAAGACCGGACTGCCGGCCGACGCATTGCGCAGCACTGTCGAAAAGTTCAACGACGCCGCAAAGCTGGGAGTCGACGAAGAGTTCCATCGCGGCGAAGACCCGTACGACGCATTCTTCTGCCCACCCAACGGCGGCGCGAATGCGGCACTGACGGCGATCGAGAACGGTCCGTTCTACGCGGCCCGCATCGTCCTCAGTGACCTCGGCACCAAGGGCGGATTGGTCACCGACGTCAACGGTCGAGTCCTGCGTGCCGACGGCAGCGCCATCGACGGCCTGTACGCCGCCGGCAATACGAGCGCGTCACTGAGCGGCCGCTTCTACCCCGGTCCTGGCGTTCCGCTCGGCACGGCCATGGTCTTCTCGTACCGAGCAGCCCAGGACATGGCGAAGTAACCAGCACAACGAGGACGTGGGGCAGGCAATGTCAGAATCACCTGCCCCACACTCTTTCGCACGGCGACGCGATTTTGTATCACTCCAGGTCGATACCGGGCAACCCGTCCACACTCTTCGCGTTCTTCTCGGCGCGATAGGCGATGAGCCGCTCCGGCCCCCTCTTCTCCGCTACGCGGTCGAGCACGTCACGATCGGATTGGTAGTCCATCAGCGGTACTGCGTATCCGCACGAATCCGAAACGCGCGTTAGATCGACCACGACGATCGACCGCAGCCCCGGGTGCTCAGGGAACCTACCGACAAGCTCGTTGAATGGTTCCGACCCTGCAAGCAGAACGTGTCCGTGACCGTGCAGTCGTACGATCTTCGGTGGTCCGTCAAACGCCATGAACATCAGTGTTATTCGGGAGTTCTCGCGCACGTGCGCGATGGTTTCCACACCGCTGCCGGCGAGGTCGAGGTACGCCACCCGGTTGGATGTCAGCACCACAAACGATCCGACTCCCCCTTTGGGTGAGCAATTGACCAACCCGTCAGCAGACAACGGTGCGGTGGCAACGACGAACAGCGGTTGAGCCTGCAACCACGTGGCGAGCTTTTCATCGATGCCTTCGTAGACGCGCCCCATGTCGAGAGTGTAGTTCGCGCCGACTGGACGTCACGGGGCAGACGCTGCGGCAGCTCGAATCTCCTCACACATCGCTGCGAAGACGCGGTCGTCGGCGGGATTCGCCGGCACCGCCAGTGCAATGCCGTCGCAGAGACTCGCGTATTTCGAACTCAGCACCTCGGGGAGTTCGGCGTAGGTGCATTGCGTGACCAGCCTGTCGAGAACATCGTCGGTGAGGACGGCAGGTAGTCGAGCCCAATCACCTGCCCGCGCCATCACTGTCAGTTCTTCCCCGACCTCGGATAATCCGAGGACCTCCAGCGCGACTCGGTACGCCGGAGTGGAGTAGAGAAAGGCAAGTTCACTGCGCACCGCTTCTCGTTGAGCAAGTATCGCGGCAGGATCTTTGCCGGTGATCATCTTCGGAACGGCAATCAGTCGCGGCTTCCTTCCGCCCGCCGTCAACGATGGAATGATCCTCTCCGCGAGCACCTTCGGATGGGAGCTGGTGGGGTGAGAAACAAAACCGTCGGCGACGGCTCCCGCCAGTGAGCACATGCGCGAGTTCACTCCCCCGGTCCAGATCTCCGGAGCCGGAACATCGAGCGGCCCCGGATTGAAGTAGGGCTGCAGCCGGTCGAAGGTGTAGTGCGTTCCGGCATGGTCGAGTTCACCGCCCTCCTGAAAAACTCGGAAGATCTCGCGTACAGCGCTGACGTAATCACGCAGTTGCGCAACAGGATCCGTCCACGGCATCGAGTACCGCCCGACGATGTTCCCACGCACCTGCGTCGCAAGCCCCAGTTGAAATCGCCCACCCGAGAAACCCGCAAGATCCCAGGCAGCCAAAGCCGTCACCATGGGACTGCGCGCAAACGCGACAACCATCGACGTCCGGACAGTGAGAGTACTGCTGTGCTCGACGGCCAGGGCCGCCACCGCAAACGGATCACGAATGGTTTCGGAGATGTGCACCGTGTCGAAACCAAGGTTCTCGATGCGTCGGACGTGCTGAGCTACCTGCCGCAGCGGAGTGTCGGCAGGTAGCGAGGTCACCAATTCCATATCAGCTCAAAGGCTCCAGGCGAATCGACAGCAGCTTTCCTTCGGTAGCCACCTTGCGAGCGTGTTCGTTGAAATCCGGGGCGGCACAAACGAACAGGGTACGACCGTCGGAACCGCCGAGTCCGCAAGCGAAGACACCGCTGTCGAAGGCAATTTCGTCGACTATCTCCCCGCTGGCGCCCACATGAAGAACACGGCTTCCGAGGGCATCGGCCACCCACATCGAATCGTCTCCGTCGATACAACACCCGTCCGCCGCAACGACGATCTGAGCGAGGGTGGTCTCCATCTCGGGTCCACCAGGCACCGGCCCGAACGACGCCCAGTCGCGGCGTTCACCCAGAGAGCCGTCGGCCTGGACGGCAAACGCACTGATTCGATTTCCCAGCGTTTCGTCCACGAGCAGATCTCCGGTCGACGTCAGAGCCATTCCGTTGGGGAAGTGGAGATCTCGCGCGACGACGTGCACCGATCCGTCCGGGTCGACGCGGAGGAGATCTGCCGTCTCGACGGGGGCCAGGTTCATCAGATCGAACCCGAAGTTGCCCACGTACGCTCGTCCCTGTGCGTCGACCAGCATGTCGTTGACGTTGGCACTGACGTACCCGGACAAGTCTGCGTGCACCACCAACTCGCCATCGGATTCTCGCCGCAGAATCTTCTGGTCCCGCATGGAGACGACCAGTAATCTGCCGTCCGGAAGCCACCCCAGCCCGGACGGCTGCCCTGGAACCTCCGCCTCGACGCGTATGTCTGTCCCGTCCTCGCAGGCCGAAATCACCTGGTAGGTGTAGAAGTCCGATACCCAGATCCGGTTCTCGTGCCAGCGCGGGCATTCGAAGTAGGTGTATCCCTCGAGAACTACCGCAACTTCTGGTGCCATCAGGCTCTCCTGCGTCGGTGACGAATGGTCTATCAGCCCCATTCAATCACCGGCACCGCTGTCGCGGTGTCCGATTCCCGACTAGTCGCCGGCGCGAACTTCGTCCAACACGTCGAAAGCGGATTCCCATCCGTCGTACACATTCCCGTCACCCTTGAATCCCGGAATTCCTACCAGGTGGAAGGTCATCTCGGTTTTGTCACCCCGTTCTGCGAGCGTGACCGTTATCCGAGGTGCGGCATCCACCGGATCACTCGGATTTCCCCAGGTGAAGACCAGCCTCTTCGGCTCGTCGACCTCGAGATAGGTTCCGCCGGTGGGGTACTCGGCTCCGTTCTCGTCGTTGATCATCAGGTAGCGGTACGTTCCGCCAACCCGGGGGTCGATCGTGACGTACTCCCGAGGACTGCTGACACCCTTCGGATGCCACCAGCGCGCCGCCTCGTCGGGGTCGGTCCACGCCTGCCAGACAAGGTCGCGCGGCGCATCGAAGATCCGGGTGATGGTGAATTCTGCAGTGGCATCGACGTTCTGGTCACTCATTGTCCTTCTCCTTCTTCGGTCGACGTTGCTTCAGCTCACGTAGACGCTCGTCGAGGAGGTCGAAGCGTTCGTTCCAGCCTCGCCGGTGTTCGTCGACCCAGGCGCTGGCGTCGTCGAGACCCTCTGCGCGAAGGGTGCACGTGCGCCATTGCGCGGTGGCGGTTCGTTCGATGAGACCGGCTCGCTCGAGCACCTTCAAATGCTGAGAGATGGCGGGTCGACTCATTTCGAACGGCTCGGCCAACTCACCGACGGTCATCGAACCATCAGTGAGGCGAGAGAGCATTTCACGCCTCGTCGGGTCGGCCAATGCGCTGAACACTGCATCGAGTCGGCCACTTCGCTCGTCCATGTAAGCAACTCCTTAATTAAGGAATAGCTTAAACATAGGACTCGACATCTTGCGCGTCAACCCTTTCAGCTCCAGGTATATCGAAGCCGCTCGACGGTTGTCGCCTCGTCCATCTGGGACAAAGTCTCGCGCTCAACTCCCTTCACTGACACCATCGCTTCGATGATCGACTCCCCGAAGATTTCCTTCGCCACCGAGGAGGAGTTGAACTTCTGCACTATCTCGCGCAGATCGGTGGGGACTCGGGTCACCCCGCGCTCATCACGTTCCGCCTCCGTGAGAGTCGACGGGTTCACCACAATTTCCGGCGGCAATGGCGAGGCATTGCCGATACCGATATGCGAAAGGCCAAGTATCGCAGCGGTCGCCAGATACGGGTTGGCCGATGGATCGACGATTTTCACTTCGGCGTTGGCGCCGTGTGGATTCGACGGTGACTCTGCGCAGAACCTCAGTGCCGCTTCCCGGTTCTCGAGCCCCCAACAGACGTAGGCCCCCGACCAATTGTCCGGTCGCAGCCTGACCCCGGAGAGCGGTGAGGACGCAAAGACGGCCGTGAATTCCGCGAGGTGAGAGAGGATTCCACCCAAAGCTGACGATCCTTTGTCGGTCATCCCGTACTCCTGCCCGCCACCGGAGAAGACGGGCCGCCCACCTGAGTTCAACGAAAAGTGCTGGTGTGCACCGTTCCCTGCACCTCCGACCGTAGGTATCGGTGAAAACGAGGCCGCCAATCCATGGGCTCTGGCAGTGCGGCTGATCAAGATCCGGGCCAGTATCACCAGGTCGGCAGCCTGAACAGGAGTTGCCGGAGCGATGGAGATCTCGAATTGATCCGGTCCGTACTCTGCATGCACTTGCTCGATATGAAGTTGTGCGCGTTCGGCATTGCGCAGAAGGTCCTTGAGGAAGTCCTCGCGGCGCAGGACTGCACCTAACCCGTACGCCGACCACGCTCCGTCACACGCATCACCGAAAAGAGTGAACTCGATCTCGTGACCCACCCGAGCTTCCAGTCCGTCGGCGGCAAGCCGCGCCACGACGGCAGTGAGTGCGGACCGAGTACACACGGCAGCCGTCGCACCGTCTTGCTCGTGCAACGTCGCCGGCGCCCACGACACGCCCCCGCCGAGATCACGGAGGTCGGAGCGGTCGATACGCAACCGGAGATCACCCACGACGGAAAAGGAATCGGTGAAGGCAATCCGATCGTCGCTACAGAAGACGTTCCAGCTCGGTGAGACTCCCGCACCGGCTTTCTCGAAGACACCGGTTCGGCCGGCCGGCATCACCTTCGCGCGCGCGACACCCGCCATGTCGACGATCGAGCCGATGGTCAGAGCCGGTACTTCCCTCATCCAAAGGCAAATACCCCACCCGGTGACGCGCCAACCCGTCAGATCAGGTTGTCCTCCACCGGCAGTCCGAACGCCGCCCGGCCGTAGAGCGCCAACGCGCGCTCGGGTTCGTTGGCAACGTGAACGCTGCCCGCATGAACGTCACGCCACGCACGCTCGATCGGGTTTCCGCGAGAGAGGGAGTTCCCGCCTGCCGTCTTGAAAAGCATGTCGATCGCTTCCACCGAGCGTTCCGTCGCACGAACCTGATCACGACGCGCACGCAGCCTCATCGAGAGTGGGAGCTCCTGACCGGCCACAGCAAGTTCGTACATCTCCCGGATATTGCGATCCATCTGCAGAATCGCAGCATCGATCTCCGACGACGCACGTGCGACGGCGACCTGAGCGAACTGATCCTCACTGAACCGTCCACCACCCAAACTCAGACGGACGCGCTCACGCATCACGTCCAGGTACCCCTCGTAACAACCGGCGACGATGCCCACACACGGAGCGGCAACCGTCGAGGTGAAGATGCTCCCGAACGGAAGTTTGTACAGCGGGCCAGGATTGACCGCTTGGCCAGGACCACGCAGTTGTGCGGTCTCGTAGTTGCGCTTCAATCGGTGCTCGGGAACGAAGGCCTTGTCGACCACGATCTCGTTGCTCGCGGTGCCGCGCATCCCCACGACATCCCACACGTCACGGATTTCGTAATCGGTGCGCGGCACCAACACCGTCATGAAATCGACGGGACGACCATCCATGCCGACCACCATCGCTCCCAGCAACGCCCAACTCGCGTGGTCGCAACCGGAGGAGAAACCCCACTGGCCCGATAGCTCGTAGCCTCCGTCCACCGCCGTCAGTCGACCGACCGGCGCATAGGCGGACGAAATGAGCGTCGTCTGATCCTCTCCCCACACGTCGGCCTGCGCTCGGTCGTCGAAAAGTGCAAGATGCCACGGGTGCACCCCCACCACCGACGCGACCCAACCGGTCGAGCCGCAGGCAGCCGAGATGGCCCTGACCACTTCGTAGAACTGAACCGGGTCGCTCTCGGCACCTCCGTATCTTTTCGGCGCCAGCATGGAGAAGACGCCGGCTTCGGACAGCTCCCGGATGGTCCGTTCGGAGATCTTGCGCGAATCGTCGACCTTCTGAGCGCGGGCCGCGATCTTCGGAAGCAGATCACGGACTGAACTCAGGACCTTGTTGACCATGGGAGACACTCCTCGCACCGAACCGTGAGGGAGCGGATCGGCAGATAGACATAACGGCTGCCCCGTCACGATATGTCGGTCACGCGTTCCGGTGATCGGAAGTCCCGGAGGCCGGGATCAGCCGCCGGATCCTCGCGCTCGCCGCTGGTCCCGGCCAGTGAGACGAGACCCCAGAGGCAATTCACGCTCCCCTAGCGTCGGGCGTCGACACTGCCCCTGGAAAGGACGGGACTCATCGTGACGATCACTCAGTCCGACAACGACGAGGTTCGCGAGATCCAAGCTGGAACCGCGCCTACACGCTTTGCGCGTGGATGGCACTGCATTGGACTCACGGAGTCCTTCAAGGACGGCCAGCCGCACTCCATCGAGGCGTTCGGCACCAAACTGGTCGTCTTCGCCGACAGTGAAGGCAACGTCAAGATCCTCGACGCGTACTGCCGTCACATGGGTGGCGACTTGAGCCAGGGCACCATCAAGGGCGACGCCATTGCCTGTCCGTTCCACGATTGGCGCTGGGGCGGCAACGGCAAGTGCCAGAAAATTCCGTACGCACGCCGCGTCCCCCCGCTGGCCAAGACGCGCGCCTGGCAAACCCTCGACCAGGACGGCATGCTCTTCGTCTGGCACGACCCCGAGGGCAACCCGCCGACCGACGACGTGGCTATCCCCCGCATCGAAGGCGCGCTCAGCGACGAGTGGAGCGACTGGGTCTGGTACACCACGACCGTCGACACCAACTGCCGCGAAATCGTCGACAACATCGTCGACATGGCGCACTTCTTCTACGTGCACTACTCCTTCCCGACGTACTTCAAGAACGTCTTCGAAGGCCACGCCGCAACGCAGTACATGCGCGGCGTCGCTCGCTCGGACATGCGTCCCCACGCAGCTGGCACCCCGAAGATGGTCGGCAGCAACTCGGTTGCGACGTACTTCGGCCCCTCCTTCATGGTCGACGACCTGACCTACGAGTACGAGGACTACAACGTCGACTCTGTGCTCATCAACTGCCACTACCCGGTCAGTGCGGACAAGTTCGTGCTCCAGTACGGCATCATCGTCAAGAAGTCGGATCGCTTCCAGGGTGAAGCCGCCGACGCGATGGCCGCGAACTTCGGCACGTTCATCGCCAAGGGCTTCGAGCAGGACGTCGAGATCTGGAAGAACAAGACTCGCATCGAGAACCCGCTCCTGTGCGAAGAAGACGGCCCGGTCTACCAGCTCCGTCGCTGGTACGAACAGTTCTACGTCGATGTCGCGGACATCGCTCCCGAGATGACCGAGCGCTTCGAATTCGAACTCGACACCGCGCGACCCGTCGCAGCCTGGCAGAAGGAAGTCGAAGACAACCTCGCTGCAAAGAAGGCAGACGAAGATGCAGCCTCTTCAGTGCGCTGAGTGCAAGGCTCAGGTCCTGGTCCAGAAGAACAGTTGGGAACACACCACCGTTCAGTGGAGTGACCAGGCCCGCGCCCAGTGCCTCGAAATCGCCGACGACCGTGAATTCGGGCAGCGAGAGGGACGACCCGGTGCCCCTCGCAAGCAGTGCGGCGCCTTGATCGCGTCCATCGTGAACGCTGCAACAGCGGGCGAACTCGAGATCCTCAACGACGAGCCGGTGCCTCAGCCGATCGTCGACGACAGCGAACCCGTACCGACTCCGTTTCACTAGTCAAGCCAACATCTTTCGAAGAAGGTAGTAATGATCGATCCTCAGTACTACGGCCCGTGGGCAGTCATCGCCGGCGGTTCAGAAGGTGTCGGCGCAGGGTTCGCCGACGAGCTCAGCAAGATCGGCATCAACCTCGTTCTCATCGCCCGCAAGCCGGGCCCGCTCGAGGAGACCGCGGCCAAGGCACGCGCCAACGGCGTCGAAGTACGCACTCTCGCATTGGATCTGCTCGTTCCGGACGCGCTCGATCAGATCAAGGCGGTCACCGACGACGTCGAGGTCGGCCTGCTCATCTTCAACGCCGGCGCCAACAGCTACGGCCACGAGTTCGTGACCGGTGATCTGACGGGATTTGCCGGAGTCATCGAGCTGAACATCAACAAGCAGCTCGAACTCTCGCACCACTTCGGCGGATTGATGAAGGATCGCGGACGCGGCGGCATCATGCTGCTCGGTTCGCTGGCCGGATTCATGGGCTCCGAGCACCAGAGCATCTACGCGGCGTCCAAGGCATTCGGGCGCATCTTCGCCGAAAGCCTGTGGCTCGAACTCCAGCCGTACGGCGTTCACGTCGTCGAGTTCATTCTCGGTGTCACTCGCACACCCGCTATGATTCGCGCGGGACTGAACTTCGACATCCCGGGCATGAACGTCGCAGAGCCCGAAGATGTTGCACGTGAAGGTCTCGAACACCTTGCCGACGGCCCGATCTGGGTGGCTGCAGGAAACTACGAAGGCGCCAAGAAGCGCAGTGGCTTCCCCCGAGACAAGATGGTCAAGGGCGCTGCCGAAGCGATGCGCAAGCTGCTCAACCGCTGACATCTGCTGTGCGCCTTTATTAACCCCCCGACGTTAAGAAAGGCGCACAGCATGAGCATCGACATCACCACTCTTCTCGACGAACGCGAGATCACCCGCTCCATCTTCGAGTTCGCCCGAGCCATGGATGCACGAGCGTGGGATGAACTCCACCGGATCATGACGCCGGACGCTACGGCAGAATTGGGCACCGGAACTCTGCGCGGACCCGCCGAGGTAGTGGCGTCCATCCGCTCGTTCCTCGACGAGTGCGGTCCCACCCAACATCTGATCGGTAACGTGCTGGTCGAGGTGGTCGGCGATCTCGCCACCAGCCGCTCCTATGTCAGCGACATGCATGTGGGCACCGGGAGCAAGGCTCACCTGAACTTCTTCACCCTCGGCGACTACCACGACTCATGGACGCGGATCGACGGAAAGTGGCGAATGACGCACCGCACCAAGCATTCACACGCCAGTCAGGGATCCATCGAGGTTCTGGGCGCCGGCCCCAGCGGTTGGCGGAGCTGATTCAGCTCAACATCGACG
The DNA here is from genome assembly GCF_030056935.1 of Rhodococcus sp. IEGM 1302. Lineage (NCBI taxonomy): Bacteria > Bacillati > Actinomycetota > Actinomycetes > Mycobacteriales > Nocardiaceae > Rhodococcus > Rhodococcus sp. IEGM 1302. The sequence continues at coordinate 946,883 of NZ_JASHKY010000001.1, read as the reverse complement.
AACGGCCGGTCGCGAGCGGACTCTTGCTGGTGAGTCCGCCGTCGACCACCAGGGTCTGCCCCGTCATGTAGCGAGATTCGTCCGAAGCCAGGTAGACCATGGCATGCGCGATGTCTTCGGGTTCGCCGAGGTAAGGCAGGGCGTTTGCCTGCTTCATGCCGTCGATGACATCAGCGGGGATGTTGTCCACGAGAGCGGGTGTCATGATCGCGCCCGGCGCTACGGCATTGCACCGAACGCCGTTTGCTCCGTACTGGACTGCGATGTACTGCGTCAGACGAATGACTGCCGCTTTGGCGGATCCGTAGGCAGACTGCAGGGAATCCCCGATCAATCCACCTACCGAGGCCGTGTTGACGATCGATCCTCCACCGGCACTGTTCATGTGCGGAATGGCAAGTCGTGAAGCGACGACAGTGCTGCGGACGTTGAGCGACATCACGCGATCCCACTCGTCCAAGTCCATCCGGAGCAGGTCGAGATCCTTGCGCGGGTTACTACCGCCCACGTGATTACACAGGACGTTGATGCCGCCGAATTCGGCGACCGCCTTTTCGATCATCGCTGCCAGAGAGTCCTCGTTCATGACATCGACGCCGAAACCCATTGCATTGCCACCGGTCTCGCGAATCGCCACCGCTGCTTCCTCTGCACGCGCAGGATCGAGGTCGGCGACCAGCACCTTGGCGCCCTCTGCCGCCATGAGTTGTGCTGCTGCACGCCCGATTCCACTGGCGGCGCCTGTGATCACTACATTCTTGCCTTCGAGCCTGTTCATATCTGTTCCTTTCGCGGAGAATCGCCGTACCCGGATCTCACGTGCCCGGAGTTGACCGCTCGGCGATTGCCCGATCACTACCAGTCAACGCAGGATCGACAGCCTCGTCCAACTTTCTTGAATGAACTCACAAGTACGTGACCACGGCCCGCGCACCTGCTACACCGCCGAAATCGAGTGGCGACGGAAGACCTCCCTGTGCTGAAGTGGCACTATGCAGAATTCTGTTCGACCGCTGTCCATCGACGATCTCGACCGTGCCGCCGAGGTTCTCGGCGAGGCGTTTGCCGACTACCCCTGGACGAACTGGTGCGTCGCCGAAGACTCCCACGTGGAACGCGTCGCGACTCTGCAACGGATCTATCTCGAACACCTGGCACTACCGTTCGGGCGTTCCTACATCGACGATTCCGGCAACGGCGTCATCGCAGTCCTGCCGCCGGACGCTCCAGAGCCTGATGAAGCGACCGTCGAGAAGATCGTCGAACTGCACGGAGATCGGTTCGAGCGCGTTCTTCAGGCTGACGAACAACTGTCTGCGCTTCCCGTCCCCGACAACGCGTGGTCGTTGGCAACGATCGGTACGGCGCCGCGCTCACGCGGAACCGGATTGGGTTCTGCGCTACTGAAACATGCTTTGGCGGAACTGGATCGAACCGAACAGAATTGCTGGCTCGATACGTCGACCGAACGAAATCTACCGCTGTACCAACGGTTCGGTTTCACGATCGTCGGCCAGACCTCGCTCCCCGACGGACCGGACGTATGGCGGATGCATCGACTTCAGGGCTGATTGTTCGACTTCAGCACTCGCCGAATCATTTTCGACAACGACGCGTATTGGGTGATCGTGTTGACGGCGATCCACCTCGAGACCGGCCACGTCCGGGTCCACGAGAAAACCCCGACCGACAGCAGTTGATCGTCGTCAAGGGTCTCGATGTAGTTGCGCAATATCGCAACAGCAGCTCCCAAGCGGTCACGAAGCTCCTGAGCCGGAATGTCGATGCTCGCGTCGACAACCGACTGGTTCAGTGCGGGTGTTTGCGTCCACTTGTAACCCGCCGCCGGCGTCTGCGGAGCCTCGTCTCGCAGCCCGGCACCTATCCACTCTGCGACGGCCTCTGCCCACCAGACACGCACAGCGAGTACGTCGTGCACCGTCCACGCGTCGACGGCAACGGCGTCGAACGCATCGGCCTCGGCGACGCCGTCGAGTAACGCTTCGAGTTTCGAATACGCCGAGTCCAGCTCGCTCACCAGTTCTTCGCGTGACCAGGTCTGCGCCACAATGCCTCCGAACGATCAGTGGAGAAGAAAGAAGCGGGACCATCTCGACTCGATGGCCCCGCCTCCAACTTTAACGTCCTCCCGGATTCAGTTCAGCTCACCCAAGAACCTTCCGAGGTTCTCGGCGATTTCCTTCGACCTGGTGTGGTGCAGGTAGTGGTCTCCGTCCAGCAAGATCACCTCTCCGTGATCGACGGAGGCTGCCTGCCCCTCGTGCAGCTCTGTCCAGCCCTGAACTTCTGAATTGTTCACGGCGAACAACAGAATCGGAAGATCGGCTGGGAACGTCTTGCCGATTGCTTCAGCGAAGTTACTGGAAAGATGATCCATCTCGTTGAGATAGGTATCGCTGAAGTTGTTCTTCGCAGTCAACTGTCGCATCTCGTCCTTTGCGGCGGGATCGAGGTACTCGTCCGAGGCTTCACCACCGACGACCTTGGACAGCAATTCCGCCAAGCCCAATTGCCTTCCAACTCGGAGTGCGTCGATCGGGAATTTGGTATCCATGTTCGGCTGCCCTGGAACACTGCTGTCGATACCCACGAATGCGGTGACCTCGTCACGGTACTTCGCGGTGTAGTCCAGCGCATAGAGACCAGTGATCGAGTGCCCCATGAGGATGTATTCGTCAATTCCCAGCGACTGTACTGCCGTATGAATCTCTTCGACGATGTTCGCAGTCGTGCGGTCCTTGTCCGTTCCATCACTGTAGCCGTAACCGAAGGGCTCGATCGTGACGACGCGGTAGTCAGGTGCGAGCTCGTTGACAAGCGGTGTGAAGTCGAGAATCGGTGCGGACGTTCCGAACCCGGGTAACAGCACTATGGTCTGATCGCCGTTGCCGCGGATCGAGTAGCTCATGTTCTTTCCGTCGACGGACACGAACTGGTTGCCCGTCTCCCCGGCCGGAACGCTCGCTTTGCTGGAGCCGACATTGAATACGAGCGCTATCGATACCAGCACAACCAGAACTACGGACACCGAAGCAACCAGCTTCAGTGCAACGGTACGAATCTTCTTCATTCTCATCCTCATCTTCTCGGGCGTCGATACGGCTAGGAAAGGCTCGACATCGAGGCCGCACTGGTCTCGTCGAGCACACGCAACACGTTGTTGCCCATCAGCTTTGCCAAGTCCTCCGCGGACCAACCGCGTTCCGCCAGACGGTCTATCAACACCGCGAAACCGGATACGTCCTGCATACCGTCCGGAAAGTCGTCGAACCCATCGTAGTCACTGCCCAAACCGATGTGGTCGATGCCCGCGACGTCTCGGGCATGCTCGACGTGGTCGGCGAGATGGTCCACTGTCATCGCCGGTCGTGGGCCGACTCGCCCGCCTTTGAACCACTCGTTGTACTCGGCAGAAAGGAACATGGGTACAAAGGCGATCATGATGACCCCGCCGTTGTCCGCGAGCAGTCGCATGACGTCGTCGGGAACATTACGGGGGTGACCGCATAGCTGAGAGCACGACGAATGGCTGAAAATCACCGGCGCCGACGACGTCTCGATGGCATCTCTCATCGTTTCCACCGAGACGTGCGACAGGTCGACGAGTACGCCGAGCCGATTCATTTCGCGCACGATCTCGCGACCGAAGTCGGTCAGCCCGCCGTGTACTCGAGTGTCCGTCGCGGAGTCCGCCCACCCGGTGTTGTCGTTGTGCGTCAGCGTCATGTACCGAAGACCAAGGCGCGCCATCATTCTCAGGACACCGAGCGAGCTGCCGATGCTGTGACCGCCCTCCGCGCCCAACAAGGACGCGACCTTGCCCTCGCTCCAGATGCGACGCACGTCGTCACCTGTACGCGCGAATTCGAAAGTATCCGGATATCGCTCGATCATCCGGTACACGTAGTCGATCTGTTCGAGTGTGTACTGAACCGCCTCTGGCTCCGTCCGGTCACACGGGGTGTAGACCGACCAGAACTGCGCACCGACGCCGCCGCGACCGAGTTTGTCGATGTCGGTTTGGAAGATGGAATCCTTCTCGAGATTCTCCACCGAGTATGCGGCAGTTTCGCGAGCCGTCCAGGCCAGATCGTTGTGACCGTCGATGACCGGCGCAAGGCCGTAAGCATCCAGTGCCGCGGGGTGATTCACGTCCGGAAAAGGAGCGAGAGGTTTCATCATGAGTTTTCCTCGAAAAGTAGTGCGGGCAGGTCGAGGGCCCTCATCGCCTTCGACCTGCCCGAGATTTCATTCAGCGGAGAGAATCATCTCGCCGCGACTAGTCGGAAATCTTCTTGAAAAGCCTTGTCATGTAGAGATATTGCTCGCCATCGATCGTGAGATGAGCCATCTCACCCGAAGCGCTCTCGTTACTGATCGAGAACCGGGAGGCGGACAGAGGCACGACCTTGGTGGGCGGAGCCGGCGGCTCGCCGTCGATCTCGACCTTGGCGAAGTTCTGCACCTGGAATCCGCCGTCCTCGCCGCGCGTGAGTTCGATTCGCACGGTTGTCGATTCATAGGTTCCGAGAATGTGCGACAGGTCGATGTCTTCCGCATTCGGCTCGGACTTCGGCTCCGGCAGAACGAGATCGAGCTCCTGGGCGATCTCCTTCTCGATGTCGTGGGCCAGGGCGCCGCCGCCACGCGAGTTGGTCACCACGGCCATGGCGAGACCGAGCTCGGGGAAGGTGTGAAAACGAGTGATCTGGCCGATCGTCGCACCACCGTGCTGCGCGGACGTCACGCCACCCCAGTCGGACAGGATCCAGCCGAGACCCCAGGCCTGATCGACGCTCGAGACCGCGGTCAGGTCGAATTGCGGAGTGCGCATCAGGCGCGCGGATTCTTCGGACAGAATGCGTTCACCCGTCAATGCGAGTCCGTCACGCATGTGTGCAGCACCGAAGGTCAGGAGCGAGCTGACCGATCCGGTGATGATCCCGGCCGGACCGATACCGCGCGGAAGCAGCCACTGCTTGGTCGGAATCACCTTGTCCGGCGACGTCCGATCCGGGTTGGCCACGTGGCCGACGGCCGTGCGGAACAGCGGCGCGTCCTTGGCCTTGGTGATGATGTGCGTCAATCCGAGTGGCTTCCAGAGATATTCGACCAACGCCTCGTCCCACGTCATCTCACGAAGGACCTCGACGATGCGGCCGGCAACGGCAAAACCCGCGTTGCTGTAACTCAGATGCCCGCCGGGCTCGGTGACGCTGATCGCGGTCGCGAGTTCGTCTACGTACTTCTCGACGCAGTCGTCACCGTCACCGGTGTCGTTGAACAGGTCTCCGTCGATACCGCTTGTGTGCGTGAGCAACTGGCGGATCGTGATTTCCTTCGTGTTGGAAGGATCCGCGATCGTGAACTCCGGAAGCACCTCCACCACCAGGGTGTCCAGCGTCAGCTTGCCCTCGTCGACGAGCTGCATGATCAGCGTCGTCGTCCAGATCTTGCTCGCGGATCCGTACTGGAACAGGGTGTCTGCGTCGACGTCGACGCGCGTGTTCAGGCTCGTCACTCCGGTGGTGATGACACGGATATCCGCCGCGCAGTCTTCGCCCAGCGCGATCACACCGACCTGCGCGCCCGGTACCGAATGCTTGGCTGCCAGTTCGTCGAGGCGTTCCTGCCACTTCGGGGCGACAAGTAGGTCCTTGGGCAAGTCGGTCACAGGTCGAACTCCTTCGATCATGGAAGCGAGCGGCGTAGACGGCGTTGCTGGGATCCGCTCAGGTCTCACTCGTCGGGAAGTGAGGTTGCGGAAGCAATAACCGTCCACCCATGATCTCAGTGTGCTCGCAGTCACGTCCTGGTCGATTGCACCGAAGTCGGCCCCGAAAATGGTGCAATCGGACGAGCGAGTGTTCAGGATTCGCCATTCGAAACGATCAGCGCTCGAAGGTTCCTTCCAAGCGATTGCGTGAACCCGGATGGATCAAGCGCGCCGCGCTGACCAATCCGTTAGCCGACCAGGTGCGGCGGCGAATCAGCAGGCACGGTTCCCCGCGATCGATGCGTAACAGCTCGCATTCGTCCGGGCTACCCAACACCGCTTCCACGACATGCTCGCCGCGAACCAGAGGCGCAACGTCACTCAAGTAGTTGTTGGGGGTGATCGCGGTGAAGTCCTGGCGCAGATAGTCGGGCGCCTCGTTCGGATTCACGAATCGGTCTTCCACCTGAATCGGAGTTTCGTCCTCGAAGTGCACCATCAGCGAATGGAACACCCGTTTGCCCACCGATTCACGAAGGAACGTCTGCCCGTGGTCGGTTTCTTCCTCACGAACGAAGACGACCTCGGTTCGATGACGGTGGCCGCGGCGCTGAATCTCGTCGGCGATGTTCTTGACTTCGAACAGCGGGGACGCGGTCTTCGTGGCGGCGACAAAAGTACCGACCCCCATCATCCGCACGATCAGACCGTCGCTGGTGAGTTCGCGAAGCGCTCGATTGATCGTCATTCGTGACAACCCCAGCGCACTGACCAGTTGATTCTCCGAAGGCAGCTGATCGCCTTCGGTCCACCGACCCGAGTTGATCTGCGAGACCACGAGGTTCTTGACCCGTTCGTAGGCAGGGGCGGACTCGCCGCCTGCCTCGTTGAACAGCACGGCGAGTTCTGCGTCCACTTCGGCAATCGCCATCGCCACCACCCGTTCGTCGAAAACCACCGAGTCGGTTCTCCCGTTCGGCCTCCGAAGTCTATCCGCCTCGTGCACCTTTCCGATCCATCCGCGAGCGTCCGCGCCGGACCTAACCCACCATGCGCCGCAATTGGCTCGTCGCAACCGAAAGCGCAGCAAGATCGTGTTGCCCGGACGCCTCGATCTCTGCGAGCGCGAGAGTGGACCTCTCGATTCTCGACGCATTCCTTTCTTCCCACCTCGAGAGTTTTTCCGCTGTCGTGTCACCCGCTTCCGCGTCGGCCAAGACGTCGAGGGTCAGGGCCCGCACCGTCGAGTACAACTCGTCCCGCAACGACAACCTCGCCAACGCGTTCCATTTTCCGTCCTTGCTCAATGCCGACACTCGATTGAGCATCGGGACGAGCCCAACATGCTCACCGAGCCGGAAATAGAGTTCGCCGGTCTCCGAGATCGTCCGATCGGCAAGGTCCGCGATCTCCACCACGTCGAGCAGTCCGAACTGATCGAGCAATATCTCCACTCGCCTGACCAGGTTCTCCGGCGCGCCCTTGTCCGTGATGAGGACCGTTCGCGCAGCCAGGTTCCGCTGATCTGCGCCTACCAGCCAGTCATCGAGCTCTGCCGACGCCTCCGCGATGCGATCACCGAATCTGCTGATCTCGGCCCCGACGGCCAGCGGTTGCGGACGACGTGTCAGCATCCACCGTGACGCCCGGTCGAGCAGTCGCCTGGTGAGCAGGATCAACTCGTCGGACACTGCGGTCGAGATCGAGGCTTCGCTGATGTCGTGCCACAACCCCCACAGTCCGAACACCTCGGAGACCACAGTGAAGGCACGTACTGCGTCTTCCGGATCAGCGCCGACTTCTTCACCGAGCCGATACGCATAGGTGATGCCGCCTCGATCGATGACGTTGTTCGTCAGCACTGTCGCGACGATCTCGCGACGAAGTGGGTGCCGGTCGAGGGCGTCACCCCCTGCAACTCGAACGCCCTCCGGAAAATAGTTCGCCAGCACCTGGCGGTAGATCTGGTTGTCGATCGAGCTTCCCGCCAACAGCGTGGATTTCAGATCGAGCTTGACGTGGGCCATCAGTGTGGCGAGTTCCGGCGACGTCAGCCCCGTTCCCGACTTCTCGGCCGCGGCGAACTGCTTCTTGGTCGGAAACCCTTCGATGACACGGTCGACGATCCCGCGCGATTCGAGGTTGGAAATCACTCTGCCGTGCACACCGATCATCGCCCCCGCATCCGCCCGCGTGGTACCCATCAGTTCGTTCTGCGAACGGTTGTCTGCGAGAACGAGTTCTGCGACCTGGTCGGTCAGCGATTCGAGTAGTGCGTCACGACGTGAGTCCGTGACGACGCCTGAGCTGATCAGGGAGTCGAGAAGGATTTTGATGTTCACCTCGTGGTCGGAACAATCGACTCCGGCCGAATTGTCGAGGGCGTCTGTGTTGATCCGTCCACCGCCGCGTGCGTATTCGATCCGTCCGGCCTGGGTGAGGCCGAGATTGCCTCCTTCACCGATCACTCGGGCACGCACTTCGTTGCCGTTCACCCGAACGGCGTCGTTGCTCTTGTCGCCGACTTCGAGGTCGGACTCACCGGAGGCCTTGACGTACGTTCCGATGCCGCCGTTCCACAACAGATCTGCCGGGGACCGCAAAATCGCCCGAATCAGTTGCGGTGGAGTCAGTTCGGTGACGTCGTCCTCGAGGCCCAGTGCCTCTCGTATCTCGTCACTGATCGGAACGCGCTTCGCCGAGCGTTCCCACACTCCGCCGCCGGCACTGATCAAGGTCGGGTCGTAGTCGGCCCACGAGGATCGGGGGAGCGCAAAGAGACGTGATCGCTCGTCGTACGAGCGCTCAGGCGACGGGTTCGGATCGACGAACACGTGCCGATGATCGAACGCCGCGATCAGGCGAATGTGTCTGCTGCACAACATACCGTTGCCGAAGACGTCGCCACTCATGTCTCCGATCCCCACCGCGGTGAAGTCATCGTGCTGGGTATCGACGCCGAGCTCACGGAAGTGCCGCTTGACACTTTCCCAGGCGCCCTTCGCCGTGATACCCATGGCTTTGTGGTCGTAGCCGACCGACCCGCCGGACGCGAAGGCGTCGCCGAGCCAGAATCCGTACTCCGCGGCAACCTCGTTCGCGATGTCGGAGAACTTCGCAGTTCCCTTGTCCGCGGCGACAACAAGATACGTGTCGTCTCCGTCGTGGCGAACGACCCGCCGCGCCGCGACAACGGCCCCGCTCTGCTTGTCGACGTTGTCGGTCAGATCGAGTAGTCCGCGAATGAAGGATCGGTAGCAATCGATCCCGGCCGCCAACGCAGCTTCTCGGTCTGCGTCTGCGCCCCGCCCTGGAACCGGTGGGCGTTTGACGACAAATCCGCCCTTCGCTCCGACAGGCACGATGACTGCGTTCTTGACTGCCTGCGCCTTCACCAATCCCAGTACCTCGGTGCGAAAGTCCTCTTTCCGATCCGACCAGCGCAAGCCGCCGCGAGCCACCGTACCGAAACGAAGGTGCACACCTGCTACATCGGGTGAGTACACGAATATCTCGAACTTCGGTCGAGGGAAAGGCAATACGGACAGCTTCTCCGAATCGAACTTCAACGAGAGCGCGCCGAGCGATTCAGTGGGATACACGAAATAGTTGGTACGCAACGTGTTACGGACCAGTTCGGACAACGCGCGCAGGATCCGATCGGCGTCGAGTCCTTGCACCTGCGCCACGGCCGCTTCCACGTCCGCTGCTGCACGTGCACCTCGATCTCCGTCGACGACGCCAGGATCGAAACGGCTCTCGAACAATTCGCACAATCTGCCGGCGATCTCGGGATGATCGGCAAGTACCTCGGCGACGCGACCGGTGCTGTAAGGAAATCCCGCTTGCTGCAAGAACTCCGCGTACGCCCGCAGCACCACTACCTGTTTCCAGCCGAGTCCCGCGATCGCGACCAATTCGTTGAACGAGTCCGGCTCGGCGTCACCGTTTCGAACCGCGGCAAACGTCGCCGCGAATCGCGCGGCAAAGTTGTCGAAGCCTTCGACCGGAGCACTCGGGTAGTAGAGCGTGAACTCGTAGATCCTGGACTGTTCGGTTCCCACCGGTGCGATCTCGTACGGACGTTCGTCGACCACTTCGACGCCCAGGCTCTGCAATACGGGCAGCACCTCGCCCAGAGAGAGCGGATCACCCGATACGTACAGTCCGAGACGGTGAGTACCCGGTCCGTCGACAGATCGGGCCAACCGTGGACTTACTTCTCCGGGCGCGAGGCCCTCGAACACCGCCATGTCCTCGGCGGCTCGGACAGCGTCGAAATCCTGCTTGTATGCCACCGGAACTCGCTCGGCGAACCGAGCACGCCTGCGCCGCTCGTCGTAGTGCGAAGCATCCAGAACGAATCGTTCGTCCCACGTCAGGCAAGCGTCGACGACGAGGTCCCGAATCTCCCGTGCTTGTCGCGCCGACGCGAAGTTCGCGCCGCCGCCGACTGTGGCCGTGAAATGTACGACGGCCAAAGGGGATTCCGAGACTCGACTGGAGAACTCGATATTGTGAGCACCGAGTGCGTCGGCGAGTACCGACTCGGCCGTTGTTCTGATCGTCGTACTGAATTTCTCGCGCGGAACGAAGAGCAAAGCCGACAACTCTTGATCTCGCCCTGTGACCGGGGAACTTCCCACCGGTTGCAAGAACAGATGGATCGATGTGCGGCCGTCCACGGAAGTGAGTTCGTCCAGCGCGTCCGCGATTCGGGCCGGCTCGGCCGCCAGGAGCACTGTGACCGGAATCGACTGAATCACTGCCAGCATCGATTGTCCGACAAACGAATCGACGGTGGATCCTGAGGCCTCGAAGATGTCTGCGACGCGTCCTCGCACGAGCGGGGTTCGCCTGACGTCGGCGACGATACCGGTCGCGGTGAAGAACCCGACGAATCGGTACGCACGGTCGCCGACGGACACGTCGATCTCGGTGGCGTATTCGGATCCACCGAACCCTTGCCGGAGGTACACCACTGCAATCGCGAGGGGCGCCGCTTTCGAATCCGAAGAGCCGGTTGGATCGGGGAGCACGCCGATGGCGTACGGCTCGTCACTGTCGACAGTTCGCGCACCACCGATGACACTGAAGTTTCCGGCGCTGCACCACCGGAGAAAGTCAGCTTCTTCGGCGTAGCCGTTCGAGTCCAGTTGCTCGCGCGCCTCGTCGACGAGGTCCCGCAGGGGCACGGAATCGCGGAAGGCACGCGCGATACGGTCGAGGATTCCGGCGACGTCGTCCGCGATCACCTGCGCCTGCGCGTCCGAACAGTGTGCGGGTAGTCCTATGTGGATCCATGATTCGGTGCGCTCCCCGGCCCGGGCGTCTTCGGTGCTGTGCGCCGGTTGTACGGCTGTGCGAAGCACGGGGTGCACCACGAATTCAGGTTCCACGCGGGCACGGGCAAGTGTCGCCAAGACCGCTTCGACGAGCTGCGGCATGTCGTCGCCGACGTATTGAATCGCGGGGCCATCCCCTAACTCCCCGGCCGGCGCGAGTCGCGAGATCGACGAGTTGTGTCCTCGTCGACGCGAAAGGTCCATGTGCGCGGCGACAATCGCCAGCTTGCGGTCTTCGGCGAGCGCAGCGTATCGATCCGCCGACAAGCCCTCGAAATACGTACTGGACACCCTCCTCACATTCTCGGAGTCCGGTGTCGTGTCGACTGAAACGAGGCTCATGTCAGCACCTTCCGTCGAAAGCCACGCTGCTTCCGACTTGTAGTGGGTTCGATCCGCAATCAACTTGTCTATACAGGCTTAGACAAGTTGATCATTGCAGAACGTGAGCCGCGACACAACAACTTCACCCCTGGACAAATTCGCCACCCTCGGCCATAGTCAGTCCATGCCAACTAGTGGCAATTAGATTTCATTAGATGAAATTCGTAACTATTCCGCCTCGAAGGAGCCCCCGTGACTACCCAGACCGCGCCCGACACCGACAGCGTCGATCTCGCAGAGTTCCGCAGCACTGTCCGAGCCTTCGCCAACGCCGAGATCCACCCAGGAGCAGCCGCACGCGACGAGTCCAAGGAGTTCCCGGCGCAGCTGGTCAAGCGCCTCGGGCAGCAGGACCTCATGGGCATTTCCGTGCCCGAGGAATTCGGCGGGCTGGGTCTGTCGACACGAACCCAACTGGTCGCCATCGAAGAAGTTGCACGCACCGACGCCGCGCTGGCATCGATCTACACCGCCCACTACCTGGGCCTCGAGCCGATTCTCGTCGGCGGCTCCGAAGAGCAGAAGCATCGCTGGTTGCCCCAGCTCGCGTCGGGCGAACTACTGGCCGGCTTTGCACTCACAGAACCCGATGCCGGCTCCGACATCGCCTCGATGCGTACCGTCGCCCGACGCGAGGACGACGGCTGGCATCTCTCCGGATCGAAGACGTACATCTCCAACGCCAAGGAAGCCGACCTGGTCGTGCTCTTCGCCAAGACGGACCCGAGCGCAGGATTCCGAGGCATCACCGCCTTCGTCGTCCCCAAGGGAACTCCGGGAATCAGCTACTCGGAGCCGCAGGACAAGATGGGAATTCGTTCGGCCCCGACGTACACCGTCTACCTCGACGACGTCGTTCTGCCGCTCGACTCCGTGATCGGCACCGAAGGTCGCGGCGGCAACATTGCCTTGACCGCCCTGAACCGAGCACGCATCGACGTAGCGGCAATGGCAAACGGCATCGCTCTGCGCGCTTGGGAACTGGGACGCGAGTACGCAACGGAGCGAAAGCAGTTCGGCACGCCGATCTTCGACTTCCAGGCAATCCAGCTACTCCTCGGTGGCTGCGACGCGCAACTTGTCGCATCACGCGTCACCGCAGACTGGGCCGCCGACGTCAAGGACGCCGGTCAGGACATCCGCCGCGCCGCATCGATTTCGAAGTACGTCGCCACCGAAGCCTGCTTCTCGATCGTCGATCAAACCGTACAGATCCACGGTGGCGCAGGTTTCATGCGCGAATCGGAAATCGAACGCCTGTACCGCGATTGCCGCATTCTCCGCATCTTCGAGGGCACCTCGCAGATCCAGTTGCTCACCATTGCCGGCAATGCTCCGTCGCCGCGTTCCACCGAGTTCTGAAAGGCGCGGACATGACTGCACTTCCCCCACTCGACGGCATCCGGGTCATCGACCTCTCGCGCGTTCTTGCCGGACCCTACTGCACCGCACTGCTTTCCGACGCCGGTGCGGACGTCGTCAAGATCGAATCCGAACACGGTGAAGACTCTCGGCACCTCGGCCCGTTCCGCGACGGCGAGAGCATCTACTTCAACGTGCTCAATCGTGGCAAGCGTTCGGTGGCACTCAACCTCAAGAACGACGAGGACCGTGAGGCGCTGCTGACGCTCATCGAGACCGCCGACGTCGTCGTCGAAAACTTTCGCCCCGGCGTCACCAAGCGCCTGGGAATCGACTACGAGGCTGCGCGGGCTCGCAATCCGCGCATCGTGTACGCGTCCATCTCCGGTTTCGGACAGGACGGGCCCATGTCCGGAGCCGCCGCCTACGACCTTGTAGTCCAGGCTCTTTCGGGAATCATGAGCATCACCGGTTCGGAGGAATCCGGGCCGACACGGTTGGGTGAGTCGTTCGGAGACCTGGTCGCCGGGCTGTTCGCCGCCTGGGGAATCAGTACCGCCCTGCTGAGTGCACGGGCGAGCGGACTCGGGCAGCACCTTGACGTCGCGATGTTCGACAGCATGCTCGCCATGCTGCCGACAGCACACAGCCAACTGCAATCCACCGGGCTCACTCCCCCACGCGTCGGCAACCGTCATCCGGTGTCAACACCGTTCGACACCTACAAGGCCGACGACGGACTCTTCGTCCTCGCAGTTGCGAGCCAGTCGGGTTTCGAGAAGCTGGCGCAGACGATGAATCGCGTCGACCTGATCGCAGATCCCCGATTTGCCGACGACACCGCCCGGACCGAGAACGAACCGGCACTGCGCAAGGAGATCGAAAACTGGGCTGCCGGAAAGACCGTCGCCGACGTGGTCGGTATTCTCGGCGACGCGGGCCTCGCCGGCTCGGAAATCTGGGACGTCCAGCAGGCACTCACCTCCGCGCAGGCCGAGTATCGCGGAGTCGTCGAATCGTTCGAGCACCCGGTAGCAGGAAAAATCTCCTACGTACGACAACCCGTCGTGTTCGGTGATAGCCGACGCCCCGATGTCCGCCGCAGTCCCCTGCTGGACGAGCACCACGGTGAGGTACTGCCGGGCTCGCGATAGATTCAGCGCAGACATCCCTCGGCACTTGGAGTAGGACATGGCCCCCGGCGACGTGACCCGCAGCGCGAATCGCACGTTCGAACTTCTCGGTGCGATCGTCGAGCACGGCGGGTTGACGCTCGGCGACGCCGCCAAGGCAACCGATCTGGCAACCAGTACCGCGCTTCGCCTGATCAGAAGCCTCGAACAAACCGAGTTCGTCGTCCGCGGCGAGGACAACGTCTATCGCGTCGGCCCGCGGCTACTACAGATCGGGGCTCGCGCACTCGGTGACAATCAACTGTTGCCGAGAGCGCGGCCCGCGATGAAGGCCATCGCCGAAACCACGAGAGAGTCGACCTACCTGTCGACGAAGGGACCGAAAGACACTGCGCTGTATCTCGATCAGATCGAGGGCACGCACGCGATCCGCCACATGGGGTGGGTGGGCCAGAGCGTTCCCCTGGACGGCACCGCCGTCGGCGCAGCGTTGAGCGGCAAGGTAGGCGAGAGCGGGTACGCCATTGCGCACGACACCATCGAGGATCACTCGACCGGAGTTGCCGCGCCGATCTACAACGCGGTCGGTCAGATAGCCGGAGCGCTCAGCGTCGTGGGCCCGACCTTCCGTCTGACGGACGAGGTCTGCGCCAGCCACGGCCGCGTCTTGGTGGAGCACTGCGCCCGGTTGTCCGCGGAACTCGGCAACCAGACTCCCTGACCACCCCGAGCACTTGGCGATTCAGTCTCGTATCCGAGACAATGTGGGTCCCCGCTCCCACCTCAGCCCTACCCGTAAGGACACACCCCATATGACGACGAGCCGCGTGAAATCTGCTGAGCGCGTGCTCGACGTGCTCGATCTCCTGGCCCGCCGGGGTGTGCCGCTGGCGACGGCAGAAATCTCCAGCGCCCTCGAGCTGCCGAAGAGTACGACGCATCACCTCCTCAATGTCATGCGGGATCGACGGTTCGTCTCGTACTGGGCTGATCAACGCGCCTGGACCCTGGGTGTCTCGGCGTTCGAAGTCGGTGCGTCGTACATGCGGTCCGGCCCACTTCACCGTGAGGGCCAACGATTCATGCTGGCACTCACTCAGTCGACCGACGAGACCTCCCATCTGGCGGTACTTCAGGGTTCTGACGTCATCTACCTCGACAAACGTGAACCTCTGAAGCCCGGCGTTCGGTTGGTGACCGAGATCGGGACCCGCCTTCCGGCGCATCTCACCGCAGTCGGGCGGGCGATTCTGAGCCGTCTGGATGCGGAACAGATCAGCGCGCTCTACGAGGGGTACACCTGGCCGACGCGGACCGGAACGGGTCCGTCGACGCTCGCCGAACTGCGAGAACTGCTCGCCGCAGCACGTGAGAGCGGATATGCGGTCGAAGAGAATGCGACGACATCCGGGATCAACTGCATCGCCAGCCCCGTGATCACACGGGACGGTCGTCCGGTCGCAGCTCTCGGCGTCACCTTCCTCTCCGGCTCCAAATCGGCCGAGGAGAGTGCCCTGATCGCCGACCGAGTGCGCGCCGTCAGCGCCGAGTTCTCCGCCGATCTCGGAGATCGAATGGTGGAGACCCCGACCGCAGACATGTAGCCAATTCCTCCGTTCCGTACTTTGCGGGCCTTGTTTTCGTCTCATATTCAAGACTAGAGTCTCGTATACAAGACTTTGTTAGATAGCCACGCATCATCATTGGAGTCCCATGAACGCCACCCCTGCCACCCAGACAGCCACCCGAACCATCGAGGTCGGAATCGGCGCTGTCACCATCGCCGACGTCGTCGACGTCGCGCGCAACGGATACGGCGTTGCATTGACCGCGGAATCACTGGCCGCGATCGCCGAAAGTCGTGCACGCATCGAAGCGCTGGCCGCAGACCCCACACCGGTCTACGGAGTTTCCACCGGATTCGGCGCACTTGCCACCCGGCACATTCCGGCGCATCTGCGGACACAGTTGCAGCGCAGCCTGATCCGCTCACATGCGGCAGGTTCGGGACCGGAAGTCGAACGCGAAGTGATCCGGGCCTTGATGCTTCTGCGTCTGTCGACGCTCGCCACCGGGCGGACCGGAGTGCGCCCTGTAGTCGCACAGGCGTACGCCGACCTACTCACCGCAGGCATCACCCCGGTGGTGCACGAATACGGCAGCCTCGGATGCTCGGGAGATCTGGCACCACTGGCGCATGTGGCGATGGCAATCATCGGTGAAGGTTCCGTCCGCACCGCCGACGGTGAACTCACCGATGCGGCAACGGCATTGGCTGCCCATGGCCTCGAACCGGTGGTTCTGGCCGAGAAGGAAGGCCTCGCACTGATCAACGGTACCGACGGGATGCTCGGCCAACTGGCCCTTGCGATCACCGATCTCGATCATCTGCTCAAGTTGGCCGACATCGCTGCCGCTATGAGCGTCGAGGGCTTGCTCGGCACAGATCAAGTGTTCGCCGCCGATCTTCAGGCGCTTCGCCCCCACCCCGGACAGGGCGCGGCCGCCTCGAACATGGTGCGCTTGCTTGCCGACTCCCCGATCGTCGCCAGCCACGCGGGCCCTGACTGCACCAGAGTTCAGGACGCGTACTCACTGCGGTGCGCACCGCAGGTCGCCGGCGGCGCACGCGACACCGTCGATCACGCCCGCCTCGTCGCCGGGCGCGAATTGGCCAGTGCTGTCGACAATCCCGTCGTCACTCTCGACGGACGGGTTCGATCCAACGGTAACTTCCACGGAGCTCCCGTGGCTTACGTCTTGGACTTCCTCGCCATCGTGACCGCGGATGTCGCGGGTATCAGCGAACGCCGCACCGATCGCTTCCTCGACGTAGCACGCAATCACGGTCTGACCCCCTTCCTCGCCGACGACCCCGGTGTCGACAGCGGACTGATGATCGCGCAGTACACACAAGCTGCCATCGTGTCCGAACTCAAGCGACTCGCGAGCCCGGCCAGTGTCGATTCGATTCCCTCCTCGGCCATGCAGGAAGATCACGTCTCCATGGGATGGTCGGGTGCACGCAAGCTCCGCCGGTCCATCGACGGTCTCACCCGAGTTCTCGCGATCGAGATACTGACTGCAGCACGAGGAATCGATTTGCGCTCCCCACTCGAGCCCTCCCCCGCCACCGGAGCCGTCCTTCGGACCCTGCGCGAGAAGGTGCAGGGGCCGGGTACCGATCGCTTCCTGTCCCCCGAGATCGAGGCCGCGGTGGACTTGGCGGCATCGGGTGCACTTGTTGCGGCCGCGGAGAACGCGATCGGCGCCCTGGCATGAGCGCGCCCGGTGCGCTGAGGCCTCGCCCCCGACCCGAAATCGAAGCACTCCCTCGATACTCCAAAGCCGCCGGCCTCGAGCAGGTTCGGTGGCGGGCGTCGAGCAACGAGTCGACGGTTGCACCCTCGGCGGCCATTCTCGAGGCCGTCAATCTCGCGGCCTCACACTCGCACTTGTATCCGTCGCTGTTCGGCGACACGCTGATCGCTCGGTTGAGCGGCCGCCTGGGCGTCGGCGACGACCAGGTATTGGTCGGCGCCGGTTCGTTGGCACTGCTCCAGCAGGTATTGACTGCGTACACGGGTCCGGGCACCGAGGTCGTCTACCCGTGGCGCAGCTACGAGGCGTACCCGATACTGATCGGAATCGCCGGGGCGAGCGGTGTCCCCGTCGCACTCGATTCCGAACATCGGCACGATCTGAGTGCAATGGCGGCGGCGGTGACCCCGCAAACCCGCGCGGTACTCGTCTGCAACCCCAACAATCCGACCGGTAGCGAGTTCTCGACCGCCGAGTTCGTCGCGTTCGCCCGTGCAATCCCGAGCGACGTCCTCATCCTCCTGGACGAGGCCTACCGGGAGTTCGCGACCAGCGACGTCGACGGCGTCGACCTGCTTCGAGCCTTTCCCAACATCGTCGTCTTCCGAACCTTCTCCAAGGCTTACGGATTGGCCGGACTTCGTGCCGGCTATGCCGTCACCAACTCGGCGATCGCAGCGGATCTTCGCAGCGCTGCACCGCCCTTCGGGCTCAGCGCCGTTGCCGAGGCCGCAGCCTGCGCGGCCCTGACCGATCCGGCACACACCGATTCGATAGTCGAAACGGTGACCGCGGGTCGCTCTCACCTACGTGAGCAATTGGCTCTGCGCGGCGTCGAGACGGTCCCGAGCGGTGCCAACTTCGTGTGGATTCCTCTCGGCAAGAGAGCTTCTGCACTCGAAGCGGCCTGCGTCGCGCAGGGTGTCTCGGTCCGGATGTTCCCCGGCGAGGGTGTGCGGGTGACCGTAGGTGAGCGGGCAGCAGAAGACGCCGTGATCGCCGCTGTGGATGCACTCGCACACAACCTTTGACCGACTGGAGAAAAGAATGTCCGTCCACGAACTTGCTCGGTCGATCGGTTCGAGTCGCCTGATCACCGACCCTGCGGTAATGGACTCGTACCGCCGTGACGAGGCCCATCTCGCCGAACCCGGCCATCCGGCGGCCGTCATGCTCGCCGAAACTGCGGCCGACATTTCCGAGGCGCTGAAATGGGCTACTGCTCACCGTGTCCCGGTGGTAACCCGCGGTGCGGGAACCGGTTTGGCGGGCGGCGGGGCAGCCGTCGAGGGCTGCCTGGTCATCTCGACCACTCGCATGCGCTCGATTCTCGAGGTCAATCCGGACGATCAACTCGCTGTCGTGGAAGCCGGGGTGATCAACGCCGACATCAGTCGAGCAGCAGACGAGTACGGGCTGATGTACGCCCCTGATCCGAGCAGTTTCGAGATCTCCACGATCGGCGGAAACATCGCCACTAACGCCGGTGGACTGCGTTGCGTGAAGTACGGCGTCACCCGCGATTCAGTCCTGGGTCTCGAGGTTGTGCTCGCCGACGGTCGGATCGTGCGGACAGGCCGAAGGACCGTCAAAGGTGTTGCGGGATACGACTTGACCAGTCTTCTCGTCGGTTCGGAAGGAACACTCGGAGTCGTCACGAGTGCCACGCTGAAGTTGCAGCCCAAGCCCAAGAGAGCACCGGTCACCGTCGTCGGCAGTTTCGATTCTCTCCGCTCCGCAGCGGACGCGGTTGCCGCGGTCGTTCGCGACGGAATCGGGCCGAGCCTGCTGGAGCTGATCGATCGAGCAACGCTGCGCGCCGTCGACGACTGGAAACGAATCGGGTTGGAAGACAACACCGCCGCGATGCTGATCGCACAGGCCGACGGGGTCGATGCCGACGCAGCAGCCGCGGCTATGCAGAAACACTTCGAGAGGGCGGGCGCCGATTTTGTCGCCGTCTCGCAGGACGCGGCAGAAGCCGCACAGCTACTCGAGATTCGTCGACTCGCCTATCCGGCTTCCGAACGACTCGGGCAATGTCTCGTGGAAGACGTCGGGGTCCCGCGGTCGAAACTGCCCGACATGCTCGAGAGTATCGACCGAGCGGCCGCCGAGTACATGGTCAAGATCATGACTGTCGCGCATGCTGGTGACGGCAACGTCCATCCGACCTTCGTCTTCGACCGCGCTGCCGACGGCTCGGTCCCCGAAGCCGTGTGGACCGCCGCGGACGAGGTCTTCCGGCGTGCTCTCGAACTCGGCGGAACTCTGACCGGAGAGCACGGCGTCGGCGTTCTCAAGCGTCGCTGGCTCTCTCTCGAGCTCGGTGAGGACAGCATGCAACTGCACCGATCGATCAAGGCTGCCTTCGACCCGCTCGGAATCCTCAACCCGGGTAAGGGTTTCTGATTTCTCGCGCGGTGTTACACAGCATTTACGCGAAAACGGGTCCCGGGTATTGACGCCTGTATATACAGGCATATACATTTATCCGCAGTGACAGTGACCCAGCGCACAAAGCACAAGGCGCAAAGCACCAAGCACGAAGAAGGTGGGCAATACCCCGACGTCGATTCCGTCGCTCGACGGGCTCGCAGCAGAAAGACAGGCCTATGACTCACGATGGACCGGCCGAGGTCATCCTCACTCCGGAACGACGCACTATCGACGTCGTCCCGGATGCAGAACGACACGGCACCCCGCGCAGCCAGTTCACTCTCTGGTTCGGCGCCAACATGCAGATCACTGCAATCGTCGACGGCGCTCTCGCCGTCGTATTCGGCGCGGACGCCATCTGGGCGATCGTCGGACTTCTGATCGGCAACATCTTCGGTGGCGCTGTCATGGCGCTTCACTCCGCACAGGGCCCGCGTATGGGTCTCCCCCAGATGATCTCGAGTCGCGCCCAGTTCGGCGTCAAGGGAGCAGTCGTACCGCTTGTTCTCGTCATCCTGATGTACCTCGGCTTCGCTGCCACCGGCACCGTGTTGGCCGGACAGGCCGTCAACAAGATCCTGCACATCGACAGCCCCACCGTCGGCATCGTCGTCTTCGGTCTCCTCACCGCATTCGTCGCGGTCACCGGCTACAAGCTGATCCACATCGTCGGCAGGATCGCCACCGTCGTGGGCATCGTCGGATTCTCCTACCTGGCCGTTCGACTGTTCCTCGAGTACGACGTCGCCTCGTACGTCGGCATCAAGGGCTTCGACATAGTCACCTTCCTGCTCGCGATCTCGCTGGGTGCCGGTTGGCAGCTCACCTTCGGCCCGTACGTCGCCGACTACTCGCGTTACCTGCCGCGCAGCACTTCCGAGAGCACCACGTTCTGGTCGACGTTCCTCGGTAGTGTCATCGGATCGCAGTGGTCCATGACCTTCGGCGCTCTCGTCGCGGCCTGCGCCGGCGACGCGTTCCTGGGTAACCAGGTCGGCTTCATGGGAGATCTGGCCGGACCCGCTGCCATCGCCTTCCTGATCTACTTCGTCATCCTGGTCGGCAAGCTGACGGTGAACGTGCTCAACGCCTACGGCGGATTCATGTCGATCCTGACCACCGTCACCGCCTTCAACGGACAGTCGCGAATCTCGAGCACCGCGCGCACCCTCTACATCCTCGGTTTCACTGCGGTCTCGGTCTTGATCGCCATCGCCGCCAGCGCCGACTTCCTGGACAACTTCAAGAACTTCGTCCTGGTGTTGCTGATGGTGTTCACGCCGTGGAGTGCGATCAATCTGATCGACTACTACCTGATCTCCAAGGAACGCATCGACATTCCGGCGCTGTACGACGTCAACGGTCGATACGGAGCATGGAACTTCACCGCATTGGCTTGCTACGCCGCCGGCGTTCTCGCCCAGATCCCGTTCCTCGCCCAGAAGATGTACACCGGCCCCGTCACGGACATGCTCGGCGGCGCCGACATCTCGTGGCTGGTCGGCATCGTGTTCACCGGGCTGATCTATTACCCACTCGCCAAGCGCACCAGCAATCCACCCTCGTCGATGATCTACCCCGATCACACCGCGATGACCGACTCTCGCGTCTGATCCCCCAACGTCTTTCGAACTTCAGCAAGCTAGGAGAACACAATGGAAATCAGCACCCCCGGCCACGAGCCGCGCCCCGTCCGCGCTCCCCGCGGCCCCGAGCTCACGACGCTCGGTTGGCAGCAGGAGGGTGCCCTGCGCATGCTCATGAACAACCTCGACCCCGATGTTGCCGAGCACCCGGACAGCCTCGTCGTCTACGGCGGAACCGGTCGCGCAGCGCGTAGTTGGGCTGCCTTCGACGCCATGGTCGCCACGCTGAAGACCCTGAAGAACGACGAGACCATGCTGGTGCAGTCCGGCAAGCCGGTCGGTGTCTTCCGCACCAACGAGTGGGCACCGCGAGTGCTGATCGCCAACTCCAACCTGGTCGGTGACTGGGCGAACTGGGAAGAGTTCCGCCGTCTCGAAGACCTCGGCCTGACCATGTACGGCCAGATGACCGCAGGCTCCTGGATTTACATCGGCACCCAGGGAATCCTGCAGGGTACGTACGAGACCTTCGGCGCCATCGCGAAGAAGCGCTACAACGGCTCACTCGCCGGAACGATCACCCTCACTGCGGGTCTCGGCGGCATGGGCGGCGCTCAGCCTCTCGCCGTCACTATGAACGACGGCGTCGCGATCTGCGTCGACTGCGACATCACCCGCATCGACCGTCGTATTGCCCACAAGTACCTCGACACCAAGGCAGACAGCATCGAGCACGCGCTCGAACTGGCGACCGCGGCACGCGATGCCAAGAAGCCGCTCTCCATCGGCCTCGAAGGCAATGCGGCAGAGATCTTCCCGGCGCTGCTGGAGATGAAGGCCCCCATCGACATCGTGACCGACCAGACCTCGGCGCACGATCCCCTCGCCTACCTGCCGATCGGCATCGACTTCGGCGACATGAAGACCATGTCGGAGAAGGATCCGCAGAAGTTCACCGAAGATTCCCGCAACGCGATGGCCGCACACGTCAAGGCCATGGTCGGATTCATGGACGCCGGCGCCGAGGTATTCGACTACGGCAACTCCATCCGCGACGAGGCCCGCAAGGCCGGCTACGACCGTGCATTCGACTTCCCCGGATTCGTTCCCGCCTACATCCGTCCGCTCTTCGAAGAAGGCCTCGGCCCCTTCCGCTGGGCAGCGCTCTCGGGTGATCCCAAGGACATCGAGGCCACCGACAAGGCCATCCTCGAACTCTTCCCCGAGAACGAGCACCTGCGCCGCTGGATCACCATGGCCGGCGAAAAGGTTGCCTTCGAAGGCCTTCCGGCTCGCATCTGCTGGCTCGGATACGGTGAGCGCCACCTCGCCGGCCTCAAGTTCAACGAGATGGTGGCCTCGGGCGAGCTCTCCGCACCGATCGCCATCGGCCGCGATCACCTCGACTCCGGATCGGTCGCCTCGCCGTACCGCGAAACCGAATCGATGATCGACGGGTCCGACGCGATCGCCGACTGGCCGCTGCTCAACGCCCTGGTCAACACCGCGTCCGGCGCTTCGTGGGTTTCACTCCACCAAGGCGGCGGCGTCGGGATGGGGCGCTCCATCCACGCGGGACAGGTGTGCATCGCCGACGGCACCGAACTCGCAGCCAAGAAGCTCGAAGCAGTTCTCACCAACGATCCCGGGATGGGTGTCATCCGGCATGCGGATGCAGGATACGACCACGCCATCGACACGGCAGCCACCCGCGGCGTCCGCATCCCGATGACCGAGAACTGAAACAGCCCCACCACCTCACCCTGAGTTAGGAATTACATTGACCACGAATGGTTCTCGAACCACCGTTCTGACCAACATCGGAACCCTCGTCACCAATGACCCGACTCTGGGTGAGGGCAAGCTCGGCGTACGACACGACGCGGCAATCGTTTTCGAGGACGGCGTTGTTGCTTGGGTCGGTGATTCCGCCGACGCCCCGGCTGCCGATATCGGTCAGGATATCGGCGGTCGGGCCCTGCTCCCCGGATTCGTGGAGAGTCACTCGCACCTGGTGTTCGGTGGCGAGCGGGCCGAGGAATTCGCAGCTCGCATGGCGGGCGAGAAGTACGCGGCGGGCGGTATTCGCAACACCATCGAAGCGACGCGCTCGGCCACCGACGAACAATTGCAGGCCAATGTTCGACGCCTACTCGACGAATCCCTGCGCTCGGGCAGCACAACCGTCGAATGCAAGACCGGATACGGGCAGAACACCGAGAGCGAACTACGCAGCGCACTGATCGCCGGACAGTTCACCGACGAGGTCACACTGCTGGCCGCCCACGTTCCACCACCCGAATATGCCGGCCGCGTCGATGACTACGTCGCCATGGCGTGCGACGAGATGATCCCTGCCTGTGCGCCACACGCGAAGTGGATCGACGTCTTCTGCGAACGAGGGGCGTTCAACCGCGAACAGGCACATGCAGTCCTGAGCGCAGGCGTCGCCGCTGGACTGATCCCCCGCGTCCACGGCAATCAACTCGGCGAAGGGCCAGGAGTTCAACTCGCCGTCGAGATGGGAGCCGCATCCGTCGATCACGTCACCTACGTCACCGCCGAGGACATCGACGCCCTGGCTCAGAGTTCCACCGTCGCAACACTGTTGCCAGGTGCCGACTTCTCCACCCGCAACAAGTACCCCGACGCCCGCGCACTGCTGGACGCCGGCGTCACCGTAGCTCTCGGCGCCGACTGCAATCCCGGCACCTGCTACACCACCAGCCTCCCGTTCTGCATAGCAATTGCGGTGCGAGACATGCACATGACACCCGCCGAGGCAGTCTGGGCAGCCACTGCAGGAGGCGCCCGGGCGCTGCAGCGCACCGACGTCGGAACCCTTTCTCTCGGAACACGTGCCGACGCCATCGCGCTCGATGCACCGTCGTACCTCCACCTCGCCTACCGCCCGGGCGTCCCTCTGGTGCGCGAGGTCTGGAAAAACGGCGCACTCGCCACAAGCTACTGAAATACACTCACCGGGAGGCCGTCGTGGCACATCAGATCGCAGTCGACATCGAACCCAAGCCGTGGACCGGGCGCTCCGACGGCACCACTGCCGAGCATCTGCGGTGGCATCATGCCGTGCAACCGTATTCAGCCGAAACAGCTCCCGGCGACTGTGTTCTGATCGGATTCTCCAGCGACGAAGGAGTCCGCCGCAACAAGGGCCGCCGCGGTGCCGCGGATGGCCCCGACGCTTTGCGAGCCGGGTTGGCTTCCATGGCGCTGGCCGAACCACTGCAGATTCAGGACGCGGGAACCGTTGCCGTGTCGGGTGAAGAACTCGAGGCCGGTCAGGCCGCACTCGGGAACGCCGTCAGCGCTGCGCTTGATTCGGGACACTTCCCCGTGGTTCTCGGGGGAGGACACGAAATCGCCTACGGTACATACCTCGGCGTCGCGGGCTCCGAGTTGCGAACCGCCGAAGCCAAACTCGGAATCCTCAACTTGGATGCGCACTTCGACCTGCGGGGCGATCCGATACCCAGCTCCGGCACACCCTTTCGTCAGATCGCCGAGGACGAAGCCGCGGCAGGCACCTCGCATCAGTACAGCGTGATCGGAATCAGCCAACCGAGCAACACCACGGCACTGTTCGACACGGCTCACCGCCTCGGTGTTCGCTATCTGCTCGACGAAGAATGCGGAGCGATCGGCCGAGGCGTCGTGGATCAGTTCCTCGCAGACTTCCTCGACGACGTCGATCTGGTCTACCTGACCATCGACCTCGACGTCCTGCCTGCAGCTGTGGCGCCGGGCGTCAGCGCACCTGCGGCCTACGGAGTCAGCCTCGAAACCATCCAATACGTATGTGACCGAGTCACGTCCAGCGGAAAACTCGCGGTTCTCGATCTCGCCGAACTGAACCCGAGCCTCGACGTCGACAATCGCACTGCCCGAACGGCTGCTCGTCTGATCCACCGGATAGTCACGAAGCACGTGCCGGTTCAGCGCTAGCCTCGGCGCGCCTCCAGCAGATCTACGGGACTGCCTGAAAACTGATTCCACGAGTTCTGTCCGAGCACTCCAAACTATGTCCTTTGCCACCTCACAAGTGATGCCGCCTTGCAGATTGCCGATGGCGGCGACAACGCCTGTCTCGGGGTACGTGATCGTTCCGCACCCCTCGGATGTGGATGCCGTCGGCAATCGTGAAGTCGAAGTCGACGAATTGCCCGAGCAGTACTCGAAGCCGGGGACACCACCGATCACAGGAGGCCCGACCGTACCGTCGTGAATCGAAAAGCCGATCAACCCTCCGGGGTCGCCATTACCGACTTGCCCCGGATCACCGGTGGTGACGAAGATCGATTGGCCTGACTCAGTCTGAATCGTCCGTGTCGAATGATCGTTGCCGTAGGCCGATTCGATTTGAGCCACGGTGAGCCGTCACCGACGCCGCGGTCAGTCAGCGTTCCCGGCGGTGATTCGATGACGGTGACGCCCTCGCTGGTGAGAATTGCCCGTCCGGTGCCACCAGGCGTCGTGAACGGAACTACAGCGCAACTCGGAAACTGCATGGGCGTTCCAGCCTGATGCCAGACACACGCCGGCCACTACAACCGTGGTTGTAGTGGCTGCGCCGTTCCGAACTCGTCCAATGGGTGTGCGCGGTCGGCTTCTCGGCATGTCGGCATCCTTGGTCGGAACGGCTCGCCGCGAGGTCGAGGCATGCCTGACTTCGCGACGCTACCCCGAGCGGGGTCGAATCGATATCGTCTGTTCGGCCGACGACAAGGACGCCACCCCGGCCTTCGATCATGGCACCAGGGAGTTCTCCTGCAACCAGTCCTGAGCGATGTCACTCATGTCGTCGAGATCGGCAACGCGCTGGTTCATCTCGATGAGATCTTCGGTGGTCAGCGCCGCCGAAACCCCCGCGAGCACGGATCGGACGTCATCGCGAGCCTTCAACTCGTTGATGATCGGTGTGATGTTCTCCGCGAGGAAGAGGTGCTTCGTATCCTCGAGTGCAACCAAGTTCTCCGAGCGCATCGCAGGATCGGTACTGAAGACATCGGCAACCTGTATCTGCCCGCTCAGAAGCGCATTGAGCGTGAGGGGTCCACCTGCATCGAGTGCCAGGAACTCCCGGAATGTCAGGCCGTATTTGGTCTTCAAGCCGGCGACGCCGTTTTCGCGCGTCTTCCATTCCGGCGGTCCGCCGAGAGTCAACTCGTCGGCATGCTGCACCAGATCCTCGACGGTCTCCAGCGAATACTTTTCCGCCGTCTCCTGTTTGACGGCAAGTACATCCTTGTCCTCTGCGGGCGAGGGCTCGAGAGCCACCAGACCCTTGGGCAATTTCGCATCGATTTCAGCGGATACTTCATCTGAAGCCGTCGCCGTTGTCTTGCTGTCCAGATATTGCAACAAGGCGCCGGAATACTCGGGGATCAGATCGATGGAACCGTCGCGCAGTGCCGGTACATAGAGTTCTCGGCTACCGATGTTCAACTTCTCGGTAACGTCGATACCGTTGGCACGAAGCGCTTCGGCGTAAATGGTCGCAATCAGTTGGCTCTCGGGAAAATCGGCGGAACCGATCACGATGGCGCCCTCAGCACTACCGCCGCCGTCCGTAGCCAAGGGGTCCTTGCCGATTCCGCAGCTGGACAACGCAACCGCTGTTACGCCGACCAACGCGGCGATCAATACCTTCTTCATGTCGAACGTCCTCAGATCGGTGCGGGCTCAGGCACAGCGGTGCGCTGTGAGGGGGCGGCGGTCTTCTCGGTCTTCTTCTTCCGATCGCGCCTGGTCAGGCCAGGCGAAACGACCCGCGCAGTCAGTGCTCCGATTCCGAGATCGAAAACCAGGGCAATCAGCGATACCAGTACGGCTCCGGCCGCCATCTGGCCGTAATCGCTCTGAGCTTTTCCGTCGATCAACAACCGGCCGAGTCCGCCCAAAGAAATGTAAGCGGCGACAGTCGCAGTGGAGACGATCTGAAGCACGGCACTTCTGATGCCGGACAACATGAGTGGTAGGGCACATGGAATCTCGACCTCGGTCAAGATCCGCATCGACCGAAATCCCATCCCCCGCGCGGCGTCGACTGCAGCCTGATCGACCGCTCGAACTCCGGCGTACGTGTTGGTGAGAATGGGAGGGATCGCGAGAAGCACCAGGACGATGAGGCTGGGGATCAGATACGCGAGTTTGTTCGGGAATGACGGCGCGATGATGAGAACCAGTAGGATCAGCAGACCGATGGTCGGCAGCGCTCGTAGCGAGTTGGCCAGTCCAGCAACAACAACGGAGCCACGGCCCGTATGTCCGATGTAGAGACCGAGCGGGATCGCGATAACCGCAGCCACCGCCAGCGCGGCGAATGTGTACATCAAATGCTGAACGAGAAGGGTGGGGATGCCGTCCGGCCCGGTCCAGTGGGATCCGTCGAGAAGGAAGCTGATCATGATGTAGTCACTTTCGGGGTCCACGGCGTCAACAGCCGATTCGCCAACATGATGAGGAGATCAAGGATCAACGCCAGCACCAGACACAGAGCGATACCCGCGATGATGGGCGTGTAGAAACGCAACTGAAATCCCTGGGTGAACAAGGAACCTATCTGCGGAATACCCAGGAGTGCGCCGAGTGAGACAAGACTGACGTTCGAGACGACTGCGACGCGCAAACCTGCACAGATCACCGGAACTCCTACTGGCAACTGTACTTTCAACAGCGTCTGATACGGCCGGTAACCCATCGCCGTCGCTGCCAGAACCGTCTCCGGCGGAACCGAATCGAGCGCGTCGGCCACTACCCGCACGAGCAGAGCAACGGTGTACACGGTGAGCGCCACGATGATGTTCATCGGATCCAGAATCTTGGTACCCAGAATTGGAGGCAGGAGCACGAAGAGCGCGAGCGAAGGGATCGTGTAGAGCAATCCGGCCGTCCCCACCACGTAGGGATGCAACCGACGACTGCGATAGGCGACCCAGCCGATCGGCAACGCGACCACCAAGCCGATCACCAAGGGAATCAACGACAGCAGAACATGCCATCCCACCAAGTCCATCATCCGGTCGGACTGACGTCCGAGCCATTCGAAGTTCATCGAAGCGCCCTCCCCGCGTCAGCCAGATCGGCAGCCTCGATGGCTTCCACTGCAGCATGCGCAGTGACGGTTCCCACCAGGCGTCCGGCGTCGTCCACGACAACGCCCCGCTTGCTCGGCGCTGACAGCGCCGCATCCAGCAGAGCGCGCATCGTCCCGGTGGAATCAGCAAGTGTTCCACTGAGATTCAAGTCATCCGGGCGGATACAATCCGTGAGCGCGTCCGGCCTCACCCATCCGAGCGGCTTGTTCGCGGGATCCACTACCAACAGCCACGTATCGCCGGTGAGTGCGCGGGCCGCCGCAGCGGAATCGCCCAGATGCGCAACGGGTTCTGACACCGTCGGTAGGTCGCCGTCCAATGTCGTGAACCCCAACGATCGGTACCCACGGTCACGTCCGACGAAGTCGGCAACAAATTCGTCGGCAGGTTGAGTCAGCAATTCGAGGGGCGTCGCCGCCTGCGCAAGAATGCCGCCGGTACGCAGAACCACCACTTGATCCCCGAGTTTCAGCGCTTCGTCGATGTCGTGGGTGACGATGATGATCGTTTTTCCGATTTCCTTCTGCAGACGGAGAAACTCGTCTTGCAGCTGGCCGCGAACAACCGGATCAACGGCGCTGAACGGTTCGTCCATCAGCATGAATGACGGATCCGCAGCCAATGCTCGCGCAACACCGACTCGTTGCTGCTGCCCTCCGGAGAGCTGCCACGGATAGCGGTCGGCGAAGTTGGTCGTCAGACCAACCGTTTCGAGCAATTCCATAGCGCGAGTGCGAGATTCCTTTTTACTCGCACCGAGCAATCGAGGCATGGTCGCTATGTTGTCGACGATGGTGCGATGGGGAAAGAGACCCGCGTGCTGGATCACGTACCCGATGCGTCGACGCAGAAGGGCCGGATCCATTCCCGCCGTGGACTCGCCGTCGAGCGAAATCGTGCCTGACGTCGGTTCGATCAGCCTGTTGATCATGCGGAGTGAGGTCGTCTTGCCGCAGCCGGAAGGACCCACCAACGCGGTGATCTTTCCCGTCGGGCACTCCAGATCGAGAGCATCGACGGCAATGGTTCCGTCTGGATACGCCTTGGTGACCTTGTCGAATTTGATCATCTACGAACTACTTTCGTGTCGACCTGAGTCCGGACGCACCCAGGAGAAATGGTCGAGTTCCGTTCGAGCACACACCTACTTGTGATTCGGTCCACCTGCTTACTGGTCGAGCGGTTGAGAAAGAAAGTTCACGGCGGCACTCAGATCTGCACTGAGTGGCCGGTCTTCGGTCCTCGTGTCCAGCACCAAACGCGCACGCGCGAGGTACGCGCCGAGCTCGGTCGCCGGATCCAGCTCACGCTGTTGTTGCGAGAGTGCGCGAACTGCCGAGATCAGTTCACACGCCAGCACCAATCGAGATTGGGCAAGAATGTCCGCCAATTGAGTTGCAGCTTGGGATGCGAAACTTGCGTGATCCTCGGTGCCGCGCGAAATTACCGTGTGGCCCAACGACCCCGGTGCCGCCGACGAGCGGATCTCGGCAATGGCAGCAGAAGTCGTGTATTCGAGAAGCATGGTTCCGCTGCTGCCGTCGGGACCGTCTGCAAGGAACGCACGAAGGCCGGTGACTGCGGGGTCGGAGAGGTTGGCGAGCCGACATTGCGAGAGCAGGGCAGCACTGGCGACCGCCAACTTCGCCTCGTCGACTGCAAGGGCTATTGGCATTGCGTGGAAATTTCCGTTGTGGAACACCATGTCGTCTTCGACCGACACCAGCGGATTCTCCGAAGACGAATTCATCTCGATACTCAGCGTGTTCTGCAGTCGATGCACCGCTTGCCAGGTGGCACCCAAGATTTGCGGTAGGGCGCGAAACCCGAACGAGTCCTGAACTCTCACGGGTGTGATGTCGTGTGGTGCCAGCAGATCGCGAACCCGCTCTGCGACTTCCGCTTGACCGAAGTGCATTCTTGCCGACTGTACTTGTGCAGCAAACGGTTCGACAGAACTACGCGACGCAAGCACGGAAAGAACACTGACAACCAAGCAGTGCTGAAGCCACCCCGCGACTTCGATACTGGTGTCGCCGGCGATCGCCACCGTCATCGCATTGGTGGAAATGAACGGAAGTGCATCACCGTGGTGCGGAGTCCAACCGATTCCGGTGCGTCCGTCGCGAAGCGGGCTCTCGCCGATCAGCCCCATGGCGATTTCGGAGAACGCACTCAGGTCACCCGTTCCGATCGCACCGCGTGCGTGCACTGTCGGCAGGTTCTGTGAAGCAACAGCAGCAACCAGACCGTCGATGATGTCGGGATGCATACCTGAGCCGCCGTTGAGGATCTGGTTGGTGCGGATGACGATCGCGGCGCGCACCAACCGGTCAGGGAGCCTGGGGCCCGATCCCGTTGCGTGACTTCTCAGAAGCCTCAGATCCTGCTGCACACCGTCGGAGACGGATGTTTCGCGATTCCCGCCCACCCCGGTAGTGCGCCCGTACACCGCTTGACGGGAGGAAACCCGAACCGCGGTCTCCCATGACCGCCGTGTGAGCTCGAGAGCCGCGTCGGCAGGTCGAATCACGGCCGGCTCTCGCGCGATTTCGTTCACCCGGTGAACCGACAACCCTTTCCCGTCGAGCAGGACATTGTCGTCTTCCGTCCGGTCTTCTCCAGGAAGACGTTCAGTCATCAGAACTCCATCGATCGAAGGACTCGGCCACCGCGGTCGGCGTGCATCACATCATCTACGTAATGTGCCTTGGGTCACTTTTGATGAATGTATAGTCCTGTATATACAGCCACCTGTCAATAGGGACACTGCAGCTCATCCGCGTGCACACACCTTGCGTCACCCCAGTACGAGTGAGCAACTGGGCACGAATCGTTGCTATTCGAGGACCGGTGCCGCCGATGCGCGACGCGCCTCGAGCGCATCGAGGATGAGATCGAGACCGTAGGCGAACTCACTCGTGTGGTCGTAAGCCGGACTCAGACCGTGATCGACGATCATCTCGTGAAGGAAGGGCAACTCTTCAGCCGGAAGGTGCTCGAGGATGTCACTCGCAACTTCTTCGACGTCGCCGGGTGCGCTCATCGGTAGATTCGCCTCCTGGAGAACATATCCGCCGATATAGCTGTCGATCAGCGAGGCTCCGTGGGCGGCCATCGGCAGCGTGAACCCGGCCTTCCGGAGGACTCCGAGCACAGCGTCGAGATGACGCAGGGTCGCCGAGCCAGGGCTGCGTCGCGAATCCAGCAGACCGAGAGCCCAACGGTGCTGCGACAGGACTGTGCGAGCAGAAAAGGCGCGTCCACGGATTGCGTCTCGCCAATCCACACACTCACTGTCGGGCAGGTCGATCGCCTCGAAGACCGCATCGACGACGCCGTCGAGAATCGCATCTTTGTTGGGCACGTGGTGGTAGAGCGACATCGCCTCGATGCCCAGCTCCTGGGCCACCCGTCGCATCGTGACGGCCTCGACACCACCCGCGTCGGCAACGCGGATCGCACCCTCGATTACGCGAGTCCTGTTCAGCGACTGTCGCGGTTGCCGTGACACACAGACTCCCCTCGGCGGAACGAATACGTTGACAACCTTACATACGTAAGTCACCCTTACAGGCGTAAGCCCGCCTTACGCTCGTAAGGCGATCGAGAGAGGAGATCACAATGCCGATGCCGAGATGGTGGGGACATGTCAACAAACGAGTGTTCAACCCGCGTGCAATTTCGAGCGGTAAATGGCCGGTACTGACTCACGTCGGACGCACATCCGGCACGACCTACCGGACACCTCTCGACGCCTATCCGGTCGAGGGTGGCTACGTCTTCATTCTGGTGTACGGATCAGGCTCGGACTGGGTGCAGAACGTCCTGGAAGCGGGAAGCGCTCGACTGTCGGTCGACGAGACGGAGGTGAGCCTCGGCACCCCACGCCTCGTCGCGAAAGACGAAGCATTTCAAGCACTTTCCTCAGACGTGTCCCAACCCCCGAGGCTGCTCCGCATCACCGAGTACCTTCGGATGGATCTGATTACGGCCTGAGGGTGCCCGTCACGCGAGGACCTCACGCACGGCGGACCTGACTTCGTCCATGCTGCAACCGGATTCGATCAGTTCAGTACCCGTATGCACCAGCGAGTTGATCAACTTGGCGGTGAGCTTCGGGTCCGACACGCCACGGAGGCGAAGGGCCTCGACCAGCGGAAGCACAAGACTGTCGTGCATTTCCATGATCCGCGAATTTCGAAACGTTTGCGGGGTCAGCGTCGCCAGCGCTCCGACTATCGCATGCTCCCCGTCGGCAACCAGTTGGAGGTTTGCCTCGACGTACGCCCATACCGGATCGTCTGCGCCTGCCATCGCCTCGACGATCTTGTCGTTCCAGCGCGGGAACATGTCTTCGACGACGGCACCGAGGAGATCTTCCCGGGACCGGAAGTAGTGGTAGGCACTCGACCTGGCGAGCCCTGCCTTCGCTGCCACCTCACCGAGCCCCGGCGGCCGGTCCGGGGCCTCGGACAGAAGAGCGTGTGCAGCGTCGAGGAGAGCGCGGCGCTGAGCAGCACGATGCTCGACCACAGTGGGCGCATCGATCCTCGGCACCGAATCTCCTCCAGTCCCCTCGCGGGCTTACTCGCTCTGACGCAACCGACCGTCAACCATTTCGAGGATGCGGTCGCAGTGCCCGAGCACGTCGTGATCGTGGGTCACCATGATCGTAGCGACGCCTGCCTCGTGAGTTTCGCGCGAGAGCAGTTCGACCACCTCATGGCTGCGTTTGCGGTCGAGAGCAGCCGTCGGCTCGTCGACGAGCAGTAGCGAGGGATTGCTCATCAATGCCCGAGCGATACCGACGCGCTGGCGTTCACCGCCGGAGAGTTGACCGGGTCGACGATCTGCACGGTGACTCATACCGACCGAGTCGAGCAACTCCTCGGGATCGCGACCCGGCCGCCCCGTGAGCTTGGGGATCAGCCGAAGCTGATCGCGCGCCGTCAGCGCTGGAATCAGGTTGCCGGACTGAAAGACGAAGCCGACCTTGTCTCGTCGAAGTTTGGCGAGAGCACGGGCCGGCATCGCCGACACGTCCACGCCGTCGATGACAATCGTTCCACTCGACGGCCGACCGAGTCCGCCGGCCACAGCGAGCAAGCTCGACTTTCCAGCGCCTGACGGTCCGACGATCGCGACAAGTTCGCCGCACGAGACCTCGAGGTTCACGTTGTCGAGGGCGAGCACGGTGGAGTCACCGTCACCGAATCGAAGACTGACAGCGGTCAATACCAATCCGGTTGTGGTCTTTTCGACTGTGGTCATCGGTTTTCTCCCAATGCGGTGAGCGGGTTGACACGGGTAACACGGACGATGGCAACGGCTGCGCCGACCAGCCCGAGTACCGCCAAGAGCACTGCGCCGTTGACGACTGGGCCGGACTCGAGGGCGAACGGCATCCCCCCGCCTTCGAGCCCCGAACCGAGCCCCAAGCCCAGCAACACACCGAGGCCGATGGAACCAAGCAGCACTACCAGTGCCTGCGCCATGCCGTCACGAAGCAGGAAGCCGGTAGAGGCTCCCATCGCGCGCAACACTGCGAGTTCACGACCGCGCTGAACCGTCCAGATACTGAAGAATGCACCGACCACCAGGGCCGAAATCGCGTACAGAAACGCCTTGATCATCGACATAGTCATCATTTCCGCGGAGAACCCTGGTGAGGAGTCGAAAGATTCCTCGAGCGTCTTTGCGGACGTTCCCGCCGCCGCATCGCCCGACACGAGATCCGGTAACGCGCCACCAATGCCCCGAATCGCAACAACACTTGCTTCGGAATAGGCACTGGCATTGGCGGTTTCGCCGATCTTGGCACCGGCGTGAACCTCCTGCCAAGTACGCAGGGGCAGGTAGGCGACATCGACGTGACCGAAAGTGCGCTTGTCTTCGGTGAATCCGACAACTGTCAGCTCCGTACCGAGTCGATCGAGTATCACGGTGTCACCGATCGCAACACCGTCGTCACGGAAGGTAGAGCTGACGATGATGTCCGTGTCGGCATGCAGCCCCCTCCCGTCGGCGGAGACGGGCTCGAGGAAGGAGCCAGGTTCGATGCCGAAGAGCGTGAGATCGACAGGCGTGCCACTGCGAGTTTTTGCATTGACGATCATGTTGCCGAAGAGCTCGGCGTCTTGGACATCGGGTTGCATACGCCATGCCTGCGCCTGCTCCTCGGTGACGACCGAGCGCGAAAACGCCGAGTCGGCTTTGGTGTCCGGCGCGAAGGCAAACGCCTGAATCGGCGTCCGCTGCAAAGCGGAGACACCGTCATTTACCAGTCCGGACGAGAGGCCGGACAGAATCACCATCAGGATCGAGATGAGGGCAACCACGGCACCCATCAAGAGGAATCGATTTCGCGCAAACCACAGTTCACGCAGGGCGAGGAACATTCGGGAAGCTCCAAAGTCGTCGATACGAGTCACGCCGACTTTTATCGACGCCTTGTCGAAATCATATCGACAAGGCGTCGAAAAACTATGTGAGGTGCGTTACTACTTTCCGTAGTAGACACTCGAGGTGCTGAGCGTCGTATCAGCCCCCGACGCCCACCGGTCGATCCCCGACAATCGAGATTCGATCCATCACACGACGAGCCGGGAAGTAGTCACTGGCCGCGTAGTGCTGGCAGGTCCGATTGTCCCAGAAGGCAACAGTATTCGGCTCCCACTTCAAACGGACCTGAAATTCCGGACGATTGACGTGGCGATACAGCATCGTGAGAAGTTCGTTCGATTCCTCTTCTGACACGCCCAAGATCCGTTGCGTGAAGGTCATGTTGACGAACAACACCCGCCTGCCACTTTCCGGAATGATCCGAACCACCGGATGCTGCACAGCGGGGAACTTCGGACGCAACATCTCGACCGCATCCACCGGCATCGACCTACCGAACGAGTTGATCCAATCATGTTCTGCAACAAGTGGGTCGATACGCTTCTTGATGTCTTCAGGAAGCAGATCGTAGGCAGCTGCAGTATCGGCCCACAAAGTGTCACCACCCACCTCCGGCACCTCGACCGCACGAAGAACTGCTGCGAACGAAGGAAACTCGTGCCACGTAACGTCGTTGTGCCAGTTGTTCTCGACTCCGCCGACCATCGCATCCTTCGCCAGTGTCGTGACATCGACGTCCGTCTGCCCGGGCTGCGTGTACTTGAAGAACGGATGCTGTTCGAGATCGCCCCAACGCTCGGCAAAAGCTCGATGTTCCGCTCGGTCGAGGTCCTGATCGCGGAAGAAGAGGACTTTCCATTCGAGGAGAGCTCGGCGGAGTTCCGCAATCACGGCATCAGACAGACCCCCGCCGAGTCGAATACCGGAGATTTCCGCTCCGATCGTCGGCGCGACCGCCTTGACCGCAAAGTGTTCGTACGGTGCCGGAACTACCGACTCGGGATTCCGGCGAGCAACGAGTGGACCGTACGCAGCAAGCGGGTCGATGGGGATCGGAAAGATTGTTGCCGCAGGAAAAAGGGTAGCCATCAGGGCACTTCCTCGAAATCGACGATGTCGTAAAGGACAAAGGTCAGATTAAGTCCGCCTCCTTAAAGTGTCAACGGTCACGTTCTCCGGCGCGAATCTTGACCCTGACGCCGCGTCAAGGTTGGAGAATGGTTTTCACAGACGGAATCCGATTCGATCACGGGAGGGCAGGGCGATGATGACCATCGGCGAGCTGGCCAAATTGGCCGGCACCACCGTCAGATCCGTGCGCTACTACCACTCGAACGGCCTTCTCGAAGAACCACAACGCCAACCCAACGGCTACCGCATGTACCGGGCGGTGGACCTGGCACGACTGAGTCGCATCCGCCGCCTGCGCGATCTGGGGATTCCTGTTGCCAAGATCGCCGAACTACTCGACGGCGACGCTCACGACACTCGGTCCGCACTCGATGCCCTCGACAAGGAATTGGCGACGAAGGCCGAACAGATCGCTGTTCAGCGTGCGCACATCGAGTCGCTACGCCGCAATGCCGATCCTGAACTACCCGACGCGTTTTCGGAAGTGCTCGCACAGTACGTCGTTGCCGGTGCGCCGACAGCGTGGATCGACAACGAGCGTGAACTTCTGATCCTCGCACTCACGGTCTCCGGGGGCGATCCCGAGGTCTGCGATTCACTCCTGTCCGCCCATCGCCGGGTATTGGCCGAGCCGAACCGCGAGCAGGCCATCGAATTGATAACTCGCATGTATGCCCTCGCCGACGCACCGGCTGACGCGGACACGATTGCGGCCCTTGCCATTCAGTTCTGCGACTTCACCGAGAGCGTGCTACCCGAACAGGCTGCACCGGAGGACGCTTCCCCCACCCGGCTGGTAGCGGTACTGCGCGAACACCAAGCGGATCGACGAACCGTCACCCAGGAAAGATTCGCGAAGGCTGTGGCCGCGGAGTTCGCCGCCCGTCAATCCCGCCTCTGAAAACCCCTGATTAGCCCCCACATTCGAAGTGGGGTGACCAACACTGCCCGAAAATGGGCTCAACACAAGGACACGACAATGACTGGATTCACCATGCCCAGATCACGCATGCCTCGACCACGAAGGTGGCTGGCTACCACAATCGCCGCTGCCGCACTCGCCGTACCTGCATTGGCGGCGTGCTCGGATCCTGCTACTCCGCAGGAAGATCCACAATCGAATCTCAGCGCGTTCTACGAACAGGATCTCGAGTGGGGGCCATGCGCCACAGATACCGGAACGTCGACCGCAAGTGAATGCGCCATGGTCACAGTACCTTTGGACTATTCCGCCCCTGACGGCAAGACGATCGAAGTGGCGATCTCGCGGGTCGCATCCACCGACCCCGCACAGCGACGCGGGATCCTGCTCACCAACCCTGGTGGCCCGGGTGGCCGAGGACTGGGATTGCCCGAGATTCTGAATGCGGGCATGACACCGGAAGTCGCAGCGGCATACGACGTCATCGGCATGGATACCCGAGGACTCGGCAAGAGCACACCGATCGACTGCGGCGTCGAACAGATGACATGGATGCGGTCGCCGGGCACCACGGACGAGGGATGGAACGAGAGTGTTGCGCTCGCACGCGAGGCCGCTGACACATGCTGGGACAAGTACCCGGACTATCTGCCGCACATCAATACTCAAAACATCGCCCGAGACCTCGATGTGATTCGTGGCGCCCTCGACCAGGAGAAGGCGTCGTACTTCGGGTGGTCGTACGGTACATACCTCGGTGCAACCTATGCTCAAATGTTCCCGGACAGGATCGACCGTGTGGTTCTCGACAGTGCACCGGATCCGAAGAAATACGGATACGAGATGTTCCAGGACATGGGCCCGGCCAACGAGAAAGCGATCGACGGATTCTCGCAGTGGGCAGCAGAACACAACTCCACCTATGCACTCGGATCGACGCCCGCCGAAGTTCGCGCCCTCATCGAGAAGCTGATCTCGGACGCGGCCACCACTCCGATACAGATCGGTGACCATGCCGTCGACGATCACGTCCTTCCATTCCTGATGTACGTCAACGGAACCGGCGACACCGAGAAGGAGAGCGAGGCATTCGCACAGGTATTGGTTCAGTTGCGCGATCTCGCCGCAGGCAAGACCGTCGAGAACATCCATCCCCAGCTGACGGGATTGATGCAGGCATGGTTCCAGACCGAACTGGGAACCGGTCCTGACTATGCCGGGACAATCGCCATCGTCTGCGGAGATGTGTCGATGCCGAGCGATCCCCAGTGGTACCGCAACAAGTTGGAGGAACACCGTGATGATCAGCCGATCTTTGCCGGCACACACAACACGATCATGCCGTGCGCGTTCTGGCGCAGTGAGGCCCCTACGCGGATCGACATCGACAACAACGTTCCGGCATTGCAGATCCAGGCAACCGGTGACACCCGCACGACGTACGACGAAGGCCTCGGCATGCACGAAGCGATGAAAGGCTCACGGCTCGTGACAGTTCCAGGCCGCACTCATGCGGTGTTCCCGGGCTACGCAAATACTTGCGCGAACGCCGCCGTCAACTCGTACCTGCTCGACGGCTCACTACCGGCCGAAGACGTGGTGTGCGAGTCGTGACCTCAGCCCGTCAGCTCGCTCTTGATCTCGTTCTTGAGAACTTTGCCGACCTTGGAGCGAGGTAGATCGTCCCAGACGATGACTTGCTTCGGAGTCTTCACACTTCCGATGCGAGCCTTCACGAAAGCCATCACCTCGGCGCCGTCGATGTCGGCGCCGAGGTGCGGTTGCACCACTGCCACAACGCGTTCGCCCCACTTGTCATCCGGCAACCCGATCACTCCGCAGTCCTGAATCCCCGGATACGCCATGAGCGCCTGCTCCACCTCGACCGAATAGACGTTGAAACCGCCGGTGATGATCATGTCCTTCGCACGGTCGACGATGAACAGGAAATTGTCGTCGTCCAGGTACCCGATATCGCCGGTGTGATGCCAGCCGTGGGCTGACGCTTCCGCGGTTGCGTCGGGGTTCTTGTAATAACCCGCCATCACCAACGAACTGCGAATCACCACCTCACCACGCTCGCCACGTCCGAGCAGCGCGCCTTTGTCATCCATGATCCCGACGGTCACCAGCGGCGACGGTCGACCCGCCGACGAAAGTCGTGACGTTGC
This sequence comes from Rhodococcus sp. IEGM 1302, assembly GCF_030056935.1. Taxonomy (NCBI): domain Bacteria; kingdom Bacillati; phylum Actinomycetota; class Actinomycetes; order Mycobacteriales; family Nocardiaceae; genus Rhodococcus; species Rhodococcus sp. IEGM 1302. The sequence continues at coordinate 907,832 of NZ_JASHKY010000001.1, read as the reverse complement.
GACAGTGCCGTCCGAGCCGAAGTGCTCCTTCGGTGACATCGTCGAGATCATCATGGGGGCTTCACTCTGCCCGAACAGCTGAGCCATGACCGGGCCGATCTTGTCGATCGCCTCCGCGAGTCTGGTCGGGGAGATCGGCGCCGCTCCGTACCAGAAGCATTGCAGCGAGCTGAGATCCGTGGCAGACAGGGCCTCGTGCTCGAGCAGCATGTAGATGAGCGTCGGCGGCAGGAAGGTGTGAGTCACCTTGTGCTTCTGAACGTTCGCGAGGAAGTACCCGAGATCGGGCTTCGGCATGATCACCACTTCGCCGCCGAGGGCCATGATCGGGAAGCACAGAACACCGGCGGCGTGAGTCAACGGTGCCAGCGCCAGATACACCGGGCGCCCCTCGAACGGATAACTCATCAAAGTGATTGCGGTCATCGTCTCGATGTTGTGCCCGGTCAACATCACTCCCTTTGGCCGTCCAGTTGTACCACCGGTGCCGACCAGCATGGTGACGTCGTCGGGCGCCGCGGCGTCGAGTTCTTCTTCCCCGAGCCAGCTTTCGAGGGACTGTGCCGAGTCCCATTCGCCGTCGATGCAGACGAGCGTCACCAACTGGGGAAGCGCATCCTTGATCTGGTCGACTAGCGGCGCATAGGACTTCTGGAAGAACAGAGCGCGACAATCGAACAAATCCAACAGGTCTCGGTTTTCCGCAGCTTCGTTGCGAGGGTTGATCGGGCACCAGACGCCGCCGGCCCGGCTTATTCCGAATACGCACGAGAACGAGATCGGGTCGTTGCCGGACAGAATCGCGACCTTTTCGCCCGGCGCGATGCCCGAAGCCGCGAGTGAAGCTGCGAAGCGTCGGCTGAACTGCTGCACCTCGCCGTAGGAGAGAGTGCGCTCCCCCATCGTCAAACACGGTGCGGTGGAACCAAGAGAGGCTCCCTTGTCGAGATAGTCGGTCAAACGCATGGGGAGCCTCCAGGGCGGGGCTCCCGGCGCGCTACACGCCGGGAGCCGTGAACATGATGACGAGGGCGACGAGTTAGGCGTTGATGGTTACTTCCGGCTCCAGAGCCAGCCCGAAACTACGTAGCGCGCCGAGCAGTTCGCGATGGCCGAACGCCTGGCAAGCCGAGGCAAGCCCGGTCCGCTTCGGCGCCTGCTGGAGCAGAGAATGCGCTGCATAGGCGTGCAGGAGGCCCGTCTGCTTGTAGTTACAGTTTCCGTGGATCACGACGTGCGAGCGACCCAGCGGGCCCGACGCGTAGACGGAGTCGAGTGAGGTGTTGATGCGCGGATTTTCACGAGGGGGCATACCGGCCTGAACCGATCCGGCGATCTCGGCCAAGGCGGCTTCCTGCTCGTCGGCGGGCAGGGTCTTGATCTGCTCCTCCACGATCTTCTGCGTCGCGACAACGCCTTCCATCACGGTGCGGTCGAACACTCCGCCCGCAGCCTTGACGTTGGAAACTCGCGGATCGTTCTTGAACCACACCGGGTGGCATGTTCCGCCCCACGGCAATGCAAGCGCAGTTTCGTGCTGGCCCGGAACGACGACGTCGAAAGTCTGGCCGGGCGCCCACTGCACGTACTTGTTCTGCTCGAGGTAGTACCAGTTTGCCTTGAGGATGGTGAAGATCGTCTGAGTGGACGCGTAGGTGGGAAATCCCTTCCACAGCACGAGGATGTCGAGCGTATCGAGGCCCGGCGTTTCCAGTGCGATATTGGCCGCGATCTCACCGGTGGTGTACATCTGCGCGATACCGGGAGAGAGGAGCAGGCCCTTCTCCTGATACTTGTCGCTGAACTTCTCCTGGACGTCGAGTACCCAGTCCTGCTCACCGGTGGTATCCATGTAGTGGCAACCGGCATTCAACGCAGCCTCGACGACGGTGCCGCCGAGCTTGATGAACGGCCCGACCATGTTGCTGACAACCTGTGCACCGGTGAACAATTCGGTGAGAGCCTCGACCGTGTGCTCGACCTCGACGACCTCGTGATCGACGGTGTCCAAACCAGGGATCTTGTCGAGGACCTCTTGGATGCGAGCGGCGTCGCGGCCGGCTGCGATGAACGGGATGTTGAACTCGCGCAGGTATTCACACACCAGACGGCCGGTGTACCCGGAGACGCCGTAAACGATGACGGGCTTCTTTTCGGACATGTTCGTGGAACCTTTCGAAGACGTGAGAAGGGTGTACGTACGAATGAAGGGCGAGTTACATGCCCATGCCACCGTCGACCGGTAGGCCGATTCCGGTGATGAATCGCGCGGCGTCGGAGGACAAGAACACAACGGCGTCAGCCATGTCGTTCACTTCACCGAGGCGGCCGAGCGGGGTGAGGCCGATGACGTCTCCGACTGCTGCTTCGGCGCTGGGCCAGAGACCGAGCTTCTCCATGTCCGCCGCGAGTCCGAGACCCATCTCCGTGGCGACAAGACCCGGGTAGATGCAGTTGACGCGGACTCCGTAGCCGAGCTTGCCCGACTCGGCGGCGGCAACTCTGGTGAAGCGATCGACCGCGGACTTGGTCGCGGAGTATCCACTGATCCCGGGAAACGGAATGGTTGCGGCCACTGAAGAGATGTTGATGACGGAACCGCCGGTTCCGGCTACGCCACCCGGACGCATGCTGCGCAGTCCGTGTTTGGTTCCGAGCGCTGTTCCGAGGATGTTGACCTCACACATACGGCGGATGTCGTTCGGATCGAGGTCGACCACCAGCGAGGAAATCTCGATGCCTGCGTTGTTGACGAGGATGTCGAAGCCGCCGAGAGTCTCCGCGGTGGCGGCGACTGCCTCTTCCCAGTTGGCGTCGTCGGTGACGTCCAGCTTTACGAAGCCGGTTTTGACTCCGCCCGAACCAACAGCCTCTGCGGTGGCACGACCCTCGTCTTCGAGAACGTCGCCGATCATCACTGACGCCCCCGCCTTCGCCAACGCCTCAGCCATTCCGGCTCCGAGCCCCTTGGCACCACCTGTGACCAGTGCTTTTCGTCCCTCGAGATCAAACACGCTCATTTTCGACTGCCTCCATGACTGAAACGACTCTCGCGATGCCACCGTTCACAGCGACGCTGCCAAGTGGTGTGAGTCACAGAGTATTCAACTTTGGACGAGTGTCAAGAGAAATCTTGACGACTGTCAAGATTTTGTTACACGCTCGTCAAAGACCAGGGGTTACACTGATTCGGACGCGGTGATCGTGCCGCTGTGGAAACCGCAGGGAACAGGACGTGCCATCGTGACCACGACAGTCGAGAAGCCTAGTGAGGCAGGGAAAAAGGCTGCACCTAGCTCACCGGGCCAGCAGTCCGACTCCTCGAAGCGGTCCGACTCCGCCAAGCGGTCCAACGCAGACAAGGTGTCGCGTCGCCAGGTCGACAAATTCTCCGAGCGACGTGATCAACTCGCCGAGGCCGCACTGCAAACCCTGGCCGAATTGGGCTACGCACGCACGAGCCTGCGCGAAATCGCCCAGAATTCGGAGTTCTCCCACGGCGTCCTGCACTACTACTTCAGCGACAAGGTCGATCTCATCACCCACTGCGTGCGCCACTACAAGGCACGCTGCGTCACCCGCTACGACGGCATCGTCGCCACCGCGAAGACACCGGAGGAACTGAAAACCGGTTTCGGCGCACTGCTCGCCGAGACCATGATCGAAGAACCCACGATGCACCGCCTCTGGTACGACCTGCGCGCGCAGTCGATGTTCGAGGAGTCGTTCCGAGCCGACGTCGCCGCGATCGACGAGAGTCTCGAAAACATGATCTGGCGCATCGTTTCTCGCTACGCCGAGCTTCTCGACGTAGAGGCATCGGTCACCTCGGCGGCGATGTACGCAATCTTCGACGGCCTGTTCCAGCAGAGCCTGCTGCGCCATCTGTCCGGCGATCAGACTGCCGCAAACTATCTTTCGGAGAGCGTCCAGCAGATGCTGCCTCTGGTAGTGCCCACTCCCTGATCAGCGAGCAGCGATGCCTTCCGCGACGTACCTGGCTCCGCGATCGAATTCTCCGACCACGTCGTAATCGGCGTCTTGCCGCCAGAAGCGGACCAACGCTCCGTACGTACCACCGATCATCTGTGCGAGAAAGAGCGGCGGGTAGTCCGATCTCACTTCGCCGGCTTCGATACCGGCAGTGACGATCCGCAGAAGTTCCACGTGGAACCGATGATCGTGGGCCGCCCCCGCTCCGGAGGAGGCGAAGTCGCGCTCGAGTTCTGCAGTCACCATGCGCAGATAGCGCGGGTGCATGATCGCTTGCTGCGCAAAGTCCTGAAAAATCCGGGAGATCCGATCAGAAGTCGGCATCGGCGATTCCATGAGCTGATCCACCAGTGCCGCAAGCTGATCGAGATGATCACTGTGCAACGCCTCGAGAACCGAGTCCTTGCCCTGGAAGTAATTGAAGAAGGTGGCTCGCGACACCTCGGCTCGCTCGGCGATGTCGTCGACGGTCGTGCTGGCGAAACCCTGCGCCGAGAACAGAATTCGAGCAGCCGAGAGCAACCTGTCGTTGGTGTCGCGCTTGTTCTGTTCTCGTTTGGAAATCACGTCGACCTGCCCTTCTCCGCCTCAGAACACAGTCTTCGCCACAGTCCGGAATGTGTCCAATGTCCGTCCCGTCAGGTGACGCACCTCCGCCTCCGATAGGTGGACTACAGTCCAATTATGTCGACTGTTTCCACCGAACGCCATGACCGCGTTCTCATCGTCAGGATCGAACGCGAAGAACGCCGTAACGCGATCAACCGTGAGACTGCCGAGGGAATCGAAGCCGCGCTGAATCTTCTCGACGACGACCCTGATCTGTGGGTCGGCATCATCACCGGAACCCCCAACATCTTTTGCGCCGGAACCGATATCCGAGAGCGGGCCGACCTTCGCATGCCTCGCGGCGGTGAGTACGGCGTCATTCGGCGCCGGCGGAACAAGCCCCTGATCGCTGCAGTCGAGGGCTACGCGCTTGGTGGCGGTTTCGAAATCGCACTGGCCTGCGATCTGATCGTCGCTTCCGCCACAGCGCAATTCGGCCTTCCCGAAACCAAACGCGGTCTGGTTGCGACGTCCGGAGCACTCTTTCGGGCGCCTCGCGCGCTTCCGATCAACGTCGCCCGCGAACTCTTGATCACCGGCCGCACACTCGATCCCGAACGGGCAAAGGACCTCGGCGTCGTCAATGCAGTCACTGCCCCTGGTAAGGCACTCGACGAGGCACTGGTGATGGCAGCGGAGATCTGCGAGTCCTCCCCCACCTCCGTGAGTCTGAGTCTGAAGGCCATCGAGGCTCTCTACGCCGACGCCGACGCCGACGGATGGAAGGTCACCGACGACGCCAAGGACGCAGTGTTGCGCTCTCCGGACATCGCCGAAGGACTCGACGCTTTCGCCACTCGTCGGACACCCCGATGGAGCGGACTGCCGCCCGCATGACAGACCATAATCCGAGACAGATTTCCTATACGTCTGGTCGGAAAGGGTATGAACCGGTTACAGTCTCTCCTGTGACGGGAATCGGCGCATACGAGACGGGCACGCTGCTGACGCGGCGGCGCCATGTCGACTTTGCGCATGTCTGTACATCCGGGTGTCCGATCTACTGATCGGACCTACGACGTGAGCGCCGCTCACGTCGATACTCGTATATACACCCAGATCAGGGGACATTTCTGTCATGACCACCGCCTCCATCTCACACCTGAGTTCCGTCGTAGCAGCCAACGCCGACGCCATCGACAAAGACGCGAGCAAAGCACACGTCGTATTCAAGGCTTCCGCCCAGGCGCACGACGCCGTTGCCAGCACCATTTCTCTCGGTAAGTACAGCGTCGAGGTCGACGAGCCACCGGCCCTCGGCGGCGAGAACACCGCAGCCAATCCTGTCGAGTACTACCTTGCTTCCCTGCTCTCCTGCCAGGTGGTCACCTACCGCGTCTGGGCGGACAAACTCGGTATCGCTCTCGACGACATCTCGGCCAGGGCCGAAGGTGACCTCGACGTTCGTGGATTCTTCGGCTTCGACGACGCCGTCCGCCCGGGATTCTCCGAGGTCCGCGTGGTCGTCACCCTGACCGGCCCCGAACCCCGCGAGCGCTACCTGGAACTGCAGGAAACGGTCGACGCCCACTGCCCCGTACTCGATCTCACCCGCAATCCCGTCCCAGTGCATACAGTCGTCGAAACCGCCTGACCCGCACCAACCCACCTTCACCACGGAGTATGAATTCATGAGCGAGAACACCCCCGTCGATACCGATCCGACCGCCGATTGGTCGTTCGAAACCAAGCAGGTCCACGCCGGACAGGGCCCGGACAGCGCTACCAACGCTCGGGCGCTTCCGATCTACCAGACCACCAGCTACGTCTTCGACAACACCGACCATGCGGCGGCGCTCTTCGGCCTCGCCGAGCCGGGCAACATCTACACCCGCATCATGAACCCGACGCAGGACGCCGTCGAGCAGCGCATCGCCGCCCTCGAAGGCGGAGTCGCGGCTCTGCTGGTTGCGTCCGGTCAGGCCGCCGAATCCTTCGCGATCCTCAACCTCGCCGAGGCCGGGGACCACATCGTCTCAAGCCCTCGCCTGTACGGCGGCACGTACAACCTCTTCCACTACACGCTGCCCAAGCTCGGTATCACCGTCGACTTCGTCGAGGACCCGGACAACCTCGATCACTGGCGTGAGGCAATCCTTCCGAACACCAAGGCGTTCTACGGCGAAACCATCTCCAACCCCAAGAACGACGTGTTCGACATCCCCGGCATCAGCGCAGTCGCCCACGAGCACGGCATCCCGCTGATCGTGGACAACACGGTCGCAACTCCGTACCTCATTCAGCCGCTGAAGCACGGCGCCGACATCGTCGTCCACTCCGCCACCAAATACCTTGGCGGACACGGTACCGCGATCGCCGGCGTCATCGTCGACGGTGGCACCTTCGACTGGACCCAGGGACGCCACACCAACTTCACCACTCCGGATCCCAGCTACCACGGCGTCACCTTCGCCGATCTCGGCGCACCCGCCTACGCCCTCAAGGCACGCGTTCAGCTTCTGCGCGACCTCGGCTCGGCCATCGCACCGTTCAACGCCTTCCTCATCTCGCAGGGCATCGAGACCTTGAGCCTGCGCATCGAGCGCCACGTGTCCAACGCACAGAAGGTTGCCGAGTTCCTCGACGGCCGCGCCGAGGTCACGTCGGTCGCGTACGCCGGACTGGAATCCTCGCCCTGGCACGAGCGCGGAAAGCAGCTGGCTCCCAAGGGAACCGGCGCCATCGTCGCGTTCGAGCTCGCCGGTGGAGTCGACGCAGGCAAGAAGTTCGTCAACGCGCTGACGTTGCACAGCCACGTCGCCAACATCGGTGACGTTCGCTCACTCGTCATCCACCCCGCGTCGACGACGCACTCGCAGCTCACCCCCGAGGAGCAGCTCGCTTCGGGCGTCACGCCGGGGCTCGTCCGCCTCGCGGTCGGCATCGAAGGGATCGACGACATTCTCGCCGACCTCGAAACCGGTTTGGCCGCAGCAGCTTCCTGATCTATCGCACGAAAAAGCTCGGCCCCGATATGCATTGGGACCGAGCTTTTTCGTTGCGTAAGAGCTAGCTCTTGGGAGTGAACGCAGCCAGCGGTTCACTCTCGGACCAGTCATGGCCCCAGTAGCTGTCGGCCGTGATTTCCTCAGCGGTGTAGAAGGCTTCGTCGACAAGCATACCTTCGCAACCGAACTCCAGATCCCATCCACCCGGTGCGCGCACGTAGAACGACACCATCTTGTCGTTCGTGTGGCGACCCAACGTCGAGGAGATCGAGAAGCCGAGCTTGGCAACACGATCGAGAGCCTGACCGACGGCGTCGAGAGTCTCGGCTTCCATCATCAGGTGCACGAGACCGGGCTCGTCAACCGGCGGCGCCGGGCACAACGCCAGGCTGTGGTGGCGCTGGTTGACACCCATGAAGCGAACGCGGCGAGCCGGCGGCGGCGCATCGATACCGCCGAGACGGATGGAACCGCGCGGGAGGAATCCGAGCACCTCGGTGTAGAAGGTGTATGCCTCGTCGAAACGCGTAACCGGAAGCACCACATGGCCGAGGCCCTGATCGCCGGTGACGAAACGGCCGCCGTGCGGGGTGACCAACGGGCTGTGGTCGAGTACCGGTCCGAAGAAGACCTCGACTCGGTTACCGTTGGGATCGTCGAATGCGATGACCTGCTCGGCATCGCGGTAGCTGGCGTCGACCTCGGAAAGAACCTCGACCTCGACTCCGGCCTTCTCCACTGCTTCACGAACACGCTGGAGCGCGAACTGATCTCGCACTTCCCAGCCCACTGCGAGAGCCTTGTCCGTCTCACCGGGCAGGACGATCAGTCGCGCACGACGCTCGTCCAGGCGCAAGTAGAGGCCGTCGGCTTCCGGGCCACTACCGACCGCGAGGCCGAGTCCGTCGACCACGAGCTCGCGCCAGCGAGCCACGTCCTGCGTTTGGATCCTGAGATACCCCAGGCCCCGAATTTCAGTCATGCCTAACCGTCCTTGCTTCGAAAGTATTTGTGGGACTAGATCATCGAGCGGTGGATACCCTGCGGTTCGCCGCCGAGCTGCGAGAGCGTCGACGCATGGAAAATGGAGCCAGGTACGTGGATCGCGTGCGCGAGACCGGCATGAGCATCACGCCAGAACCGCTGCATCGGCGTGTTCAACTGCAAAGCCCCACCACCGGAACGAGCAAAGATCTCGTCCACCGCACGCACCGCCCGCCACGCAGCAGCAGTCTGCGTACGGCGACCGATCGCACGAAGCTCGAACGAAACTTCCTGCCCCTTCTCCGTCATGTCCCAGAAACGATCCACCGTCTCCAAGATCGCAGCCCGAGAAGCAGCGATCTCGGCCGCCGCCTCACCGATCGCGAACAGCACGTACGGATCTTCCTTGATCGGAACACCACTGACCGTCACACGCTCACGCTGCGCCGCCATGTTGCACGCCAACGCACCTTCGGCGATACCGATCAACGACGAGGTGATCCCCAACGGGAAAATGCACGAGAACGGGAACTTGTACAACGTCTCCGTACGGCCCGCTTCCTTCCACGCCGTCCCGTCGTACACCTTTCCGGCGTCGATCGTGCGGTACGTCGGCAGGAATGCGTCCTTGACGATCAGATCCTTCGACCCGGTTCCGCGTAGGCCCACGACATTCCAGCTGTCCTGGTCGATGTCGTAATCCGAACGCGGCAACAGCACGTGCAGGTGCTTCGGCGGCATCAACGGCTTGCCGGACTCGTCACCGACCATCGCACCGATCATGATCCAGTCACAATGATCGGTACCCGAGGAGAACGACCAGCGACCGTTGAGGATGTACCCGCCCTCGACCGGCCTCGCCACACCCATCGGCGCATACGGCGACGCCATCCACGTATCGGGATCGGTTCCCCACACCTCTTCCTGAGCCTTGCGGTCGAAGAACGCAAGCTCCCACGGATGAACACCGACGATGCCGCTGACCCAGCCCGTGGCACCGTCCATCGCGCCGATAGCCATTGCCGTCTCGGCGAATTCACGCGGATGCGCCTCGAGGCCACCGAACTCCTTCGGCTGGAACATCCGGATGACGCCGGAGTCGCGCAAGCGCTTCGCGCTGCCGTCCGTCAAGCGCATCAGCTTGTCGCCCTCGACTCCGTCGGCGCGGATCTCGTCGGCGAACTGTGAGATGTTGTCCAGAACCTGACCCATGATTTTTCCGGCTTTCTGGTTTCGCTACCCGGCGAGTGCCTGGGCAGAATGAAAATCTGTTGGTGAAACGGTGGCAGGTAGCCCACCGAAGTGCAGAAACGCTTCCCGGTGAGTGGGAGCACCCCTGTGCGCCTTTTTGGTAGTGGGGGCTACCAAAAAGGCGCACGGGCCTTACTTGCCTTCTGGACGCGTCAGAAATGCCAGAACGGACGCGACCCAGGCGTCGCGAGCTTCGATCATCGTCCAGTGTCCGCAGTTGGGGAAGATGTGAACTTCGCCGTTGGGGATGTCGCGCATCGGCAGAATCGCCATGTCCACGGGGCTGACGCGGTCGTCGCGTCCCCAGGTCAACAGCGTCGGCGCCTTGATCTTGTTCAGCTGCGCCCAGTACGGCACGGCGGTCGACGCAGCGGCAGCCGCGCCCATGGCGGCCATGGCCTTGCTGCTGTACATACGACGGGCGATCTCGAGCGTCGTCGGCTCGGTGGCCAGGGCCCAACGCTCTTCGATGAGCTGCTCGGTGACGACGGCACGGTCGAAGACCATCGAATGCAACCAGCGGACCAGGGCTTCGCGGGTGGGGTTGTCGGTGAACTCCATGAGGAGTTTGATGCCTTCACCGGGCCCCGGCGAGAAGGTGTTCTTTCCCATGCCGCCGATGGTGACGAGCTTGCTCACCCGGTGCGGCTCGTCGATCGCGACCTTGGTGGCGACGATGCCGCCCATGGAGTTACCGATCATGTGGACCGGGCCGAGGCCGAGGCCGTCGAGGAACATCCCGACCGACGCCTGCGCCATCATCATGGGATGGTCGGGGCCGGGATCGCTGACGCCGAATCCGGGAAACTCGAGAACGTAGCAGTGGAAGTGCTCCGCGAAGTCCGCGAGAACGCCGCGGTAGTTACGCCAACCGGTGACGCCGGGGCCCGATCCGTGCAGCAGCAGGAGCGGCGGGCCGTCGCCGGCTTCGTGGTACCGGAGCACACCGAGATCGGTCTGCAGTTCCTTCAGAGTTCCCTCGTAGCTCAGTTCAGTCGTCATGGTCCGAACGGTGCCATCAGGACCGCTGAGCTGCTATGACTCGTCCCGATCAGCGAGACAAGTCGATCAAAATACGTCAGATCCAGTGGTCGGACGACGCTGCCAGCAGGCGATCCATCGTCTCCGCCGAGAACGTATTGGTCGGAACGGGAGGCGTTTTGCGGCCGCGGCGAGGAGCACCCAGTTCGGGGTACAGCGTCCGTGAGACCTCGCGAGCCGCGTCGACGACCAGCGGAGCAACTCGCTCGAGCTGAGCGGTCCGCATGTCACCACACAACGCGATGCTGCCGACGGGACCCTCGTGTCCGCGAATTGCCGAAGCCACACAAGCGACTCCACGCGCCGACTCCCCGCGTTCGAAGGCCAGTCCCCGACGCTGACGGATGCGGTTCAGTTCCTGGTGGAGCACAGCGACGTCGGTGATCGTGTTCTCGGTGCAGCGGGGAAGAGAAGCCCCGAACAGAGCGTCGACGCGCTCGGGGTCGATCCACGCCAGCATCGCCTTGCCACCAGCCGTCGAATGAGCGAGCACTCTGCCGCCGACGCGGGACGGGAGCGCCGCGGCGAATCGTCCGCCGACCTTGTCGAGATAGACGCTCTCGCGTCCGTCGAGCACCGACAGGTGAACGACCATGCCGGTCTGCAGGTGCAGTTCGTGCAGAAGCGGTGCAGCGGCTTCGCGGATCTGGCTGTGGCCGCCGTCGCCACCACCGAGGCCGAGCGCGCGACGCCCGAGGCAGTAGCCGAACGATGCGTGATCGACCCAGTCCAGCTTGACCAGCTGATCGAGAATGCGGTGGACCGTGGAGCGCGGCAACTGAGTACGGCACGCGACCTCTTCCAGCGTCAGCCGCGCGGCGCGGCCGTCGAAGGCGTCGAGAATCAGTGTCATCCGCTCGACCATCGACGGCGGCAGATCCTTCTTGGGTTGCCCACCGGCAGTCTGGACGGTGGACAGTGTGTCGTTCATGTCAACAATGGTCATGGACGCCTCCCGAAAACTGGAATTGATTCTACCGACTATAACCCAGGTCACAGTTTCTGGAAAGTGAATCGATCTTTTCGATCCCGATCAGCGGTAATTCACCTGCCACCGGGCGAGTGGGGACGCTATAAACGCCCGATGCACCTGGGAATCGTCACACCGGTCCTGATTCAGCACCCGAGCACGCGCTCGGAGTGGGAGGCAAGTGCTGACATCGGCGAGATCGCCACAGTGGCCGCCACGGCGGATCGACTCGGTTTCCATCATCTGACCTGCAGTGAACACGTGGCGGTCCCCGAGGAGATTGCCGCCGAGCGCGGCGGAACCTACTGGGATCCGCTCGCCACCCTTGGTTTTCTCGCCGCGCGTACATCAAGAATCCTGCTGGCGACCCAGGTGCTGGTGTTGGGCTACCACCACCCCCTCGAGATCGCCAAGCGTTACGGAACGCTTGATCGCGTCAGCAATGGACGCCTGATACTCGGCCTCGGGGTGGGGACTCTGAAACAAGAATTCGATCTCATAAATGCTCCATTTGCCGACCGAGGAGCGCGCGCTGACGATGCCTTGGCCGCACTTCGGGCATCACTGTCGACGCCGACTCCGGAGTATCACGGCGAGTTCTACGACTACTCCGGATTTGTCGTCGAACCCCACGCCGTCCAGAAACGGGTGCCGCTGTGGATCGGCGGCCGGACCAAGAGATCGCTGCGCCGGGCCACCACACACGGCGACGGGTGGGTGCCGTTCGGGCTGCGATTCTCCGAACTGAAGGAAATGCTCGATGCCACGACGCTCCCCGACGGATTCGACGTGGTGCTTCCCGCCGGTGCGCCGCTCGATCCTCTCGGCAATCGCGAATCCACCCTTCGCGCCTTGACTCGCGTCCGTGACGCCGGGGCGACCATCGCCAGCTGCTCGGTCGGCGCTCGAAGCGTCGAGCACTACTGCGAACAACTCGAAGAACTTCACCGAATCGCCCTCGCCGAGGGCTTTTCTTTCACCACTTCCTGATTCCCCGACAATTCAATGCAAAGGACGTACCGATGACCGACTCGACCGCCCTGATCGAATCCCTGCTCGCCCGAGTGGAATTGCTCGAGGACAAGCTCGCGATCACCGAACTGCTGACCACATACAGCCCTGCCGTCGACAGCGGATCAGCCGACGAGGTCGCGAACCTGTGGCTCGAGGACGGCGTCTACGACGTCGATACCGGTGCGATGCACGGCCGCGGCGAACTGCGCGCGATGGTTCACAGCGCCTCACACCAGAACTGGATCATGAACGGCGCGGCCCACATGATGACACCCGCCCACATCCGCATCGACGGCAACAAGGCCGTCGCGACCTGCCATTCGCAGTTGGTCATCAAAGATCCCGAGAACCCGACGGGATTCAAGGTCCTCCGCATCACCGCAAACCGTTGGGAACTGATCAAGACGGACGGCGAGTGGAAGGTCGAACTGCGTACCAACGCCCTCCTCGACGGCCGACCCGAGGCTCGCGCTCTCCTGGCTGCCGGCGTGACGGCCTAACCGGCCTGTGCGCGGTTAGGGACCCTCTGCGGTCGCTGACCGCGCACAGCTGTTGAAAGTTCGGCTCCCCGAACTCTATAGTTCACTTATTCGAACCAACAGGTCCGAGTACGTGTGACCAGGAGACCGATGAGCACCAGTACGCAAGAGCCGACGACTCCGCGCCGACGACCCACGGGGAGATCCATCGCCCTGCTCGGTCCGGCGTTCGTCGCGGCAATCGCGTACGTCGATCCGGGCAACGTCGCCGCCAACCTCACCGCCGGCGCCAAGTACGGCTACCTCCTCATCTGGGTACTCGTACTCGCCAACGCGATGGCCGTCCTCGTGCAGTATCTGTCCGCGAAACTCGGTCTCGTCTCCGGCAGATCCCTGCCCGAAATGCTGGGTCAGCGCCTGCGTAAGAACAACCGCCGCGCCTTCTGGCTCCAGGCCGAGATGATGGCGATCGCGACCGACGTCGCCGAAGTCATCGGCGGCGCCATCGCACTCAACCTGCTCTTCAACATCCCGCTCTTCCTCGGCGGACTGATCACCGGATGCGTGTCGATGGTCATCCTGACGATCCAAAGTCGGCGCGGACAGCGCACTTTCGAGTTCGTGGTCATGGGATTGCTGGCCATCATCACCATCGGCTTCCTGACCGGGCTCGCCTTCACCGACGTCTCCGGCAGCGAGGCCGTCGCCGGACTGGTCCCCCGCTTCGAAGGAACCGAGACCGTACTGCTCGCCGCCAGCATGCTCGGAGCAACGGTCATGCCGCACGCGATCTACCTTCACTCCGCATTGGCACGTGATCGCCACGGCCACATCAAACCCGGCCCACGGTTGCAGCGACTACTCAAAGTCACCCGTTGGGATGTCGTCGTCGCGTTGATCATCGCCGGTGGCGTGAACATCGGCATGCTGCTTCTGGCCGCTTCGGCGCTGCGCGGAGTACCCGGCACCGACACCATCGACGGCGCGCATGCCGCGATCGAGAATTCGCTCGGCCCGGGCGTAGCCGTGGTGTTCGCGATCGGCCTCCTCGCCTCCGGACTCGCGTCGACCTCCGTGGGATGCGCGGCCGGCGCCGAGATCATGCATGGTCTTCTGGCCATTCGGATTCCGGTGATCACACGCCGGATCGTCACGCTCATCCCGGCACTGATCGTGCTCGGACTCGGCGTCGACCCGACGCTGGCGCTCGTGCTCAGCCAAGTGGTCTTGAGCCTGTGCATCCCCTTCGCGATCATCCCGCTGGTGCGAATGACCTCGGACCCCGAACTCATGGGCGACGCGCGCAATGCCCCGCTCACGACCGTCGCGGCGTGGATTGCGGCGGGCTTGATCGTTGCACTCAACGTCGCTCTGCTGGTTCTGACGGTGACAGGCTAGAGCACCGGAGCCACCCAACGCGTCCCTCACAAACGCGCTGGACGGCTCCGGCCGGACTAGGAGACTTGCTCGGCGAGAGTGGCCTTGGCCCAGCGATAGTCGGCCTTTCCGCTGGGAGAACGCCTGATCGACGGAACGTTCATGACGGTGCGCGGCACTTTGTACCGAGCGACCTGCGACGCGCAATGCTCACCGATCTCGGCAGCGTCCGGGACGTCGAAGCCTTCGCGGGTCGTGATGACCGCAGCGACGCGCTCACCGAACTTCGCATCCGGAATTCCCGCGACCAGAGCGTCGAGCACCGCCGGGTGACTCTTGAGCGCCTGCTCGACCTCTTCCGGATACACCTTCTCCCCGCCGGTGTTGATGCACTGAGAACCACGTCCCAGCAAGACGATCGAGCCGTCGGCTTCCACGCGCCCGACGTCGCCGAGCACCGACATCCGCACCCCGTCGATCACCGGGAACGTAGCCGCGGTCTTGACCGGATCATTGAAGTAGCCGACCGGCACGTGACCGCTGCGAGCGATGTAGCCGGTCTCGGGCGATCCCGGCTCCAGCGGCCGCATCCTTTCGTCCACGACGCGGGTCTCGTCGCGAGCGGCGATGCGCATCAGGCCGTCTTCGCCGATCTCCAGATTGCCGTCGACGCCCGACTCCGAGGAGCCGAATCCGTCGCGGATCACCAGGTTCGGAAGCATCGACTTGAGCTGCTCCCGCAGTGAGAGCGAGAACAAGGCTCCGCCGGACGAGACCATTCCGACCGTGCTGAGGTCGTAATCTGCTGCGTTTGCTGCCAATTCGTCTGCGAGCGGACGTGCCATCGCGTCTCCGACGACGGTGATGGAGACGGCCTTCTCACTTCCGGCGAGCTGCAGCGTCGCCTTCGCGTCGAACCGCGCCATGAGAATTGCGTTGGCGCCCATGAAGAATCCGGTGAACAGCGAGTACGACGCCGCACCGTGCATCAGGGGTGCGGTACTGAGCATGTTCATCGCGGGAACGTTCGGCACCGCGGCGAACAGAGCCTCAGCGGTCGTGTGCGGCGGACCGAACGGATTTCCGCCGGTGAGCGCCGCGAAGTAGAAGTCTTCATGACGCCACATGACACCCTTGGGCATCCCCGTCGTGCCGCCGGTGTAGATGACGAAGAGGTCGTCGTTGCTGCGGGGCGCGAAGTCACGAGTAGCGGGCTGCTCCGCGGCAGCGTCGGCGTATCCAACGACGTCGACACCTTCGATATCGCGGACCACGGACTTGCCGACGACAACGACGTGTTTGATGCCGGGCGCGGCCGGGAGAACCGTCTCCACGACGGAAACGAACTCCTCGTCCACGATCAGTGCCACCGACTGCGAATCGTTGTACAGATAGGTCAGTTCGGCGTCGACGTAGCGATAGTTGACGTTGATCGGGACCGCACGAATCTTGAGGCAGCCGAGCAAACTCTCGACGAACTCGATGCTGTTGCGCATGTGCAGAGCAACGTGATCGCCGGGCCCGACACCGACGCTCGCCAGGTGGCGGGCGATGCGATTCGAGCCCTCGTCCAGCTCGACGTAGGTGCGACGACGACCATCGCACACGAGCGCCGTGCGGTCCGGAATCAGATCCGAGATGCCCTCGTACAGATCTGCCAAATTCAGTGACACTGCTGGTGCCTTCCTTGATGTCCGGCCCGGTGAATTCGGGGCCGACCGTACTGCGTTTTCGGTGGGAACTATCCGACCCTGGAGCCGACGAATGCGGCCGAGAACCGAGCGGATCGGTGGTGACGCAAACGCGTACGCGGTGGGATCGCCGCGTCGCCCCAAGGTGGCATGCAGCGCTCGTGACCCAGATCACCGCTCCCGCTGAGTGAGACTCCTCCTCAGTCGGCCAAACTTCTGTTCAAAACTAGAACTAATTCTGATTTCGCTCGAATGATTTTTTCGGAACCGACTACCGAACTCTCGACTTCAAATTAGAATGAATACTAATTCTGCAAGACGTACCCGACCGCCCGGATCGAAGGAGCACGACATGACGCAATCACTGAGCTTGGAAGGCAAAGTTGCCGCCGTCACCGGCGCCGGCGCCGGCCTGGGTCGCGCCGAAGCACTCGGACTCGCGGCTGCCGGTGCAGCCGTCATCGTCAACGACATGGGTGCAGCGGCCAACGACGTGGTCGACGAGATCAAGGCCGCAGGTGGACAGGCACTCGCCATCACCGGCGACGTCTCCGACTGGTCGCTCGGCGGGCGCATCATCGAAGAGGCTGTCAAGAACTTCGGATCCTTCGACATCCTCGTCAACAATGCAGGCATCCTGCGCGACAAGATGATCTTCAACCTGACCGAATCCGATTGGGACGACGTCATCCGTGTGCACCTCAAGGGCCACGCCGCCACCTCGCACGCAGCCGCAGTCCACTGGCGCGCAGCCAGCAAGGCAGCCGACGCACCGGTCTACGGCCGCATCATCAACACCTCTTCCGAGGCCTTCCTCTTCGGCAGCGCCGGACAGCCCAACTACTCGGCAGCCAAGGCCGGCATCACCGCTCTGACGCTCTCGAGCGCAGCAGGTCTCTCCCGCTACGGCGTCCGCACCAACGCGATCTGCCCCCGCGCGCGCACCGCCATGACGGCAGAAGCCTTCGGCGAGAACAACACCGGCGTCGTCGGCCTCGATCCGCTTGCACCCGAGCGCGTCGCGACCCTGGTCAGCTACCTCGCATCCCCCGATTCCGACGAGATCAACGGACAGGTCTTCGTCGTCTACGGCAAGATGGTGGCGTTGATGGAAGCACCCAAGGTCGAGAACCGTTTCGACGCAGCCGGATCCGCGTTCACCGTCGAAGAGCTCGGTGGCCAGCTCTCGTCTTACTTCTCCGGCCGTGGGCCGTACGAGACCTACGCCGCCTACAGCATCGCCGGCCTCGAAAAGATTGCACTTGCAGTCGACGAGACCGCAACAGTTTGAGCAGCACTTACGAAGAGGAGCGTTTTCATGAGGTTGAACGGCAAGGTAGCGATCGTCACCGGCGGCGCCGGTGGAATCGGTCGCGCTATCACCCGAGTCTTCGCCCGTGAAGGCGCGAAGGTCCTGTTCGTCGATATCAACGACGAGCAGGGCCAGGCCCTCGAACAAGAACTGGCCGGCTCCGGCAAGTTCCTGAACGTCGACCTTGCTGCCGCCGGTTCGGCCGAGCAGATCCGTGACGCCGCGCTCGAGGCTTTCGGCAAGCTCGACATCCTGGTGAACAACGCTCACGCGTCCCGTCAGGCTCCGTTGCTCGAAACCACGCAGGACATGTTCGACCTGTCCTTCAACACCGGTTTCTACCCCGTTGTCCACCTCATGCAGGCGTGCCACGACGAACTCGCGAAGACCAAGGGTTCGGTCGTCAACTTCGCATCGGGTTCAGGTTTGGACGGAATGCCCACCCAGACGTCCTACGCTGCGGCCAAGGAAGCTGTGCGAGGCCTGACGCGCGTCGTCGCCAACGAGTGGGCGCCGGAAGGCATTCGGGTCAACGTGGTCTGCCCGTTCGCCGCCACCGAAGGCGTCGTCAAGTGGCAGGAAGCCTTCCCTGAGCGCGCAGCCGCATCGGTTGCCAAGGTGCCTCTCGGACGCATCGGTGATCCTGAAACCGACATCGCTCCCGTCGTGGTGTTCCTGGCGAGCGAGGATTCCAAGTACATGACGGGTCAGACGTTGATGGCCGACGGCGGCAGCATCAAACTGCGCTGAGTCGAAGTTCTTCTCGGTGAGCTCAGCTCACCGAGAAGAGCTTGGCGGCGTTGTCGTGCACGACGGCTCGCAGCCATTCGTCTCCGAGATCGAAGCGCGTAACCGCTTGCAAGGCTGTGAGATACGGGTACGGAATGTTCGGGAAGTCGCTACCGAACAGAATCCGGTCCTGCATGTCGACGAGCCGTGATACGTCTACCTTCGGGAAGGCACACTGCTCTTCCGTGAAGTCGGTGAACGCCATGGTCGTATCCAGGCGGACGTTGCCGTAAGCCTCTGCCAGATCGAGGAATTCGCTGTACTCGGGCATCCCCATGTGGGCGACGATCAACGACAGGCGCGGGTACCGTGCGAGCAGCGAAGAAATGCGATCAGGTCCCGTGTACTCCCCCGGCGCCGGTCCCGATCCACAGTGAATCACGATGGGCGTCTCGGAGTCCTCGAGTTGCCCCCAGACCTTGTCGAGCAGAGGGTCGTTCGGATCGTAGTTTCCGACCTGGATGTGGGACTTGAAGATTCGCGCGCCCGACTCCAAGGCCTTTCCGACGTACGACGCCGCCGACTCCTCGGGATAGAACGTGGCCGTGTGCAGGCAATCGGGCGTTTGCGCGGCAAATTCGACGGCCCACTGATTGAGCCACTCGGCCATCGCGTGCTTGTGCGGGTAGATCATCGACGTGAAAGCCCGGACACCGAACTCGCGGAGACGGTGTACCCGCTCCTCCTCGGCAAGTCGGTAGGCGATGGGCCAAGGACGACCGATCATCGGTCCCGCCGAATCGAAGTAACCCCACACCTTGTCCATGACGCTCTTCGGCATGAAATGGGTGTGGACGTCGATCACGCCAGGAACACCCAACTCGCGCCAAAAAGCCCGAACCTCGGCGATCTCCTCCGGTCCGGTCGATGGGACCTCTTCGGTACACACGTCTGACACCCCTTTCGTTCGCTCGACCATACCGAGTGCCGTCGCGCTCACCGGGACAGGTCGTTGACGGCCCGCCCGGAGCACCCGAATGTGAACCCATCTTGCCGATCACCGTTGGAGGTTGAATGTCTCAGGCCGAGTCCGAAGTGGGGTCGATCAGTGCCGTCGAGGAACTGCTCGCAATCGAGGAAATCAAGCGTGTGTTCGCCGCGCGCCTACGCTGCATGGACACCAAGCAGTGGCACGTCTACCCAACCCTGCACACCGCAGACGTCGTCAGCGAGACGTGGGGCGGACTCCCGACAGACAAGCAACCCAAGACCGGCGACACCTCGAACCAGGTAGTGGGCATCGACAAACTCACCGCGGCAATTCGGAACATGCTCGACGGCGAAATCCCCCTCACCACGGCGCACCACGCACACACTCCCGAAATCGTGCTGACCTCGCCCACCACCGCAACCGGCATCTGGGCGATGGAGGACATGCTGTGGTGGAACGACGGCGAGAAAGAACTGCACCTACACGGCTACGGCCACTACCACGAGAAATACCGCAAAGAAGACGGCAAGTGGCTGATCAGCTACCGAACCCTCACCCGGCTCCGTGTCGACCAGGACCCCGGATTCTTCCGATTCATGAAAGCGCTGTGACGAAGTGACCAACCCGCTGTTCCAACCGCTCCGCATCCGTTCGCTCGAACTGTCCAACCGCATAGTCATGTCGCCGATGACGCGCACGTACTCCATCGAGGGCGTGCCTGGCCGGGACGTCGCCGAGTACTACCGCCGACGAGCTGAGGGCGGCACCGGACTGATCGTCACCGAAGGCGTCGCGATCGATCACGAGGCTGCTGTCGACCACGCCAACGTCCCCAACCTCCACACTCCCGCTGCTCAGGCCGGATGGCGGAAGGTAGTCGACGACGTGCACGCTGCGGGCGGCAAGATCGTGCCTCAACTCTGGCACGTCGGACCTCTGTGGGGCGCGATGACGCAGATGGACCCCTCACTCAAGCCGATGCGCCCCTCAGGCGAATGGGGCCCGCTCGGCGTCACCTCGTACTCCGCTGCCTACGTCGAACGCGCACAGGCGAGCACCGAAGCGATGACCGAGCAGGACATCCAGGACGTCATCGACGCGTACGTCCGTAGCGCGAAGCACGCCGTCGAACTCGGCTTCGACGGCATCGCGATCCACGGCGGTCACGGCTACCTCCTCGATTCCTTCTTCTGGGAGGGCACCAACCAGCGCGACGACGCGTGGGGAGGCGACCTGGAGCGTCGTACCAGGTTCCCGGCCGCCGTCGTCGCCGCGATCCGCGCGGCCATCGGACCGGATCTGCCGATCATCTACCGTTTCTCACAGCACAAGCAGCAAGATTTCACCGCGAAGATCGCCGAAACCCCCGAAGAGTTGGGCGTCATCCTGGGCGCGCTGGTCGACGCCGGAGTCGACGTTCTCGACGCCAGCATCAGGCGTTTCGACGTGCCGGCCTTCGAAGGCAGCGATCTCTCGTTGGCGGGTTGGGCGAAGAAGCTGACCGGCGCCGTCACGATGGCCGTCGGCAGCGTCGGTATCGGAAAGTCGCTGCGGGACAGCCGCATCGAAGGCGTCGCACCTGTAGTCGACAACATCCCACAGCTCGAGGAGCGCATCGGCAGCGGAGAGTTCGATCTGATCGCGATCGGCCGTCTCCATCTCGCCGATCCTGCATTGGCAACTACCCTGCGCGCCGGTGGCCCGCTACCGGCGTTCGATCGAGCGGTGCATGAGGGCAGCTTGATCTAGGGGCTCCGCCCCTGTGCGCCTTTCTGGTAGTTCGCACTACCGAAAAGGCGCACAGGGCCGAAGGCCTTTATGTTCGACCCATGACTACTTTCAACGCCTGGGTCGCCCGCGACAGCGACGGCACCATCGACTTCGCCCCCGAAACCGTCGACGAATCCTTCCTCCCGGCAGGTGAGGTCACCATTCGCGTCGAGTATTCGAGCGTCAACTACAAGGACGCGCTCGCGGTCACGCCGAAAGGCGGGGTGGTTCGCGAGTACCCGATCGTCCCCGGTATCGACGTCGCCGGCGAGGTCATTGCCTCCGAGTCCGACGCATTCGCCCCGGGAGACAAGGTCGTCGCACATGGCTACGAGATCGGGACCGCCCGCAACGGCGGCTACGCCGAGATCGCCCGTTTGCCTGCCGAGTGGGTCGTGAAGCTCGACGGCATTTCCACCGCCGACGCTGCCGCGATCGGCACGGCAGGATTCACCGCAGCCATGAGCGTCCAAGCCATTCTGGCCAGCGGAGTGAAGCCAGCCGACGGTCCCGTCCTGGTGACGGGCGCGAGCGGCGGAGTCGGCACCGTCAGCGTCGACCTTCTGGCAAGCGCAGGCTTCGACGTGGTCGCCTCCAGCGGTAAGCCCGGCGCGGCAGACCTTCTGACGTCACTCGGTGCGTCTTCGGTGATCGGCCGGCTCCCCGAGGATCCCGACGCCAAGCCTCGCCCGCTCGGAAAATCTCAGTGGGCGGCGGCCGTCGACTGCGTCGGTGGAAAGACCCTCGCTCACGTTCTGAGCACGATCAATTACGGCGGTGTTGTCGCTGCCAGCGGATTGACCGGCGGCGCCGCGCTGCCTACGACCGTGCTGCCGTTCATTCTCCGCGGAGTCTCACTGCTGGGCATGGACTCGGTATTGATGCCGATCGAGCCCCGTCGCGCGCTGTGGACCCGGCTGGGCTCCGACTTGGCGCCACGTCATCTGAGGGAGATCACGAACCTCGTTGCCGTCCGCGACGTCGTCTCGGTGATCGATCAGGTACGCGAAGGCAAGTACACCGGCCGGGCGCTGGTTCAGGTTGCCGACGGATTCTGAACCGCTCAGAAAAGTGTGAACAGATCTGCCGGTTCTTCGGCCGTCGTGGACTTCTCCTTGTAAGGAGAGTTCACGGCGGTCGGTTCCTTCTTCACCGGGGCAGCAAGCGGGACCGATGCGATGTCCCCCGAGACGATGGCGCGTGCGGCTTCGCCGGCCAGCTTGTCTGCCATTTCGTTGTAGTGGTTGCCGACGTGCCCGCGCACCCAGCGAAAGCGCACCGGTCCGACACGATCGGTGATGGCTCGATCGATACTCTGGACCAGTTCGAGGTTCTTGACCGCCCCGCCGCTCGCGGTCTTCCAGCCCTTGCGCTTCCAACTGGGCAACCATTCGGAAGCGCACTTGATGGCGTACTGCGAGTCGGATTCGATGAGTAGAGGATCAGCACCGGGATGGGCGACGACGGCCTCGAACAGAGCACGCAACTCTGCAATCTGGTTGGTGCCGGACGCTTCTCCGCCGGACATGCTCGGACCCTCGTGATTGACCCACGCCCAGCCGATAGCCCCACCGGGGTTTCGCAGACAGGATCCGTCGGTGCTCACGATGATCATGGCTCGGACAATACGTTGCGCCACCGACACACGCCTTAACGGAGGATGGACGGTGGCGATACGCTGACCTCGATGACGCCGCTATCTCCGGTCGACGAAGTCACGGTGACTTCTCAGCGACCACTCGATGCCGCGCTGACGCTCAGCCCGCATCAGCGCGGACCCGGCGACCCCGCACATCGACGGTCAGCCGACGGAGCGATCTGGCGAGTTTCCCGCCAACTTTCGGGTCCTGTGACCTACCGCATCACCCAGTCGGATCGCCATACGGTCCGGGTACAGGCCTGGGG
The DNA here is from genome assembly GCF_030056935.1 of Rhodococcus sp. IEGM 1302. NCBI lineage: Bacteria > Bacillati > Actinomycetota > Actinomycetes > Mycobacteriales > Nocardiaceae > Rhodococcus > Rhodococcus sp. IEGM 1302. The sequence continues at coordinate 884,768 of NZ_JASHKY010000001.1, read as the reverse complement.
TCCCGGCGCCACGGAATTCCTGAACGGCGCCGAAGCGCTGCTCGGTCTCGACGACGAAGCCGAAGATTTTGCCCCCGAACATCCCAAGCTCGCCGAAGCTCATCGACGCTTCCCTCATCTGCGCATCGGCCGCACCGGCCGCGTCATGGAAGCTCTCGTTCCCGCGATCCTCGAGCAACGAGTCCACGGCATCGACGCATTCGCCGCGTGGCGCCGCCTGCTGACCAAGTTCGGGGAGCGCCCACCCGGCCCCGCGCCCGACGGAATGCGGGTTCCACTCACCGCGGACCAATGGCGTCGAATGCCGTCATGGGAATTCCATCGCGCGAACGTCGATCCAGCGAGGTCCAAGACGATCGTTCAGTGCGCTCGCGTCGCCGACCGCCTCGAGCAGGCATCCACGTTCCCCAGGACCGAGGCGACCAAACGGTTGCGAGCGGTACCCGGCGTCGGGATCTGGACTGCCGCCGAAGTGGCTCAGCGTGCATTCGGCGATTCAGATGCACTCTCGGTCGGCGACTACCACCTCGCTGCCGTCGTCGGGTGGTCACTGCTGGGTGAACCGATCGACGACGCCGAGATGGTGCAGTACCTCGCTCCCCTTCAACCGCATCGATACCGCGCCGTGAGGCTCCTGCAGGTCAGCGGGCAAGCCGTCAAACCCAAGTTCGGTCCGCGAACTGCCGTTGCCGACCACCGTTGGCACTGAGCATCAGGAGTTGGAAAATGTCGACCCGATACGCACACATCGCCTTCTCCCCCGCTGCGGTGGAGCGTCAGCGGTCGACCGGAAGTTTCACCGTGTACGGTTCGAAACTCGATCAGCCCGACGAAGGCCCGATGGAATTCGATTTCCGCGCGCAGGGATTCGTGAAATCCGTGGATTCCTTCTTCATGTCCACGGTGACGCCCGACGGTTGGCCGTACGTCCAACATCGCGGCGGCCCGCGCGGATTCCTGCATGTGTTGGGCCCGAATCGAATCGGATTCGCCGATCTCCCCGGCAATCAGCAATTCGTGACGCTCGGCAATCTGGAAGAGAACAATCGCATCTCGCTGTTCGTCATCGATTACCCGACGCGAACGAGATTGAAGATCTACGGGCGCGCGCAGGTGATCGAAGCGGACGAGGACCCTGCACTACTGCAACAGCTCTTGCAAGTCCCCGGCGGCACCATGACGGCAAAAGCCCAGCGTTCCATCGTCATCGACGTCGAAGCGTTCGACTGGAACTGCAGTCGAAACATCACGCCACGCTTCGACAAGGAGCGCATGGACGAATCCCTCGCTCTGGCACGCCAACCCCTGCAAGCCGAGGTAGATCGGCTTACTGCCGAGGTCGAAGAATTGCGTGCGCGGTTGTCGAAAAACGAATGAGACTAGGCGGTTTCAGGGCACTCGGAGTCGGGTAGCCACCAAACACGGCCCGTCGCGCGGAGACGACGGGTCCCGTTGTGCCCGAGGAGGTCCGCACGATCGATCCAGACGGTGGAGTTCTGGTTAACGAACTGCACCGCCACCATTCACGACTGGTTCCACACAGACAGATTGGCCGTCCCCATGAAACTGTCCCGAACTCTCACCATGTCCGTTCTCGTCGTCGCCGCAGTCGGCGCTGGAGCCGGCACCGCGGTCGCAGCGCCCCCGAATGCGGGCTTCGATCCGTCCCAACCCCTACTGACACCGACCGCAGAGTCGAACAGCCAGGCGGCGTTGATGCTCTTCCCCGGTAACGATCCGAAGCAGGCCGCGTTCGACACGATGGCCAACGAGGTCAATATCGGCTGGAACAACGGTGGTCTGCAATCGACCCTGATCGGAGCTAACCTCGGCGTCGGAATCGGCTGCCTGTCGATCTTCCCGAACTTTATCGCCGGCTGCATCGTCGGTGGAGTCATCGGCACGGTTGCCGGAGTCGGCGCAGGAATCACCAACGGAAACCCGAACGCTGCGCCGGCCGTCGAGAAGTTCTTCGCGACTCCTTGAGTAGCGCTCAGCTGTGCGTGTGCCCGGGGGTGGGTGTCTCGTCGTGAAAATGTGTGGCGCCGATCGAATGCAGCAGCTGGTGAACGGTGTCGTCCGCCAGTTGGTATCGCATCGATCGGCCGTCGCGGGTCGCGCTCACCCACCCCTGGCTACGCAGTAGCCGCAGCGCATGTGAGACGGCTGTGCCGCTCATCCCCAGCGCCACGGACAAATCCGTGACGCAGATACCCGGTGCGTGATGAAGGCAGAGCAACAGACGCAGACGATTGGTGTCGGAGAGAAGCTCGAAGCGACCGGACCAACTGGTGACGTCCAAACCCTCGAGTGCGGCCCTGGCGCGACGAACATCCTCGACGCTCAGCGCGCCACTGGTGTCTGCTGCGCCTGCATTCGTCAACCGACTGCCTCCGTAGAACTTCCGATCCCCCGCCGCAAGTGTACCCAGAAGCGAACCTCGTCAGGCAGACTCCACCACGGCCGCCATACCCTGGCCACCGCCGATACACATGGTCAACAGCGCTTTTCCGCCGCCGCGTCGGCCGAGTTCGTGAAGCGCGGTTGTTGCCATACGCGCACCCGTCGCTCCCACGGGGTGGCCGAGCGAGATGCCGGAACCGTTGACGTTCAGGCGATCGAGGTCCTCGAATCCCCATTCCTTCACGACGCCGAGAACCTGGCACGCAAACGCCTCGTTCAGCTCGACCAGATCGAAATCGGCAAAGCGTGCCCCGGTGCGAGCAAACAGTTTCGAGACGGCGGCAACCGGCCCGAGGCCCATCAGCGCCGGTTCACAACCGGCCGCGGCCCAACTGTCGAGGAACCCGATGGGTTCCAGCCCCAGCTCGTCCAGACGATCCTCGGCGACCACCAACATCGCTGCCGCAGCGTCGTTCTGTTGGCTGGCGTTACCGGCGGTCACGACGCCTCCCTCGGTCACCGCACGCAGCCGTGCCAAGGTTTCGAGTGAGGTATCCGGACGGATCCCCTCGTCAGCACGAAACTGTGTGACGTTCCCTTTTCGATCCGTCAGTTCGACGGCGACGATTTCGGCATCGAAGCGGCCGGATTCTCTTGCCAGTGTTGCCTTTCGGTGGCTGTCGACGGCGAAGGTGTCCGACTCTTCCCGCGTGATCCCGCAGCGTGTCGCGACGTTCTCGGCCGTTTCGATCATTCCGCTGATCCGACCGAATCGCCACTCGGGTTGCGAGCGCTCGCGGCCACGATCGAGGCGGTCGAACAGTTGCAGCCCACCGGATCTGGTGCCCCACCGCGCTCCGGTGGTGTAGTGCTCGATCCCGCTCATCGATTCGACGCCACCCGCGAGAACCACGTCGGCCGCACCCGTCTGGACCATCATGGCCGCGGTAACGATGGCCTGCAGACCCGTTCCACATCGGCGATCCGTTTGGAAGCCGGCTACCGAAATCGGCAACCCGGCCTCGAGCGCCGCCCACCTTCCGATGCACGGTGCCTCCGAATTGGCATACGACTGCCCCATCGCGACGTCGTCGATGCGGGACGGATCGATTCCGCTACGACGCACGGTCTCCTTGACGACGGTGGCAGCCAGACTTTCCGCAGGCACGTCACGAAGTGCCCCTCCGAAACGGCCCACCGCGGTTCTGACCGGCGCGACCAATGCTGCTCGTTTCACAACTGACCTCGAATCTCGTTCTGGAAGAATGGAAAAGGATTCAGGAGACCAACAGGCGCACGGTATCCGCTACCAGCGCAGGTTTACCCGCTCCTTCGATTTCGATCGTGTACCGCACGACTATCGTCGCGCCCTTCGAGGTGCGCTCGAAGGAAAGAATCTCCGCACCTGCCCGCACCGAAGAACCGACCTTGACCGGTTCGGGGAATCGCACCTTGTTGCTTCCGTAGTTCACGGTCATGGAGATTCCGTCGACACGCATCACCTGAGCGCCGAGCACCGGCAACAACGAGAGAGTCAGATAGCCGTGGGCAATGGTGCCGCCGTACGGACCCTGCGCTGCGCGCTCGGGATCCACGTGAATCCACTGGTGATCCTCGGTGGCGTCGGCGAACTTGTCGATCCGATCCTGTGTGACCGGGAACCACGCGCTGTAGCCCAAGTGCTCACCGACAGCCGTCTCTACTTCGTCGATTCCGTTGAAAATTCGCATAGTTCTCTCCTGAAAGGTGTTGAACAGCAAAGAAAAGTGCAGCGCTAATGTGCGCCGCGGCGCAGCGTCAATGTGCGCCGCGGCGCAGCGTGACCCGATACGTGTACTGCTCCGGCAAGAAATAGCTCACCGACAACTCGTTGGCAACGCCCTGCGCGTTGGAGTACAAACGGTCCACCCGCAACATGGCGTGGCCGATTTCGCAATCGACGTCCCTGGCAACGTCCGCCGTGGCCGGGGACACCGTGATCGATTGTGCTGCTTCGACAATCGGACTGTCGATCAGCGGTTCCAGCAAGCCGATCACCGTATTGGCGCTCACCGCACCGGCCGCCATGGCGGGCAGGTCGATGATCTGCCGCGCGATCGCCTCCGGCAGATGCGCCGTCGTCTGCACGAACGGAACTCCCTCGTGTATCCGCCGGAAGACCACGGTGTACACGACGTCGGTGTCGAGCCGAAGCCGACTGGCCGCCTCGATGTCCACGCGCCGTTGCAGCGGTGACACAACTTCCATCGTCGTGTCCCGCGAAAGGTTCATGAGATCTTCGATGGATCCGAGATGACGGAGATAGCGGCCGCTGTTCTCGGTCACGAACGTTCCGCGCCCGGGTACTCGGTACACGATGCCCTCGGCAACCAGATCGTGAAAGGCTCGGCGGACCGTCTGCCGACTCACGCCGTGATGCTGCGCCAGTTCGGATTCGGTGGGCAGTTGAATGCCGTCGCGGTAGGTACCGGCAGAGATCTGCTGACGAAGCTCACGAGAGAGGCGTTGGTACGCCGGCTCCGTCTCTCTTTCCTTACCGCTCATAGCGACATGATCCTACTTGCTCACCGATCCGTCACAGACCGCCGCGGGCAACCAGCTGCGAAACGATCACGTTGCGCTGAATTTCGTTGGTTCCCTCCCCGACGATCATCAGTGGTGCATCACGGAAATACCGCTCGACGTCGTACTCCGTCGAATAGCCGTAACCGCCGTGGATGCGGACGGCGGACAAAGCGATTTCCATCGCCACCTCGGAGGCGTACAGCTTGGCCATGCCTGCCTCCATGTCGCACCGCTCGCCGCTGTCGTACATCTGCGCCGCGTGCCACGTCAGCTGCCGTGCGGCCGTCAGCTTCGTTGCCATGTCGGCGAGGTAATTGCCGATCGACTGGTGCTTCCAGATCGGCTGGCCGAAGCTCTCGCGCTGCTGCGCGTACGCAAGTGAATCCTCGAGTGCGGCCGTGGCGACGCCCAGTGCACGGCAAGCCACCTGGATACGGCCGGTCTCGAGCCCCTTCATCATCTGACCGAAACCCTTTCCGGGAGTACCGCCCAGAATGGCCGACTCGGAGATGCGGTAATTGTCGAAGGACAGTTCACAACTCTCGACGCCCTTGTATCCGAGCTTCGGGAGGTCGCGGGAGACGGTCAGCCCTTCGCCGTGCTCGACGAGAACGATCGAGATGCCCGCATGACGAGGGCTTGCGCTTGGATCGGTCTTGCACAGCAAGGCGATCACGCCGGATCGGCGGGCATTGGTGATCCATGTCTTGGCGCCGTTGACGACCAGATCTGTGCCGTCGCTCTTGGCGTTGGTTGTCATGGCCTGCAGATCGGAACCTCCGCCGGGCTCGGTGAGGGCCATCGTTGCCCGGATCTCGCCGGTTGCCATTCGCGGCAGGTACTTCACCTTCTGTTCTTCGGTACCGAACAGCGAGATGAGCTTGGCGACCACAGTGTGCCCGCCCATCGCTCCCGCCAGGGACATCCATCCGCGCGACAGTTCTTGCGTCACCTGCGCATAACAGGGCATGGACACCGGCGATCCGCCGTACTCCTCGGGAATCGCGAGCCCGTAGATCCCGATCTGCTTCATCTGATCGATCCACTTCTCGGGATACTCGTTCGCGTGCTCCACCTCCTGGACCGTGGGCTTGACCTCTCGGTCGACGAACCGGCGCACGGTTTCGATCAGGAATGTCTCTTCGTCGTTGAGCTTGAGCATGAATCCGCCTCGACTTGAAATAAGTTTGTACGGCCATATTTCGATATTGTTCGCGCAATGTCAATACCGCGCCTTGACATCGATACGCAGCAACTGCCAGCATCGAGGCAGTTCGGTGCACATCAACGCCGTTCACGGCAGCTCATCCACTTCACAACTGGCCGTACATTTGATTTCCAGATCGAGGTAATCGACACACTATGGACGAGAACCACTACCGCGCCACCAGACATCGCGCGTCCCTGGTCGCGCCGGGTTCTGACGAGCGCAAGGCACGCAAAGCACTCTTCTCGAACGCAGACGAGGTGATTCTCGACCTCGAAGATGCCGTCACTTCGGCGAACAAGGACCTGGCGCGAACCCTCGTGAGCACCTTGGTGCACGAGTTCGGTAGGGCGCGCACCATCTCGGTCCGAATCAACGGCCTGACCACACCATGGGCCCGCGACGACCTGATCGCCTGCGGCGCCCTCGGAGAATCGCTGACGAGCGTGATCGTCCCGAAGGTCGAGTCCGCCGACGAACTACTCGAGGCCGAGCACATCCTCTTCACTGCCGGTGGGCACCACACCACCCTGCAAGCCCTGATCGAAACTCCGCTCGGCGTCCAGAATGCCGACTCCATCGCCCGCGCGACTCCTCGTCTCCAAGCCGCAATCATCGGATACGCCGATCTCGGTGCAGCGCTCGGCCGTTCACGCTCGGCACTGCCTGAACACTGGCTTGCCGTCCAGGACAGAATCCTGATCGCCTGCCGCGCAGCCGGCGTCGCAGCCATCGACGGGCCCTTTCTCGGCATCACCGACGACGACGCTTTCCGCCGCGCCGCGCACTGGACCAGCGCTCTCGGGTTCGACGGCAAATGGGTCATCCACCCGGCGCAGATCGACTCGGCCACTACCGCATTCACTCCTTCGGACGACGCCGTCAATGACGCCCGACGGGTACTGACCGCACTCGAAGAAGCCGAAACCCTGGGTTCGGGTGCCGCCCAACTCGACGGCCAGATGCTCGACGAAGCTGTGGCCGTAGCAGCGCGTCGTACGCTTGCCCGAGCCGAAGGAGTCACCGTATGAGCGAGCACTACGTGGGAGGCCCGTACTTCGACGAGCTCACCCATGGACAGATCTTCGACGAAGCCCCCGCGGTGACGTTGACCAGTGGACTCGCCGCCTCCCATCAGGCGATCCTCGGTGACCGCATGCGCCTGCCTCTCGACGCACACTTGTCGTCGAGCGTCACGGGTTCCGGTGCACCAGTGGCAAATCCAGGACTGGTCACCGACATCGCCATCGGCCAGTCAACCGTGGTCACACACCACGTCAAGGCGAACCTCTTCTACCGTGGACTGCGATTCCACCGTTTCCCGGTACTCGGCGACACCCTGTACACGCGCACCGAGGTTGTCGGTCTACGCGAGAACTCGGCCAAGCCGGGACGCGGCGCCACCGGACTTGCCGCGCTACGGATGACGTCTGCTGATCAGAACGGCAACACGGTCCTCGACTTCTACCGCTGCGCCATGCTCCCCCTGAGCCCCGACCCGATCGAGGCGAGAACTCGCCACGCCGACGACCTCGGGGCGATCGGTCCGTCCGAACCGGCTCCGTACGTATCACCTGACGGTTGGGACCTCGACACGTATCGAGAGCGGGTACCCGGCAGGCACTTCGATTCCGATTTGGTGGGCTCCGTCTTCCACAGCAGCGGCGACGTCGTCTCCAGCGCACCCGAACTTGCCCGGCTGAGCTTGAACATCGCAGCGACGCACCACGACGATCGCGTCGGCGCCCACGGTCGCCTCGTCTACGGCGGCCACACCATCGGGATCGCACTCGCCCAGGCGACTCGCGCTCTGCCCAACGTGGTGACGGTTCTCGGGTGGCACTCGTGCGATCACACCGGACCCGTTCACGAGGGCGATACCCTCACGAGCGAACTGCACGTCGAAAACTCGTCGCCCCTCGAACACGGAACCGCAGTGCAACTGCGTTCGCTCGTGTTCTCCCACAATGCTTCTGCGACACAAACTCCGGTTCTCGACTGGTGTTTCACCGTGTTGATGGCATGAGCACACACTCTTCTATCATGGAGGACCACACATGACTCAGAGCCCAGGCCCGCTGTCCGGGCTTCGCATCGTCGAGGTCTCGAGCTTTGTCGCCGCGCCGCTGTGCGGACTGACGCTCTCCCAACTCGGCGCCGAGGTGATCCGGATCGACCCGATCGGAGGTGCCTCCGATTACAACCGCTGGCCCGTCACAGACAAGGGCGAGAGCATCTACTGGACCGGACTCAACAAAGGCAAACGGTCACTGTCAGTGGACATGCGCGCCGAACGCGGCCAAGAACTGATACGCCAACTGGTCACGGCGCCGGGACCTGGCGGCGGAATCCTGGTCACCAACGCCGGCGGCCGTAAGTGGATGAGCCACGACTCCCTGGCCCAGTTGCGTAGCGACGTCATCACCCTCGAGATCCTCGGACGCCGCGACGGCAGCCCCGGAGTCGACTACACGGTCAACGCCGCCTTGGGATTTCCACAGATCACCGGCCCCGCCGACTACGCCGGAGTTGTCAACCACGCACTGCCCGCCTGGGACGTCGCATGCGGGCTCTACGCCGCCCTGTCGATCACTGCCGCAGTGCGCCAACGTGACTCGACCGGACATGGATCTCGGATCACGCTCCCACTCGAAGACGTCGCATTGGCCACCGCGGGAACCCTCGGTTACCTCACCGAGGTACAAGTGAACGGTCGCAGTCGCGAGTCCGGCGGAAACGCCGTCTACGGCACGTACGGAATCGATTTCGTCTCCAGCGACAACGAACGGTTCATGATCGTTGCACTCACTACCCGCCATTTCCGCGACCTCGCGTCGGTCACCGGCACCACGGCGGCTGTCGAAGCTGTCGAAGCTGCACTCGGAGCCGACTTCTCCACCGAAGCGGATCGCTACCGTCATCGAGAGGTACTCACTGCTCTGTTCTCACATTGGTTCCGGGAACACAGCGGCGCCGAGATCGCTGCAGCGCTGGACACATCGTCGGTTCTGTTCGAGAGGTACCGCAGTTTCGAGGAAGTGGTGAAATCTGGCGAACTGGAGAACAACCCGATGTTCTCCGCACTCGATCAACCTCGAATCGGAAGCTACCTGGCTGCCGCCAATCCTGCCTCGTTCGACGGCGCACACCTGGGTACCGGACCCGCCTCCGAGGTCGGCGGCGATTCGATCGCGGTGCTCGCCGACATCCTCGGAACCAACGCCGATCACGCCTCGACGCTGATCGCGGACGGCGTCGTCGGGGTTCCGGCGAACTGACCTACCCGGAAGATGTTTTCGGCCTCGGAACATTTGTTCCGAGGCCGAGAACATGTCGAGAGTGCGTCAGAGACCAAGATCCTTCGCGATGATGGTCTTCATGACTTCACTTGTGCCACCGTAGATTCGTGTGACACGCGTGTCTGCGTAAAGACGCGCGATGGGATACTCGGTGATGTAGCCGTACCCGCCGTGCAATTGGAGGCACTTGTCGATCACTCGACCTGCCGCCTCGGTGCAGAACAGTTTCGCCTTCGCTGCGTCGGGAATCGTCAGAGTGCCGCGGTCATGACATTCGAGTGCGTTGTCGGACACCAGCTGGATGGCATCAACCTCGGTAGCGCATTCGGCCAGAACGAATTTGGTGTTCTGGAAGGCCGCGACCGGCTTGCCGAACACCTTGCGGTCCTTGACGTAGTCGATGGCAAAGCGAAGCGCTGCACTGGCAGTGGCGGCCGCTCCGAACGCGATGGTCAACCGCTCCTGAGCCAGGTTGTGGGTCAGATAGCTGAAGCCGTCGCCCTCTTCTCCGAGTCGGTCCTCGACGGGCACCTTGACGTCGACAAACGAAAGCTCCGCAGTGTCGGAGGTCTTGAGCCCGATCTTGTTGATCTTGCGCCCCACCGAGTATCCGGGCGACGACGTATCGATCACCAGAATCGACAACCCCGTGCGCCGGTTCTCCGCTGTGCTGGGCGCGGTACGGCACACCACCAGGACGCGGTCGGCAAGTACTCCACCGGTGATGAACGTCTTGGAACCATTGACCACGTAGTGCGTACCGTCCTCCGACAGCTTGGCCGTGGTCGCGATGTTCGCCAGATCCGATCCTGTTCCCGGTTCGGTCATCGCAATCGCGAACATCAGATCTCCGGAAGCGAAGCCCGGCAACCAGCGGCTCTTCTGTTCTTCGTTCGCGTACTCGAGCAGGTAGGGCAGGATCAGGTTCGTATGCACCGACTGCGAGCCGAATGACGCCCCGGCGGCAGCAACTTCCTCGGCGACGACGACGTTGAACTTGAGCGACTTCTCGCCGCCTCCGCCGTATTCTTCCGGCACCTGAATTCCGAGTACGCCCAGCTCTCCGAGTCGTCGGTAGAAGTCACGGGGCGGGTGACCGTCCTCTTCCCACTTCTCGTGGACCGGGGTTACTTCCTTCGCGATGAAATCGCGAACGGTTGCCCGGAATGCCTCGTGATCCTCGTTGAACACGGTGCGCTGCATGTATGAACTCCAGTCGGTCAAGGGGACAGGGTGATCCTGATCTCACCTTGCCTCAATGTTCCGCATTCGATCCAACACTCATCGGCTATGCGTCCGATAGGGCGTACCAATATGGCCTGACCTGCGATACATAGGCAACCGCTATCGTTCCGATCATCGACGCGACATTGCTCAAAGTGATCCAGAACACGTTGAATGAGTCAGCCGGCAAACACACCACCATCGATCGCTTCGAGGCCGCGCTTCGAGCACGATCGCATCCGCCCACCAGTCTCGAAGGGACGCCACGTGACCCCCATCGCGCCACAGCGTAACGACGTCCAGCCCGAAGCAACAGCAACGCCAGATTCGTCAGCAGTTCCCGTCTTCGGTACCCGCAAGCGTGCGTGGACGATGACCGGGCTCGTCGTTTTCCTCTACATCGTCAACTACGCGGACAAGGCAGTCCTCGGAATCATCGCTCAGCCCCTCGCTCGTGAGCTCGGACTGAAGTCTTCGCAAATCGGCATGGTCGGCTCGCTCTTCTTCCTGATGTTCTGCATCGGTGGATTCCTCGCCGGACCGCTCAACAAGTACCTGACCCTGCGTTGGGCGCTGTTGATCCTGGCCGCAATCTGGTCCGTGGTCATGCTCCCCCTCGTTCTCGGCGCCAGCCTCGCGATGTTGATCGTCTCGCGCATGCTCCTCGGATTTGCCGAAGGCCCCAGTTCGGCGCTGATGCACACCGCGGCGTACTCGTGGCACCCGCCGGCCAAGCGCGGCCTTCCCGGCGCAATGCTCGCCGGATCCGCCTCTGTCGCAAAGATCGCCCTCGCGCCGGTACTGACCTTCATCGCCGTTCATTACGGCTGGCGCGCAGCGGTTCTCTCGCTCTCCGTTCTCGGTCTCGTGTGGATGGGTTGCTGGCTGGCCGGTTGGTCCGAGGGCCCGTACACGAGCAAGGCCGTCAAGGCGACCAAGACTGCAGATACAGAAGCAACCGAGGCAGCCGGGACAGCCACGAAGGCGGTCACCGAGCCCAACGTTCCGTGGCGCAAGATCCTGCTCTCCCGCACGTTCGTCAGCTGCTGCTTCCTCATCGCGACCATCTACGCGCTGACCACCGTCGTTCTCACCTGGTTGCCGTCGTACTTCGAGGTCGGCCTCGGATACAGTGCGATGCAGGCCGGTTCGATGTTCGCGCTGCCCTCGATCGTCGGTCTCGTCCTCATGATCACCTCCGGTTCCGTCACGGACAAGTTGATCGGCCGCGGCTTCACCTCTCGTACGGTTCGCGTCATCGTTCCCTGTGTCGGCGTTCTGATCTGCGGATCGATTCTCCTGTTCCTGCCACAGATCTCCACTCCCATCGTCGCTGTCGCCATGGTCTCGATCGGCTACGGGTTCTCGGCAATCACCTTCCCGCTCATCAACGCTGCGATCTCGGAGCTGTGCCCGCCGCAGCAGACTGCCGGAACGATGGGATTCTTCCTCGCCATCATGTCGATCGGTGGCCTGATTGCTCCTTACGCAACGGGAGTCATCGTGGACAACGCTGCAACCCCGGCCGACGGTTACGCCCAGTCCTTCCAGGCAATCGGCGTCATCGGAGTGATCGCCGCGGTTCTGGTCCTCGTCTTCGCCAATCCCGAGCGCGATCGCAAGCTCATCCGAGGCTGAGTACTCCACGTATAGCCACTCGCTAACAAAGCCATTCACCGAAAGACATTGCCGGGTCGACCCGCTCGTGATCGACTCGAGACACGCCCCGACCGCACAGTCGCAGAACCGGGCACGAACAGCAGGAGAGATACATGCGAGATGCCGTCATCGTCGACGCAGTACGTACACCGATCGGCCGTCGCGGCCGCGCCCTCTCGGAGATCCATCCGGCCGAGTTGTCCGCCCATGTACTGCTTGCGCTCGCTGAACGGACCGGACTCGACGCGGCGACGGTCGACGACGTGATCTGGGGTTGCGTCAGTCAGGTCGGCGAGCAGGCCGGAAGCATCGCCCGCACAGCGGCACTCGCTGCCGGCTGGCCCGACAGCGTTCCCGGCGTCACACTGACCCGGGCCTGCGGATCGAGCCAGCAGGCAGTTTCCTTTGCTGCGGCCACCGTCATCTCCGGTCAGAACGACGTGGTCGTAGCCGGAGGCGTCGAATCGATGTCACGAGTACCGATGGGTACCGCCAGCAAGAACGGTGAGCATTTTCCGGCTTCGGTACTCGAACGCTACGGGGTGGACGGTTTCAGCCAGGGGACCGGCGCCGAGATGATGGCCCGGAAATGGGCACTCACACGAACAGCTCTGGACGAATACTCCCTCCGCTCACACGAACTCGCGGCCCGTGCCACCGATGAAGGGGCATTCACCGGGCAGATCACTCCGATCGCGGGCTTGTCCCAGGACGAAGGCATTCGGCGAGGCGGAAGTGTGGAGTCGCTCGCGAAGTTGCCCCCGGCCTTCGACGCCGACGGTGCCATCCACGCCGGCAACTCTTCTCAGATCTCCGACGGGGCGGGCGCCACACTCGTCACGACCAGCGAGTACGCCCGGGCACGCGGGTGGAAGCCGCTCGTTCGTATTCACACCGCAGTGGTCGCAGCCGACGACCCGGTCATCATGCTCACCGGTCCGATTGCCGCCACCGCAAAGGCATTGGATCGCTCCGGATTGTCCATCGACGACATCGGCGCCTTCGAGATCAACGAGGCATTCGCCCCCGTCCCGCTTGCCTGGCAGGCTGAAACCGGCGCAGCCATCGATCGTGTGAATCCGCTCGGCGGCGCTATCGCGGTCGGCCACCCACTCGGCGGATCAGGTGCGATCTTGATGACTCGCCTGGCACATCACATGCGCGACAACGGAATTCGCTACGGTCTCCAGTCGATGTGCGAGGCCGGCGGCATGGCCAATGCGACCATTCTCGAATTGATCTGACCCGACAACGCTTTCGGGCCGACACGTCATCCAGCAGGAAAGAAGAATTGATCCATGAAACTCGAGGGACTTTCCACCGCGATCACCGGCGGCGCTTCAGGCCTCGGCCTGGCAACCGCTCGACGGCTGCTCGACGCCGGAGCGCAGGTCACGTTGATCGATCTGCCTTCGTCCGACGGTAAGCAGGTGGCGGCCGATCTCGGTGCTGCCGCACAATTCGCCCCGGCCGACGTCACCGACAGCGAACAATTCGCCGAAGCACTCGACGCGGCGCACGAGCGCGGCGGCCTCCGCGGCGTCGTCCACTGCGCGGGTGCCGGGCGTCGTATGCGCATTCTCGACAAGGACGGAAAAGCCGGATCGGTCGAAGATTTCGAGTTCGTCGTCAAGCTGAATCTTGTCGGTTCGTTCAACGCACTCCGTCTCGGCGCCGAGCGGATGGCGGAACTCGACGCCGTGGACGGTGAGCGAGGTGCCATCGTCATGACGGCGTCGGTCGCAGCATTCGAAGGTCAGATCGGTCAGATCAACTACACAGCGTCCAAAGCCGGCATCGTCGGTATGACGGTCACCGCTGCCCGCGATCTCGCCAGCCGCGGAATTCGCGTCAACACCATTGCTCCCGGCATCATGGACACTCCCCTCCTGGCGCGCCTACGCGAAGACGTGCGCACGGCCCTCGAAGCCTCTGTTCCCAATCCCTCACGACTGGGTCGTCCGGACGAGTTCGGCCAGCTCGCCGTCTCGATGCTCGAGAACGGCTACCTCAACGGCGAGACCATCAGACTCGACGGCGCTATCCGAATGGCTCCCCGGTGACGGGCATCAGCGTGATCGCCAATCCACAACTGCGCCACAACATGCACTACCCGGATACCACCATGGCCTACTGGGCACCCAGCATGGCGGCGCTCTACGGTGATCGCCTCGCCGTCGTGGACGGCGAGCGCACGTGCACGTTCCGCGAACTCGGTCAGCGCAGTGCACAATTCGCCGGCGCACTGCGGCAGGCCGGGGTCGGCGTCGGCGATGTCGTGTTGCTACACCTCGGCAACTGCGTCGAGTTCCTCCAGGCCTACTACGGCTGCCTGCAGGCCGGGGCGACAGTCACATTGGTCAATCCGCTGCAGCCAGAACTTGGACTGCGCAAGCAGATCGAGGAGACGTCCGCCGTTGCTGCGGTCACTCAGAGTTCGCAGCTGCACACACTGCTCGCGGCCTCTTCCGGAACCTCCGTGCGTACGATCGTGATGGTCCAGGACACCGAGGGCGCGCTCGACACACCGGAGTCGGTCGTCGCATTCGACGCCTTCATCGCCGATCTACCCACCGAATTCACCCCTGCCTCGGTTCGTAGCGACGACATCGCACACATCGCGTTCACCGGCGGAACCACCGGAGTCTCCAAAGGTGTTCGTGTTCTTCACCGCAACGTCGTCGGCAACATCACGCAGATGTGTGGGTGGAGAACCGGTCACGAGTTGGAAGCAGGTCCTGACGGTCTCGTCACGCCTCGACGCATCGACGGCCTCGACGTGCTCGGTCCGACGCCCGGGACCGGGGCGACCATCGTGGTCTCCCCTCTCTTCCACGCACATTCGTTGCTCAACACGTCGTTCCTGTTGATTTCCGGTCTCACCCAGGTATTTGCCGGTCGGTTCGAACCCGGCCGGATGCTCGAGCTGATCGAAAAGCACGAGGCCACCTATCTCACCGGGTCTCCCGCTATGTGGCACGCACTGTCGGTTCATCCCGACGCTACGGTGCGCAACACCGACAGCGTGTGCGTCGTGTCTTCGGGTGCTGCCCCGATCGACAGTGTCACGCTCGCCGCACTCCGCCGGGCATTTCCCAAAGCGCTCGTCGTCGAAGGCTACGGGCTGACCGAGGCCACCTGTGTGGTCACGGCCGCACCGCTGATCAACGGCTCGGAATATCGGCAGAGCAGCGTCGGCCTCCCGATCTTCGACACCGAAATCCAGATTCGCGATCAGCTCGACCGGAAGACCGTTCTGGGCGAGAACGAACGCGGCGAACTGTGGGTGCGTGGGCCTCAGGTCACCGACGGCTATCTCGGACACCCGGAAACCACCGCAGAACAGTTCGTCGACGGCTGGTTGGACACGGGAGACATCGCGTACCTGGACTCGGACGGATACCTCTTCATCTGTGACCGGGCCAAGGACATGCTCATCTACAAGGGGTACAACGTCTATCCGCGGGAACTCGAAGAGATTCTGGTTTCGCACCCGGCGATCTCGACTGCTGCGGTTGTCGGCCGCGAAGTGGGAAGCAACGGCCAGGAGCCCGTAGCCTTCGTCGTGATGATTCCGGGCGCCGAGTTCGACGCCGAGCAGATCAAAGCGTTCGTCGCCGAGCAGGTGCTGCCGTACAAGAAGATTCGCGAAGTCGTCGAGGTAGAACTCCTTCCGACATCGGCTGCCGGTAAGGTCCTCAAGACCGACCTCCGCTCGAGACTTCTCGAATCCGTCGATCAGAAAGGCGGTTCCAGGTGACGACCTTCGCAGACCTGACGTCGCAACTGCGTGTCCCGGTTCTCGCTTCACCGATGTTCATCATCTCGACTCCTGACCTCGTCATCGCGCAGTGCACCTCTGGCATCATCGGATCCTTCCCGGCACTGAATGCTCGTCCGCAGTCGGCACTTCGGGATTGGCTCAAACTGATCACCGTGGCTCGTGAGGAACATGATCGTGAGCACCCGGAGAATCCGTCGGCGCCATTTGCCGTCAACCTCATCGTCCACCGGTCCAACAACCGCCTGGAAGAGGATCTGGCGACCATCGCCGAGTTCGAGGTTCCGATCGTCATCACGTCCCTCGGCGCTCGCACCGACATCAACGACGCAGTCCACGCATACGGCGGAATCGTTCTCCATGACGTCATCGACAATCGCTTTGCATGCAAGGCGATCGAGAAGGGCGCCGACGGACTGATCGCGGTAGCTGCCGGGGCCGGTGGTCATGCCGGTAGGCAGTCGCCGTTTGCCCTGATTCGGGAGATTCGTGAGTGGTTCGCCGGTCCACTGCTGTTGTCAGGTGCCATCGCTCATGGTGATTCGATTCTCGCTGCGCTCGCGGCCGGGGCCGATTTGGCATACGTCGGATCAGCTTTCATCGCAACCGAAGAGGCTAACGCGGATCCTGCGTACAAGGAGATGATCGTGGATTCAGGGGCCTCCGACATCGTCTATTCCAACCTGTTCACCGGAGTACACGGAAACTACCTGCGGGGCAGCATCGTTGCCGCCGGCTTGGACCCCGACAACCTGGCCGAATCCGATCCATCCGCAATGAGTTTCGCGACCAACGACACCGATACCAAGGCGTGGCGAGACATCTGGGGCGCCGGACAGGGCATCGGAGCGATCGACGCAGTCCTTCCGACGCATGCAGTAGTAGAACGTCTCGCCGCCGAGTACTCTGCCGCGCGAGAACGTATCTGCCGACTCTAGTGCTGTGACCGGCGTTCGTCGGACAGGTACTCGTGGATCAGGTTCACGAATACCTGTCCCACCGGCGACAACGTCGAGGGGTCGAAGGCGAGACCGTACGCACGCAGAAATCTCGGCTCGCAGGCCCGTTCCACCACCTGACCAGGCATCGATTTCGCCACCGAGCGCTCGACCAACGAACCGCCGAGTCCGGCGATGACCATCGGGAGCCGCGACTCCCGTTGCTCGGTCACCACCGCGAGTTCCGTTCTGGTACCGGCCTTTCGGATCGAGTCTTCGATCGCGTCACCCATCGCTGCCCCGCGAGGAACGAATACCATGGGAATGTCCGGCATTTCCGAAAGGCGTACCGGCCCCTCGGGTAGTTCCGTTCCCGCCGGGTAGACCAGGCGGTATTCCTGCTCCCCCAATTCGACGATTTCGAGCCCTTCGCCCGCCTCGAGCGGCAGATGAGCCACCGCGAATTCGCAGTGGCCGTCCCGGATGAGACTTTCCAGATTGTCCTCACGCTCGAGTTCCGAGAATCTGACTCGTGCTTGCGGATACCGTCGACAGAACTCCGCAATCAGATCGACGATCGTCCCCGAGGTCAGTGCAGGGAAAGCCATGATGTCGAGGCGACCGACGATGGCGCCATCGGATGCCGTCAACTGTTCAGCCGCCGCAGCTACGTCTCGCAAAACCTGTCGACTCGGGCCGACCAGACTGCGACCGGCAGCACTGAGCACCATGCCGCGCCCGATGCGATGGAACAGCCTCACTCCCAGTTCACGTTCGAGCCCGCGCAACGCTTGTGACACGGTCGGCTGAGCAACGCCGAGAGCCGCTGCGGCGCCGTTGATCCCCTTGTTCTCGACCACTGCGAGGAAGTACTCCATCTGCCGGAACTCCACAGTTCACTCCTCTTCCGTGGACGGAACGGCGGAGGTGGCCATTTCCGCAGCCGTCGCGATGAATGCAGCGGCCGCCGGGGATTGCTCGCCCGAGCGATAGACGATACCGACGTCGCGTGTCAGCGGCGGATCGAAGGAGAAGGCGCAGACGTCTGTCATCTGCTGTTGTGCAACCCTTCTCGGCACTACAGTGGCGCCGATTCCGCGGCGAACCAGTTCCCACGTGGTCACAGGGTGGACACAGTCCACGACTACGTTCTCGGCGCCTTCGCTCAGTAGACCCCGGAACTGATTCGATTGATCACCGAGATCGACCACAAGCGGCAAACTGTGCAAGAGCGCTCGCGGAACCGGATCCGCCAACGGCGTTGCAAGTCGGCCGGACAACGACGCATGGGTGGCGAGCACCAACTCCTGAGTGGCAATCGGAGCCGTGACCAAACCTTCGTACCCGATACTCAGATCGGTGACGCCGACCTCGGCCGACCCTCGCCGCAACGCATTGTCGACCCCGGCCGGGCCGTACGTGTCGAGAACACGCACGACGATCTTCGGGAAGTTGGCCCGGAATCGCCGGACCAACTCGACCATCGGATCGATCGAGAACGCCGAGTACGAGACGACGTCGACACGACCGAACTCGAGTTCGCGAACGGCGGTCACTTTCGCCTTCGCGCGCTCGACGTCGGCAAGGATTCTCCTGGCCGCGAGATCGAACGTGCGGCCCGCGTCGGTAAGAACCAACCGCCTGCCCGTCCGGTCGAACAGCGTGGCGCCGAGTCGACGCTCGAGCGTACGAATTGCCTGTGACAGCGAGGGCTGCGAAATGTAGAGAGCCTGAGCGGCCTTCGTTATCCCACCGTGGTCGACAACAGCGACGAAGTAGGTGACGAAGTGCAGATCCACTCATCCATCATACGACCAGCGATCCGTCGCTCACTCCACCCGAGTTGCCCCTGGTACGGCCCACTCTCCGGTGAAGATCGGCTCCCGCTTTTCCACGAAGGCACGAACCGCGTCGGTGGCATCCGTCGCAAAATTGACCGCTTGCGCCCTCGCCTCGTTGTCCAAGGTCTCCCGCAACGAGAGGGAGGTGTGACGTTCGAGCATGGCGGCAGACTGACTCAGTGCGGCCGGCGGGCCGGCGGCGAGCCGCTGCGCCAGTGTTGACGTGTGTTCGTCCAGCTCGGCCGGTTCGACCAGATAAGTCACCAACCCGAGCTCGTAGGCTTCCTGTGCGTCGATCGTCTCGGCAAGCATCACCAGTCGCTTGGCTTGTTGGAGGCCGACCAGTCTCGGCAGGATCCACGAACCACCGAAGTCGACAGACAACCCCCGTTTGGCAAAGATCTGGCTGAACTTCGCACCCTTGGCCGCCACGACGAAGTCGCAGAGCAACGCCATGTTCCATCCGGCTCCGACGGCAAACCCGTCGACCTTCGCCACCAGAGGTTTGGGAAACTCACTCAGTGCGATTGCCGTTGCGTTGATGACACGCATGCGATCGAGCGGGTGCGACGAGCCACGCTTGTCCAGATCGGAGCCCGCGCAGAAGGTCCCATCCGCGCCGGTCAGGATCACCGAGCGAATCTGCGCGTCCTCTTGAAGTTCGAGGACTGCTTCACGTAGAGCGATCCAGGCGTCGAGATCGAGAGCGTTGCGGCGGTGCGGCCGACAGAGAACAATCGTCGCGACAGCACCGTCTCGTTCGATGCTTACGGCCGCACGCTCGATCGTCTCGGCACTCATGAACCACTCCACACGGGAGAGCGCTTCTCGGCAAATGCCGTGGCGCCCTCCTTGGCATCACGAGAGGTGAAGACCGGATCGATGAATTCGCGTTGCGCCACAAAGGCATCCGGATCGGTGTACTTGGCGGACATTGCCAGTACCTGCTTGGTCGCGCGAACAGCCAGTGGACCGTTAGCCGCTACTCGGGCCGCAAGCTCGCGTGCGACGGTCAGCGCCTGTCCCGGTTCGGCGAGCCGATTGACCAAGCCGTGATGGTGCGCCACGGTGGCACTGAGCGGATCCCCCGTGATCGCGATTTCCATGGCCAACTGATACGGAAGAATTTTCGGCAGACGTAGGAGTCCGCCGGCGGCCGCGGCAAGTCCCCGCTTCACCTCGGGCAGGCCGAATTTCGCGTCCGTGGACGCCACGATCAAGTCGGCCGCCAAGGCCAGTTCGCAACCGCCGGCGAGTGCCCAACCTTCGACGGCTGCAATCAGCGGCTTCGACGGCGGAGCCTCGGTCAGACCGGCAAAACCACGACCCGGTAGCGATGGCCGCTCTCCGCGCGCAAATCCCTTCAGATCCATACCGGCGCAGAAGGTTCCACCAGCTCCGGTCAGAATGCCGATGGTGAGATCGGAGCGTTCCTCGAACTCGTCGATGGCCGCAGCCAAGGCTTCGGCAAGTTCGAGATTGACCGCGTTCTTGGCCTCGGGACGATTGAGGGTGATGACGGCAACGCCGTCGGCGAAGTCGGTGAGCACGACGCTCATGTTCGGTTCCTACTTCCGTGATGAGATTCTTGAAAGGTCACTGCGCGCGAATGCTCCAGCGCACGGGTGTGCCGCCGGACGGTGTCACGATCTCCCGCTTGGCCAAAACAACAAGATGAGCATGGGTTTCGCGGACTGCCAAGCGAAGTAGTCGCGGCGACATCTGTTCGAACGGGCGAGACCAGGAGATCGTGCGTGAGAGTTCCCAGGCCGTGGATTCAGGCTCATCCTGCACCGCAGCCACGATCTCCGCCAATCGCTCCTCGTGGTGCCCCATCAATTGACGTGCACGATCGGCGATCCCACGGAATCGATATTCATGTGCCGGAAGCACTTCGCACTCGCCCAGTGTTGTCGTCGCCTCGAGCGAGAGAAGATAACGATGAAGTGGGTTCTCGAGTTCACCGGGAATCGTGGAGATGTTCGGGCTGATCCTCGGCAGCATGTGATCGCCGCTGAACAACAAGCCTCTGGCCTCTTCCACGAAGCAGAGATGTCCGGGAGTGTGCCCCGGTGTCCACTGGGCGCGGAGATTCCAACCGGGCAGGTTGAGTGAATCCCCATCTCCCAGAACAATGTCGATGGTTTCGTGCTCGGCGAACCGCACCAGGTCGACCCGAGACGCGTCGAGCACTTCGGCCGGTGCGCCGAGTTCGGACAATTGCAGGTTCCAGCCACTGATGTCGTCGCGGGTCTGCTCGGGACCGTGGTATCCGAGGAGCGTCGCGTCGGCCACATGCATCGCAAGCGTTGCGCCGCTGACCTGCCGAAGACGCGGCGCCAGACCGAAGTGATCCGGATGCAGGTGCGTGATTGCCGCATAGCGCACTTCGGAAACGTGGTATCCGATCGATGCTATGCCGTCGACGAGAGCCTGCCAGGACTGTTCGTGATCCCAACCGACGTCGATGAGGGCAAGTCCGTCGTCGAGCGCGAGTGCGTAGACGAGTACGTAACGCAAAGGGTTGTCCGGCATGGGAACAGGGATCGACCACAATCCGTCCCGCACCTGTTCGACCGGTGGAAGGACTTTGTTCGCCCATGCCTCACGTTGTGCGACACCGACGTCTTCGGTCACGATCATGATGCTTCTCCGCTCGCGTTCAGCATGGTCCGCAGGCTCGACTTGAGCAGTTTTCCGCTCGCGTTGCGAGGTAGGGAGTCCACGAAATGGATCTGGCGAGGTTTCTTGTACGACGCCAACTTCGCTGTGCTGAAAGCGATCAACTCGTCGACGCTCGGCACGTCGGCACCGTCGACCAGTTTGACCACTGCGGTCACGGATTCACCCCAGCGCTTGTCGGGAACCCCGACCACCGCGACCTCGGCGACCGAGGGGTGCTCGGCCAGAATGGATTCCACCTCGATCGGATAGACGTTCTCTCCGCCGGTGATGATCATGTCCTTGAGTCGATCGGTGACGAACAGATACCCCTCGTCGTCCAGATGGCCGGCGTCCCCCGTTCGGAGGAAACCGTCGTGGGTGAACAATTCGGCGGTCTCACGGTCACGTCGCCAGTATCCGCGAGTGTTGTTTCTACTGCGCGCGACGATCTCACCGGAATTATTGGGCGGCAATTCCTCACCAGTGGTGACGTCTCGAATCGAGATCTCGACGCCGATCATCGGCTTGCCCGCAGAGCGAAGCAACTCCGAACGCGGCCCGCTCACATGATGGTCGTAAGCACGAAGGACGGATACCGAACCCGTCGTCTCGGTCATCCCGTATCGCTGAACGAATTTGCAGTTCAAGACAGTCATCGCGTGGGCGAGGAGCGCCGGAGTGATCGGTGACGCCCCATAGGCGACCACCTCCAGGCTGGTCAGATCGAAACTGTCGAGAGTCGGCAGATCTACCAGCGTCTGAATGACTGCAGGCACCAGAAATGCGTGGGTGACGCGGTGGGTCGCGATGGCATCAGCGACCCGAGCCGGCGCCATGTCTCCGAGCAGCACCAAAGGCACTCCGGCCGACAAGCATGTACTCATCCAGCCGGCACCGGCGATGTGAAAGAGGGGAAGTGCATCGAGTGCGACTGCATTCGAACCGAATTCGTAGACATCGAACCCCTCGGGCTCGTTGTACAGATTCCGGTGCGTGGCCACGACGCCCTTGGGCCGGCCGGTTGTCCCGGACGTGTACAGCTGCAGAACTGCTGCGTCCGGATCGTGCCCGTGTCCGGGGTCGACACCGGTACCTGATGCCACGAACTCCGCCCAGGTTCGCGAATCCGGCAGGCCCCCTGCAGCTCCCACGGTTATGACCTCGATGTCCGGCAACGCTGCGGACATCGCCGCCGCCCCCGCGGCGAACTCGTCATCGACGATCAAGACGTCGAGCTCCGCGTCCTCGGCGATGTCGACGAGTTCGAGTGGGTTGAGCCGCCAGTTCAACGGTATGAACACAGCGCCTGCCTTCGCACATGCGATGAAGGTTTCCGCACCTTCGAGCCCCATACGCAGTAGCGCACCGACACGAGCACCCGTTGTGGTCACTTCTGCCAGCGCACTCGCCAAGGTGCTGGTCTCGCCATCCAGCTCAGCCCAAGTCAACGTTCGGTCGCCGCACGTGATTGCCGGATCGGACGGCCGTGTCGACGCCGAGTGGCGTATCCGGTTGGGTAGGTGAAGCTCGCTCACATCACGCTCCTGTGTTCCAGGTACTCACCGAGCACGAACCGCGGTCGGTGGTACTGGAACAGTCGACCATCGCTATGGCCTGCGCCACAAAGACGAGAAGGCGCACAGAGCCATAGCTCAGACCTATGTCAGCAGGTCGCAGCAAGTCACCGCCGCCAAGGGTCCGTCATCTGGGAGAATTCGTCAGATGCAGGCACCCGGGATGGACATACGCAGCGCGCAGTATCTCGTCGCGGTCGTCGATCACGGCAGCGTCACTGCCGCCGCGGACGTCCTGCGTATCTCGCAACCGTCCCTCTCGCAGGCCGTGCGCAACCTCGAACGAGCTCTCGGAGCCACACTCTTCGAGCGCACCACTCGCGGTCTGGCTCCCACCACGGTCGGACTGGCAGTTGCCGATTCTGCCCGTACGTTGCTCGCCGACGTTGCTCGGGCCGAGGCCGCGGTGGCTGCGGTAACCGCTTTGCGCGCCGGGGAACTCGCCATAGCGGTTCAGTCCGATCTCGCCATCGACCCTGTTGCAGAGGTCGCCGGACGCCTCCATCTGACGGCACCCGGAATTCGGTTCTCCACGAACGCCTCCGCCAACGCACAGGACGTGCGCGCGCTCGTGAGAGCAGGTACGTGTGAACTCGGGTTTCTCGAGACCCACCCGGGTGCCGAAGTCTCCGACGGGCTTCGAGAAATTGCCGTGAGCACCCAGGAAACGGTCTTGTCGATCCCCATTCGCCTGGCCACAGACCTCCCCGATCCGGTTCCGCGCACCGTGGTCGCGCGCCTGCCGATGGTGGTCGAGGCATCCGCAGTTCGGCGCGGGCACTCGATCGACGACGATCTGGAACTCACCGACGTCGTCGTGGAAGTACCTGATCGCCTTGCTGTCCGGGAAATGGTCGGGCAAGGTGTAGGCGCCGCGCTGCTGCCCAGATCGATCGCCGAACAAGACTCCCCGGCATCTGAGGTTCGCTCGCTTTTCCCACCGATCACCCGGCAGACGATCTTGGTCTACCGCGACGGCCCGCTCTCACCGGCCGGGTCTGCGTACATCGAGAACATCTCCCCACGTCACAAGCCCTCCACGAACAGCCTGCCCAACGGCGAGAGCGTCTCCGGATCGAACTCGACGCCGTAATTCAGTGAGATCGCCGGCTCCACCGGAAATATCTCCGCGCCGGACGCGACCGACCTCTCGGCCAACGAACGCTCCATGAATGCCATGCCCAAACCAGCAAAGACGAACGCGCCGACGGTCTCCCGCTGCGCCAACTCCGTCGACATCCGAGTCCGGGCCCCGGCGGCCTGCAGAGACGACTCGATGGCAAGGCGAGCCCGCGAGTGTTTGAGCACACCCACCACGGGGAGATCGGGCAATGCCGTCAATGACACCGGCTCTCCCGCAGCGGGTTTCACACCATTCGGCCAGACGTCAGGATGAACCCCCGACGGCACTGCCAGCCAGTACTCGTTCACCCCCAACACTTTCGTGGACAGCGCCGACATGTCGGGTGGCCAGTAACTGAAGACCACCTCGCACGCGCCGTCTGCCAACACCTGCTCAGACGTTGCACCCTGCGGCAACTCACCGACCCGAACGGTCACAGCAGGCCACCGCTCACGAAAGTCTGCCACGATGCGTGCGATCGGACCTTCGAGACCATGTGCCGCGGAGCAGATGTCGAGCCGGCCACGAGGCTCGTCGGCCGTACCGATCGCGACGTCGAACGCGGCCGCGCTGCTGCGAGTCATCTGCCTCGCCGGCCCTACCAACGCCCGACCTGCTGCCGTCAGCACCAAACCGCGACCGACGCGGTGAAACAGTTCGACTCCGAGTTCACGCTCGAGGCCACGAATACCCTGCGACAGCGACGGCTTGGTGACCGACAGATTCTGCGCAGCCGTCGACAAGGACTCACCACCGGCAACGGCAAGGAAGTACTCGATCTGACGTAGGTCCACTCCATCGACTTTGCCATAAACGCAGCCGGGTATACCGGTACCAAGCACTGCAGGGTGTTCACACACGCTTCATTAATCGGACATTCAGGACACACCTTCTTCTACCCGGCGCCACCTACCGTAATTGGTCCAGACCAATTACGGATAGGTCTGAACCACCGCGTCGAAGACAAGGAATCCTCGTGAGACGTACGACCATCGCGATAGCAGCCGTGACAGCGGCTCTCGCCGTTCCCGGCATCGCCCCCGCCGAATCCCACGCCGAACCCGGCTGGGGCAGTTCGTCCTTCGAATGGGGCAGCTCTTCGGGCGAGAACAACACGCCGCCCGCAGCGCCCGGCGTCAGCGTCCCCGGCGGACGGTACGAGCACCCCGTCGACCTGACCTTCACCGCCGAGCGCGGCGCCACCGTCCGCTACACCGTGGACGGAACGACACCCACCACCGACAGCCAAGCTGCCACGCCGGGACGTCCGCTGCACATCGCACAGGACACCAACGTCACTGTCGCAGCTTTCCGCGGCGATCACGCGAGCGCGGCCGTCTCGTTCGGCTACCTGATCAAGACCTCGGAAAAGCCGCTGGCTCAGGTCGTCGTGATGTCCGACGTCCACGTCGGCGATCACGCGAACAACGACAAGAAGTACGAAAGCTTCTTCGACACAATCGGTTCCATCTTCCCGAAACCCGACGCCATCCTCTCCAACGGGGACATGATCAACGACAACGGAGACGGCAAGGGGCCCGACCACAAGATCGTCGCAGAAATCTTCCAGGCAAACCTCGCCCGAAAGGGCATGAACGACACACAACTCCTGATCTCCAACGGCAATCACGATGCAAGTCTCGCGGCGATCAGAGCCGGATACCCGGCGGAGTGGTTCCCGGATTCCGGTGGCGGATACTACGAATCCGACGTCAATGGTGTCCATCTCTTCACGGTCAACACCGAAACCTACAACAATGATTCAGCGCAACGCAATTGGCTGAAGTCCCGCCTGACCGAAATCACCGCGGAGTCCGGGAACCTGACCAAGCCGATCCTGGTCCAGGGACACCGGCCGGCAAGCAACACAGCCATGGACGGGCAGCAGGCGTCGAACCCTCGATTGACCGAAGACCTGAGTGCCTTCCCTCAGGCAATCTTCTTCTCCGGGCACTCACATCTGAACAACAACGACGACCGGTCGATCCATCAGCGTGACTTCACGTCGGTCAACGACGGCTCGATGTCGTACATCGAAATCGATCACGGCTACCAGATGGTGACCGAGTCCGGTCTCGCGAACCGTTTCGAATCACCCACTGCCCAAGCGCTCTTCGTCGAGGTCTACCAGGACCGCACGGAAATCAACCGAATCAACATGGCGGCAGACAAGCACGACATCTACGCCGGTGGCGCGTGGTCAGCCAACTGGCAGCCGCCGTACTCGAGCGCGGGCACGCTGAGCGGTTCGGGGTGGACGGTCGAACTCGACGGGTCGACCAACCAGCAGATCAAGGACAACTTCCGCTACACCTCGGGCGCACGGAACACGCACGCGCCGGAGTTCACCTCGAGCACTCCGCTCTCGGTGACGACCGGCGAAAACGGTGCGACCGCACTGAGGATCGCGCAGGCCAAGGACGATCAGATGGTGCACCACTACGCCGTCGAGGTCACGGACACAGCCACCGGAGCGAAGGTGGTCTCGTCGAAGGTGCTCTCGGACTTCTACTTCATGCCGCGGCCGAACAGCCTCGACATTCCGATTCCCGATGCCGCAGCGGGCACCGCATACGAAGCCCGCGTCGAAGCCGTTGACGCATACGGCAACCGGTCACCGGTGACAACCCTGGCCTTCACCCGCTGACCCGACACGACAAAGCGGCACCGCGCATATTCGCGGTGCCGCTTCTCGGCTCAGTTGTACGTGCGAAGCAGGCCCTTGCTGATGATCTGCTTCTGGATGTCGCTGGTGCCTTCACCGATCAGAAGGAACGGCGCCTCACGCATCAACCGCTCGATCTCGTATTCCTTGGAATAGCCGTATCCGCCGTGGATACGGAAGCTGTCCTGGGTGACCTCCGAACAGAATTCACTCGCCAGATACTTCGCCATACCCGCTGCGACATCGTTGCGCTCACCCGAGTCCTTGAGCCTGGCAGCGTTGACCATCATCAGATGTGCCGCTTCGACTTTGGTGCCCATCTCGGCGATCCGGAACGCGATGGCCTGATGCTCGGCGATCGGCTTGCCGAAAGTCTCGCGTTGCTTGGCGTAGGTGACAGCCAGTTCGAAAGCGCGCTGGGCAATTCCGCAGGCACGCGCGGCGACGTTGACCCGGCCGACCTCGACACCGTCCATCATGTGCCGAAATCCCGAGCCAGGGGTGCCACCGAGAACCTCCTCGGCTCCGATCTCGAAACCGTCGAAGATCATCTCCGTGGTGTCGATTCCCTTGTACCCCATCTTCTCGAGCTTGCCCGGAATGTTCAGGCCCGGGAGTACCTCGCCGAAACCTGCGGGTTTCTCGATCAATATCGTCGTCAGATTGTTGTGCGGCTTCTCCGCGCCCTCGTCCGTCTTGACCAGGACTGCCACCAAGGTCGAGGAACCCCCGTTGGTCAGCCACATCTTCTGGCCGGTGATCACGTAATCGCCGGAGTCCGTCCGCTTCGCCTTGGTCGATATGGCAGCAACATCGGAACCGAGGGCAGGCTCCGACATGGAAAATGCACCGGTGAGTTCCCCGGAAGCCAAACGCGGCAGGTACTTCGCCTTCTGTTCCGGCGTCCCGTGCGCCGAAATCATGTGAGCCACGATGAAATGCGTGTTGATGACACCGGACACGCTCATCCATCCACGGGCCAATTCTTCGACGCACAGCGCGTAGGTGAGCAATGATTCGCCGATACCCCCGTACTCGGGGTCGATGGTCAGTCCGAACAGACCCATGTCCTTCATCTGCTTGACGATGTCGGTCGGGTACGTATCCGAGTGTTCGAGTTCCTGCGCCGCGGGGATGACCACACGATCGACGAACTCGCGTACCGCCCCGACGATATCGGTCTGGGTTTCGGTCAATCCCGCCGTCTGCGCCAAACGAGTCACTGTTCCACCTGTCAGTCGGTACTTCGTGCCCTCCCGGTCGACGAAATTGATTCGACTCCAGGAACTTTCATCCCACCGCGACGTGTGTGCGGCAGAGACGCTGCATCCATTCAATCCCCGAACGGTATATGTGTCAAAGTCGATTTCGCATACGAACCGTATGGCGGAAACTATGTCCGAACAGGTCGTTCCTGCTGTTGACAACCGCGCCACGTGTGCTGGATATTCGAGAGGCCAGGTCGCGGTGGGCCCTTCGATCGGCCCGTTCACGCGACGCATTCCCCACTCTCCTCGAGACAGGCGCATTCCATGCACGACGCAGTCATCTGTGAACCCGTTCGCACCCCGGTGGGCGGATTCGGCGGAGTCTTCAAGGACGTTCCCGTCACCACACTCGCCGGCACTGTTGTGCGTGGCCTCGTCGAACGAACCGGCATTGCGTCCACCGATGTCGACGACGTCATCTTCGGTCAGGGGTACGCCAACGGAGAGGCCGCGGCCATCGGACGAATCGCGGCACTCGACGCCGGTCTCGACGTGTCCGTTCCCGGAATACAACTCGATCGCCGTTGCGGTTCGGGATTGCAGGCGATCATCTACGCCGCGATGCAGGTACAGACTGGGATGAGTGATCTGGTCATCGCCGGCGGCGCCGAGAGCATGAGCGGAACCGAGTTCTACTCCACCGACATGCGTTGGGGCACAAAGCGCCCTTCCGTCGAGTTCCACGACCGATTGGCCAAACCGCGCACGAACTCCGGCGGAGTCAACTTTCCGGTGGAAGGCGGCATGATCGAGACCGCTGAGAACTTGCGCCGGGAGTACTCGATCACCCGCGACGAGCAGGACCGATACGCGGTGCGATCGCACGAACGGGCCGTTCACGCCCAAGACAGTGGGTACTTCGACGACGAGACCATTCCCGTTTCGGTGCCCGGACGCCGTGGTGAGCAGGCAGTCGTCACCCAAGACGAGCATCCGCGCCGAGGGATACAACTGTCCGATCTTGCTGCACTGCGCCCCATTCGAGGTCGCGTCGACCCTGAAGCAACAGTCACCGCCGGAAACGCCTGCGGCCAGAACGACGCCGGAGCCGCGGCCATCGTCACCACTGCGGCCAACGCCGAACGGCTGGGCCTGCGGCCGTTCGCGAAACTGGTCAGCTGGGGTGTGGCCGGTGTGGAGCCGAACCGGATGGGCATCGGACCGGTGCCTGCCGTGGCGAAGGCTCTCTCCCGTGTCGATCTGTCGCTGGACGACATCGACCTCATCGAAGTCAACGAGGCCTTCGCCGCCCAGGTTCTCGCGTGCGCCAAAGCCTGGGGATTGAGCGCGCAGGACATCGAGGAACGCTTCAACGTCAACGGTTCCGGAATCTCGCTCGGACATCCTGTCGGCGCTACCGGTGGGCGGATCCTCGCCAATCTGCTGCGCGAACTCGACCGGCGCAAGGCACGGTACGGGATCGAGACCATGTGTATCGGTGGCGGACAAGGGATTGCCGCGGTGTTCGAGAACCTGCGACGCTAGAAGCGTTAACCGATCGATCCGTCGCGGCGAAGTTCCGCGATCCGGTCGCCCGTAAGTCCCAACTCGGCCAGCAGAGAATCCGTCTGCTGGCCGAGTGCCGGAACGTCACCCATGCGCATTTCGACATCCGAATACGTCATCGGAGGCAGCACGGCATCGATCGGACCGTTCTCGGTGCCCACGGACCGCCATCTGGCACGCTTCTCCAGCTGCGGATGTTCCAGCAGACCGGCCATGTCGTTGAGTGCCGCGGCCGGAACACCAGCGGCGGCCAGACGCTGATCCAGATCTGTCGTCGAGTACAGACGCGTCAGAGAGCCCACCAATTCGTCCACCTCGCCACGGTTTTCGACGCGCACGATGTTGGTGCGGTAACGCGGATGATCGACCAGATCCTCTCGCTCGAACACGTCCACCATCAGCGCTCGCCATCCACGGTCGTTCTGGACGCCGATCAGGATTTCGCCGTCGGCCGTGGGATACGAATCGTAGGGAACGATCGCGGCATGGCCGAGACCGACACGTGGAATCTGCTTGTCCGCATACATTTTCATGTACATCGGATGGCCCAGCCACTCGACGGTGGAATCGAACATCGAGACCTCGACGAGCGCTCCCTTGCCCGTTCGCTCTCTACGGAACAGGGCGCTCAGAATCGAAGTCAGCGCGTACATTCCTGCTGCGATGTCGGAGACCGGGATGCCGGTCTTGGTGGCCGTCTCCGGTGTGCCTGTCACGGAGATCATTCCGGTCTCGGCTTGGACCAACATGTCGTAGGCCTTGCGCTCGCGCCGCGGGCCGGCACTGCCGTAGCCGGACATGTCGATCACGATGAGCCGTGGGTATTTATCGCGCAGTTCCTCCGCGCCGAACCCCAGTCTCGCGGCTGCGTCGGGAGCCAGGTTCTGCAGGAACACATCGGCTCGCGCGACCAGATCGAGAAGGATCTGCCGGCCGGCGTCCGACTTCACGTCGACGGCGATCGATTCCTTGGAACGGTTGAGCCACACGAAGTGTGATGCCTGACCGTGAACCGCCTGGTCGTAGTGACGCGCGAAGTCACCCTCGCCGACGCGTTCTATCTTGATCACCCGCGCACCCATGTCCGCGAGATGTCTGGTGGCGAGCGGTGCCGCCACCGCCTGTTCGAGTGCAACTACGGTGATTCCGTCGAGCGGAAGATCCGAGTTCGGCTGTCCCATGTCAGTAGTCACCCCAGAAGTTTTACACCCAGAATTCTCACACTCTGAATTCTTGCACTCGAACAGGACGGATCAGATGTGGCGGCCGCCGGTGATCTCGAGAACCGTGCCGGTCATGTAGCTCGAGAGGTCGCTCGCGAGGAACAGCACAACCGAAGCAACTTCCGAAGGCTCGGCTGCGCGCCCCATCGGAATCTCGGCAAGCTTCTCGTTCCAGATCCGTTCGGGCATCGCCTCGGTCATCGCCGTGCGGACCAGTCCGGGCTGAACGGCGTTGACGCGAACGTTCTTGAACGCGACCTCTTTTGCCGCGGCCTTCGTCAGACCGACGATCCCGGCCTTCGCGGCCGAGTAGTTGGTCTGCCCGAGCATGCCCACCTTGCCGGAGATCGACGAGATGTTCACGATCGCGCCCGTCTCACGCTCGCGCATGCGGGCGGCGGCAGCGCGTGTTCCGTTCCAGGCGCCCTTGAGGTGAACTGCGATCACGTCGTCGAAGTCCTGCTCGGTCATCTTCCGCATCGTGGCGTCGCGCGTCATGCCGGCGTTGTTGACCATGACATCGACTGGACCGAAAGCGCTTTCGGCCAGATCGAGCATGGCCTCGACCTGTCCGGAGTCACGCACGTCGCAGGAAGCGAAACGGGCGACCGACTCTCCACCGAGTTCGGCGACCGCAGCCGTTCCCACGGTTTCGTTGATGTCGCCGAGAACGACGGTCGCGCCTTCCTTGATGAAGGTGCGCGCAATTTCGAGCCCGATGCCCTGGGCTCCGCCGGTCACTACCGCAACCTTGCCGTCCAACAATCCCATGTCCACTCCGTTCGTGAGGTTAAAGCTCGTCTGGAAAATGTGTCAGCGCTGGTATTGCTTTTTCGCTTGCGCCACGAGCCCACCACCGAGAATCAGACGCTGGATCTCGCTGGTTCCCTCGTACAGGCGCAACAGGCGAACTTCACGGTAGATGCGTTCGACCGGAACACCGCGCATGTACCCGTTGCCCCCGTGGATCTGCACGGCGAGATCTGCGACCTTGCCCACCATCTCGGTGCAGAAAAGCTTTGCCGCCGAAGGCCCGAGACGGCGATCCTCACCGCTGACGTACCGCGCGGCCACCTCGCGCACCATCGCGCGCCCTGCCATCACACCGGCTTGCTGGTCTGCCAACATCGCTTGAACCAGCTGGAAGTCGCCGATCGCGGTGCCGCCCTGTTCCGTGACCACGGAGAACGCGACAGATTCGTCGAGCGCTCGCTGTGCTGCTCCCACCGAAAGCGCCGCGATATGGACTCGTCCGCGCGCGAGAGACGTCATCGCTGCGCGGTATCCGGTGTCCTGGTCGCCACCGACGAGGGCCGACTCGGGAACTCGGACGTTGTCGAAGGTGACCTCGGAGGTCCAAGCACCTTCTTGACCCATCTTCTTGTCCTTGGGACCGACCGTGACACCTGGCGTGTCAGCCGGAACCAGGAACACTGCAATTCCCGGACCATCGGAATCCGCCGGGCGAGTGCGCGCGAACACCACGAACAGCTGCGCCAGTGGAGCATTGGTGATGAACCGCTTGTTGCCGTCGATCACCCAGTCGGATCCGTCCAGAACGGCCTTGGTCCGAAGGCCGGCCGGGTTGGAGCCCGCGCCGGGTTCGGTGAGAGCAAAGGAAGCCACGACGTCGCCGGAGGCGATGCGCTCGAGCCACTGAGCCTTCTGCTCGTCGGTACCGAAGCCGACCAGCACCTGCCCGGCAATTCCGTTGTTGGTACCGAACATCGAACGCAGCGCCAGGGACGTGTAGCCGAATTCCATTGCCAGTTCGACGTCTTGGGTGAGATCGAGTCCGAGCCCACCCCATTCCTGAGGGATCGCGTAACCGAAGAGCCCGATAGCTGCGGCCTTCTTGCGTATGTCCTCAGGAATGGCGTCGGTGTCGGCTATCTCCTGCTCACGCGGAACTACTTCCTTACGGATGAACTCCCGCGCAGTCGCCAAGATATCTGCGAAGTCATCTGCGTCGACCTGCATTCCCACCACTCACCTTGCTGTTTCCGAAGTCCATGCCGTCCCCCGAAGTCAATACCGTGAGGCAATCGGAGTCAAAGACCTGAAAACGAACCGAAGGTAAGGCAGAACCTATAGCAAGCTTCAGACGGTGCGCAGTTCCCGCTTCAGTAGCTTGCCGCTCTGGTTGCGCGGAAGCTCGGCCACGAAACGGACATGCTTGGGCACCTTGAACGGAGCGATTCGCTCCTTGACGTGGGCAATCAACGCCTCGGGCGTCAACTCGTCGTTGCCGTCCTTGAGCACGACGATCGCGGTGACGGCCTCGATCCACTTGTCGTCGGGCGTACCGATCACGGCAACTTCTGCCACGGCTGGGTGCGTGTAGACCGCATCTTCGACCTCGCGTGACGCCACCAGGATGCCGCCGGTGTTGATGACGTCCTTGATCCGGTCGACGACCGTGATGAAACCTTCTTCGTCCCGCACGACCAGATCGCCCGAATGGAACCAGCCGTCACGGAAGGCCTCGGCGGTGGCTTCCGGATTCTCCCAGTAGCCGTTGCACAGCTGCGGTGAGCGGTAGAGAACCTCGCCGGACTCACCGTCGGCAACATCGTTTCCGTCGGCGTCG
This sequence comes from Rhodococcus sp. IEGM 1302, assembly GCF_030056935.1. Lineage (NCBI taxonomy): Bacteria > Bacillati > Actinomycetota > Actinomycetes > Mycobacteriales > Nocardiaceae > Rhodococcus > Rhodococcus sp. IEGM 1302. The sequence continues at coordinate 851,238 of NZ_JASHKY010000001.1, read as the reverse complement.
ACGACGCGGGTTTCGACGAAGAACACCGCGCGACCACAGGAAGACGGGCGATCAGCATGCTCGCTGGGCTGGAGAACTGTTGCCAGTGGGCCGATTTCGGACTGACCGAAGCAGTTGTAGAAACCGATGTCCGGGTAGCGCTCGCGCAGACGATTGAGCACGGTGACCGGCATGATCGAGGCGCCGTACTGCGCCTTCTTCAGCGAAGACAGATCGCGGGTCTCGAGGTCCGGATGGTTGGCCAGCGGTACCCACACGGTCGGCGCCAGGAACAGCGATCCGATCTTTTCGGCTTCGACACGGCGCAGGATTTCCGGGATGTCCGGCGCCTGCATCAGACTGACCGTCGCGCCGACGGACAGGTACGGCAGCATGAAGACGTGCATGCCCGCGGAGTGGTACATCGGCATGCAGATCAGCGGGTTGTCGTTCTTGTCGAGGCCGAGCGCGATCACCGAGGACACGTACTCGTGAACCAGTGCACCGTGAGACATCATGGCGCCCTTGGGCTTCGAGGTGGTGCCCGAGGTGTACAGGAGTTGCGCCAGATTGGTCGACGTCGCCCGCGGTTCGAAGACCGGCACCTCGCCTGCCTCACCGATCGTGACGACGGACAGTTCCGCGTCCCGCAGTGCGATCACGTGATCGAGATCGAGGTCGGAGCGTACCGAGTCGAGCGTCGGCGCCAATGCCGGATCCACCAACACCGCGCGGGCGCCTGACTGCGCCACGAGGTACCGGAGTTCCTCCCCCTTCAGTGCGTAATTGACCGGAACATGCACCAAACCTGCTCGTGCACAGGCAAGAAATCCGATTGCATAGGCGTCGGAGTTGGTTCCGTATGCCGCGACGCGGTCGCCGTGTTCGAGCCCCAGACCGAGCAAGTAGGCGGCGACCCGCGTCACCGCGTCGTCGAGTTCGCGGTAGGTGCGAGTGCGATTTTCGAAGACGACGGCTACACGGTCGGGGTACTTGGCTGCCGAGCGCCGAAGCACTCCGTCGACAGTGTTGGTGCGTGGATCCAGGCTCATGCGCCTCAGGTTATAGGACGTCCAACTAAACCGGAAGAGCGATCGTTACTTATTGCGCCATTCGGGCTTTCGCTTGTCCACAAAGGCCTGCATACCTTCCTGAGCGTCGCAGGTCACGGCGTTGGTTGCCATAGTTTCCGCCATCGCCTCGTACGCCTGCGCTTGCGGAAGATCGATCTGGCGATAGAACGCCTGCTTACCGATCTTCACCGTCAAGGGGCTGGCCATCGTGACCTTGGCGGCCAGTTCGCGCACCTCTCGGTCCAGGTCTTCGGGCGCGACGACGAAGTTCACCAGACCCCAGTCCGCAGCGGTGTCGGCGTCGATCGTCTGCCCGGTGAGCAACATCTGCATCGAGCGCTTGCGCCCTACTGCCCTGCTCAGCGCCACCATGGGCGTCGAGCAGAACAGTCCGATCTTGACGCCCGGCGTGCCGAAGACAGCATTCGACGCAGCAACAACCAGATCACACGACGCGGCCAGTTGGCAGCCCGCCGCGATAGCCGGGCCCTGTACTGCGGCAATCACCGGCTGCGGAATCCGCTGTACGGTCTCCATCATCTCGGTACAGCCGTCGAAGATCGCCCGCTCGTCCTCGAGGGTTCTCCCGATCATCTCCGTCAGATCGTGTCCGGCGGAGAACACCGGGCCTTCGGCGCGCACGATCACGACCCGCACGCGCTCGTCTACAGACAATTCGACAAGGGCAGCCGTCACCTCACGCATGGTCTCCGCCGAGAGCGGATTGCGCCGCGCCGGCCGATCGAGCGTCAGGAAACCGAGTCCCACCGATTCCTCGACGGAAATCTTCACTGCAGTGTCTTCTACCTGTGTCTGCGACATGTGTTCTCTCTACCAATCGAATCCGTCCCGGTCAACGAGACGAAAAGGACATCCACTCGCACCGCGTCGATACGGTCCGGTCAATACTTCGCCACTACGAGGAGTGCCCATGAGCACCGATGCCGCCGTCACCACTGATCTCGAAGAGATTCTGCGCGCTCAGCAGGAAGCAACTCGAGCCGCTGGTCTTCCGTCCGCGCAGACACGACGCGAGCGCATTCAACGCGTCGTCGATCTCCTGGTGGCAAACCACAAGGATCTGACCGAGGCGATCAACGAAGACTTCGGCGGTCGAATCCCGGCCTACTCGGTGATGAATGACGTTCTCGGGTCGATGGTTTCACTCAAGCACGTTCGTGATTCGCTCGAAGAGTGGATGATTCGCTCACCGAGAGCTACCGGAGCGATGCAGGACCAGTTGGGTGCCACGGCGTACGTGTCGTACCAGCCGAAGGGTTCGATCGGCATCATCGGAACCTGGAATGCTCCCCTTTTCACTCTCCTGAGCCCGCTCGCCTGCGCCCTCGGAGCAGGAAATCGCGCCGTTCTCAAACCGTCGGAGATCGTGCCCAATACTGCGGCCGTCCTGGCCGAGGCGGCGCGTCGAACTCTCGACCCCGTGGAGGTCGCGGTGGTGACCGGCGGCCCGGAAGTCGCTGATCGGCTGACGTCCCTGCCTTTCGACCACCTCGTCTTCACCGGCAGCACGACCGTCGGAAAGCTGGTCATGGCCAATGCTGCGAAGAACCTGGTGCCGGTCACCCTCGAACTCGGCGGCAAGTCACCGAGCGTCTTGAGCCGCAGTGCCGATATCAGCTCTGCTGCTTCGCGTTTGGCTATCGCGAAGTCCACCAACGCCGGTCAACTCTGTGTCTCTCCCGATCTGATCTACGTTCCGCGCGAGAACACGGAAGCATTCATCGACGCGTTCACCGACCAGTTCACGGGACTGTTTCCCACGATTGCCGACAACAAAGACATGGTCTCGATAGTCAGCGATCGTCACCTCGCACGCATCGAGGGGTACATCGCGGACGCCGAAGAACGTGGGGCACGAATCATCACCGTTCCCGACGAAGAACTCTCCGCAGACACTCGTCGTCGCCCACTGCGAATCGTGGTCGACCCTCCGACCGACGCGCAGATCATGAAGGAGGAGATCTTCGGGCCGGCCGTCGTCGTCTTGCCGTACGACCAACTCGACAACGTCGTCGCCGACATCAATTCACGACCGAAACCGTTGGCGCTGTACTACTTCGGAACCGATCTGGACGAGAAGGAATCCGTACTCGAACGGACCGTCTCGGGCGGCGTCACCATCAACGACGCGATGTCTCACCCCGGGCTGAGCGACGCACCCTTCGGCGGCGTCGGAGCTTCGGGCATCGGGCACTACCACGGCCGTGAGGGTTTCCTCGAGTTCAGTCACGCGCGAACGGTATTCGAAGCAGCGCAGCATGACCCACGCGGTGAATGGGGAATGCTCCCGCCGTACGGTGAGGGTTTCGAGCAGATGATGTTGGCTCAGGTAACGCCCTAGGGCCTCCGGCCCCGTGCGCCTTTTTGGTAGTTCGCGCTACCGGAAAGGCGCACCGGCAAGGCCGCGGCTGAGGAACTCCACCAGCTGACCCGGCTCGGTGTCCTCAGACTCGATCAGTTGGATCAACTCCTTCTTGTCTTCTACCGCAAGCGGTTCGATGCCACCGAACGTGCGCATCGTGGACCCGGCCGGAAGAACACGAGCACACACGAGCGTGCCTGGCTCGAGGTTCAGCGAGCCCCACTCGTCCGTGACCTTCACCAGATGGCCGTTGCGGACGTCGCTGAGGGTCACCAACTGTCCCGGCTCCGTCGAGGCGACCTTGTACACCGAGCGCGGAATCGACAACCACTGATCGGCCAGTTCGCGTTCGTCGGCAGGCAGCAGTTCTCCGCGGCGCTCGACAAAAGCTGCGAAAATACCCGCATCGAACAAGGCAGCGTCGACGGCCAAACCACCTTCGACGGCCAGCGTCAGTGCTTCTTCGCTGTTGAACTGCTCGGCACGGATGAGCGCAAGATCGAACACGGCGTCGAAGTACTCCGGCGTGCGCGAGAACAACTGAGCCTTGACGTAGAGCCAGCTGGCCCGGTCGTCGAACGTCACCTCGGACTTACCGAGATGGCAAACCTTGAACTTTCGACCGGAACCGCACCAGCACTTGTCATTTCGTCCGAGTTCGGGGTGCTCGGCCGGGGCGTAGCGCTGAAGAACCTCGTGCAGAACCTCGGACTCGCCACCCTCGATTCGGCCCAGCAAAGCCAGCGCGCGCGTCACATCGCTTCGATCGGCGGCCAGTAGCGCCAGATCGAAGATCGCGGGAGTCCAGTCGGGATCGAGATCGTGCGCTGATTCGTACGACGCCTCAGCGGCCAGGATCTTGCCGAGACGATCCGAAGCCTTGCCCGCCAGCCAGTGCGCTGCCGGCTTGACACGACGCGACCCTTTTTCGGCGAGAGCAGTTGCAACAGAATGCAATACGGAATCATGATCGTCGAGTTCGGACAACAGCTCCAACGCTGCCGCAGCCGCGGGCGGCTCGGCGAGGCCTGCGAAGGCCTGCGGATCCTCCTTGATCTTCTTGCGCGCCCAGTCCGAGACATCGTCGACGCCTTCGGCTTTCGCGGCCATGACCACATCGACGAAGGCGATCACCGACGCTGCTTCTTCGGGGTGCAGATTCTCGCGGACCTCGAGCATGCGAGCCCGGTTCGCCAGGTGGTACGCCTCGAAATCGAATCCGTCGACCGCAACGTAATCACCGTCGCGGACGTAACCTGCCGCCTCGAGCATCTCGCCCAGCGGTGCGGTCGGCTGACGGAACAGCGACGGCTCGTCGAGCATCAATTGCCAGACAATGGCATCGAGGGTGTCAGCACCGGTGTCGGCGAGGACCGTCCCCAGACTCTCGCCGAATCCGGGTGCGGGATCCAGTACCTCGGGGATGGTGCAGAGTGTCAGCTCACGGTCAGCGACGAACAATCCGATCAAGTCACCTACCGAGCACTCGGCAAGGGTGTCGGTGTCGAGCAGAAAGCCTTCGTCGTGTGGGAACTCCGGATCTTCGATCCCACGATCAGCCAAAAGATCGTCGTCGGTCCCGCGGTGCACGACGCTGATGCCGTGGATTTCGTCGTCGTCACGATCGAGGAAAACCCGCAGCATCATCAGATCGGGGTTCGCGTCGAGAACGCCGGACCTGATTTCCGCTTCGGTGAGCCGATGGGTCAACACTCGATGCTCGAACAACGTGTCGAGGGCGGCGTACCGTTCCTCACTCAAGTATCCGAGCAACGGGTCCTCGACGTACTCGACGAATTCGGTCATGTCCTCGGCTGTACCGTGCCCGGCGTCAGCCAACAGGGTGCCCCAGTCCGCCGCTGTCTGCGGGCCGTGCTCACGCAACAACTCCATCGCGGCTTCGGCGATCAAGTCATTGGCATCCATCGGTTCGTTCACCTATCCAACTTTAACGGGGTCGACTCGATACATCGTCACCGGTCATCGGTCGAGTGATCGGCGCCTCCGCGCAACTCGCGCACCAGTTCTTCGGCCTCGAGATCTTCTGAAGCGAGAACCTCGAGTACCCTCGCGGCCTGCGATTCCGTAGCCATGACCACAACACCCACCGCAAACGCGCCAGTGGGGGCCGTCAGGACCCGAGCACTGATCACATCACCTGGCTCGCCTTCGACCGAGTGAGCAACCGTGACGGTCTCCTTGGACCCACGATCGAGCAGCACGACGCCGGTGTCGGACGTTTCGATCACCTCGTACACCGACCTCCGGATTCCGGGCCACTGTGCGGCTGTCACAACTTCCGCCTCCGGAAGTAGTTCGCTGCGTCTGGCCAAGAATTCGGCAAAGATTCCACCCTCGAACAGAGCGACGTCCAGTGCCGATCCGTCGAAGATCGTGGCCGCGATCAGTTCGTCCTCGGAGAGATTTTCGTTTTCGAGATCGTCGAGCCCGGTCACGATGTCGACGAATTCGGAGGCAAACGCAAACAGGCATGCCTTCTTGTACAGCCACCGACCGTCCGCCTTGACGGATTCATCGGCCTTTCCGAGGTGGCAGACCTTATACTTGCGGCCGGAACCGCACCAACACTTGTCGTTTCGCCCGAGTTCCGGGTGATCGGCTGGGACGAAGTCCTGCAGTACGGCGTAGAGATTCTCTTCACTTCCGCCGTCGATCCGCCCGAGCAGTGACAGCGCCCGGGTCGCATCGCCGCGGTCCGACGCGAACTGAGCCAGCTCGAACAAGGCCGGACCCCAACCGGATTCGGCAAGGAGCGCTTTCTCGTAGTGCGCCTCCGCTTCGAGGACGCGCCCCAGCCGATCGACAGCCTTACCGGCGAGCCAATGAGCCGCCGCCCTGACCGACCGTGGCCCTCGCTCGGCCAGTTCGGAGGCAAGCGCTTCGAGGATTGCGTCGGTCACCGGGTCCTGATTCCGAAATCCGAGATCGAACACGGCCACTGCAGCACCCGGATCTGCCAGTGAGACAAAAGAGTCCGGAGCAGCGCTCACATGACGGTGGGCCCAGTCCGCGATATCGAAGTCGGCGATGACCGCGTCGGTGTATCCGCGGTCCGCCAGATCGACAAACGCAACGGCAGAGACTGCCTCGTCGTGGGTCAGGTCGTAGGTACTGGCCACCAAGGCTGTCCGAATCTGCAGGTCGTAGGCGTCGAAGTCGAATCCCCGTCGGGCCAGTAGCTCACGCTCGTGCTCGCATGCCGTCCCACATGCGGGGGCTACCGCCGAGGCCGCCACCGACATAACCGTCGGCGGCCTGGAACAGTCCGTGCGGAACGAGCGGATGTAACCTGCCACCTCGAAGATCTCACCCAGCGGCGCAACAGGAACCGTGAAGAGTGACGGATCCTCGATCAGGAGTTGCCAGCACACAGAATCCAGGGCCTCGACTCCGTCCTCCTCGAAGAGTTCGCCGAGCGCCGGAGCAAGATCGGGTTCGTCCTCGATCTCGACCAGACGAAACGCAAGTGTTCCGTCTTCGACAGCCAAGCCGACGAGATCACCGTCGGCGCACTCGCCGAGGGTTCCGGCCGGAAGTACCACAACTCGTCGACTCCGGAAGGGAGCAGCTCCGCGTTCGGAGGCTGCTTCTTCCGCCAGGGCCACCCGGATCGCCCCGTCGTCGTCGCCGAATGCCAAGATCGGTTCCAGGTCGGGGCTCGCGTCAAGGATGTCCGACGCAATTTCGACTTCGCTGAGCCGGTGAGTGAACACGAGCCCTTCGAGGACCGTGTCGAGAGCGACGTACTTTCCGTTGGGCAGGTACCCGAGCATCGGTTCGGACAGGTACTCGAGTACATCGGCCAACTCGGTCGCAGTTCCGTACTCCTCGAGATGGGTCGCCCACTCTTCGAGACTCAGCGGGCCTTGCTCGCGCAGAACAGCCAAAGCAGCGGAGGCAATGGAACCGGCAGCGTCGTCGTCGAAATCAGTCACCCGCCAATGGTAGGCGACCTATTGCAGCCCACTGAGCCCCTCGCCCAGCACGGTCGCACCGAGGATCGTCAGGATGACCGTCATCATCACCGCGTTGTTGGCGGTCATCCATGCCTTCGCGGACGCGAGGATCTCGTCGGCACGCTTGCCGGAGAACACCTTCACCAGGATCGGCGACGCGATGCCGACGCTCGCGATGACCGTGAAGATCACCGCGGCAACAATCTGTTGGGCAACGACATTCGTGGCGACCGCGATAGTGGCCGCACCGGATACCGCCAGCGCTGCATTCTTGGGATTGACCGCCGCGGACAAGAACGCCAACCCGAACGCCTTCCGCGGAGTCAACCCGTCGACGCTCTTCATCCACTTCGGAACTGTCGGCTCACTCCCGTTTCGCGGACGCGCGCGCCACTGCTTGTATGCCAAGCCGAACAGGACAAGACCCAACACGATTCGTACGACGCTCGACCACATGGAAGTCTGCGACGACTCCGACTCCGCAAACGAATAGTCCGCGATCACGATGGTCACCGCGACGACTGCCGAGATTCCGAGGACCCACCCGAGTAGAAAAGATGCCGCCCCTCGATGTGCTCCAGCGGTGATCATGACGAGCACGATCACCGCCATGGGCATCGAGACGAAAAGCAGGCCGAGGGCAATCGGAAGAGACAGACCGATCGCAGCTAGCACCGAAAACCTCCAGTTGAATGCACGATCGACGATCGATTCGAGGTCGAAATCACGACGTCGGAGGCAGCATGACCTCGATGAGATGCGGGCCGGGTTCCGCCAGCGCTGCGGCAAACTGTTCGGCCAACTCCTCCGCTGTGTTCGCCCGCGACGCGGGCACTCCCAACCCCTCGGAGATCTTGACGTAGTCCATGTTCGGAGATGACAGATCCAGCATCGACTGTGCGACGACGCCGCCACCTTCTGCGCCGACTCGTTGCAGTTCGCCACGCAGGATGGCGTATGCGCGATTGTTGAGCAGAATCGTCGTGACGTTCAACATCTCTCGCGCCTGCGTCCACAACGCCGTGATGGTGTACATCGCGCTTCCGTCGGCTTCGAGATTGATCACCGGTCGCTCCGGCGCTGCCACAGCGGCGCCCGTCGCCACCGGGATGCCCTGGCCGATGGCACCTCCGGTGAGCGTGAGCACGTCGTGGCGCGGCGCTCCGGCAAGGGCAATCGGGATCGCCCAACCGGAAGTCGCCGCCTCGTCGGAGATGATGGCGTCGCCTGGCAGCAGGGCGCCGATCACGTCGGCCCAATTTCGAACGTCCAGAGGCCCGCTCGGCAGCGCCGGCCGATTCGCTTCCTGCAAAACAGGTTCGACTCCCGGTGCCACGAGTTCGGCCACTGCCTCCAGTGCACCGGCAACATCGTCGCCGACGCTTGCCAGCGTTGTCACCGCAGCACCCTCCGGTGCCAGATCGCTCGGTTTTCCGGGATACGCAAAGAACGAGACCGGCGAAACCGCTCCGGCCAGAACCAGCTGAGTTGTTCCGCGAAGTTGTTCGGTGGCGTGCTCGGCGAAGTATCCCAAGCGCTCGAATGACGGTAGCCCCGCACCTCGTTGAAGCCTGGCTGGAAAAGTCTCGATCAGAATCTGTGCACCGGTCGCGACCGCAATTCGGGAAGCGGCGCGCAGCCCAGCTTCGGAACAGGCTGCGCCGCCCAGCAGTAGCGTGGCGCGACCCTCGGCATTGAGCGCGCCCACCACCGAGTCGATCTGTGTTGCAGAAACTTCCGCCCGCGGCGGTATGTCCCGAGGACCCGCAAGAACTCCACCTTCGCCCCACGAGACGTCGGCAGGGAGGACAAGTGTGGCAATGCGTCCGGGCGGATTCATCGAGGCGGCAACGGCGTCGGCCGCGTCGCTACCGACGGTCGCGGTGGATTCGGAACGTCGACTCCACCCCTCCAACCATTCGGTCAGCGCATCGATGTTCGATTCGAGAGGAGCGTCGAAACCGTGGTGGTAGGTCGCGTGGTCCCCGACGATGTTCACGATCGGTGTGTGGGCGCGGCGCGCGTTGTGAAGGTTCGCCAGTCCGTTCGCCATACCGGGGCCCAGATGGAGCAGCGTCGCGGCAGGCTTTCCGGCGATCCGTGCGTAGCCGTCCGCGGCACCGGTCACGGCGCCCTCGAACAATCCGAGTACCGCACGCATCTGCGCAACGGAATCGAGTGCGGCGACAAAATGCATCTCGGACGTTCCTGGATTGCCGAAGCACACCTCGACGCCCGAGTCGACCAGGCTTTGGATAAGCGACTGTGCACCGTTCATTTCGATCACCTCTTCTTCATGAAAAGCTGCGAATGCTTCCTGCGCTTCATCGTGAGCAACCGGACTCCCGGTGCGTGCTCCTCGATCCGAACAGTCATCCGTACCTCCGTCGTGGCCGAGAGTCTCGATTCAAGCTACTCGGTCGGGAGTTCAGCGTTCGTAGCCCTTGCGCATATCGTCGACGATGCGCGGCCGGTCGAGTGTTGACGGCTCCATTTCCCGCCTCGGGCGATCGCGAGGAAACACCGAGGCCGACGCCAGAGTGGGCTCGTCGAGGAACCGCAGGTTCGGCACATCAGCGGGCAGACGAAGCTCGGGCGGCGTGGAACCTCTTTGCGCGAGCACATATCCCCAGTCACCGAAGCTCGGCACGAAAACGTGATAGGGCGAGACGCTCAGTCCGACAGCCGATACCGTCGACACCGTTCTCCAGTACGCATCCGGTGTCGAGTACGGGCTGCCGGACTGTACGACCATCAGCCCGCCCGGATTCATCGCGGCAGCGGCAAGTCCGTAGAACTCCATCGAATACAAGCGGCCAAGTGCGGGGGTGTCAGGATCCGGGAGGTCGACGATCACCGCATCGAAACCCGGTTCCGGACGCTCTCGCAGCCACCGAAACGCGTCGTCGAGTACGACGTCCACCCGTGGATCCTCGAGCGCTCCCTCGTTCAGATCACGAAGACGCGTGTTGGCCAACTCGATGACTGCCGGATCGAGTTCCACTTGAACGATCTGCTCGACGCTGTTCATTCGCAGCACTTCCCGTGCAGCGAGGCCGTCACCGCCGCCCAGAATCAGCACGCGCCGGGGGTCGTTCACCAGGGCCGGATACACCAGCGACTCCGTGTACCGATGCTCGTCGACACTGGAGAACTGCAGGTCTCCGTCGAGGAACAGGCGCACGTCGTTCCCCCGCTCGGTGACGACGATTTCCTGGTACACCGATCGCTCGGCGGCCACCACGGGATCGGTGTAGAGCCGCTGCCTCGACGTGGTCTCGATGTCCGACGCTGCGATCAGCAACCATCCGATCAAACTTGCTGCCAACAGCATTGCGACGACGGCGATCGATCGTGCGCGCAGGCTGAGCTGCCACCGAAGGAGTATCAGCGCGACCACTGCCGCAGCCACGAGATTGATCATGCCGGTGAGTGCGGCACCGCGAATCATTCCCGCCCACGGCAACAGTACGAACGGCCACAGCAGACCACCGATCAATGCGCCGAGGTAGTCGGCGGCATTGAGGTTGGCCAGTACCTTTCCGGTGCTCTGTGCGTCGTTGTCGCTGCGACCGGACTGCAAGAGCGTCATCAGCAGAGGCACTTCGGCACCGACGAGGATGCCGATCAGCGCGGTCGCCGCCACCAGAACTGCTGCGCTGGAACCGAAGAACGTGAAGGTCACGTACAGCGTGACGGCACTGAATCCGCCGATCAGCCCGAGCAGAATTTCGACGGTCACAAACGAGATGGCCGCATGCCCCAACAGCGGTTTGGCGGCCAGCGCTCCGATACCCAGAGCCGCAACAAATCCCGCGACGATCAACGACGTCTGGGTGATGCCGCCGCCGGTCAGACTCACGCTGAGTGTCAACAGGGCCAGCTCGTAGATCAGGCCACACGCAGCGCACGCCGCAACAGCCGCAAGGAGAAGGACGCGTGCGCGCGGGCCGAGCATCGTCGAACGCTCGTCAACTGTCACATCGGGATCAGCGGCAACCATCAGGTGAGCGCTGCGGCGTTCACCAAACCGATGGACAGCAAGCTCACACCCACAGCCCACGCGGCGCCACACATCTTCGGATCCTGCACCAGCGCAACCAACTTGCCGGGAAGGAATGCGTTCATCAATCGCAGCGCGATCGCTTGCAACACGATCGCGAACAGTCCGTACACCGCGGAGTCGGCGAGTCCCTGAGCAAAGCCGTCCGAACTGGTCAGGATTGCCGTCACCACGATGATCGCCAGCGCAAGATGATTGGAGGCCAACAGAATCGCAGCGTTCGGATTCTTGTCGACGTAAACCTGATGGCGGAGATTTCCGGGTGTCATGAGGTCGAGGACCAGGAATCCCGTCGCCAGAACCGCTGCACCGACGACGAAGTAGGCGAGGGTGCCGAGAACGCCCCCGACGAGCAATGCCGGATCCACCGTTCCGATCTCGACGGAAGTGGATGCAAAGATGTTCGTCACGCCGTTCTCCTTCTCATTGAGCATTACCGTCATTTGGCACTACCCGAGCCGCCGCTGCCACTGCTTCCACCCGCCGGGGATCCCGGGTTGAAGCCCGGTCCCAGGTACGCGTATCCGCCGCTGCGATACGTGCCGTCGATGTCCTCTACCTTGATGGTGCTGCCACCGCCCGAAGCCGAACTGACAGTGACGATGTCGTCGTCGTAGCGCAGGTATTCGTTGCCGCCGTCAGCACTTCGCGCCGCTGGTTGGTCCGCGTCGACAATCCGTGAGACGGTCGTGCCCACTGGATCTTTCGACGAGTACAACACGACGTCGCCATCCTGGGACGTCTTGGAATAGTTGTCCGCGATGAAGTCTTTGGCTCCACCACCGCACGCCGACAACATAATTGCGGCCGCCACCATCACCGGAGCAAACCACGTCCGCCCCCTCACGGGCGCCACCTACTGCGCGTCTTCACGATCACTCCTGTCCCCTCCCCCGGGTACAAATGCCAACTCTGCCAACTCCACCCCTGGCGGTCTCGCACGCCACACAACGCGGTCAACGCTGTGTCGTCGCCGGGAAAGGATCCGCAGATCCAACCGTCCTGGCCGGCGGACTCTCTCAACGATGCAGCTTCCGAATCGAATTCGACTCGGTCCAGGATCAGCGAGGAAGACTCGAACCGGTAGTTTTCCGTGGACTCCACTGCCGGCAAGGGTTCACCGCCGGCGGCAAGAGCATCGCACGAAACCTGCTCGGTCAGTTCCTTTCCCGACGCCCAGGCCGTCACCACGTGCGAAGCCCCGAGCACTCCGAGTGTCAGCGTCGCGTCGGAAGTTCCGATCACCAACTCGGCGAGGGTCGGTGGCGCAGGAGCTCCCAGTACCAACCCCAGTGCCGAGGCATCCACGTCGGTCGGCTCCACGTCGAGTAGATACAGGCTCATTCCGGGGGGCCCGAGTGGATGACAGTGAGTTCGCTGCGAGTGACCGCCCGTCCCGTGGAAACCTCCCACGACTGTCCGCGCGCCCACTTCTCGAATGCAATCAGGCCGGTCTTGTCTGCGGTCGCATAGTCCGCGTATTCCATCGAGCCGGAAGGGGCCGTACCCGTCGTACCCTCGGCCGTGAACTTCGCCGTTCCACTTTCGATCTTGCGGTGAACCTTGTCGTCGAGAATGACGTCGCCGTTCGGGACCAGGTTGGTTCCTTCTCGACGCATCCAGAGAGTCATCTCCAATTCGCCCTCGTCGTCCTCGACCGTCAACCAACGACGACCGGTCGAACCGTCGAGAAGGTGCTCACGCCAGATGTACCCCTCTTCGTCGAGCGTGATGGTCCCTCGAACAACATGGTCGATACCCGCGTACGTGATGATGTCGCCGACCCCGATCTTGTGGGGGTCGTACACCTCGGGATAGTCGGCGAGCGGGTCGACGCGAGCATTCGGCTTGCCCTGGCGTCCACGCAGGACCACAAACACGACGGCAGCGATCACTACGAGTATCAGGACAACTATCAGCACGTTGGTCAACGGTTTCTCCGAAATCGTCTCGGCAGGGTTGCCGCGGGCCATACCCTACCGATCCGTTCTCAGCCTTTTCGGATGAGACTGCCGGCAATCCGGCCTGTCGCCGACCGGACAGGTCTCCAGCGCCGCGGGCAGATCGAAAGACTGCCCCGGCGCACCTTTGCGTTTACGCTCAGCCCGAGGAACTCCGCGCGAACGAAAGCCGATCGACTGACGATGAGCAAGAACACGGAGCCGTCTGCCCGCACCGTCATGCACACACCACGATTCTGGTTGACACCATTGATAGTGGTCACCCTCTTGATGTCTGCGCTGGCAGCGTTGTACATGGGCGGAATACTCGACCCCAAGAAACACCTGGACCAGTTCCCGATCGCCCTGGTCAACCAGGACGAGGGCGACACCCTCCCCGGTGGCGACCCCGCCGACCGCAAGAACTTCGGAAACGACATCGTCGCCGGCCTCGAAAGCGGAATCGACCACCAGAAGATCGACCTGCAGCAGATCGGTATCGCCGAAGCCCAATCGCGGTTGAACTCCGGCACGCTGTACGGCGCGATCGTGATTCCCAGTGATTTCACGAAGAGGACGATCATCCTGGCGGAAGCCAGCGTCGTCGCCGGTGACGTAGAGCAACCGATCATCACGATCTACACCAATCCTCGCGCCGGTTCCGTCTCGGCATCGCTGGTCCAGTCGATCGGAACCACAGCCCTCGCCTCGGTCAACAAGAACATGGGCGAGCAACTCACCGCCCTTGTCACCGCGCAGTTGGAAGCGGGAGGCACCGGAGCCCAGATCTCCGGAGCGAGCCGCCTGCTGCTCGAAAACCCGGTGAACGTACTCACGGTTGCCCACGATCCGCTTCCCGACGGAACCGGATTCGGTTTGGTGGCATTCTATTTCGCGCTGCTGTTGGTCCTTGCGGGATTCACCGGAGCAACCGTGGTCAATTCCTTGGTGGACGGCATGCTCGGATACGCGCCTACCGAATTCGGTCCACTCTTCGTTCAGAACGACGTTGTGGGTATCAACAGGTTTCGAACGCTGCTCGTCAAATGGGCATTCATGATCGTGTTGTCCGGCATAGTCTCCGCGTTGTTCCAGTGGATCAGTCGCGCCCTCGGAATGCCGGTCACTCACGGGCTTGCATTGTGGGAGTACGGCGCGCTGGTCATCACAGCGGTGGGCATCACGGCGATGTCGGTGATGGCCGCGTTCGGCTCGTTGGGCATGTTGATCAACCTGTTCGTGTTCGTCATTCTCGCGCTGCCCTCGTCCGGTGGCACCATCCCCCTCGAAGCCAGCCCCAGGTTGTATGCCTGGCTGGCGCAATTCGAGCCGATGCACCAGATCTACATGGGCACGCGATCGATCCTGTTCTTCGGCGCACGCGGTGAGGCAGGCCTGCTGCATGCCGTCTGGATGACGTTGGTGGGGCTACTGATCGGCGTCGTACTCGGCATCGTGACCACCCGTTTCTACGACCGCAAGGGCTACGAGCGCACCCATCGTCCCAAGGTGGCGTGACATGGTACCCAGCCGGGATTTGATCGAAACCTGTTGAGCCGATTCAATGTGATTGCGCGTTTCGGGAATCTTCGAGCCCCTTCCGCACGTTGTACAACTATGGCTAATTACAAAACAGTCAATCCCGCGACAGGTGAAACCGTCAGGGAATTCGATACTTTGGATGACGCCGGAGTTGAAGCCGCACTTGCGAACACGCATCGCGGCTACTTGACCTGGCGCAACAGTGCGCCACAGCAGCGTGCGGCAGTCCTGAGCAAGACCGCCGAACTGTACACAGAGCGCGCAGACGAACTGGCCCGAATGATCTCCTTGGAGATGGGTAAGCCGGTCCGCGAGGCCAAGGGCGAAGTACAACTCTCGGCCGCGATCTATCAGTGGTATGCAGACCACGGTCCGGCACTGCTCGAGGAAGAACGACTCGACGTTCCCGGGGCCGAGGAGTCGGTTGTGTACCGGCGACCGATCGGCGCTCTCATCGGCGTCATGCCGTGGAACTTCCCGTACTACCAAGTCGCCCGCTTCGCGGCACCGAATCTGATGCTCGGTAACACGATCATTCTCAAGCACGCATCGAACTGTCCGCAGTCGGCGCTGCTGATGGAAGAGATTCTGCGACAAGCCGGATTGCCGGACGACGCCTACGTCAACGTCTTCGCGACCAACGAGCAGATCGCGGACATGATCGCCGATCCCCGAGTTCAAGGTGTGTCACTGACCGGCAGCGAACGCGCCGGAACCAGCGTCGCCGAAACTGCCGGACGCAATCTCAAGAAGGTCGTCCTCGAACTCGGCGGATCAGACGTGTTCATCGTCCTCGATTCCGACGACATGGATGCCACCGTCAAGTCCGCAACCAAGGCACGTCTGTCCAATGCCGGCCAGGCCTGCAACGCGGCCAAGCGTTTCATCGTCACCGAAGATTTCTACGACGACTTCACCGACAAGTTGGCGACGTCCTTCGAATCCGTCACTGCCGGTGACCCGTTGGACGAATCCACAGTCTTGGGTCCGCTCTCTTCGCAGAGCGCGGCAGACACTCTGATCGAGCAGATCGACGACGCTGTGTCCAAGGGTGCCACGCTGCTGACCGGTGGAAAGAAGATCGACGGCCCGGGCGCCTACGTTCAACCGACATTGCTCGCAGACGTGACACCGGACATGCGGGCCTACAGCGAAGAACTGTTCGGACCTGCCGGAGTCGTCTACAAGGTCAAGTCGGCCAGCGAGGCTGTGGAACTTGCCAATTCGTCGGTCTACGGCCTGAGCGGATCCGTCTGGAGCAGCGATCTCGATTCCGCCCGGTCGGTCGCTGCAGATCTCGACGTGGGAATGGCGTTCGTCAACGAGCACGGAACGACGTTGCCCGGTCTGCCTTTCGGCGGAGTCAAGCGCTCCGGAGTCGGCCGCGAGCTGGGTCCGTGGGGAATGGACGAGTTCGTCAACAAGAAGCTGCTCCGCGTCTCGAAGAAGTAGTTCGACACAGAAGTAGCTCGGCACAGAAGTAGCTCGGCGCAAAGGAAGGCCCTGACCTCGATGGAGGTCGGGGCCTTTCCTCATAACCCACGGACCAGCAAGCGGGTCCGCTGCCTGGTCACTCGCTTGCCGGCGTGGCACCCCCACGAGTGAGGCTCCACCCGAACCTCGTCGCGATGACAGCTGACACCCAGCCCAACAGTGCACCCACCAGTGGAGCAGCGACGGCGGTGTAGATCGCCTCGTTGGAAACACCAACCGACACGGCGGAGTCACCGACGAAGGCGAAATCGGTTCGGGAGGCGAAGGACGCCCACTCGATCAGGCCGGAGACAACAATAATCAGGAACCCCAGCAGGAAGCCGAAGCCGGCCAGCAGAACGTGAAGTGCGCGCATCCGGTCAGTCTGCCTGTAACACCCACCCAGATAAAACCGACCTGCTGGTATGACACTTTCACGAATCGCTCGAACTACCGTAGTCGCCGCTGCCCTCTGCGCGAGTGCAGCCATCGGTTCCGCAACTTCAGCGTCCGCGGACGTAGTCGACGTCACGATCCTTCCGGGTCTCAGCAGCGGGCCGACGACGCCGTACGGAGCGGCCTGCACGTATCTGGTGGTTGCCAGGACAGCAGCGTTGAACGAGCCGAACGTCTCGATTGTCGACATGAACCGGGCGTCGACCATGTTCCCGCAGGAACTGATCTGGGACACCGTCAATCCCTACTTCACCTTGCCGGTCGTACTCGGCCACGCCGTCACGCTGTGGACTCCGACTGCACCGGGCGAACACTCTCTGATGGCCTACCAGACGTCCGCGGGCGGGCCGGTCACAACGGTCGATGTCAATCCGGCGACACCGATCGGTCCGGGGTGCGTCGTCGCACCCTGATCCGCTAGCCCTCCAAGAAGTCGACGAGCACCCGGTTGATTTCATCGGCGGGAACCATCGGAATGCTGTGATGCGAAGAAGCTTTCAGCACCTCGACACGCGCTGCGGGAACCCTCTCCCGCACTGACTTCGACACGGTTTCCGCATCATGCACCCGTCCGTCTTGTGCGAGGACCACCAGCAACTCGACATCCAGTGCGCTCAAGGCCTCCTTCGAAGGACGTCGAGGCACTACGAGATCGGGTCGCGGTAGATCCGAAGTGCCCACTTCCACAAGAGACAGCCAGTCGGAGTCGATACTCAACTCACCTGTCTCCCAATCCAACAGTCGCCGTCGGCGCGCTCGCGACGGGGAGAGCAACAGCGGAAGCGCACGCAGAAGGTAGCCCGCCTTCATGCCGGAGAAACTCGAATTAGGATCGAGCAGAACAAGTTTCCCGACACGATTCGGTCGATGCAGCGCAAAGGCCAACGCAATCATTGCGCCATAGGAATGTCCGATCACATCAACGGTGCCGGCCCCGGTGCAATCGACTATCGAGTCCATCCACTCGATCAGATCGTCGACGGACTTCATCGGATCACCATTCGGAACGCTCCGCCCGGCATCGCCCATGGTGTCGACAGCAAAGACACGCCGGGATTTCGACAGCGTCGCAACATTGTCGAACCACACCGTCGAAGTGGCACCTCCCCCGGACAGAAGGATCAACGGCCGCGAGTCTGCATGCCCACAGACGTTCACATGCGTGTTACCGAACCGCCCCGCGAGATCCACACCCAGCGGTTTCTGCGGCCATTTGGTCAGTACAGCGTCGTATGCGCGATTGAAGTCCATCCCCCACCCCCATTTCTCTCGATTATCGAGATAGTAGACAATCAAGAGACAACACACCAGGGCTGGAGGCATCCTTGAGCGTCGGCGATGCAGAAGACGAAGCGATGGCGATCGTCCACTCGCTTCGCGCACTTACCGTCGACTTGAACGTGGCGGTTTCCGGCTTTGCGAACAAGTACAAAATGCACTCCACCGACGTGCGCGCGTTGATCTGCCTTCTCGATGCCGAGCGCTCGGACACACCGGCGACACCAGGCTGGCTCGGCGCACAGCTGGGTATCAACTCGGCGTCGGTGACCGCGCTCGTCGACCGGATGGTCAAAGCGGGCCACGTAGCTCGGGAGCGGGACTCAGCAGACCGCAGGCGGGTGCTCTTGCAGGTCACACCAACCGCAGCCGCACTCGGCGAGAGTTACTTCGGCCCACTCATTTCACGGGCGGTGAGCACCCTCGGCAATTACACCGCCCCAGAGCGAGCCACCATCGCGAGTTTCATCGCCGCGATGCGAGCGGACGTGGAGCGGACTCGAGTCGATAGGGAGCCCTCCCTGTGACTCGCATACTTCCCGCGGGAGAACGCGCATTGCTCGTGGACTTCGATTCCGAAGCTGGCGTTCTCGCGTTCACCGAAGCACTGACGCGTAACACCCCGGTCGGGGTCGAAGACTTCCTCCCCGCAGCTCGCACGGTCCTGGTCACGTGCACCCCGGCGGCAGATCTCACGTACGTCCGGAAGCGCTTGAACGATCTCGAGCAGACCGATTCTGCCGCGACCACAGACGAACATTTCGAGACGGATGCACTCACCATCGCCGTCAGGTACGACGGGCCCGACCTCGACGACGTCGCACAGTCACTTGGTATGAGCCGATCCGAGGTGGTTGCGGCCCACACCGGGGCAATGTGGCGTTGCGCCTTCATCGGATTCGCACCCGGCTTCGCCTACCTGACTTCAGGCGACACTCGGCTCGACGTTCCGCGTCGAACGCAATCACGAACCGCTGTGCCTGCCGGTTCCGTCGCCCTGGCCGCTGGATACAGCGCGGTCTACCCGCGTGCATCACCGGGTGGCTGGCAGATCATCGGGAGCACCGATGCCGTGATGTGGGATCTGAACGCCACACCACCGGCCACCGTTCAGCCCGGCAGACGCGTGCGCTTCGTGAACGAGGAACAACGATGAACGGCCTCGAGATACTCGACACCGGGCCGCTGAGCCTGATCCAGGACCTCGGACGGATAGGTCATCTTCGCTCGGGTGTCGGGGTTTCCGGTGCGGCGGACAGGCGATCTCTCAGGCTTGGCAATCGGCTCGTCGGCAACAACGAGGGCGCAGCCGGTGTCGAGGTCCTCCTGGGTGGGCTGAGTCTTCGGGCGCAGCAACCGACAACGATCGCGTTCACCGGTGCGCCTGCACAGGCCTACCGCGACGGCATTCCGGTCGGGCATTCGAGCGTGATCGATCTGCGGGCTGGGCAGACCGTCCGCCTGGACTACGCACCGAGTGGACTGCGGACGTATTTGACCGTCCGAGGCGGCATTGTGGTTCCCGAGATCCTGGGATCGCGCAGCACCGACACGATGTCCGGGATCGGTCCGGCGCCTCTCGAGCCTGGTGTTTTTCTCCCGATCGGGCCATCGCCGACCACGTTCTCAGCCGTCGACCTCGCACCGGTGCCGCCGATGGCAAACGAGACTCTCGCCATTCGAGTGGTGTTCGGTCCTCGCGCAGATCGATTCACCAACCCCGAAACACTCCTCCAGGGCCGATGGGCGATCTCGACCGACTCGGACCGAATCGGCGCACGCGTCGATCGCGTCGGCGCCGACGAACTACTTCGAAGAACAGACGACACCGAACTGCCCACCGAAGGCGTGGCACTCGGATCGATCCAGGTCCCACCCAGCGGCCAACCTGTCGTGTTCCTCGCCGATCACCCCATCACCGGCGGCTATCCGGTGGTGGGAGTGGTCGAGGACGCAGATATCGACCGACTCGGCCAAGCCCGCCCGGGTCAGCACATCCAGTTCGTCGGGGCCTGAGCACGCCGAGCGATGGCGTGTCGGACCCAGCCGTCACACTGATGTCGTGCGAGTTGTCCTGGTCCCCGGTAGTACGACGTCCACGGGAGCTGTGACGGCGACTGTCCTACGGACCGATCCCGCTGGAACGCCGCTCGCCGATCCCGTCGAATACCCCGACTTGATCGCAGCGGTACGCACCATCGAGGAAGCCGAGCACCCGCGGTGGGTGTGGCCGAGTACGGCGACCGTGTACCCACCTCTACTGCGGGCAGGCGTACGGGTTCAGCGGTGCCACGACATCTCCCTGACCCGCGCGATACTCGGAATGCGCGCCGGCAAACCGTCACCGCCCGCCGAGGAGTTCGACGACGATCGACTCGGACTCTTCGACACTGCACCCGTTCTCGATCCCCTCGCCGTCGTCACCGAATTCGCCGAGCAGCGCGCAACCATCGGCGCGGACGCTCGACTGGACTTGTTGATCGCAGCAGAATCGGCCGGCGCTCTCAGCGCCGCCGAGATGACGCACACGGGCCTTCCGTTCTCGACGCAGAAGCATCGCGAACTCCTCGAAGAACGGCTGGGGCCGCGGCCGACGGGATACGACCTCCCCGCTCGTATGCAGGAACTTGCCGCACAGATCAGTGAGGTCTTCGGGCGCACCGTCAATCCTTCGTCTTCGGTGGAGATCACCGAGGCGTTCGGTCGTCAGGGCATCGAACTTCCGTCGACGCGCAAGTGGTTTCTGCAGGAGATCGATCATCCGGCTGTGCCGCTACTCCTTCGTCATCGCGAACTCGCCAAGCTGTACAGCACCAACGGTTGGCAGTGGATGGACAGTTGGGTGCGGGGAGATCGATTCCGTCCGATCTACGTTCCCGGTGGTGTCGTGTCCGGCAGGTGGGCGAGTCGAGGCGGCGGGGCCCTCCAGATTCCGAAGACAATGCGCTCGAGCGTCGTCGCCGATCCGGGCCACGTGTTCGTCGTCGCCGACGCCGGTCAGCTCGAGCCCCGAATTCTGGCCGCCATGTCCGGCGACCGCCGCATGATGGCCGCCGCCGGGGACGACGACCTGTACGCACTTGTCGGTGCCGAAGCCTTCGGCGGTGATCACGCAAAAGCCAAGGTCGCAATCCTCGGAGTCCTGTACGGGGCGACGGCGGGTGAAGCCAAAGCACTGCTCGTCTTGTTGCGGAAGCGATTCCCGGTCGCCGTCGAGTACGTCGAGCAAGCTGCCAAGGCAGGTGAGCGCGGCGAGGTGGTGAAGTCACTGCTCGGCCGGGCCTGTCCCCCACCGTCTCCCGACTTCTACTCCCACGGCGACGCTCACGCCCGCGGTCGTTTCACGCGCAACTTCGTCGTGCAGGCCACTGCGTCCGAGTGGGCGCTGTGCCTCCTGGCCGACCTCAGGCGCCGCCTCGCCGAAGATCCGGACGGCGAGTTGGTCTTCTTCCAGCACGACGAGGTAGTCGTGCATACCCGAAATCCTGAGTCAGGTACCGCCCACGTGCTGGCCGCCGCGGCTTCGGCAACTCGATTGTTGTTCGGCGACACAGTCGTCCGTTTTCCCATGGACGTCGCAGCCCGCGAGACATACGGCAAAGGCACTTCGTAGCGTCGTCAATTCCACGCCAAGTGGTTCCACCGCGCCCGTATTGCGTGTTCTACTGGAAAATGTTGCTTTGTTGGTGCTGGTCGACTGCGTTCGAGGAGAACCATGACCAAGCTGGACACAACTGACGCAGAACGGAACGAGCGCGGAGCCGTGAAGCGCCTTCGCGTGCCGATCTTCACCGTGATCGCCCTTGCGATCTTCGCCTTCGTCGCAGGCGGATTCGGCGGTTCTTTCCAGGGCAAACTCGCCGAGGTTCAAAAGAACGACAACGCCTCGTACCTCCCGAGTTCCGCCGAATCGACAATCGTCAGCAACCAATCCGCGAACTTCCTCGCAGTCGAGACGATCCCTGGATTTGTTCTGTTCCATAGAGATTCGGCCCTCACCGAGGCGGACAAATCTGCAATCAACTCGGCCTACGGCGCCATTGCCGGCATCTCCGGGGTAGACGCCGACGGTATGCAGCCCACTCAGTACTCCGCCGACGGCACAACTGCGTCGATCTTCGTGCCACTCGTCGCCAAGGACGGAGACACATCCGTGGCAGGCGATGTCCTGGCGACCACCGAGCAGAACGTCATCGACGCAGCAAAACAAGCAGCTGGTGATGTCGAGGTACTCCCAGCCGGGCCAGGTGGGCTACTCGTTGCGTTCATCGACGCCTTTGCCGGTCTGGACGGAGCGCTCCTTGGCGCGGCACTCCTGGTCGTGATCCTCATCCTGCTTGTCGTGTACCGATCGCCGGTGTTGTGGTTCTTCCCGCTGTTCTCCGCGCTCCTCGCCATCGGTTTGTCGTCGATGGTGATCTATTTTCTCGCGAAAGCCGAACTACTGACGCTGACCGGGCAATCTCAAGGCATCCTTTTCGTATTGGTAATCGGTGCCGGTACCGACTACGCCCTACTCTTGATTTCTCGCTACCGCGAAGAACTGCACACGTATCCCAACCGCTTCGACGCGATGATCAAGGCCTGGCGCGAGTCTGCGCCGGCCATCACCGCTTCGGCTGTCACCGTGATTCTCGGTCTGCTTTGCCTGACGTTCTCTCAACTCAACTCCAACAAGAGCCTCGGACCCGTCGCCGCCATCGGGATCGCCTGCACCTATCTGGTGATGATGACGTTCATGCCGGTCGCTCTGGCCGCCACCGGACGGTGGGTCTTCTGGCCGCGCAAGCCCAAGGTCGATCACGCCGCAGACCTTACGACGCACGGGATGTGGGGCAAGATCGCCGAGGCCGTCGGTAGCAAGGACCGCCCACTGTGGATCGGCGCCACAGTGTTGTTGATCATCCTGTTCGCGGCCGGGATCGGCAGTCTCAAAACCGATGGCCTGACGTCTACCGAAAGCTTCACCAATCGTCCCGACGCCGTTGTCGGACAGGAACTCTACGACTCGAAGTTCGATCCCGGAGCCGGCGCACCGGCCGTGATCACCGCAAACGCCGACCAGGCCGACGCCGTCATCAAAGCAGCCAGCGGCGTCGAAGGTATCTCGCAGGATCCCGGCGCCGTCTGCACCCAGGTGGACGTCGCAAAGGTCAGCGATTTGATCAAGACCAACCCCGCTGCCGTCGCACAAGCCGCCGCTGCGGGTTGCGCCCCTGCGGCTTTCACCGTTGCACCGATCGACGGCCGAACCATGATCAATGCAACCCTCGCCGACTCCTACGATTCGCCGCAGGCACTCGAAACTGTCAAGCGACTGCGGACTGCCGTCCACGACGTGCCCGGCGCCGACGCGCTCGTCGGGGGCAGCACGGCCACCACCCTTGATGTCCAGGCCGCCTCGGTCCGCGACAGAAACCTGATCATCCCGATCGTGTTGGTGGTGATCTTCCTGGTTCTGGCCGCTTTGCTCCGCGCTCTGCTGATCCCGGTGATTCTCATTGTCACCGTGGTGCTTTCCTTCGCGGCGACCCTCGGTGTGAGCGGATTCTTCTTCACACACGTATTCGGGTTCGCCGGGGCGGATCAATCGTTCCCGCTGTTCGCCTTCGTCTTCCTCGTCGCACTGGGTATCGACTACAACATCTTCCTGATGACCAGAGTCCGGGAGGAGACCGGAGAATTCGGCACCCGTGCAGGTGTACTGCGCGGTCTTGCGGTGACGGGCGGTGTGATCACGTCAGCCGGAATCGTCTTGGCCGCAACATTTGCCGTACTGGGCATCCTGCCACTGGTCTTCCTCGCCGAGATCGGATTTGCCGTGGCCTTCGGCGTGCTGCTCGATACGATCATCGTGCGCAGCGTCCTGGTGCCGGCACTCTCTCACGACATCGGGAAACGTATTTGGTGGCCGTCCGAACTGGCGCGCGCGAAAGACTGACCGACTACAGAAACGCTTCCTTGGTCCACAGATGAAAGAGCGCGTAGGCTCGCCAGGGTCGCCAGCGCTCGGACAACGCTGCGGCTTCTTTGGCCGTCGAGACCCCCAACGCACGTTTCAACACCAGATCGTCGGGTACGAAGGCGTCGCGATCACCGAGAATTCGAACAGTGAGATAGTCAGCGGTCCACGGTCCGATTCCCTTTAGCGCCAACAGCTCTCGCCGAAATTGGACAGGATCCGCATTCCAGGAGAGATCGAGGCCGTTCGCTGCCGCAGTTGCCAGCGTGTGCACTGTTCTTGCGCGCGCTGTGGTCAATCCGACGGCTTTCTGTATGCCCTCCGTTGATTGCGCTGCAACCACGTCCGGATCAGGGAAGGCAAGAAAATCCCCTTGCACCGGCGCTCCGAATGCGCTGACAAAACGACCACCGAACGTCCTCGCCGCGCCGAGCGAAACCTGTTGTCCCAGAACGGTGAGCACTGCGGTCTCGAACCCGTCCACCGATCCGAGCACACGCAATCCTGGACGGGCGGCAACAAGTGGGGCCAACAACTCATCACTACCGAACGCTGCTTCGACAGCAGTGTGATCGGCGTCGAGGTCGAGCCAACGGCGCACGATCACCTCCAGCACTGCGGAATCCGCTACCGGCACATCGGAATCCACGACGACACCGTCGTCTGTCCACGACACCGACACAACTACCGGGCCGGAAGGCAACGGTATGACTCTGGTGTGAACACCGTCGTCGTGACGCTCGAGGCCTGCGACGCAGTGAGCCCGCAAGGCACCGGTGAGCGGTTCGACTGCATAGGGCGCCTGAAAGCGCAGCGTCACTGCGCTCACCGGCCGGCTTCCAGATCCAGCAGAATCGCTTTCAGTTCGGGGCCGCCGGCGTACTGTCCGAGGCTGCCGTCGCTGCGCACCACGCGGTGACACGGGACCACCAACGGCAGCGGATTCTTTGCGCATGCGGTCCCGACGGCACGCACCGCACGCGGGCTTCCCGACGCTGCTGCGACCACCGAATAGCTTGCAGTGTGGCCGTATTCGATCTCGGGGAGATGACGCAACACTTCGCGTCGGAACCCCTTCGCGAGTTGGAAGTCCAAGCGCAGATCGAATTCTCGACGCGCACCGGCAAAGTACTCGTCCAACTCGCGAGCGACAGTGTCCAGCCTGCGCGGGTAATGAAGCACACGGGGGCTGACGGTGTCCGCCAAACGTTCCAGAACGAGGTCGTGCCCTTCGACGGCAAAGGCAACCCGCACCAGGCCGACATCGGTCGCCGCCAGGAGCAGCTTTCCGACCGGCGAATCGACGGTTCGATATGCCACGTCGATCAATTCAGCTTCGGACGCCTGAGCAGCCAGGCGCGCCCGTAGGCGGATCATGGCGTCAGCGTCAACGGCTGGAAGCGCCTCGAACACATCGTTACTCATGAGTGACTCCCTTCCGCAGCGGTAGCGGACAAGTAGGTTCTTCGTAGGGTGGCGATACCGTCCGCACCCGCGCGTCTGGCGGCTGCCGGCGTGTTGCCGAGGATGTCCGCGATCTCTGCGTACGGCAGCCCACCCAGAAAGTGATAGGCGACCGCCGCACGTTGTTTGAGTGGTAGTTGTTCGAGTGCGTCCCAGAGTTCGTGATCCCACGTGCCCGGCACGCCGATTCGCGTCGGCAACTCCGGAACGTCGTCTGTCGGCACGGCCACGCGGGCACGCACTCGGGTGATGTCGATTGCCTTGCGGTGCGCGATGGTGACCAGCCAGGCTTCGATGTTCGCGTCCGGGTTCAGATCCGGGTATGCCCGCATCGCCGCGATGAACGTCTCGGACCACGCGTCCTCGGCGTCGACGGGCCCGACCACCGCGCGGCAGACACGGAGGACCACTGCACCGTATTCGGTCACGACGTCTTCGAACGGTTTGAGTGTCACGACCGGTAGACGTTCCCGATCACCGAATTGTGAGCCGAGCGCATCAGAAGAGGACATCCGATTCGCCGCCGTGCTCGCGGTCGAGCAGGAACCGCTTACGTTCGAGGCCGCCGGCGAAACCGGTCAGACTTCCGTCGCTACCGACCACGCGATGACAGGGAACGATGATGCTGATCGGATTCTTGCCGTTTGCCGCGGCGGCAGCACGGATCGCAAGCGGGTTACCCAAAGTTTGCGCGAGCTCCATGTAGGTCCAGGTTTCGCCGTACGGGATCGTTCGCAAGGTGTCCCACACCCGCTTCTGGAACTCGGTACCCACGGGCGCCAGCGGCACGGAGAACTCCGTGCGATCACCCTCGAAGTACTCGGTGAGCTGCGATTCGACTTCACCGAAGACCGCCGAGGAACGATCACCGAACGTGGACTCGTCCGGCTTGTGGCGATGCTCCGCCATGTACAGACCGCAGAGGTCGTCACCTGCTGCTACCAGCGTCAACGCTCCGATCGGCGAGTCGATCACAGTGTGCGTACGGATAGCCGTCATGTCTCGATCCTTCCAGGTTGCGCGGTGCGGCAGGCAGCGGGTGAATTGATTGTCCGCGCCGGCACCGACACCTCGAAGACGCCGCGGGCCTCGTGAATGTGAGATTTACCTGTACTTTGACGTCACATCAGGCAGTATCGAGGGATGGCTCTAGTTTTGCCCGGCAGCTCCACCGTCGTCCGCTCCGTCGGCGACGTGGTGCACTGGTCCCTGTCCACGGTCGCTTTTGCGGTCACCCTGCCCACTCGACTCGAGGCGCTCCTCTTCTCGGTCGAGAGGTTGGTGGCGCGCATCAACCAGATCGCCGACAACGCCGACCGCGTCGTCATCGGAGCTGCCGCCGTGACCGTTCGCGCTGAGACACTGGTCGAGGCCGTCGAGCAGACGTCGGACATCGCGGGACAACTCCTCGAGATCTACGAGCCCATCGCCCTACAGCTCGCGCCGCTCGCCGCCAGGTTCGCCGACGACCTTTCCGAGGCAGAGGTCAGCGCCGCGATCAAGCTGATCGACCAACTACCGGAGCTCACCGACCGGGTGGCCGCGGTGTTGCCCATCCTCGGAACCTTGGACTCCGTCTCGCCCGAGATCCACGAACTCCTCGGAGTGGTCAAGGACCTGCGGCAGGCGATCGTCGGGGTGCCTGGCTTTCACTTCTTTCGCAAGCGGGGCGAAGCCAAGCTGGATTGAAATTTCAGGCGGAGTAGCCGTTGGTCCCGGCCCGCGCCATGACGACCTTCGGAACGACCGCTCGAGACGAGAGCTTGAGCAGACCGTCCACCAACTCCACGACGTCGTCGACCTTGATCATGGTGTCCGGTGTGATCCGATCGTGTGTCCATGCCGACATGTCGGTGTCGACGTAACCGGGAGCGATGGCCGTCGCACTGACGCCGTTTCCGGATTCCTCGGCGTTGAGTGCCTCGACCATCGAAATCAGCGCAGCTTTGGTGGCTCCGTAGACGGCCAGGCCGCTCTCGGCATACACACCGGCCATCGAGGCGAGAGCGATCACCTTCGCTCCGCCGGCAAGGTCCGCGTCCGCCGCTGTACGCAGGAGCGGCAGCGACGCTTGCAATAGTGCAAACGGTGTTCGGAGATTGACGGCAACGGTCTTGTCGAAACGTCGCATCGGGTAATCCGCTACTCGCCCACTGGTTCCCACTCCGGCGTTGAGGACGAGAGCCCTCATGGAGCCGAATCGCTCATTGTGTGTGGCGACGAGTGCTGCGGCGAAGTTCTCGTCCGCCATGTCGCCGGCCGAGACGACGACGTCCGGCGATCCGGCGCGGGTAAGTTCTTCGGCGACAACGGCGAGCCGCTCGGTATCACGCGCCGTAATGGTCAGCCCGTACCCTTGCGAAGCCAAGCGTGTTGCGATGCCGAGCCCGATTCCCTTGGAGGCGCCGGTGACCAGTGCTGATCGAGTCATTCGAATTTCCCTTGCAGTGCGTTGAGTCCGGCCGAGATCAGTTCCGGCACAGAAGATCCAGCCTTGTCGAATCCCCCGCCGACGGTGGCTCCTGCTCGGAATCGGTGATCGATGCCCTGCGCCACGACGGCGAGTTTGAAGAACCCGAGCGCCATGTAGAAGTTCCAATGCGCCAGTTCACGACCCGAAACGGACGAATACCGTTGCGCCAGATCGACAACGGACGGTAGCGACGGGCTCGTCCACGCAGCAGGCTCACCCAGAACCAGATCCAGCGCGGGATGCCGATAGACGCACATCATCGCGATGTCCGCCAGCGGATCTCCCAGCGTCGACAGTTCCCAGTCCACCACTGCGGCAACCTTGGTGACGTCGTTCGCCGCGAGAATCGTGTTGTCGATCCGGTAGTCGCCGTGCACGATCGACGAGGCTGATTCCGCCGGAATCAATTCCGCGAGGCTCGACGCCAACCTGTCCACGTCGGCCGAGTCCTCGGTCTTGACGCGTGACCATTGACCGGCCCACAACTTCACCTGGCGGGCTACGTAACCGTCGGGTCTGCCGAGTTCGCCGAGACCCACTGCGGTGTAGTCGACGTCGTGCAGTGCAGCGAGAACACGCACCAACTCGTCGGTGCACTGCGTGACCTGCGCTGCCGGAACAGCTTCCAACTCGGTTTTGGTTCGGATCACTTGACCGGTGACGAACTCGACCACCGTGAACGACGCACCCATCACCGAGGCGTCCTCGCACAGCACGACGGTCGGCGCGACCGGCACGGCGGTGTTCTGCAACGCCGAGGTGATTCGGAACTCACGCGCAACGTCGTGCGCCGACGGCGTGAGGCCGGCCGTGGGTGGACGACGGAGAATCCACTTCGAGTTGTCGTCGAAGATTCCGTAGGTGAGATTGGATTTGCCGCCTGAAATCAGTTCGGCTCGCAACTCACCGCTCACCTCGACGCCTGCGGCTTGCAGATACTTGTGGAGCGCCGCGAGATCGAGTCCTGGAAAGTCCGTCACTTCGACTCCTCCCGAGCAGCGCGCTTCGCAGCTCCGACAACACGTTTCGCAATTGCCCAGCGATGAACCTCGGACGGGCCGTCGTAGACGCGGAAGGGACGCACTTCGCGGGACAAGCGTGCCAGCGGCAGATCGCCGGACACGCCCATTCCGCCACACATCTGAATGGAGCGGTCCACGATCCGGAAGATCGCCTCGGCAGCGTAGGTCTTGGCGATGGACGTCGCGTTGCTCGCGTGCCCGCCCTGATCGAGTTCGAAGCAGGCCTGCACCAGAAGTGCGCGGCTGGCTGCGATGTCGATCTCGTTGTCGGCGACCATCTTCTGGATCATTCCGAGATCACCGAGTTTCGAGCCGAAGCCTTCTCGTTCGGCAACCCTGGCCACGGCGACGTCGTGGCCGCGGCGCGCTGCACCGAGCCAGCGCATCACGTGCGTCATGCGGGCGGGACCGAGGCGAACCTGCGCGTAGGCGAAACCTTGATCGACCTCACCGAGAACGGCCTCGTCGGGTACGAAGAGATCCTCGAACGTGACCTCGCAGTGCCCGCCGATCATGGCCTTGTCGAGGGTGTCGATGTGTCGACCCACTACCAGGCCGGGAGTGTCCGTCGGCGCCAGGAACATGGTCGCTCCGCCGCGCTGCCCGGGCTCACCGGACGTGCGCGCCATGATGATGAAGAACCCGGCGCCGTCGGCGCCGGTGATGAACCATTTCTTACCGTTGATCTTCCAGCCACCGGGGACTTTCTCGGCGCGGGTGTTCAAAGCCGAAGGATCGGATCCCGCTCCCGGCGCGGGTTCGGTCATGGCGAATGCCGACCGCATGTCCCCGCTTGCGAGCGGCGCGAGGAACTGCTGCTTCTGTGCTTCGTTCGCCACGTGGGCCAGCATGTGAACGTTGCCCTCGTCCGGCGCCGCGATGTTGAGCGCCGTCGGCCCGAATAGCGAGTAGCCGGCTTCCTCGAAGACCGGCGCGCGATCACTCATGTTGAGTCCGTGTCCGCCGTACTCGATCGGCGCATGCGGGGCGAAGACACCGGCTTCTTTTGCTGCCGACTGCATCTCGATGCGGATTGCATCGCCACCCGCTACAGCGATGTCACCGGCGTGTTCGTCTTCGATGGGGAGCACTACGTTGCGCGTGAAGTCGCGCGTCTTCTCGATCAGCGCCACCACCTCGGGCGCGTACGTCAGATCGATTGCCACCAGCCACCTCCGAAAGAACATCCCGACCGAGCGATCGCTCGGTATCAGCACTCTCGCACACGCCGACGCGTCGGGTCAACAATCCTCGAGCATTGCCTCGCCCTGATCGAGCCGGCCGGCAACCACCATGTCGCGGTACAGATCGTCCTTGTCCATGAGCTCGTCATGGTTGCCGATGTTGCGGATCCGACCGTCTTCCATGACCACGATCCAGTCGGCGTCACGCACCGTCGAGAGCCGGTGAGCGATAGTCACCACGGCCCCGGTGCGCGCACGTTCGTTGATCGCGTCGACAATCGCGGCTTCGGTGAGCGTGTCGACCTGGGCAGTGGCTTCGTCGAGCAGAAGCAAAGCACTCGGCCGCAGAACTGCGCGCGCCATCGCGATCCGCTGACGTTGGCCGCCCGACAGCGAAGTGGCCGTCAGAGCGGTGTCGAGTCCGTTGGGCAGGGCCTCGATCGCGTCGTCGAGCCGGAGCAAGCGCAGAACGGCCTGGACTTCTTCGTCCGTCGCATCGGGATGGCTGAAGACGACGTTCTCCCGAATCGTTCCGGGCACCACCGGTGTCTCCTGCTCCACGTATGCGAGACTCTCGCGCACAGCGCGGTGATCGAGCGCGTCGTAACCGACTCCATGCAGGAGAACCTCACCCGATCGCGGTTCGACAAATCGCAGCACGGTCGAGAGCAAGGTCGTCTTTCCTGCACCCGACGGGCCGACGATGGCCATGTGCCCACGCGTCGGAATGACCAGCGAGACATCGCGCAACGCCGGCTGGTTCGATCCGTGGTAGCTCACGGTGACGTCGCGCAACTCGATCAGCGGCGCGGCAGCGTTGGTTTTCGCGACCACGTCCACGACCTCGTCGTACTGCTCGGTGGGCAACGACTGCATCTCGCGAATCCGGATAGCTGCCGCGATTCCCGACTGAACGGAGGTCACGTTCTGCGCAAGCTCCGACACCGGCCCCATCAGGGTGAAGGCGTAGAGCAGAAACGCGATGAGCGTCGAGACTGCCATTTCGCCGTCGGCGACTCGCCAGGCACCAAAGCCGAGGATGGCAATGATCGATCCTTGAATGGCGGTCCACGCGACAGTCCACGCGGTTGCCGACACTCGAACTGCCGTGATCGCATGCTTTTTCGCCTCGGACGCATTGTTCGTCACCAGAGCGCCGACGCGATCCTCGGCGAGGGAAACTTTGACCGTCCGGATCGCACGCAAGCCACCCTCGAGTACGCCGCCGAGCTGACCGAGCGATTCCTGGGTTCGCGCTTCGGCTGCGGAAATCCGAGGCATCAGAACGGCAAAGAGTATGGAGGCGAACACGATTGCCACCATGGTGACGCCCAACAACGGCAGATCCAGTACGCCCATCAGAACAATCGTTCCGATGGTCAACGCGGCTGCGTTCAGAATATTCACCGCGGCCGACGACGCAGCCTCCCGCAGCAGCAAGGTGTCAGACGTGACCCGGGTGACCAATTCACCCACGGATCGCGATTGCAGCGAAGGTACGGTCGCCGCCAGGAATCGCTTCACCAGCGACGACCTGGCGTCGAAGACAACCTTCTCGGCGGCGGTTCCGAGAACGATCCACTGAGCACAACCGAGCACGGCACCGACGATCAGAAGGACGACGAGCGTGAGGATAGGTCCTTTCAGCGACGCACCGGCATCGAGGGTGTCGAGAACCCACTTGGTGACCATGGGCGTTGCCAGCGTCGCCGCGGAGCCGCACAGCGCCAGTACCAATCCGAGGAGGAGCGACGGCAGATGCGGTCGAGCGAACTCCGAGAGGACGCGGAGATTGCTCCATTTCGGTGCGGGCTGAGAAGCGTCGGATTCAAGCATGAATTTATGGAACACGAATGTTCCATAAAGGGCAAGAGAAATTCCGATTCGGAAACACTGGATACCGAAACCGGACACGGCTACGCTTCGGATTCGTGACAACGATCCACAGCGCGCCAGAACAAAGCGCGACCCGCGAGCGCACACGGAAGGCCATCCTCGATGCTGCCGTTTCGGTGTTCGCATCCAAGCCTGCTGCGACCCTCAGCGAGATCGCTTCGGCCGCAAAGGTCGGCCGGACCACTTTGCACCGCTACTTTCCCGAACGGTCAGACCTGGTCGACGCAGTCGCGGCCGAGGCCACCCGCGCCGTCGGAGAGGCAGCAGCAGCAGCTCGACTCGGCGAGGGTACGGGAGCCGAAGCGCTGGTTCGCCTGTGCCATGAATACTTCGAACTGGCCGACCTCTTGACGGTCCTGTTCTTCACTCCCGGTGTGTATCAGGAAGATTCGTTTGCCGAGTCCGCGTCGAACGACGACTCAGTCACCGATGCCATCGAGCGCGGACACTCCGACGGTTCCATCGACCCCGACATGGGTTCGGACTGGGTGCAGAACCTGCTGTGGTCACTGCTCTACACGTCGATGGACTACGTGAACCGTGGTTCCGGGACGCGCCTACAAGCCTTGGACCTGACGGTTCGCAGCCTCCGCCGCGGAATCGCCCCCGATCCCGCGGTCTAGGTTGTCGGCTGCTTGGACTGCGGCACGCCGTTTGGTCACGCCTAGTTTGCGGTAGATCGAGCGAATGTGAGTCTTCACAGTGGGATAGGCGATGCCGAGGTGCGCAGCGATCTCGTCTGCAGTCATCGTAGTTCGCAGAAAAGTGAGGATCTCTTTCTCACGTTCCGTCAGGACTCCGGCGAGTTTGGCAGAGAGCTGGCCCCGTTTTTCCAGAATCGTGCGTAGGAGCTCGTGGTGTCTCGACCCCCGGACCGCGTGCGCTGTCAGGAGGTCGACAACTACCGGATCGCCGCTCAGAAATGGGGCGAGAATGCGCTCGGGGATTGCCTCGGCCAGCGCACGATCCAACTGCTCGTGTGCCTGCGGTCCACACCCTGCGACGGAGCTCAGGGCGGCAGACGTGACAAGGGTGCTCACCAGCGCGTATCGCGGCAGCGCGGCCGAGGTTGCCAAGCGAAGCGCTTGAGCCGACGGTTCCGGATCCCCCATGACTCGGTAGAGCTCCGCGAGAAGCGCGTGAGCGACCGCAGCACCTGTTCTGGTCAGCGTGGGCATTGCGATGCGGCGAGCTTGCTCGTCCTGTCCTTGAGCGTGGGCGAGCCAGGCCGTGGTGACGCGCCGCAGCGTATCCCAAGGAATGCCGTGCTTGTCCGCAGTGCTCACGCCTCGCAGCAGACGAGCGGCGTTGTGGTACCGGTCTTCCCGGTTCAGAGCGATCAGGCTCATCACCAGGTACAGACGGGCGAGCGCCTCGAAGTTGGTTCCGGGACTGCCCTCCACGATGATCGAGTCGAACTGAGCGATCGCTTCCTCGAAGTCGCCACGCCAGTAAGCGATGCACCCTCGATTCGACTGTGGGAGTCCACCTTCGAAGCGTTCCCAATCGGACGCCACATCTCGCGCAGGAAGGCCGTCGAGGATCTGTTCGGCTTCGGTGAATGCTCCCGCGTGGGTCAGCGCAAAGGCCAAGTTGGACTGTGCAAGACGCAATGTCTCCGTGCGCGACTGCAACTGCGCCTCGTCGCCGGCCGAGCGAAGTAGCGCGATGGCACGAGGAAGGTCACGACGAAGCCTGACCTCGGTCCATCCGAGGAGGAAAAGCGCGGACGGGTAATCGTCCTCGGGCTCGCACTGGGCGAGCGCGTGACGCGCGCGATCGGCGATGACGGCCTTGGTCGAGGTGTCCGGAGCGAGCAGCAGGTCGGTGAAGCAGACGACAAAATCGTCGGACGCCACCCGCAGACCCTGCCCGCGGAGAAACTCAGCGCCGTACGGATCACCGCTGAGATCGCGGCAGCACGCCCGTATCAGCAGGATGTGCGGATCGTGGGGATCGGGATGAGCAAGGCAGAGCTGCTCGAGTTCCCTGGTGTGAGATTCGAGAATCAAACGAAGCCAGTTTTTCCGCAGGACTCGTCGAGCCTGCTCCGCCTCACCAGAGGCGAGTGCGTCACGCACGGCTTCGATCATGTGTCGAAGATACTCGAGACGTTCGATGTCCGTGGAAATCCGGTCTCATCCGCTTCGGATGAGACCGCGATCGAAGCCTGCGGAAACCAGTGAGAATTGCCGGAATCAACCGAAATGCGCTAGTCGGCGGAATCCCGGTGCGCAGGCCTGACACGAAACGGATAAGACACATGAGCTTCTGGGAAAGCCTCGGCTGGATGCTGTGGGCAACCGTCTTCATCGGATATCTCTTCGCGCTGTTCGCGATCATCGCCGACCTGTTCCGCGACCACAAGCTCAGCGGTTGGTTGAAGGCCGTCTGGGTGTTCTTCCTACTCTTCCTGCCCATCCTCACCGCGCTCGTCTATCTCGTCGCCCGCGGCGAAGGGATGACGGAACGCAGCAACAAGGCCGCACGCGACGCCGAGAAGGCCGCCGAATCGTATATCCGCGAGGTCGCGGGGAAGAGCCCCAGCGAGGAGATCGCCGCAGCCGCAGCACTGCTCGAAGCCGGAGCGATCAGCGAGGACGAGTTCGCCGCACTCAAGCTGAAGGTCCTCTCGTGAGTGCCGCGCGTTTCGGCCCCGTCGACTTCTACCTTCTCGGCCTGCCTGGGCAGAGCCTCGACCCGGCCGCGCTCTCCGCACTGACCGACCTTACGGATACCGGCCTGGCGCGGCTGCTCGATCTGATCGTCATCTCCAAGTCCGAGGACGATGAACTCACCCTCATCGAAGTCGAGGAGTTGCCGAACGGCTTCGAGATCAACGTCGAGATGCTCGGCGCGTCCGGTCTGCTCGGGCATGAGGACATCACCGAACTCGCGGCAGCCATTCCCACCGGTGCCACAGCGCTGCTGGTCGCGCTCGAGCTGGTCTATCAGCGCGAACTCGCCGCACGCACCGCTGCGTCAGGCGCGGTGCTACTGGGTTACGAGCGGATACCCGCACCCGTCGTCAATGCCCTCATGGACACGATCATCCCGAAATTGGAGGTCTGACATGCCGTACATCCCGAGACGAGGCCGCCCCGGACTGCTGGGCCTCGCCGCCCGCACCGCGGTCGTCACCGGTACCGCGACCGCCGTCAGCGACGGTATGGCCACCCGCCGGCAAAGGAGAGCTCAGGCCGACTACGAGCAGGCGCAGTACGAATTCGCCCAGCAGCATGCCGCACTCCCGATGCCCACACCCGCACCCGCGGCCCCGGTCGATCTCGTCGCCGAGTTGCAGAAACTCGGCGACCTCAAATCACAAGGCCTGCTGAGCGACGCCGAGTTCCAAGCCGCGAAAGCGCGACTGCTCGGCTGATTCACCCCGACGGGCCATGGATTACCGCGCCCGCTTCCGTACCCCGACACCGATTGGAACCCACTATGTCCACGATCGCCGTCAACGTCCTGAACTTCAATCGGGCAGAGTCCGATCTCATGTTCGCTCGCCTGGCCGCGGGCGTCGGCCTGGGCACGTGGAACCACACTCGTGATCTCGGGTCACTCGACAACCAGCCGATCATCCGCCAGAACCGCGACACTCTGTACAGCAGCGCGATCATCGACGTGCGCGAGAACGTCACCATCACGGTGCCCGATACCGGCGAGCGCTACATCTCCGTGTGGGTGGTCAGTCAAGATCACTTCGGTCCCGTCATCCTGCGCGACCCGGGAGAGCACCTGCTCACGCGTGAATTGGTCGGGACCGACTACGCCGCACTGATCGTGCGCATCCTCGTCGATCCGAACAGCCCCGAAGACGTCGCCGAGGTGAACCGGTTGCAAGACGCCCTCAACATCGACGGCGGCGGAACGGGAGAGTTCCCGTTGCCCGACTACGACGAGCAATCGCAGACCGAGACCCGCGACGCACTCCTCGCACTCGCGCGAGGCATCACCACGTACGACCATTCATTCGGTACCGCTGCGGAAGTCGATCCGATCAGGCACCTGCTCGGTACCGCATCCGGCTGGGGTGGCCTTCCCGAGTACGAGGCCACCTACGTCAACTTCGACGAACGTCTCCCGGTCGGGGAATACCGTCTCCGCCTGAACGATGTTCCCGTGGATGCGTTCTGGTCGGTCTCGCTGTACAACGCGGCCGGATACTTCGAAGAGAACGCTCTGGGCGTCAACAGCATCAACAGCCTCACGGCCACCCCAGACTCCGACGGCAGCACCACCATTCGCTTCGGGGTCCATCTCGACGGCGTCGCGAACGCACTGCCCATCATGCCCGGGTGGAACTACGTACTGCGCCTGTACCGCCCCCGTCCCTCCGTGCTCGACGGCACCTGGACGGCGCCTCGTCCCGAAGCCCTGCAGCAAAGCGTTCCCCACGCACACACCACTCTCGGGTGACTCGACCTGACCACGGAGGTACAAGCCATGCGTCTGTTATTTCAGCTCATTTCGCAATGTGTTCTCGGCGCGATCGCGCTGATCGTCGTGCATTTTGCTCTTCCCGGGGTCAGCCTGGGCGTGAACGGCTTCTTGGCCGCTATCGGTGTATTCACCCTCGCACACATGATCCTCGGCCCATTCGTGCTCAGCGTGGCACTGCACTACGCAGCTCCGCTCGCGGGTGGTGTCGGTTTGGTCGCCACACTGCTCGCGCTCTGGGTTGCGACCCTGGTCCCCGACGGTATCGAGATCAGCGGCGTCGGGTCCTGGATCCTCGCCCCGATCATCGTGTGGGTGATCACGGCATTGGGCGGGTGGATCTTCATGGCTCTCGTCATCGACAAGTGGATCAAGAGACGCAATGCCGAAAAGCTCGTGCGCAGTGTGCAGAAGGCATGAATGATCAGTTCGGAAACGGAACCCACAAGGAGTCAGCCATGCCAACTCACCCGCTCGATCGCCGCGTTCTCCTGAAGACCGCTCCGAACTTCCGGGACCTCGGTGGCATTCCTGTTGCGGACGGCACCGTCCGCGCGGGCGCGCTCTATCGTTCGGCGACTCTGGCGAAACTCGACGGCGACGACCTTGCCGCGGTCGCCGACTTGGACGTCCGGACGGTATACGACCTGAGGACCGCCGCCGAGCGCGACGGCGCACTCGACAATCTCCCTGACTCGACGCGCACAGTCTGGCTCGACGTACTTGCCGACAATGCCCAAAACGCCGCGGCCACTGGACTACTCATGACGGACCCGGTCGCATACGCCGAGACCATCAGCGATGGACGTGGGATCGCACAGATGGAGGAAGCCAACCGCAACTTCGTCAGCCTGCCGTCCGCTCTCGACGCCTATCGCACGTTCTATCTCGACCTCATCGACGAAAAACGCTCCGGGGCAGCACTTTTCCACTGCACCACCGGCAAGGATCGAACCGGGTGGGCCGCGACCTCTTTCCTACTCCTCCTCGGGGCCGACGAAGCCGATGTACGCGCCGACTACCTGGAGACGAACACCGATCTGGCCCCCATGACAGAACCGATTCTCGACTTCGCCGCGAGCAAAGGCGTTGACGCAGAAGTGCTACGACCCCTCCTCGGAGTCCGTGACAGCTATTTCGACGCAGCTCTCGACGAAATGCGCACGCACTTCGGCACCGTCGAGGACTACGCAATCAACGGACTGAAGCTCACCGCAGAGCAACTCACCGCGCTCCGCGAGCGGTTCACATCCCGATCGGCCTTCATCAGCGCGACGTGATCGAAGCTCTCGCCGGGCAGGAATCCGTGCCCTCGTCCTGCTTCTTCGGGCGATTGCCCACCCGGGTGACCACGACGACGGCGACGATGCCCACCGCCAAGCCGAGCGCGGTGAACGGAGTGAAGGATTCTCCGAACATCAGTGCGCCCCAGACCGCGGTGACGGGGGCGATCAAGAACATCAGGGTGTTGACGGACGTAATGCCGATGCGGCGGAGCAACAACCAGTACAGCCCGTAACCACCGAAGGTGGACAACACGATCAACCAGAGCAACGCGATCCAGAATGTGCTGATACTCGGCGGTACGGCAGCATCCGAGACGATCGCCAGAGTTGTGAAAACTATTGCGCTGGTTGAGCAGTGGATGGCCAAAGCCTGCAGTGGCGGTGTGGACGTGGGAGCGCGTTGCTGGACGAAGGTGGATGCAACCAGGCTGAGCATCCCCAGGAACGGAATCGCGTACGCCCACCACGGCGCCGATGTACCGGCCCCGGCATCGGCTGCCGTGACCATCGCGACGCCGCCCAGTCCGATCGCCAACCCGATCCACTGCATACGCGGGACTGCGACCCCGAGGACCGGGCCGAGCAGAGTCGCCGCGACCAGCGGCTGAATACCGTCGATCAGTGCGGTGGTTCCGGTGTTCACACCGAGATCGACTGCCCAGTACACAGACAACAGGTAGCCGCTCTGAGAGAGCATTCCGATCACCACCTGCCTGCCGAGAGTCCGCGGAGTCGGCACCATGTTCCGGCGCCGGGCGGACAGCCAGACAATCGGGACGAGTACCGCCACGAGCGGAAGGAACCGCCACATCAGCAACGTAGGGATCTCGGCACTGTCGGCCCCGAGTTTGGCTCCGATGAAACCCGAACTCCAGCACGCGACGAACAGGACCGACAAGGTAGCCGTCACGGCAGATCTCGAGGTCACGATCCGAGGTATACCGATCTGTTTACTCATGAGTCCGACTATACAGATCGGTATACTTTTGTCCATGGCAGAGGAATTCACACCCGAATTGACTCCAAAAGCGCGTCGCATTCTGGAGTCTGCGTCGAAGCTGTTCTACGAAAAGGGGATTCATGCCGTAGGCGTGGATACCGTCGCACTGGACGCCGGGGTCACGAAGAAGACTTTGTACGAACGGTTCGGCTCGAAAGACGGTCTGGTCGTGGAATATCTGAAGGATCGAGATCGGCGGTGGCGAATCTTTCGCGACGGGAAGCTCGCATCAGCCGGACACAGCCGCGCCGAGCAGTTGAGTGCGGCATTCGACGCTTCCGCCTCCTGGTCCAAGGCGAGCGGAGGCAAGGGTTGCAGCATGGTCAACGCTCACGCCGAGTTCAGCGATCGGTCACACCCGGTGTTCGCTGTCATCGCCGAACAAAAGCGGGAGATGTCAGACCTTTTCCGGCGCATTCTGGCGACGGACGGACTAGCCGACGAACGTCTCGTCGAGGCAATCATGCTGCTTCACGAAGGTGCCCTCGTCGCAGACGGGATCGGTATCGGCACCGACCCCTTCGGCGCCGGCCGGGACGCGGCGCTCGAATTGCTCAAAAATTCAGACTGATTCGCGCAGTTGCCCCCACAGTCACTCCCCCACCC
Organism: Rhodococcus sp. IEGM 1302; assembly: GCF_030056935.1. Lineage (NCBI taxonomy): Bacteria > Bacillati > Actinomycetota > Actinomycetes > Mycobacteriales > Nocardiaceae > Rhodococcus > Rhodococcus sp. IEGM 1302. The sequence goes on along the minus strand of NZ_JASHKY010000001.1, from coordinate 811,735 downwards.
GCTTCGCCCCCACAGTCACTCCCCCACCCGCTTCGCCCCCACCATGCGCCTCGCTATCTCCAAATACCTCTCCACCAACTCGTCCGGAGACAACTCACCGTCCGGTCGGTACCAGACCGCGACGGCGACGCACATCGTCACCACGGCTCGGCTGGCGTCCTCGGGATGGTCGGCCTCGAACACTCCCGAAGCGACGCCGTCGAGGACGATCCGGTCCACCTGCTTCTGCTGTTCGTCGCGCTGGGCGATGTAACCAGCCCGGCTGTCGGGCTCCATGCTGCGGATCTCGGAGGAGGCGACGAACGACTGCTCGCGTCGAAACATGTGGAACCGCAACAGAGATTCGATCACCGCGTCGAAGCGATCGGAGGGATCGTCCCCGGCATCGAGTTCGGCGGCGCGGCTTCGCTCCAACAACTCCGTCATCACCACGGTCGCCAGACCGATCAGCAGAGCCTGCTTGGACGGGTAGTGGTGGTAGAGCCCCGGCACCGACAGCCCGGACCGCGACGCGACGTCACGGATCGAAGTCCCGTGATAGCCCTGCTCGACGAACGCCTCCAGCGCCGCAGCGAGCGGTTTCGGTAGTCCCAGGTCTTCGTAATCGCGCCAGGACCCGCGTACCGGAAGCTCGTTCGTCATACCGATACCGTAGATCGCTCTTGCGCCGCCGCCGAACACGTCGGAGCCATTGGTTAGAGTCGGTGTTCACCGAAAGACAGGGACCAGTCATGATCCATGTTCGCCACACCGCGGTTGCTGCCGTGCCGGTTGATGTCGCCTTCGACTACATCGACAACTACCGCAATGTCCCGACGTGGATGTTCGGTGTTTCCGAGTTCACCCCGTTCGGAGAGTTCGATCAGGGACTCGGCGCCACGTTCGACGCGGCCATGCAGATCGGGCCGAGCACGTTGCGCTCCAAACTCGAGGTCACCGAGTGGGAGAAGAATCGAATCATCAAGCTGTCTTCGCTCGGCGGTGTATCCAACTCGTCCACGTGGGAGTTCGCCGCGATCGACGATTCCAAGACCGAGCTTTCCGTCGACTTCGCCTACAAACTGCCCGGCGGCATTGCCGGCAAGGCACTCGGCCGATTGATCGGGCCGTTCGTCGAAAACGCTGTCAAGAACAGCGAGGAAACACTGCGCCACAGCCTCGAGGAGCAGTTCGCGGCCCGCGGCGAAGGCTGAAACTACCCGCGGTCGCCTTCGAGTCCCAGCGCGTTGGCCCACACCTGAGTAGCCGTCTTGACGACGTCCTCGAACGGGACGGGGTTGCCGTCGGCGCCAGGTTCCTCGGAGACGAATGAACTGTAGGCAAGACGGCTCACCATCGCCGACAGTGCTCGGGAAGCCAACAGCGGGTCCAACGAGGCATCTGCCTTGCCAGCCGCTTGCAAGCGTTCGATGGCTCGGGCATTACGAGAAATGAAGGTCTCGGCTCGGTCCCGACGCAGTTTCGCGAAGGCCGGATCGATGTGCGATACCTGCTCGAGTAGGCCCATGAGTTTGGCGTTGCGGCGAAAAGCCGTCAGGTAGGCACGGTTGCTCGATTCGAGGACCGCATACGGATTGTCGACGTCGCGGACCCGTCCCATGCCGGGGTGCAGCATGTCTTCCTGCGCGACGTCGAGAACTGCGGCGAAGATCTGCTCTTTGTTGTCGAAGTAGGTGTAGAACGTGCCGGTGGAGCAGTTCGCTTCCTTGGTGATGTCCGTGAGACGGGCGTCGAGATACCCTGCGCGCTCGAACACCGTTCGAGCCGCTGCGACCAAAGAAGCCCTGGTCCGGACGCCGCGGGCAGTCACCGGCAGGTCACGCAGAAGCTCCGTCGCAGCCATGGATGGTGGCGGACGGTCTTCCCAGTTCTCCTGAGGTTCGGCGCGAGAGGTCACCAGCTACTTATACGGCAAAGCCGGCGACATCTCGGCATCGGCGTCAGGTGATGGTGATTCCTCCGTCGACGGCGATGGTCTGACCGGTGACGTATCCGCCGGCCTCGGACGCGAGCCACACCATGGTGGCCGCGAGCTCTTCCGGATCGCCCATGCGGCCGAGGATCAGGCGCGGAGCCATCGCGTCCAAGTAACCGTCGTTGTATTGGTCTGTCATTTCCGACTTGAAGAAGCCGGGCGCGATCGCGTTGACGCGAATGCCCTTGCGCGTTCCCCACTGCTGTGCGAGGTCGCGGGTCAATCCGACGACGCCTGCCTTGCTCGCCGCATAGGCGGCCTGCGGGAGTCCGGCGGTCGTCAATCCGAGAATGCTCGAGATGTTGACGATGGAGCTGCCCGGGAGCATGACGCGGCCGCAGGCCTGCGCTGCCCAGTAGGACCCGTTGAGGTTGATGTCGATGACGGCGCGGAACTGGTCCGGGGTCTCGCGGGTCGCCGGAACGGCAGTTCCGACGCCGGCATTGTTGACCAGCACGTCCACGCGGCCGAACTTCTCCATCGCGGCGTCGACCATGTTCTGAGCCTGAGCCGGATCGACGATGTCGGTGGCCACGCACAATGCTTCGCGGCCTGCGTCACGCACGAGCTTGGCCGTGTCTTCGAGCTTGTCGACGCGGCGAGCAGCGAGGACGACGTCCGCGCCGGCCTCTGCTGCGGCTTTCGCAAACGCCACCCCGAGGCCCGACGACGCACCGGTCACGATGACCACTCGATCGGTCAGAGAGAACTTGTCGAGAACAGACATGCGCGGTGATGCTCCTGTGTCGTCGGGTTCGGGAAGTGGCGGTTGCAGTGACGTATCGACTGCAGTTGCGAAATTACAGGCCGAGATCGCGGCCGATGAGTTCCTTCATGATCTCGTTGGATCCGGCCCAGATCTTGGTGACGCGGGCGTCCATCCACGCGCGAGCGGCGCGGTACTCGGTCATGAAGCCGTAGCCACCGTGCAACTGAACGCAGTGATCGAGGACCTCGTTCTGCACCTGCGCGGTCCACCACTTAGCCTTCGCGGCGTCGATGGCGGTCAGCTCGCCGGCAGCGTGTGCCGCGACGCAGTTGTCGACGTAGGCCTGGGTGACCTCGATGCGGGTGACGAGATCCGCGAGAAGGAATTTGTTCCACTGCAGCGAGCCGATCGGCTGACCGAAAGCCTTGCGGTCCTTGGCATATTGCAGCGTCTCTTCGAGGATCGGAGCGGCGTGCGCGATGTTGGACACCGCAGCGCCGACGCGCTCCTGCGGCAGCATTTCCATCATGTGGATGAAGCCGCGGTCGATCTCACCGATGATGTTGGTGGACGGCACGCGAACGTTCTCGAAGAACAGTTCGGCGGTATCGGACTCGTGCTGGCCGACCTTGTCGAGCTTGCGTCCGCGCTCGAAGCCTTCCATGCCGGTCTCGACGGCAAAGAGGGTGATGCCCTTGGACTTCTTCTCGGGACTGGTCCGAGCCGCCACGATCACGAGGTCGGCGTTGTAGCCGTTGGTGATGAAGGTCTTGGAGCCGTTGATGATCCAGTCGTCGCCGTCCTTGACCGCAGTGGTCTTGAGCGAGGCGAGGTCGGATCCACCGGAAGGCTCGGTCATGCCGATGGCCGTCAGCATCTCACCGGTGCAGAACTTGGGCAGCCAACGCTGCTTCTGCTCTTCGGTGGTGAGCTGAACGAGGTAGGGAGCAACGACGTCGGCGTGAATGCCGAAGCTCGAGGCAACAGCTGCACTGGCGCGCGAGAGCTCTTCGGCCAGAACCGCGTTGAAGCGGTAGTCGCCGGCTTCGCTTCCGCCGTACGCCTCCGGAACCTCGAGTCCGAGGAAGCCGTTGCGTCCCGCTTCGAGCCAGATTTCACGATCGATGAAGCGCTGGTCGATCAGCTTCTCTGCGACCGGAAGGATGTTCCGGTTGACGAATTCGCGAGCAGATTCGCGAAATGCCTCGTGATCGGGTCCGTACAGAGTGCGACGCATGACGAGTTGCTTCCTTTCGGCGTGGCAATGCCACACGTAACGATGTTCCTAAGCATTCGCTTAGAATCTAAGCACCTGCTTATAGTGAATCGAGAGCGGGATATTGTCAACATCGAAATCCGTCACACCTGGAGGAAACCGTGAGCGATTCACCTGACGTGGTGATCAGCCCCTCCAAAGCTGCGGCCCGTATCCGCGCGGCAGCCGTGGACGCTTTTGCCTCTGCCGGCTACGGCGGCACCACCACCCGTGACATCGCCGCGCGACTCGACATGAGTCCCGCCGCCATGTACCCGCACTACCGCTCGAAAGAAGAGCTGCTTTTCGCGATCAGCTACGAAGGCCACACCGAAGCGTTGAAGGTGGTCGAGGGCGCCGACCGACCGGGTGAAGAACCGTCCGTTCGTTTGCAGGAACTGATCAGCACCTTCGCCAGTTGGCAGGCCGGGCACCATTCACTCGCTCGCGTTGTCCAGTACGAACTCACTGCCCTCACACCAGAGCACTACCGAACCGTCGTCGCGCTTCGCCGCAGCACGACGCGGGTGGTCCGGGAGGTTGTCGATGCCGGCGTGCAGTCGGGCGATTTCACGATCCCCGATGCCGAAGGCGTCACCCTCGCCTTGATGTCCCTGTGCGTCGACGTGTGCCGCTGGTTCCCGGCCGGCAACTACACGAATCCGGAAGACATCGGAAAACTGTACGGAGACCTGGCATTGAGGATGGTGGGCGCCGCCCGAATCAGGTGACGCCGACCGCAGAAAGGACTCGGCCAGTGGCCAACCGCACCTATCTCTACTCGACCCCTGTTGCTCCGCATGAGAATCCGGCTGCCGCTCGCGCCCGAGGTCTCACCGGTATCTCCGAGTGGTCGTACGCGATACCGCTGGTCCCGAGGATCCTTGTGTCCGTGAATCCCGTCGCCCAACAGTCGATCATCTGGGACGACACCCCCGACCTGATCGCGGTCACCGCGCCCTGTGGTCCTGGTATCGCCCGGCTCGAAGACTTCCTCGGCCGAATCGATCACCCCGAACTCGGCACGATGGCCGGCGATGCGCTGCGTTTCCTGCGCAGCCACACCGAACCCGACCACTACTTCGTCCTCGAGTGCGGCGAGATCTTCGACATGGACGACGAACCGTTCGCCGAACAGGGCACGGCCCTGATGACCGGTCTGGCGGACATCGACGCCGAGATGGAAGCGGCGCTGGCCACGCTCGCACCCGTCAAGCCAAGCTTCTGGGAGCGACTGTTCACGCCGACTCAGGAGAGCGTCGAGGAACCGCTACGCGAGCTCGGCCTCGGTTACTGGTCCGAGACCCTGTACTTCGATCTCGACGTCCCTCGATAGGAGCCGATCAGTCCGAGATCTCACCCAACCGACGCTCCAGGTAGGCCCGCTCCGGTTCCGTACCAACGAGTTTCAGAGCTTGTCGGTACGCGGATGCCGCTGCGTCGGTGCGCCCCAACCGAGCAAGTAGTTCGGCTCGTGCAAGGTGATACGGATGGTAGTCGGCAAGTTTGGGCTCCGCTGCCAGTTCCTCCAGCGCAGTCAGCCCGACTTCCTCGCCGTCGCGCATCGCCAACGCTACTGCCCGATTGACGGCCACGACCGGCGACGGAGTCAGCGTGAGGAGCACTCCGTAGAGAGCGCAGATCTGTGGCCAGTCGGTGCTCTCCACATCGGCGGCCTCGTGGTGCAATGCGGCGATAGCGGCCTGCACCCCGTACGGCCCCGGCGCTCCCCCGGTCAACGCGACTACGACGAGGTCGCTGCCTTCCTCGATCATCGGCTGGTCCCAGCACCCGCGATCCTGATCTTCGAGGAGGACGATCCCGCCGGCGGCGTCGGTACGGGCATCCCGACGCGCGTGGACGAGAAGCATCAATGCAAGCAACCCGGCGATCTCGCGCTCATCGGGAAGCAATGCGCGCAAGATCCTCGCCAGCCTGATCGCCTCCACCGCCAGGTCGACGCGTTGCAGATCCGGACCCGAACTCGCTGCGTACCCCTCGGTGAACACCGAGTAGATCACCTGCAGAACACCGGGCAAACGTTCCGGGAGTTCTTCGGCGCTGGGAGTGCGGAAGGGAATCCGAGCCTGACGGATTTTCTTCTTCGCGCGCACGATCCGCTGCGCCATCGTCGCCGAAGGAACGAGGAAGGCCCGAGCAACCTCGGGCGTCGTCAACCCTCCGAGGCAACGCAAGGTGAGTGCGATTCGGTCGTCCTCGGCCAGCGCTGGGTGCGAGCAGGTGAAGAACAGCTGCAACCGCTCGTCGGGAAGTTCTCCGTCGACCGTGGGCGGCGCCGGGTCGGCACGATCGGCGTCCACCTGCATCACCGCCAATCGCGCCGCATAGGCCTGATCACGACGAAGCCTGTCGACGGCTTTACGACGCGCCGTGGTCAGCAGCCAGGCGCCGGGTTTAGCCGGCACTCCGTCCACGGGCCAGTGCACCAACGCGGCCTCGACGGCTTCGGAGGTGACTTCCTCGGCCAGATCCAGATCACCGAAGCGGCGGACGAGCGAGGCCAAGAGTCGTCCGCGTTCCTCCCGGAACACTGACTCGATGGAGTTCTCGGCCTGCTCGTCCACGGCGAATCAGTCCCCGAACCCGGCCAGTGGACGCACCTCGACGCTGCCGCCGTCGCGCGCGCCGGGGCACCGCGCGGCCCAGGCCAGCGCCGCATCCAGATCAGGGACGTCGATGACGTCGTAGCCGCCGAGGATCTCACGGGTTTCAGCGAAGGGTCCGTCAGTGACGGTCTTTTCTCCGGACTGCGAGACCCGAACCGTCGTCGTAGTCGTCAGATCGGCGAGGGCATCGCCGGACACCCAGATGCCGGCATCCTTCATTTCCTTGTCGTATTGCTGCCAGTCCTCGAACGTGCACTGGGGTTCGGTGTCTCCGCCGGGTGCGGTGTAGATGAGCAACATGTACTTCATGACTGACTCCTTGGTCTGTTGTTTTTCTTGCGGCTTTCCTGCCTTACAACATGACGACGAACGGTTCTCCCCGGAATCGACAGGCGACTCGAAAAAACTTTTGGCGAGTTCGGCCGAGGCGCTGCCGTTAGGCTGAGTGTATGACCGAACGCGACCGGGACGCCGCTGGGAAACCCCTCAATTCGCGGCCCCGTGACGGACTCGGACGTCCACTGCCACGCGACGCAGCGGGCGGTGTCCCGCGCATTCCGGACGATGTACGCCTGCCACCAGACGAGTCGATCACCGAGGCGCAGCGCCTCCTCGACCACGGCATGCCTTTCCACGCACACGAGATTCTCGAAGGAACGTGGAAAAGCGCGCCGCCCGAGGAACGTGACCTGTGGCAGGGACTGGCTCAGTTGGCCGTCGGGCTCACCCATCTGCTTCGGGGCAACAACACCGGCGCCGTCTCACTCCTCGGCCAGGGTCACGACCGCATCAGGCACTACGAGGTCGAGAGTCCGCACGGCCTCGATATCCCCGGTCTACTGACGTGGTCCGAGCACCTGCTCGCCGAAATCGATCGCCCCGGCGATTTCCCCGCCCCTCCGATTCCGAGGTTGAGAATCCCCTGATGCCCATCTTCCCCATGTTTCCGCTCGGCTCCGCTTTGCTACCGGGTGAGGTGTTGCCCCTGAACATCTTCGAACCTCGGTATCGCGCACTGGTCGAGAACGTTCTCGAAGCTGCCGACGGCCCACTGTTCGGAGTAGTGCTCATCGCTCGTGGCCACGAGGTCGGTGGCGGCGAATCACGTCACGACGTCGGCACTCTGGCTCGGATCGAGTCTCATGTCGCCATGGGTGCCGGGCGGTATCAGTTGTATTGCCGGACCGAAGACCGCATCCGGGTCAATCGATGGCTGCCGGACGATCCCTACCCACTTGCCGAGGTCGAATTGTGGCCTGACGAGAACAACGGAACACCAGTCACTGCTTACGAATACGACTCGCTCCTCGAGCGCATCGAGTTCATGTACGGAATGTTGGGAAAGCTCGCACTTCGGGCCGGCGAACAGACTCCGCGAATGCCCGTCCCACCGGATCCCTTGGATCCGCTGGGTTCTCGGCTGTATGCCCTCGCCAGGAGCATTCCGATGGGTGACGCCGATCGCCTGGCGATTTTGACCGCGCCAGGCGCCGACGAACGTATTCGGACACTCTCGGAGGCAGTCGAGAACACCATCGAGGTCGCGCAGTTCAATCTCCTCTGAGCGCAACTACGCCATCGTCTGACCCATGTCGATGACGATCTTCGTCCCGGTGACCGCGCGGGAGAGGTCCGTCGCGAGGTAGACGACGGCGTTGGAGATGTCCTCGACGGTGGTGCGCGGGACCGAGGTGAGCGGCCACTTGTAGGAATTCATGTACTCCGGGTGCGCCGTGAGTACCTTGCCGACGTTGGGGTCATTGCCCATCTCGGTCTCCACGGCCCCCGGATGAATGCTGTTGACTCGAATGTCGAAGCCGCCCAATTCCGTTGCCGCAGTGCGTGCCAAACCGACGAGCCCGTGCTTGGCCGCCGAGTAGTGCGCGCAACCGGGCGCTTCGGCGACGCCGGCAGCACTACTCACAATCACGATGGAGCCACCGTTGCCCGCCTCGATCATTGCGGGAACCGCAGCCGCCATCGTGCGCCACACACCGTTGAGATTGATGTCCACCAGCGTCGACCACTGCTCTTCCGGCATCTCCCAGAAACGATTCCACGTAGCGATGCCCGCATTGGCAATCACGACGTCGAGGCGACCGAACTTGTCGACGCCCGACGCCACCGCCGCACGCAGTGCCTCGAGGTCACGGACGTCCGCTACAGCGGTGACGATCTCGCGCCCCTCCGCTCGCACGAGACGAGCCGTTTCTTCGAGGTCGGCTTCAGTCGCGGCCGCGTAACCCACGTCTTCGGACACCGACGCGCACACGTCGACAGCGATGACGTCTGCACCTTCCTGCGCGAGTCGAATCGCGTGATTGCGTCCCTGACCCCGCGCTGCACCGGTGATGAAAACGACCTTGCCTGCCAACAGTTGTGTCATGGCCGGGACGTTAGACGCTGATGTGGCCCGCTGCCTCCGAGTTCCCGCTCGACGGGAATCAACCGTCGACGATGACGACGTGAAGATTCCTCGGACCATGGACACCTTCGACGCGCTCGAGTTCGATGTCGGAGGTCGCCGACGGGCCGCTGATCATGGTGGTGGGGCGCTCCGGTGTCAGCTTCGCAATCGCCTCCGGCACTCCCACTTCCACACTGCTGCGATACACGACGCAGATGTGTGTGTCCGGTACCAGTGTCAACGCACGGCGTCCCTGTGATGGACCGGCGTCGAGGAAGATGGTGCCGGTTTCGGCGCACGATACCTTCGAGCCGGTGACAACGGCGTCGAGGTTCTCGAGTTCAGGAGCCGGTACGTCCGGGCTGTCCACCACCAGCGTTCCGTCGAATCCGGCTACCCATGATCGGTCGAGGCCGGCGGGGATCCCCAGAGTGTGTAGTCCGCGCCCTTTCAGTATTCCGGCGACGGCCTCGGCGATTTCTGTTGCAGCGCAATGGTGAACGTGCGCCTTGTAGTCCACCAGACGGTCGACGAACAAATCGATGAGTTCCTCGTCGGACATGGTTCTGCCAGTCCGGTAGTTTCGCGGTATCTCGCCTTCGCGGGCGGGCGCCAAGGTGATGGCATCACGAATGCGTCCGAGCACCACTTCACGTGAATTCATCTGTCCGCCTTCCCGTCACGACGAGCCTCGTCCAATGCCGCGCGGCCTTCGTCGGAGTCCCACCAGGATCGGAAGGTCTGCTTGGGCGGTGCGGGAATGTCTCTGGCAGCTGTCCAACCGTTCAATGGAGGTGGCAACGTAGAGATCTTCCCTTTCCTGCCGGCCACGACGCGTCCGAGCCCGGCAGCTTTCTGAGCCAACGTCCACCGGCCCTCGGTCGACATCGCCAGAGAGGCGGCTTTCATCGCCAAAGACTCTGCCGTGACACCGGATTGCTCGACCTTCTGGTGCCGCAATTCGACGAGCAGCGAGGGTATGTCGATCTTGACCGGGCAGGCGTCGAAGCACGCACCGCACAGACTCGAGGCAAAGGGAAGCGTCGAGTTGGGATCGTCTTTGCCATGCATGCCCGCGAGCTGCGGAGTCAGCACCGCGCCGATCGGTCCCGGATAGGTCGATCCGTAGGCGTGACCGCCGGTGCGCTCGTAGACCGGGCACACGTTCAGACACGCCGAGCACCGTATGCAGCTCAGGGCTTCCCTCCCGATCTTGTCGGCAAGCGCGGCAGTCCGACCGTTGTCGAGGAGGACCAGGTGGAACTCCTGTGGACCGTCGTCGGGCGTGACGCCGGTCCACATGGAGGTGTACGGGTTCATCCGCTCCCCCGTCGAGGACCGCGGCAGCAGTTGCAGGAAGACCTCCAGATCCTGATACGTCGGCAGAATCTTCTCGATGCCCATCACGGTGATCAGTGTTTTCGGCAGCGTCAGGCACATTCGCCCGTTGCCCTCCGACTCCACGACGGTCAGAGTGCCCGTGTCCGCGATGCCGAAATTGGCGCCGGAGACGGCGACCGGCGTCGTCATGAACTTGTGGCGTAAGAACTTTCGTGCAGCTGCGGCAAGTTCGGCCGGGTTCTCCCCGAGGTTCGGATCGACATCTGGCATCTCACGAAGGAATATCTCCCGAATCTCGGACCTGTTGCGATGGATCGCGGGAACCAGGATGTGCGACGGTTTGTCGTGGCCGAGTTGGACGATCAATTCCGCGAGATCGGTCTCGTAGGCGGTGATTCCGTGGGCTTCGAGATGCTCGTTGAGACCGATCTCCTGCGTGGCCATCGACTTGACCTTGATGACCTCGTCGGAGCCGGTGGCTTTGACAAGTTCGGTCACAATGGCGTTGGCCTCGTTGGCATCCGCCGCCCAATGCACATGCCCACCGCGCGCGATGACTGCAGCCTCGAACTGTTCGAGCAGTTCCGGCAACCGCGCCATGACGTCGGCCTTGATCGCCGAACCCGCGTCACGCAGCTCTTCCCAATCGGGCAGCTCTCCAGTCACGTTGATGCGCTTGGCACGGATGGTGTGCGTCGCCTTGCCGATATTGCGTCGCAGTTGCGCGTTGGCCAGCTCGTGATGTGCTGCGACGGGGAATTTCTCAGTACCTCGCAGGAACCCTGCACCCTCGGGCGACCTCGGCGGGAAGCTGGGCAGACCCAGCGTCACAGCGCTCATGCGTGCACCCGGCTTTCCACCGACGCCAGAATCTCCGCGAGGTGAATGGTCTTGGCGCCCATCTGCAGTCGTGACATACCGCCGCCGATGTGCATGAGGCAGGACGAGTCTCCGGCGCTGCAGAATTCGGCGCCGGTGTCCGCAACGTGGCGAATCTTGTCCGCCAGCATGGCCGTCGAAGTCTCCGCATTCTTGATGGCGAAGGTGCCGCCGAATCCACAGCAGGAATCTGCTTCGGGGAGTTCGACCAGATCGATGTCGCGGACGTTGCGCAGCAACTGAAGTGGCTTGTCCCCCACCCTCAACATGCGCAGTGAGTGACAGGTCGGGTGATAGGTGACCCGGTGCGGGAAGTACGCGCCCACATCGGTGACCCCGAGAACGTCCACGAGGAATTCGGAAAGCTCGTACGTCTTTGCCTTCACGGTCTGCACCTGTCCACACAGCGACGCGGTGCCGTAGCGCTCGGCGACGATCTCGTGTTGATGACGGACCGAACCGACGCACGACCCCGATGGTGCGACAACCGCGTCGATCGACGCATCACCGAAGGTGTCGGCGTAGTTCGCGACCAGCGGTAGTGCGCCCGGCTGATAGCCGGTATTGACGTGCGTCTGCCCGCAGCAGGTCTGCCCGGACGGAAACACGACGTCGTGCCCGAGACGGGTGAGCAGGAGGGCGGTGGCCTTGACGGCGTCGGGAAACATCGTGTCCCCGATGCAGGTGGCGAACAGCGCTACTCGCATGTGGTTCCCCGCAATCTGTCGGTGTGGTCTGACCACAGTAATACATCCCCGTACAGGCCACCCCATAAACGGCGTCCACCCGGTTATGCTCTTGCCTCATGCCGACCGAGCCGAGCCCGCGAGCGTGGGAACAAGTACTGAGCCACCTCGAACGTCGGCTCGTTTCAGGCGAGGTGTCTCCTGGCCAGCGCCTGCCGGGAGAGAGAATTCTGGCAGCAGAGTTGGGCGTCGGACGGTCATCGGTCCGAGAAGCGTTGCGGGTCATGGAAGCACTCGGCCTCCTCAAGGCGCAGACTGGCTCCGGCCCGACGTCCGGCGCGATGATCGTAGCCAAACCGACCGGCGGTATGACCATGCTGATGCGGATGCAGGTTGCAGCACAAGGCTTTCCGGTCTCGGATGTGGTGAAGACACGACTCGTTCTCGAATCCGAGGTGATGCAATCCCTGGCATCGCGGACTCCGACGCCCGACCTCCGCGCGGCCGTCGAACTGCTCGACTCGATGGAGGACGCAGCTCTCTCGGCCGAGGAATTCTTGCTACTCGACGCACAGTTCCACGTGGCGCTCGCCGACGCGGCGGGCAATCAGGTGATCGCAGCCATGATGACCGGCCTGCGCGAGTCCATCGAGGCCTACGTTCTCGCGGGCGTCCAGATCGACAGCTGGCCGAGCACCTGCATGCGACTGCGTGACGAACACCGAGGATTGGTGGATGCGGTCAACGCGGGTGACGGCGAACTCGCACGTCAGCGCATAGTCGGACACATCCGCGGTTACTACTCGGAAAGCGCGCACTCCAGCCGGTGACAGGGGGTGGTAATTGCGCCTCCAGAAGTCGTGTACTGTTGGTTTCACACCGACGCGGGGTGGAGCAGCTCGGTAGCTCGCTGGGCTCATAACCCAGAGGTCGCAGGTTCAAATCCTGTCCCCGCTACAAAGAAGAGGCCCGTAGGTTGCGAAAGCGACCTACGGGCCTTTTGCTGTGCGCCTTTATTAACCGCCGGGGGTTAATAAAGGCGCACAGCAGTGGTTCACACCACCACGTTGTGAAAATCGATCTCTGCGACCAGCATGCCGGAGAACCACCGATCCAGGTCCTCGTCGGTGACGGACTCGGGCATGGCGTCCACCTCGCACGCCAGCACCGCCACCTGAGACACGAACGGCGGAGCGACATGCATGTCCACCCAGTCCTGCAACGCTGGTTCGCGATCTACCTTCACTGCCGCCGCCTCCCGGCACCACGACAGATACAGGGTTTCCGCGGCGTACATGCCCACCAGCGCCGCCGCCCTGCCCTCTTCGCGAGCGAGGGCCAAGGCGTGCGTGGACAGCACGGCCGACTCCTCGACCAGCGCCGCTGCGTCACCCTCGTACGGGAAGCGGGAACGCAAGTGCGCGAAATACTCGCGCTGCTCGCCCACCAGGTTCGACATCGACGTCACGTGGTCGAGCGCGTCGTCGAGCGTCGGGGATTCCGCGACCACCAACCCCAACACCTTGACGGCCGTCAGTACAAATGCCTCTTCGATCACGAGGTACCGGCGGAATCCCTCATCACTCAACGTCCCGCCGATGGTGTCCTCGATGAATGGAACCGCCCGCGCGGCAGCGAGATTACTCTGCTGCCGCGCGAGCAGGTCTGAGGAGCGACTCATTCGCCGGCGACCCAACTGATCAAGCCGTCGAACAGGTCGGTGTATCCGGGCCACTGCTCACAGAACTCCGGCGGAGCCCAGTGCGGCGAGCAGTCCGAGGTGAAGACGATCGACCGTCCGGCGCCGTATTCACCGGCAGCGACAAGCGGATCGCCGTTGATGGTGGCGGGAACCACGGCACCGTCCTTCGCGACGACGCGGTTGTATCCCAGGAGCGCCGGCCAGGAATCGCCGGCACCACCGAGAGCCGGGTGAGCAGCATCGACGACGGTGGGAACGATCCCAGCCGGTGTCTCGACGCGATCGTCTTCGGCCAGCATCGTCACGGGCAGTACCTCGGCGATCGCGGTCTGGCGGAAAGCTGCTCGCGCCTGGAACCCGGAGAACGAGAGGTAACCACCGATCATCATCAGTGAGCCGCCGGCGTTCACCCAGTCACGAAGCGCGACAAGGCGATCCTCGCCGGCGCGGAACTGGTCGAACACGCCGGGAGCCAGCTGCAGCGAGTTCGCTCCGATGTCGGAGAGAACGACGACGTCGAACTGCGACAGTGCTTCTGCGGTACCGGGGAACTGCGTCGGCACCAGGTGTGCGGGCATGTGTGTCACGTCGTGGCCACGTGAGGTGAGCGCATCCCGAAGCGGGCCGACTCCCTCGACGTAGGAATGGACACTGAACTCGTCGACGCCCTTGACGTGCGTCGACGTCGTCATCCAGCTCTCGCCGGCGATCAGTACTCGTTTACCCATGACTGCTTCTGTTTCCTTTCGCGGCCTGCTCGAAGAGCGACCTCGGGTTGTCTCGCATCAATGCGGACACTTGCTGGGGATCTACGCCTGCGCGCACCAATCGGGCGGCGAAGGCGAGTGGTACGTAGGAGAATCCGTTTCCGCCGTGCTTTCTGAGCATTGATTTGAGGAAGAGGTCGTGACTGAGCAGGAGCTGTGATGCGTGACCGGAGGTGACCAATCCGGCTACCGCAGTGGCTGTTTCCGCCGGATGCGGAGAAAGACCCTCGCCGGGGAAATCGAAAGGCATCCCGATCATGTCGAACTCGAGAAAGACACCGCGGTCGGCGAGCGATCGTTGGTAGTCGGCGTCGTGTCCGGACGGGTCCATGTGGCACAGGACCACTGCTTGCGGATCGACGCCCATCTCGTCGACCACGATGTCGACGACGTGATGTCCCACGCGCTGCCAGCCCGGAAGGTGGACGAACAGGGGCACGTCCACCTCGCGCTGGGCGATGCATGCCGCCCGCAACGCTTTCGCCTCGTTCTGAGTGAAGAGCGGGGAGACTCCGATCTCCCCGATCACGCCAGGAGCCAATTCCTTTGCCGGATCGAACTCCTCGACGAGCGAACCTGCCAGATCGTCGACACCGAGTTCGTGGACCTCGACCGGATGGGTCGTCTCGAGGTACCACCCTGAACCCATGATCACTCGCACGTCTGACTTTCGCGAGAACTCCGCCAGCTTCTCCGGTGCCCGGCCCAGTCCCGGCGGTGTCAGATCGACGATCGTCCGACCACCGAGGCGGGCGAAGTCCGCAAGGTCTTCCACCACGGCCGATCCGTCGTCGACTCGACAATTGTCGAGACTGTAATACGGATTGTCGTGAAGAAGCCAGGCATCCTCGGCGCGTACCGGACCGGCCAACCGCTGTGCCACAACCGGATCCGGGGCCTCGGTGTACGCACCGGTGACGTCGTTGTGCAGATGTTCGTGTGGGAGAACCAGTCCGAGTTCCGAGCTGTCCACGGTTCCCGTGACAGTACGAACCTTGCTCATGAGCGTGCAGGCCCCGACGGTGCGGACTGCAGGTGTCGCCACAGCGCGCTCAGTGTATGTCCGCGCATGTTGATCCAGATGGCCAGTAGCAGAACGACACCGGTGATGATCGGCGTCAGGAACGGGCTCACGCCGAGCAGGGTCAATCCGTTGGCGATGATTCCGGTCAGGACGGCGCCGATGACGGTACCGATCACGGTGCCGCGACCGCCGAAGAGATTGGTGCCACCGAGAACCACCGCGGTGATCACGGTGAGCTCGAATCCCGTTGCGGAGTTGGCCGAACCCGAGCCCAGTCGAGCCGCGATCAGCAGTCCCGCGATACCGGCAGCCAAGCCGGTGAAGACGAGCGTCATCATGAGCACACGACGCGTGTTGACGCCGGACCGTCGCACGGATTCGACGTTGGAGCCGATACCGGTGACATAGCGCCCGAAGCGCATGCGGTTGAGCGCAATTGCTCCGATGACCACGACGACGAGAGCAATCCAGGCGCTGGCGGAGAACCCGAGGAATTCCGAAGTTCCGAGCTTCGCGAAGTAGGTGTCGGCCGGAACCGGAACGGAGAATCCTTCGGTCCGATACAGCGCGATACCGCGAATGACGGACATCGTCGCCAGGGTCACGATGAACGGCGGAATACCCTGATAGGCAGCGAGCCATCCGTTGACCAGGCCCCAGGCCGCACCCATCACCGGGGCGGCGACGAAGACCAGGGACGAATCGACGCCGGCCTGGATAAGCTCGGCACTCATCGCCGCGACGAACGCGACGATCGCACCGACGGACAGGTCGATCTGACCTGCCGTGATCACGAAAGTCATCGCCACCGCGATGATCAGAACCGGAGCGATCTGGGTTGCCAGGTTCGACAGGTTCGTAAATGTCAGGAACGACGACGTGGTCGCCGAGAAGACGGCTGCGACAGCAACTGTCACCGCCAGCATCGCGAGGGTGGGCTTGTTGACGCTGTCCCACAAGGAGGGTTTCGCGGCGAGCTTGCGCTCGATCGGCGCCTGGGTCTTCTCGAGAGTGGTCATGCCGTGGCTCCCTGTGTTGCTGCCGATGTCCGTTGCGGCACCGGAGTTCGAGTGATGAGTCCGACGAGGGACTCGATGTTGAGGTCGCCGATCGGAACGTCGTCGACACTCTGCCCCTCGTACATGACCGTGATTCGGTCACACACGCGGAACAGGTCCTGCAGGCGGTGTGTCACGAGAATGACGCCCACGCCGGCCGCTGCGACGTCCGTGATCAGCTTGAGCACCGACTCGACCTCGGCGACGGCAAGCGCTGCGGTGGGCTCGTCGAGGATCAGTACGTCTGGGCGGAAGGAGACTGCGCGGGCGATCGCGACGGTTTGCCGCTGTCCGCCGGACAGTTGCCCGATCTCCTGGTAGGTCGACTTCACCTTGACATGCAGGTCGGCGAGAATGTGAGCCGCCTTCTCGTGCATGGCATGCCGGTCGAGGAAGGGGCCTTTTCGCGGTTCTCTGCCGAGGAACAGGTTGCTGGCGACATCCAGCGTGTCGCACAGAGCCAGATCCTGGTAGACGATTCCGATCTTCTTCTGCTGGGCGTCGAGAGGCGTCGAAAAGCGCACTGGTTCACCGTTGACGCGCATTTCGCCGCCGTCGTGCTGAACCGCACCGGCGAGAATCTTCATCAGAGTGGACTTACCGGCGCCGTTGTCGCCGACCACTCCGAGTACTTCACCCTTCGCCAGCCGAAGGTCCACTCCTTGAAGGGACTTCACCGGTCCGTACGACTTGGTGATGCCCGAGAGTTCGATCAGTGGAGGTGCCATGATTACTTCTCCAAGTAGTACATGTAGTCGGCCACGTTCTCCGGGGTCACGATCTGGGTGGGAACCGGGATGTTTGCCGGAGCGCCGCGTCCGCAAGCCAGGTCGATTGCCGAATTCATTGCCTCATGGCCGAATTCGAAGGTGTTCTGCTGGACCACGCCTTTAAGCCAACCGGCTTTGAGTCCGCCTACCGCCTGATCCGAAAGATCCCAACCGACTGCTTCGATGCGATCCTGCGCCTTCTGACTGTTGACCGCCGCGACGAGACCGATCAGTGCCGGCTCACCGGTTGCGTAGACGTACTTCATGTCGCCACCGCCGGTCAGCAGGTTCTCCGCTGCGGTCTGTGCGTTCTCCTGAATGTTACGTCCGTCCACGACGGTGCCGACGGTCATTCCGCGGCCGGTCACGGTCTCCGTGAAGCCCTTCTGCCGCTCCAACTGGACAGTGCTGTTGAGCGCGCCGACGATACCGACCGTTCCGGTGTTGTTCGCGACGTCGGCCAAGGTGTTTCCGATCTTGGCACCGCCCTCGGCGTTGGCCGTACCGACCTGAGTCGACAGTGCCGGATCGTCGATGGTCGCGTCGACCGCGACGACGGGGATGCCCGCGTTCTTGGCCTTGACCACCGACGGCTTGATTCCGTCCGTGTCGATTGCATCGACGATGATCGCGTCGACTCCGGCGGCGATCAGATTGTCGAAGGCGTTGGCCTGCGCGACGGAATCGTCGTTGCCGCTGATGATCTGCAGGTCGACGCCTGCCTTGTCCGCGACGTTCTTCGCGGCATTGTTGATCTGGTTGAAGTACAGCGCCTGGAGGTTGATGGTCACCAGACCGACCTTGAGCTTGCCGTTCGTCCCGTCACAGCTTTCGGCGACCCGGGTCGGCTGCGGGATGGACGAGCCCCCCGATGCGTCCTTCGAGTCACTCGACGAAGCCGAGTCACAAGCGGTGAGCGTGAGCGCGACTGCAGCTCCCAGCGCCAGAGGCAATGCACGTTTCATCATCGAGTCTCCAAAAGGGTATGAGGGGTCAATGTTGCTGTGAAGCTGTCCAATTCATCTCGGGTTGGGCATCCGCGGGGGCCTGCGGTGGCGCAAGCCAATGCAGCCGATGCCCCGGCGAGTCGTGCGGCGTCCACCGGTGAGCGCCCGGCGTCGACAAAAGCGATGTACGTACCGCCGAAGCAATCACCGGCCCCGACTGCATCGACGACGTCGACCGCGACTGCCGGTTCGCTCGTCACCTCGCCGTCCGGTGTGGCCAGTGTCCAACCTCGCGAGCCGTCGGTCACCAGCAGGTGGGTGTGGTGCTCGGCGGCCAGAGTCTGCCACTGGTCGAAACCGATCCCGAACTCGCCTTCCCACAGGGCACGCCCTACGACGACGTGGTCGGCCAGAGCGAACGCGCGCAGTGCCGCGGCTTTGTTTTCACAACCGTCCAGATCGATTACCAGACTTACGCTTCCCGGTAATTCATCCGGGAGGAAGACCGCACGGTATCCGTCGAGGAACAGTCGTCCACCGCCGGCAGCCGCCAATCGGGTGACGACAACTCCGATGCGTTCGGCATCGTTCGGGTCGTCCTGGCTGATGATGGAGCGATCGCCGTCCTGCGCGATGAGAACAACTGCCGTCGACAGGAACGCATCTCGCGGCGACCAACTGGTGTCGACGCCATCTGCCTCGAGGGCTTCGAGAAACTCGGTGGACCGCGCGTCCGGGCCCACGGCACCGGCAAAGATCACTTGCGCGCCCATTCTGGCCGCGGATACCGCAGCATTTGCATTCATTCCACCGTCGATCTGACTGATGGCCGTTGCCTGAACGCGCTCACCGAGTACCGGTACGTGTGGGACATGTACCGTCACATCGTTGTTGGCGTATCCACAAAATACAATCATGGTTACTTTCCTGCGGCCCGGGACAGTTCGCGGACCTTCTCGCCTGCGACCCGTCCCCACCAGCGTCCATTGTCCTTCACCGAGGATGCAACTATGGCGCCGTCGCATTCCTTCATCAGCGCTGCGACATTGGCAGCCGTGATGCCGGATCCGATGATCACCGGAAGAACGGTGTTGTCTCGGATCACGGAAACCTCGTCGACCGAAGCGGCGTCACCGGTGCGCGAACCCGTCGCGATCAGAACATCTGCGTCGAAGAACTCGGCGTCTTCGGTCTGTTCCGCGACAGTGCGGTCCGCGACAATGGCATGCGCACCGTGTTTGACGTGCACGTCAGCGAAGATCCGGACCGGGTCGGCGCCGATGCGATGGCGGAAGCGCGTCGTCTTGGCGGCCTGACCCTCGATGAAGCCCTCATTGGCAATGTAGGCATTGGCCCACTGATTGACGCGCACAAAACTCGCGCCTGCCGCCCACGCTGCGGCCACTCCGCACTCGCCGGCGTTGGACAGGATGCTGACGCCGACCGCCTTGCCGAACTCGCCGACCACCGCTGCCGTGATGACTCCCATGCTGGCGGCGGTTTCGTATCCGTGTTCGCCGGGCTTGAGGAACGGTATGTCCCAGTGATTTTCGACGATCACACCGTCGAAACCGTTGTCGACATACGCGTGTGCTTCCTCGACGGCGAAGCGAGCAATTTCCGAAACCGGCTGCCCGGTGTAGTGCGGGCTGCCCGGCAGGGCCGGGAGGTGAATGGCCCCGATGAGAGATGGCGTGCCGGTGAACATATCTGCCAGCGCCGAGGGCTTGGGCGGAAAGACTCCGAGCGGTGATGCGGTCACTTCAGCTACCCCATTCCATGCGCAAGATTTGCGCTGTATGTCCATGCACAAGATCTGCACACGATGTAATCGATTGCCTTGATGAATTAGCAGGTTATGCGATCAACACCGGGTTGTGTCAAGGATTTCACAATTCGAATTTGTAAACGATTGCCTCAATCGCGTTACATGCGGGACACTGGACCGTGCGGTTCGATAACCTCGGACCCGAATCGAGCAGAAAACGGGGGACGCATGCGCAAGGCGACCATTCGCGATGTCGCGGAACTGGCCGGGGTCTCGACGGCCACCGTGTCGCGGGCACTGTCCGGCTCCCGCCCTGTCTCGGACGAGCTTGCAGCGACGATCAAACGAGCCGCGGATTCTCTCGGATACTCGGGAAACATCATCGCCAGCTCACTGCGTCGTAATCGGACGGACACTGTCGGAATGGTGGTTCCGAGTATCGCGAACCCCTTCTTCACTTCGCTGGTGGTCAACGTCGAACACGTCCTCGCTCGGCGCGGACTACAACTGTTCCTGTGCGATTCTCGTTCCGATCCCGACGTGGAAGCGCAGCGACTCAAGTCGCTCGTCTCCCGGCAAGTGGACGGAATCATCATCAGCCCGTGCCACGGCGAACTGAGTGCCGAGGCCGTCCGAGCCAGCGCGGCAACGCTTCCGGTCGTTCAACTGGACCGGTTTGCAATGGATACCCAGACGGACTGGGTCGGCGTCGACGACGACGCCGCTCAATCCCTGGTGATGGAGCATCTGTCGGAGCGTGGCGCGCAATCAGCCGCCTTCATCAGTTCCGAGCTGACCAATTCGTCAACAGAACTTCGCCGGGCCGGCTTCTTCCGCCACGCGGATCGAATGGGCATCGAAACTCGTGACGAGTGGACACAACTCGGCGAGTACTCGATCGAGTGGGGGCGCACGGCATCCAACATCATCCTGACCGGCAAAACTCGCCCCGACGCCCTGGTCTGCGCCGACGACTTGATCGCACTCGGCGTGTTGCAGACCTGTCACGCATTGGGCATCGACGTTCCCGGCGACGTTCTGGTCACCGGTTTCGACAACATCCCGTTCTCCGAATTGTGCAACCCGCCGTTGACCACCGTCGGGCAGCCGCAGGAAAGAATCGCGGAAGAAGCTGTGCGACTTCTGGATCAGGCGATGAACAACTCTTCCGAGTCGACAGCCCACATCGCGCTTGCTCCTGAACTGATTGTCCGTCAGTCCACCGTCGGCCAAGCGGCGGCAACCGCACCGTAAGCAGCGATCGCATCGTCCAGTTCGGAAACCTTGACGCTTTCGTTGGCCGCATGCATCAGCGAGGGAGTGCCAGGGCCCCAGATCACGACGGGAGCACCAGGGGCGGCGGCGGCCAGTACCGAAGCGTCGGTGAAGTACGAAACCGGTTCGGTTGCAACAGGGATAGGCAGGGTCGCCAACCACGGGTCCGACGCGTCGGTACGCACACCTCCCAGATGAATCGACGTCTCCACCGAGTCGACTTCTGGCTGGGCTCGCCACCACGCGAGCAGGTCGGCGCCGTCTCCCACCGTGCGGTGATCGATCACCGCACGTGCACTGTCCGGCACGATGTTCGGAGCCGAACCCCCGCCGACCAAGCCGAGGTTCCAGGTTTCGGCACCCAGAAACGCGTCGGACGACAGCGGAAGCTCACGCCGGGCTCGGTCGACGACGTCAAGCAGTTTGAGGACGGCGTTGGTTCCTCGCTGCGGCGTACTCCCGTGCGCGGCTTTTCCTTTGACGGACACTTCGAGCCACAGTGCGCCGCGGTGCCCCAGGTTGATTAGGTTGCCCGTTGCCTCGGGAACGATGACGGCCCCGACCTCGAGATTCGCAACGGCGTCGGCCGAACGAACAGCCCCGAGCGATCCGATTTCCTCGTCGCTAGTCAGCAACAGCGCGACCGGGACTCCACGTTCGAAGGCTTCGACTACCGCGGCAGTAGCGGCAACAAGACCGGCTTTCATGTCCGATGTCCCTCTGCCGAGGAATAATTCGCCGTCGACCTGTGCGGCATAGGGATCGAACTCCCAGTCGGAGACAGTGCCCACCGGCACCGTGTCCACGTGGCAGGCGAACAGTAGTCTCGCGGCCGAGGGTGCAGCTTCGTTGGTGATCAAGGCCCAGGGATGATTGCCGGTCAGGTCTGACTCCACCTTCGCCTGTGGCGCACGGGAGAGAACCAACGAGACAATCGAATCCATCGCCCGCCGTTGAGGAGCGGCCTCCCCCGAGACCGTGTCGAGAGCTACCAGTTCCGAGAGAAGTCCGAGGGAATCCATGTACCTATTCTTGCACTGCCACGGATTCAGTGCGCTGCCAGCTGGGCGATGACGACGTAATTGTCGTCGGTCGACTCTCCTTCGACGACATCACAATTGGCGAGGATCAGCCGTCCCGGAACCGATTCGCGCAACTCGTGAGCGCCCAGCAGCGAACCTTTGTGCAGCGGCCCGACTGTTTCGACGTCGTACTCGAGTGTGCCGTTCGGTGTACCCAGGAGAATTCGATCGCCCGGCTCCACTACCCGGAGCGCCCGGAACGGTGCTTCGCGAGTGGTGTAGTTGTGGCCGACCACGACAACTGTTTGTGTGGTCGACGTTCCCGGCATTCCGCTTTCACCCCACCACACCGGCAGTTCGTCGACGGGATTCAGTTGCTGCCCACTCTCGCCGCCGCGCATCAGTTTCTCCGAGTGCAACGGACTGCTCAGGTACGTAACCCCGGACGCAGACCTCAACTCGATCCGCTCGGGTTCTGCCGGATCGACGGTCACCGAAGCCGGTGCAGCCGCGATATGCGACTGCACCGGCGAGCGGTCTGGTAGCGATCCTGCGTTCTCGCCCGAACATCCGGATGCGAGGAGGGCGAGGATCGCTACCGCCGAGAGGCCGACGCTACGCAGACGTGTTGCCCGGGCCGTCATGACGCTTGCGACGAACAACCACCGTCGTAGCTGCTGCGGCGGCAGCGCCGACGACTCCGACGCCGATCAATACAGCCGGCAGGTTGGAGTTGCTGCTACCGCTGGTGCTGCTGCTTGCGGTGTCGCCGAGAGCAAGATCGACCGGGGGCAGGCTTCCAGCGAGTGCCGGATCGCCGTCGGCGTCGGTGACGTAGTAGTCGACGACGTCGAAGGCTCCCTTGTTGTTGTAGTAGCCGACCAGCTTGACGCCGGTCTTGTTCACTACAGCGGTGGTCTCGTCGACCTTCGTGACTCCGGAGCCGTCGTCGGTGTGCTCACCGATGATCACCTCACCGCCGACGCCTGTTCCGTTGTCGATCTCCTTCTCGCCCTTTGCCTTGAGCTCGTCGACGATCTTCTGCGCTGCATCCGCTTCGGCCTTTGCGGCGGCTGCAGCGGCCTGAGCTTCCTTGGCCTTTGCTGCTGCGGCGTCGGCCGCCGCCTTCGCGTCTTCGGCGGCCAGGTAGAGATCCTGCGCCTTCTTACTCGCTACTTCGGCAGCTTCGGCCTTCTTGGCGGCTTCGGCAGCCTTTTCGTCGGCGATTGCTCGCTTGTCGGTGGCCGCCTCCCCTGCAGCATCGGCCTCGGCCTGCGCCGTCTCCGCGGCCTTCTGTGCAGCGGCAGCGTCCTTCTGTGCGGAAGCTGCGGTAGCTGCCGCTTCATCAGCAGCCTTACGGGCGGCGGTGGCAGCTTCTACCTCGGTGGCGGCTGCGGACTCGGCTGCCTTGGCCTTGGTTTCAGCGGCGGTGGCCACCTTCTGAGTTTCCTTGACGGTGATCGCGAGCTGCTTGGCATTCCAAGCTGCGGCCAACGCCTGAGCCTTAGCGACGGCTGCCTTCGCGAAATCCCAGTTCTTGAAGGCTTCCTCGGCTTCCTTGTTCTTGTCCGCTACCAGTTTGGCGTTTGCATCCGCGGCAGCCTTCGCCTCATCGGCCTTGGCCTGCAGAGCATTAGCCTCGGCGCGCGCCCTTGCTGCCTCTTCGGTCTTGGGCCCCGAACCGGCGGCCTTCGCAGCCTCCTCGAGTTCAGCAGCCTTGGCTGCGGCCGCGTCGGCTTCTGCCTGAGCTGTTTTTGCTACCTCTCTCGCATCGGCCGCCGCGGACTCCGCAACCTTGGCTGCCTCTTCGGCTTCCTTGGCAGACTGTTCCGCGGCCCCGGCCTCCGCCTTGGCCTTGGTCGATTCGACCGCCGCCTTGGTTGCCTCGACGCTCGCCTGGGTCATTGCCTCGGTCGCCTTCACCGAAGTGTCTGTCGCTGCGGACGAGTCGACCCCTGCCGTCGCGGCTGCTTCGGCGGCCTTCGCTGCCGCGTCGGCAGCTGCCTTGGCTTTTGCTTCGGCTTCCGCCAGTGCTGCAGCGTCCGTACCAGCGGTTTCGGCACTGCCCGTGCCCGCGACCCCGGCTTCAACCTTCTCCGGCGTGGTCTCGGTGCTCGTCGCCGCGTCGGCGTCGGTGGTGGCAGCTGCCTCTTCCTCGGCGCAGGTCACCACCGGATCAGCGCTCGGGGTACACACGGTTTCCGGCTCTGCCGATGCAATTCCCGTGCCGCCCACCGCCAATCCGAGAGCTAGTACGGCACCGGCGGCCGCAGAGCGGACCCTCCGAGAATGGGCGATGGACTTCTCCGACATAGCGCTCAACCTTTCGGCCTTCTTTACGAAGACGGCAATTCCGGCGTGGACAGCCTTTACTTCGTCGGCTGACTTCCAGACGTTACGACCGGTCGGTCCGAAAAATTGAGAGCTGCTGCGCTAACCGCAGGAATCAGGACCGCGGAACGCGCCCCATCAGGTAGAACTCCGGATTGGGCAGCATGCCGGAGAAACTCGCCATGCGATTGCTGAGCCCGAAGAATGCAGTGATCGCGGCGATGTCCCACGCGTCCTCGTCGCCGAAGCCGTGCACACGGAGGGCGTCGAAGTCGGCGTCGGCGATTTCGTGTGAGGCGGAGTTCACCTTGGTGGCGAAGTCGAGCATCGCGCGCTGACGATCGGAGATCTCTGCGGTGCGATAGTTGACCGCAACCTGGTCGGCAACCAACGGCTTCTTCTCGTAGATACGCAGAATTGCGCCGTGCGCGACAACGCAGTACGTACATTTGTTGGCCGCAGAGATCGTGGTGACGATCATTTCTCGATCACCCTTGGTGAGTGCGGAATCTTCCTTGAGCATGATCGCGTCGTGGTATGCGAAGAATGCCCGGAACTCGGCTGGGCGCCGAGCGAACATCAGGAAGACGTTGGGCACGAACCCCGACTTCTCCTGGATCTCGAGAATCTTGGCGGCGATGTCCTCGGGCACCTCGGTCAATTCAGCCTGCGGAAAACGGGTGCTCACTGTGCCTCCTGGTCAACCATCGATGTTCGATTCAAGATAATGATGATTAACTGAGTTGTCCAGATGCATTTCCTGCCCTACTTTTTCGGGCACGGTTAGTCGGGTACGGCCCAAGTGATCTGCGTAGCGTGAAACCCGTGAACAGGAAGACACGATGATCGACGGACTGAACCGCGCACTCGACTACATCGAAAGCAATCTGAGCGGCGAGATCGAGACAGCCGAGATGGCAAGGCTGGCAACCACCTCGGAGTATCACTTTCGGAGGATGTTCTCGGCCCTGGCCGGCATTCCCGTATCCGAATACATCCGTCGACGTCGACTCACCCTGGCTGGTGCCGAGTTGTCCGTCAGCAGATCAGGAGTGTTGGAGACCGCCGTGAAGTACGGCTACTCGTCCGCGGAGGCCTTCACACGAGCGTTCACCGCATTTCACGGCGTGAGCCCCGGCGCGGTCACACGCGCTCCCGCCGTTCTCAAATCCCAACAGAAACTTGTCATTCACGTGACACTGGAAGGAGCCACACCGATGGACTACATGCTTGTGGACAAACCTGCCCTGACGGTAGTCGGGTTCAAGACCCGGGTTCCATTGGTTCACGAAGGTCCCAATTCTGCGATCGAAGATTTCACCTGCTCCGTGGACAAGGTTGCGTTGCGAGGGTTGCGCGAGCTCTCCGATCAGGACCCGGCGGGAATCGTCAGTGTCGTCGACAATTTGGCGCATCCCAGAACCGAAGGCACAGAACTGGATTACTACCTGGGAGTGGTCACCGGCAAACCTTCACCCACGGGTTTCGATGTGCTGACGGTCGACGCACACACATGGGCCGTCTTCACCGCCGACGGGTCGGAAATCGAATCTGTGCAGTATTTGTGGCGAGATATCTACACGGAATGGTTCCCTGCCAACCCTTTTCGCTCCGTACCTGGTCCCGAGATCATGCGCACCGAATACAACGACGATTTCACCGTCGCACGGTTCGAGCTCTGGATTCCGGTCGAGAGCGAGCTGAGCGACGTCGGGGCGTAAAACAGCCGCCAGGTCGGATGGAAGTCACGACCCGGCGGCTGAGCCATCAGATGAAACAGACTGTCAAAGAATCAGTTTCGCTCCGGTAGCAGCAACCACGTCCTCGACGCTGATGCCCGGCGCCGTCTCCACCAGGCGGAGACCGTCGTCAGTCACGTCGATCACGGCCATGTCGGTGATGATTCGCTGGACGCAGCCCTTACCGGTCAGCGGAAGCGAGCACTTCTCGACGATCTTGTGCTCACCCTTCTTCGAGACGTGCTCCATCATCACGATGACGCGCTTTGCGCCGTGGACCAGGTCCATCGCGCCGCCCATGCCTTTGACCATGTGGCCGGGGATCATCCAGTTCGCGAGGTCTCCGGTGGCACTGACCTGCATGGCACCGAGCACGGCAACGTCGACCTGGCCGCCGCGGATCATGCCGAACGACGCTGAGGAGTCGAAGAACGACGCACCGGGGAGAACGGTGATGGTCTCCTTGCCCGCATTGATCAGCTCGGGATCGAGTTCGTCCTCGGTCGGGTACGGCCCCACGCCCAGAACGCCGTTCTCCGAGTGCAATACAACGGTGATGTCGGTCGGGAGGTAGTTCGGAACCAGCGTCGGCATACCGATGCCGAGGTTCACGTACTGCCCGTCCTCGAGTTCGCGCGCGACGCGGGCCGCCATCTCTTCGCGGGTGAGTTTGGTGGGTAGTACAGAAGTCATGCTCGTACCGTCCGATTCTCGATGCCGACCGTCACGGGGCCGACGTGGACAACACGCTGAACGTGAATGCCCGGCGTGTGGATCTCGGCGGGGTCGAGCTCACCCGGCTCTACGAGGTGCTCGACCTGCGCAATGGTGATGCGCCCCGACGTTGCTGCAGCCGGATTGAAGTTCTGGGTACTCGCGCGGTAGACGAGGTTGCCGTGCCGGTCACCTTTCCAGGCATGGACCAGTGCATAGTCGGCGACGATGCCGCGCTCCATCACGTAGGTGACGCCGTCGAAGTCACGAGTTTCCTTGGGCGGACTGGCAACTGCGATGCCGCCGCTGCCGTCGTAACGCAGTGGCAGGCCGCCGTCGGCGACCTGGGTGCCGACGCCGGCCGGGGTGAAGAACGCGGGGATGCCCGCTCCCCCGGCGCGCATGCGCTCGGCGAGCGTGCCCTGCGGCGTGAGTTCGACTTCCAGCTCACCGGAAAGGTACTGACGCGCGAACTCCTTGTTGGAGCCGACGTACGAGCTGACAGTACGACGGATACGCCCCTTCTCCAGAAGCACTCCGAGCCCGAACCCGTCGGTGCCGCAGTTGTTGCTCACCGTTTCGAGTGATGTCGCGCCCTGCTCGAGGAGCGCATCGATGAGGATTTCCGGCACTCCGACGAGCCCGAAACCTCCGACAGCGATCGTGACGCCGTCCGGCACGTCGGCGACGGCCTCGGCAGCAGTGGGAATGACTTTGTCCATCATGTCGATCACAGTAGCGCGACCCGTACGTATTGTGAACCTCCGTCCGCATAACGAACATTTTTCGCCCCCGGCATTGCCTGGGTCACATCTACGAACTATTCTGTTCGCAGAGCGCAACACATGTACACATTGCGAACAGCTTCACGTAACCGAACGACGAGGTTCCCTATGCTGCATCTACCGCCGAGGTACCAGCGGCCGACTGGCGTCAACGCCCCGGCCGATTTCGCGGACTACAAGACGACTTCCCTTCGCCACCCGAAGCAGCCGCTGAAGCTGCTCCCCCAGCGACTCACGGAGCTCACCGGGCCGGTATTCGGCGAGGATCGCGTCGGCGCCGGCGAAAACGACCTGACCATTGCCAACGGCGGCGAAGCACAGGGACAGCGCATCGTCGTTCACGGCCGCGTACTCGACGGCGACGGAAAACCCGTCCCCCACACACTGCTCGAGGTATGGCAGGCCAACGCCGGTGGACGCTACCGCCACACCGGCGACAACTGGCCCGCGCCGCTGGATCCGTTCTTCAACGGCCTGGGTCGCTGCGTCACCGACGCGAACGGCCACTACAGCTTCACCACGATCAAGCCGGGCGCCTACCCGTGGATGAACCACGACAACGCCTGGCGACCGGCCCACATCCATTTCTCGCTGTTCGGCACGGCATTCACGCAGCGCCTCGTGACGCAGATGTACTTCCCCGACGATCCGATGTTCTTCCAGGACCCGATCTACAACGCGGTACCCGAAGCAGCACGTCACCGCATGGTCAGCGTCTTCGACTACGACGCCACAGTCCCCAACTGGGCTCTCGGGTTCCGCTTCGACATCGTCCTGCGCGGCCGTAACGCCTCCGTATTCGAGAACGAGGAAGACCACGATGACTGATCACACCGCGAAGCCCGCACCCACTTATCCGGTCGTCCCCGGCGACTTCACCACCGCCCCCTTCGGTGTCACGCCCTCTCAGACCGTCGGGCCGTACTGGCACATCGGCCTCCCCTGGACGGACGGCCCCGACGCCGCTCCCGCCGATGCCCCCGGACGAATCACGCTGGCCATCACGGTGATCGACGGCGCCCGTACACCCGTCGCCGACGCGATGATCGAAACATGGCAGGCCGATACGCTCGGACGCTTCAACCATCCGGACGATCCCCGTGGCGCAGTGGAGCTCACTCCGGCTGGTTTTCGCGGATTCGCCCGCAGCGCAGCGGATCCCACGGGCACTGCATTGGTCCACACTGTCAAGCCCGGTGCGCAGCCCACTGAAACGGATGCGGACGAGGCCCCACACGTGAACGTGTCGGTCTTCGCTCGCGGCATGCTCGACCGCCTGGTCACCCGCTTGTACTTCCCCGAAGACGCCGACGCACACGCAACAGATCCGGTGCTGTCCTCACTGAGCGAAACCGAACGCGCGAAGCTGGTTGCAACCAAGGTCGACGGTGGGTACTCCTGGACGGTCTATGTTCAGGACGAGGACGCGAACGGCGTCGAGACGCCCTTCTTCGAGCTGTAAGAGGAGTACACATGCCCACTCGCGGCGCACTGTTCGACCCGGTGTTCGGGGCCACCCGCGTATCGGAGCACCTGTCCGACCAGGCGTGGGTCACCGCGTTGCTCGACGTGGAGGCCGCACTGAGTTGTGCGATGGCCACAGTCGGGTTGGCGGACGGGGAACATTGCGCCGCGGTGGCTGCTGCCGCGGCCGAACTCTCACAACCGGGCGGTCTGGACATCGTGGCGCTCGGCCGCGCGTCGGCCGCCGGCGGAAATCCCGTCATTCCGCTGGTGAAGATGCTGCGCGAAAGGGTCGGACAGGAAGGTGTGCCTGCCTCCGTGGTGCACCCGGGCGCCACCAGTCAGGACATCATGGACTGTGCGCTGATGCTGTTGACGCGACGCGCGGGCGCGGTGGTTCTGGCCGACCTGACCCGCGCCGCCGATTCCGCCGCCCACCTCGCCCGCCTCCATCGCTCCACTCCGATGGTCGCGAGAACTCTGGGCCAGCAAGCACTTCCGACCACCTTCGGGCTACTGGCATCGAGTTGGTTCACCGCACTCGACGCCGCCGCGATCCGCCTCGAGATCGTGCTGTCCACGTTGCCGGTTCAATTCGGCGGAGCCGCAGGAACACTCGCTGCGTTGTATCCCGACGGGCTCAGGATCGCCGACGCGCTGGCCGACGAACTCGGCCTGGCCAGGCAGGTCACTCCCTGGCACACCGACCGCGTGACCATCGCAGAACTCGCGACCACACTCGGTATCGTCGCCGGCGCCGTTTCCAAGCCCGCCACCGACATCACCGTCATGGCGTCCACCGAACTGTCCGAGGTTGCCGAGAGCGCTCCGGGCGGCTCATCGGCCATGCCGCACAAGCAGAATCCGGTTGCCGCGATCACCGCCCGCGCGGCAGCGCGACGTGCTCCCGCACTGGTGGCCACAGCCCTGTCGAACATGGATCACGAATTCGCTCGCGCCGCAGGCCCCTGGCACGCCGAGTGGGAAACCGTCACCGATCTCCTGCGTCTGGCAGGCGGAGCGGCGCACCAGCTTTCCGTGAGCCTCACCGGCCTGCAAGTACACACCGAGTCGATGGCTCGCAATCTCGACATCACCGGTGGCCTGATTCTCGCCGAGCGTGTCACCAAGGCCCTGTCCGCACACACTGATCGAGCGCGCGACATCGTCACCGCGGCAGCCACTTCCGGAACCAGATTGGATCGTGATCCCGCCATCGCAGAGCACCTGAGCGAAACCGAGATCGCCGAACTACTCGACCCCGCACACTATCTGGGCCACGCCACCGATCTGGTCGACCGCGCCCTCGCCGAACGCCCCACAGGAGGATCTCGATGAGCGTCGCGCTCAACTTTCAACAGACCGGCAATCTCGATGCCCCGGCAGTGGTTCTCCTGGGTTCACTCGGATCCGATCTGTCCATGTGGCAGCCGCAGATTCACGCGCTGTCGAATCGCTACCGCGTCATCGCCGTCGACCATCGCGGCCACGGCAAGTCACCGGTGCCTGCGGGCCCCTACTCCATTGCCGATCTCGCCGGCGATGTCATCGCTCTCCTCGATTCGCTCGAACTCGAGTCCGTACATCTCGTCGGGCTCTCCCTCGGCGGCGCTGTCAGCCAGTGGATCGCCGCACATCACCCCACTCGCGTCGAGACGTTGACCTTGATGTGCACGTCCGCGCAGTTCGCCCCGGCTCAGCCGTGGATCGATCGCGCCCAGGCTGTCCGAGCGGACGGTATTGCATCCATCGCGGCCGCCGTGGTCGGACGCTGGTTCACGCCGGGTCTGGCCGACAACGATCCGGAACTAGTTGCCCGCCACGTCGCAATGGTCGAAGCCACACCCGACGAGGGCTATGCCGCCTGCTGCGAGGCGCTTTCGGTATGGGACGGCCGCGCCGACCTGGCCCGCATCGTCGCTCCGACGCTTCTCATCGCTGGCGAGCAGGATCCGGCGACGCCTCCGGCGACGTTGAGCGCGATCGCCGACGGTATCGCCGACGCGGTACTGCACGTCGTTGATCCCGGCGCACACCTGGCCAACGTCGAACAAGCCGGGCGCGTCACCAAACTACTTGCAACGCATATTGCCTCGCACACATCTACGCTCGCCCAACGTAGCGCCGCCGTGTCGGCCGGCATGACCGTACGACGCCAGGTGCTCGGCGACGCCCACGTCGACCGTTCCATTGCCGGTGCCACCGAGTTCACCGCCCCTTTCCAGGACTTCATCACTCGCACGGCGTGGGGTGACATCTGGTCGCGCCCCGGCCTCGATCACCACACCCGCAGGCTCCTCACTCTCGCGATCCTCACTGCCGTCGGCAACGAACACGAACTCGACATGCACATTCGCGCTGCGCTGCGTGCCGGGATCGATCCCGACGAACTCGTGGAAGTATTTCTCCATACCGCGGTCTATGCGGGTGTGCCGAACAGCAACTTGGCTTTTGCGCTGGGAAAGCAAGCACTCGCGGACCTCTCGGCCGAACCTGAGGAGAACGAGACAACATGAGTGAGAACAGCAGCGAGCAGGCGCCGGGACCGTCCCCGGACTACGTGCAGTCGCTGGCCCGTGGGCTTTCCGTCATCAAGGCTTTCGACGGTGAGCACCCGCGTCGCACCCTCAGCGAGGTTGCCCGGCACACCGATCTCACGCGTGCGACTGCTCGCCGCTTCCTACTCACGCTCGTCGAACTCGAATACGTACGTACTGACGGTTCGGTGTTCTGGTTGACGCCTCGCGTCCTCGAACTCGGCTACAGCTACCTGTCCAGTCTGTCTCTCCCCGAGATTGCCGGGCCGCATCTGGAAGCTTTGTCCGCCAAGGTCCGTGAATCCACGTCCGTGTCGATCCTCGACGGTGACGACGTCGTGTACGTGGCTCGTGTTCCGGTCAGCCGCATCATGACGGTGTCCATCACCATCGGCACGCGCTTTCCCGCGTACGCCACATCCATGGGTCGAGTTCTGCTCGCAGGCTTGCCGGACGACGCACTGGACGCCTACCTCGCCCGAGTGTCCTTCGCCCGCCTGACCGGCAAGACCATCTCCACCGCCGACGGACTGCGTGCCGAACTCGAGAAGATTCGCGCCGACGGGTTCGCGATTGTCGATCAGGAACTCGAAGAGGGTCTGCGCTCGCTCGCCGCACCCATCCGGGACGCGACCGGTGACGTGGTCGCGGCCGTCAACATCTCCACCCAAGCCGCCCGCTACAGCGCCGAAGCTGTTCGCGGTGAACTGGTTCCGGCCGCAGTCGCCACCGCGGACGCCATCTCCGTCGATCTCGGACGTACTCAGTCGTCCAACAATCACTCGGCTGCCACCCGCTGACCGAGCAGACCCAAGGAAGAACCAATGCCTGACGTTGTCATCTGTGAACCGCTCCGTACCCCTGTCGGCCGCTTCGGCGGTGTCTTCCGTGACGTAGCCCCGGAAGATCTCGCCTCGACGCTGATCACCGAACTCGTCACGCGTACCGGCATTTCCGGCGCGGAGATCGACGACGTCATTCTCGGCCAGGCTTCGCCGAACGGTGAGGCTCCGGCGATCGGACGCATCGCGGCGCTCAACGCGGGTCTGGGCATCGATGTTCCCGGCATGCAGGTGGATCGCCGGTGCGGGTCGGGATTACAGGCAGTCATCCAGGCCGTCATGCAGGTTCAGTCCGGTGGCAGTGACCTGGTCCTCGCGGGCGGTGCCGAGTCGATGAGCCAGGCCGAGTTCTACGCAACCGGAATGCGTTGGGGCGTCAAGGGTGAAGGAGTTGCGCTCAGCGATCGTCTCGCGCGCGCCCGCGTCACAGCCGGCGGACGTGACTTCCCGGTTCCCGGCGGAATGATCGAAACGGCAGAGAACCTGCGCGCCGAGTTCTCCATCAGCCGCGAGGATCAAGATGCACTCGCGGTTCAGTCCCATCAGCGTGCAGTCGCCGCACAGAAGAACGGCGTCTTCGCCGAAGAAATCGTTCCGGTATCCATTCCGCAGCGCAAGGGCGGGGCCCTGCTCGTCGACACCGACGAGCATCCACGCGCCGACACCTCGATGGAATCGCTTGCGCGCCTTCGTCCCATGCGCGCAAAGATCGACCCCGACTCCACCGTGACTGCAGGTAATGCCAGCGGTCAGAACGACGGCGCAGCACTGGCGATCGTCACCACCGCCGACAAAGCTCGTACCCTCGGACTGCGACCGCTCGCACGCCTCGCGAGTTGGAGCGTTGCGGGCGTTCCGCCGCGCACCATGGGCATCGGCCCCGTACCGGCGTCGGAGAAGGCACTCGGCCGCCTCGGGCTGTCCCTGGCGGACATGGACGTCATCGAACTCAACGAAGCCTTTGCGGCACAAGCACTTGCAGTCCTGCAGAGTTGGAATCTCGAGGCCGACGACCCACGCATCAACCCCAACGGCTCCGGCATCTCCCTCGGACATCCGGTCGGAGCTACGGGTGGACGAATCCTGGCCACCCTGTTGCGCGAGATGGACCGTCGCGAAGCGCGTTACGGCCTCGAGACGATGTGCATCGGCGGCGGGCAGGGCCTGGCTGCGGTCTTCGAGCGCCTGTCCTGATCAAGCCCCGACGTGCGCGACGCCGGAGTCACCGAGTTCGCCGCGTAGGCCGTCGAGAAAGACACGCAGCAGGTCGGTGAGTTCGGCCTGCTGCTGCTCGGTGAGAATCGACGTCAGTTCGGCTTCACGGCCGAGGACTCGGTCCACCAATTGCTCCACCAGTTCGTGACCGGCGGCAGTGAGGGTCACGAGCACTATTCGTGACCCTTCCGCGGCGGAAGACCTCTCCACCAGACCCGCGTTCTCCGCGCGCGCGAGTCGCTGCGAGATTGCACCGGCCGTGACTCCGGTCTGCTCGGTGATCTGGCGAGTCGTCAACTGATACGGCTCGCCGGATCGCCGCAGGACACTGAGCAGGTCCAGAGTCGCGGTGTCCGCACCGGCCGAGGCGAGTACCCGTCGGCGATCCTCACCGAGCAGCTTGGCGCACATCCACAGCCTGGTGACGATGCCGATACCCTCTACGGGCGTGCCCGGCCTTTCGCGAAGCCACGCCAAGGCAACCGCGTCCACCGCGTCGTCCGGGTTGTAGTCGCCCACCACTGCACACCTCGTTTAGCTCTAAATGATACGTTCTTCGTATAGGTCTAAACGTAGCTCACGGAGGTAGGCATGACACGCACAGTTCTGGTAACCGGCGGCGGAACAGGGATCGGGCGCGCAGTTGCAGCGGCGTTCACCCGGGACGGAGACACCGTTTTTGTCACCGGCCGACGCACGGAACCACTCGAAAAGACCGCGGAGGAGTTGGGCGATAATGTTCACGCCTTGACCTGTGACAACTCCGACCCGAAAGACCTGAAGCGGCTGCAGGATTCGCTTCCGGGAACCATCGACGTCGTGGCGCACTGCGCCGGCGGTAACACGGACTTCGATCGTGAAGCGCCGTCAGATCTGGAATCCCTGGCCGCCGGGTGGCGGGCCAATCTGGACTCCAATCTGATCTCGGCAGTGTTGACCACAGCAGCAGTTCGAGATCGAATCCCCAGTGGCGGTGCCGTCATCACCATCGGATCGATTGCCGCCGACAAGGGAGCTGGAGCGTACGGCGCTGCCAAAGCAGCAGTTGCGACGTGGAATGTCGATCTGGCCGCCGAACTGGGCCCAGAAGGCATCACCGCGAACATCGTCTCCCCCGGTTACATCGCCGACACCGAGTTCTTCCGGGACTTTCTGACGGACGAGCGTCGCGCGATGCTGATCGAATCCACCAGCACCAAGCGCGCCGGAACCCCGGACGACATCGCGTCTGCCGTCCATTTCTTGGCCTCACCGGGTGCCCGGCAGATCACCGGTCAGGTATTGGCAGTCAACGGCGGTGAGAGAACCAGTCGCTGATCATGCCAGGTGGCGCTCGAAGAACGAATCGATTCGCTTCCAGGCATCCTGCGCTGCAACAGGATCGGGACCGATTCCGAGAATGCGCTCCAAAGGACGAAGCACCTTGGGTCCGGCCTCCGCGTCGTTGAGGAACGCGTGGCCGGCGGTGGGGTACTCCTTGACGTCGTTCTCGATACCGGCATTGCTGAGCGCCGTCTCCAGCTTCGCTGCAGCACCCCGGAGCGAGAAGTCCTTGCCTCCGAAACTCCCGACGATTGGGCACGCATCCACCACGGCCTCATCGAGTTTGCGTGGAAGCTGACCGTAATTGACCGAGGCAGCGTCGAAATCTCCGGCGCTGACCATCGCGAAGCCGCCGCCCATGCAGAATCCGATGACACCGATCTTTCCGGTGCAGTCCCGGGATTCCACCAGCCAACTGCGAGCGACTTCGATGTCGGTGAACGCCTTGCCGTGTCCTCGAAGCATCGACGTCATGGTGGGCACGAGGCACCGCTTCGCCCCGCCCGCGCTGTAGAGGTCGACAGCAAGCGTCAAAAACCCCGCAGCGGCCAGCCGCTTGGCTTGCCGCTGCATCACCTCCTCGAGCCCGAAGGCCTCGTGAATCATCACTACCCCCGGCCACGGGCCGGGGGTAGTGGGGGTTTCGAGT
Source organism: Rhodococcus sp. IEGM 1302 (assembly GCF_030056935.1). Taxonomy (NCBI): domain Bacteria; kingdom Bacillati; phylum Actinomycetota; class Actinomycetes; order Mycobacteriales; family Nocardiaceae; genus Rhodococcus; species Rhodococcus sp. IEGM 1302. The sequence continues at coordinate 775,924 of NZ_JASHKY010000001.1, read as the reverse complement.
ATCGCTCGCAGCGGTTGTGATCCGCCGACTACTGCGGCGCGGCCCGTCAGATCTATGTCCACCATGTTTCGATGCTAGGCCGACGCAGGGTCCGTACGCTCGGAAGCGAGGTCAGGGGAGTTGTTTTCCCTGGCCCGCCGCAAGCCCGGTCAAGACCCCGGCGAGCTGCGGCAAGGCGTACGGCGCGCTCAGTGGACCGAAATTATCGACAAAGGCATTCGAGAGCAGAAGTTCGACCGGCGCATAGGATCGCGCCTTCACCGCGGGGAGGTTCTGGAAAACTGCGAAGTTCTCCAACCTCGTCGTCGCTTCCTGATCAGAAGCGAGGCTGAGCAAAATGTCTGCGGGTGCGAGTACCTCCGCCTGCTCCATCGACAGCGCAGTCATCTGCTCGGCGTTGTATCCGCGATAGTCGAGTCCGAGTTCGCGCAGCAGAACCCCGGGCGCACTGGCATCCCCCTGCACATACAACTGATCGCCGTACATCGAGCCGATCATGATCGTCTTGCCACCCAAGCCGTTCAGGGAAGCTGCGGTGTCGGAGATCAGAGCGTCGGTCCGGGCGATCGCTGCAGCAGCAGCCTCGTCGACAAAAGCTGCCTGCCCGACCGTGGCGACGCCGTCACGCCACGAGGTGGTCCAGTCCAGCGCGATGACCGGAGCGATCTGACTGAGCCTCTCGGCTGCAGGTTCGAGATAAGTCTTCATTCCGATGATGAGGTCCGGCGAGTAGCGCGCGATGATTTCCGGGTTGATTTCGCCTGTGGTGCCGAAGCTTTCGAGGTCGGCTATTCCCGCGGTGCTCTGCCAAGGCAGTGAACCGCGGTCCCACGATCCTGTGTTGCCGTAGGCGACTGGGTGAACGCCGAGCGAGAGCAGGAATTCCAGATCCGTGAAGTCGCTGGCAACAACGATCCTTTCCGGCTTCCCCGAGATCGTGGTGGTTCCGAGCGCATTGATCACCTCACGTTGTTCGCCGGCATCAGAAGCATCTGATGTAGTCGAACACCCCGCAAGGATGGCGGCCGCCGCCACTGCGCCGACCCCGAAGAACCCACGGCGACTGAGCTGGTCCACAAGTTCAGACGTCGTGGATTCACAAATCGTTCCGTACATGTATGCACTCTCCTTCTCGGCGACTGCTGCGCGCGCCGAGGGCACAGCGAAAGAGAGGTTAGCCCACCCTCATCTTCCATAGGGTTCCTACGTTTGCGATTCCGAGAGATCGGAGCGATAAAAATGGACCGTTCTCGAGCGGACAAGTACATTCCCGCTGATCTATCACCGCAGGCAGTTGGGCGAGCCACCAGTCCCTGCCTTCGGCGATCGGGTCGCTCCAGCGTCGAAAATCAGTCGAAGATCAGTTGCCATTCCCTCCTCGAAAGCTTCCGAATTACCGTCTTTTGCACGTCGCCCACCGTTCGACTTGCGCGGCGTGGGAGGATAGACATATCGAGATCGGGACTTCGATGTGAGGGCCCGGATCGAGTTTGTAGGGAGTATCGGTATGGCACAGGGCATCGTGAAGTGGTTCAACGGCGAAAAGGGCTTTGGTTTCATCGCTCCCGACGACGGAACACCGGACGTGTTCGTTCATTACTCTGAAATCTCGGGCAACGGCTACAAGTCGCTCGACGAGAACCAGCGTGTGGAGTTCGAGGTTGGCCAGGGCCAGAAGGGTCCTCAGGCCACCAATGTGCGCGCTGTCTAATCAGTGACACAAGAAGAGGGCCGCACCCGCAAGGGTGCGGCCCTCTTCTGCATTGTCCTTACGGCGACCCGAGAAGCGCTGTTGCACGAGCAATCAGGTGATCACGCAGTCGAATTACGGCGGGCGTCAGGCGGTAATTGCCGACGGCCAACGCGATGGTTCGATCGCGAACGCCCGTTACCGGAACAGCGACGAGATCCGGGTGATCGACCTCGGCGACGGGGAGCAACGCGATACCGAGACCACGCGAGACCAGGGCACGAATCGTTTCGAACTCCGTGATCTCGAATGCAACCCTCGGCTCGAATCCGGTTTGCATACAGCAAGAGTCGAGCAACATCCGAAGGTGATAGGTGGGCGGACTCGCGATGAATGTCTCGTCGACCAGTTCCGCGAGGTCGACACAATCTCTCGCCGCTAATCGATGTCCAGTACCCACATGCAGGAGTATTTGCTGATGCCCCAACAGCGTTGTAGGCAAGTCCTCCGGCGCTGGAATCATCACGGCAAGATCCAGACGCCCGTCTCGGACCATTTGCGCGAGTGATTCCCCATGCGCTTGCACAAGGTTCAATCGCACCCGCGGCGCCGCCTCGTGAAACTCTGCGAGCAGCGACGGGACGCTGATCGGGCCCAATGTCAGTGGAAACCCGAATCGTACGAGGCCACCCTCCGGATCCGCGTTACTACGGACCAGACCTACTGCGTTGTCCAGCTCCTTGACGAGGCGGCTAGTTAGTTCGTGTAATTCGCGCCCTGCCGAGGTCAGTGCAACCCGGCGCCCAACCGGCTGAAAAAGCTGAAATCCCAGCGTCTTTTCGAGCGTCTTCAATCTCCGGCTGAGCGAGGACTGAGGAATCCCGAGCAGGTCGGAAGCTCTCGTGATGTGGCCTTCCTCCGCGGCCACATCGAAGGCCGCCAGAAGCGGCGCCAGCCCTTCTACTTCAGCCGATCGAAACTCATCCATATTCGGATCATAAACCGATGGTTTCTTCATTGGACGGATGAGTCTGTTTGGGGCCACGATGCACATACACCCCAACCTCTGAGGAAAGGCCGCCCATGTTCACGTCGCCACCGTCGGGATTGAAACCTGGTTCCGAAGAGCCCCCACTCGACGCAATACTCATCGGCGCCGGGATCATGTCGGCAACGCTGGGTACATTGATTGCAAGACTCCAACCCGATTGGTCCATCGAGGTACTCGAACGGCTCGGCGAACCCGCCGGCGAAAGCTCCAACGCGTGGAACAACGCAGGAACCGGCCATTCGGGCCTATGCGAACTGAACTACATGCCCGACCCCAGCGACCCCGCGAAAGCTGTAGAGATCAGCCACCAATTCCACCTGTCTCGCCAATTCTGGGGATCACTCGCGGAAACCGGCGAGCTGAAACAAACCCCATCGTTCGTCAACCCAACCCCTCACATGGACGTCGTTTTCGGCAAACGAGACATCGAATATCTACGTCAGCGCCACGCCACGCTACATGGATTACCCGAATTCTCAGCCATGGAGTACACAGAAGATCCTCAGACGGTCAATAATTGGGCGCCGCTGATGATGCGCGGCCGAATGGATTCCGAACCGATAGCTGCGACTCGATACGCAGCAGGTACAGACGTGGACTTCGGTGCTCTGACCCGAGAACTGCTTCACACCATGACAAATCGTGGTGCACGCATCCGCACGAGCCACGACGTAACATCACTCCAGCGCATGACAGACGGCACGTGGCTCATCTGTGGGCGAAACACTATCTCTGGCATTCAGTTCCAACTGAGATCTAGATTCGTCTTCGTCGGCGCAGGCGGGTACGCGCTCAGGCTTCTTCAGAAGGCGCGAGTTCCCGAGGTTCGAGGCTATGCGGTGTTCCCACTCGGAGCCCAGTTCCTGCATACCGAAAAACGCACCGTCGTCGACTCCCACAACGCGAAGGTGTACAGCCAGGCCGCGATCGGAGCACCACCGATGTCGGTCCCCCATCTCGACAGGCGTGTGGTCGACGGCTGCCCGTCATTGATGTTCGGACCGTATGCCACCTTCAGCACACGACTCCTCAAGCATGGCAAGCTAACTGACTTGTTCGCTACGATCCGATTCCGAAACGTCGCAGTATTGCTTGCTGTCGGAATACAGAACATCTCGCTCGTCCGATACCTGTTCAGCCAATTACTGTCATCGAAACGGCGCAAGTTTGCCGCACTGCAACGCTTCTATCCCGAGGCCGATCCCGCAGACTGGAAGCTGATTCAGGCCGGGCAGCGCGCCCAATTGGTGAAGCCTCACCCGAGAAAGGTCGGGATGCTGACATTCGGCACAGAGGTAATCACCAGCGCAGAGGGATCGATTGCCGGTCTCCTGGGTGCATCGCCGGGAGCTTCGGTTGCACCATCTGTGATGACGGACGTACTCGCCAAGTGCTTTCCGAGCCACATCGAGCAATGGATGCCGGCACTTAAGGAATTGATGCCGGCACTGACACCGATCACTGATCCTGAATGACGGCCAACGCTCCAACGATGTTCGACTCCGCCACCGACTTCGAGATTCCGAGATCAGCCAGAACGCCTGATCCGTCTTCGAGTTCGAGCAGCGCGAGCAGGATGTGCTCGGTTCCGATGTAGTTGTGGCCCAGGCGAAGAGCCTCACGGAACGTCAGTTCCAGGACCTTGCGCGCACGAGCGTCGTACGGAATGAGTTCTGGTAGTTCGGAAGTCGGAGTCGGTAGTACACCGGCCACTGCAGCTCGGACGGATCCGAGCTCCACCCCTTGCGCCACTATCGCCTTCGCAGCCAACCCGGCAGGCTCCTCGACGAGCCCCAGGAGCAGGTGCTCCGGCTGGATCTCTGCGTTACCGGCGGCGCGGGCTTCGTTCTGCGAGGCCATGACGACGTTCTTCGCCCGGGGAGTGAACCGGTTGAACCCTTCGTTCGGATCCATCGGCTTCTGATCACTCGGCGCCTTGGGAACAAAACGCTTCTGCGCAGCCTGCTTCGAGACACCCATGCTCGCGCCGATCTCCGTCCACGACGCTCCCGACCTGCGCGCCTGGTCGACGAAGTGACCGATCAGGTGATCTGCAACTTCACCGAGATGATCAGCGGCAATCACGGCGTCGGAGAGTTGGTCGAGAGCATCGGTGTGCACCTTCTTGATCGCGTCGATGAGGTCGTCGAGTCGAACCTTATCGGTCATTTCCACTGGTTTGCTCATGCGTCAACCATAGGTTGACGCAATCGAAAGCGTCAACCCTAGGTTGACGATCGTCTTCGCCGCCCAGTGCTCAGCCGGAAAAGAATTCACGCAGAGCCGGGACAATAGCGTCGTCGGCGACGCCGTGGCCCTGACCGGGGATCTCCAAAGTCTTTGTCCCCGAGACTTTTGCAGCGATTCTCGTCGCCGAGGCAGGTGCCCATTGACCACTGTCACCGCCGTACATGACCAATGTAGGGACGGTAATGGAGGCAAGCCAGTCGAGCGACTGACAGCCGTGATCACACACCGCGACGTCGTAAGGCAAGGTGTGCGCGATGGCGCACATGTCGGGCCAATCGGCACTCCGCTTGATCTCGTCGACCATCTCCGGAGACGCGCCGGTCAGATCCAGAAAACGCGTCACAGCACCTTCCCTGTCGCCGCCCGCAATCAATCGCTCCAGGTCACTTTGGGCAGTCTCGTCACGCTGGTCGTCGTCCATGTACGGCGCCTCGTAGACGGCGAGCTTACGCATCGGAACGGCCTGCGCAGCGGCCTCCAAAGCCAGCGCGGCACCCGACGACAATCCGTAAACGAGCGGTGTTTCACCGGTGGCAGCGACGACCGCCCGCAAGTCCTCCACCTCGGCGTCGATCGAGAACGCGCGACTGTCACCGCTGTCCCCGCGTCCGCGCCTGTCGTACGAGTACACCGTGAAGTCCGCCGCCAACTCTGCAGCCAGGGAATCGAACCAACCGCGGTCGCAGAACGCTCCGGCGACCAGGACCACTGCTGGTCCGGCACCGGAGCGTTCGTATGCGATGGTCGTACCGTCGCGGGATTGCACTACCGCAGGGGATTGCTCTGTTTGCACGTCGATCTCCTCACGTCTGGTCAATGCCTACCTGATTAGACCGCCCGCGCTACCGAAACTCATCGGTCCGGTCGGCAGAGGCTTCAGCTGATCTTGTTGTACAGGGCATCCCAACCCTGTGCCACGTACGAAATCGTGTAGATCGAACCGTAGAACGTAGAGCCACCCAGACTGGTGACGTTGCCCGCCTGCACTGCCGGGAGTCGCTGCCACAGCTTGCTCGCCACCAATGCCTGGTACGCGGCACTGTCCTCGTTCTCGGTGATCATGAAGCCGTCGACGCCGGCCAGCACGTCGAGGCCCTCGAGGCTGACCCCGCCCTCGGGATCGAGCCCCTCCGAGGTGGCGGTTTTGCCACCGATGTCGCCGAGCGTCATGTCGCTGGGCTTGTCGCCCTTCTCGGAGGTACGGATGCTCGTGACGTACAGCGTGTTCGTGTCCGGCATGAACGAGACACTGGCGACGGTCTTGGACGCAATCTTCTCGGCATGACGACTGCGGATGTCGGAAATCAGATTGTCGTAGTCGAGCGTCAATCGATCGAGTGTGGCCGTTCGACCGAGCCAGCCCGACAACCGCGAGAGGTTTGTGCGCCAGTCGTCGGTGAACTCTGTCGTCAGAACCGGTGCGATGGTGGACATCTCGGCCACCGGCCACCACTCGCTCTCGTAGTTCAGGCACACGATCAGGTCGGGCTCGAGCGCCAAGATCTGCTCGCGGTTGGGGATCTCCGACAGGAACGGTACCGACGAATCGATAGGCACCCACGGTGTCGCCTGGGCGTACGTGTAGCCGACGAGCGGAAGTTCCAGCGCTACAGCAGGTTCCAGATCGAGCCGCGAGTCGATCGCGACAACCCTCTTCGGATTGACAGGAATGTCGTACGTTCCGAGAGGTGTCGTCACAGAACGCATTTCGGTTTCACCCGAACTGCTCCCGCTGTCACCGCAGGCCGCCAGGAACGCGCCCAGCCCGGCGATTCCGGCACCGAAGCCGAACTGCCGACGTGTGAGGTCCGAAACGAGGCGGTTGTCGGAGTAGCCCTCGGGAAGCAAGAGCGTGGATTGAGCGGGCATGCGTGTCGAACCTCCAAAAGAAATGAATCATCCACTGTTGCGAGCGGATAAGGATGCCCTAACAGCGTACGCAGGGAGGGTCGTCGCGATCGGCCCAGAAATAGTCGAATCAGGCCAATTCGCACCCCTTACTTGTCGAGTTTGCGCATCTCGACGAAGTAGACCGCACTGAACGCGAGGTAGGTGCCGACGATTCCGAGGACCGAGATGATCAGGACGAGAGCGAGAAACATAGCCATGATGGTCTCCACTGACACGGGTTGTTCACGATGTCGATCGAGAGAAAATGGCTTCGAACTGCGGCGCTGCGACTCGAAGCGGGGCCGAAACTTTCGGTTACACACACCACGCTAGCCCCAGGCGTCTCGAGTTTTGATGAACTCGAGGTGAACTCTCCTACGGCTACGTCACACTTTTCTGTCGGACGGTCAGTTCGGTCCGAGCACCTGTCCGGACCATTCGACCAAAGGCGTCAGTGCGCGCCACGCTGTGCGAACTTCCTTCAATGTCCTGGCGCTGTCCAGCCACGACGGGCTTGGGTAACTACGACCAGCAGTCAGCGACTTGTGACGCAGCAATTCGATCCGCGGGTGATCGACCGTGTATCCGCGAGGCGCCGTCTTGAGCTTGTCGCCGCCGATCGTGAATCCGGCCTTCTCGACGGAGGCCAGGATCTTCTCGAGCTCCGGCCCTCGAACGTCGTCGTCGACAGCCGCACGATAACGCGCGATGGTCTCCGAACTGCTGGCGTAGAAACCACCGGCCACCATCAACCCTGCCGCGTCGATCTGCACGTAGTAGCCACAGCTCTCGGCGAGACCGACGAACGCTCCCTGGTGCGTCTTGTACGGGATCTTGTCCTTCGAGAATCGAACGTCACGATACGGCCGAAAGAGCTTGGCCGTGCCGAATTCGTCCTCCAACGCCGCGGTCAACGACGCCATCGGACGACGAACCACTTCGTCGTACGTCTCCTTGTGCGCTGCCCACCAGGTCTTGCTGTTGTCGGCCTCCAAGTCTTCGTAGAAGTCGAGTGCAGCAACGGGTATGCCAGTGAACGCAGCCATGACGTAAGCCTAGCTGCCTGTTCGGCTTTGGACCGTCTGCCCTGCACCGATGCCCGGATCGGCCCGAATCCGTAGACTGCATGGAGATGATTTCCGAAATACAAGCATGGGAACTGACCGATACCAACCGAGACTGGTTGATTCACCGACCCGTCGAGATCGCGATCTACGTGGCACTCGCAGTCGTTCTGCGCTTCGCACTGCACCGCGGGATCGATCGAATGTCGAAGCCTCGCAAGTCTCCGAACGCCAAGGTGAACGAGCGCAGATCGCAGCGAGCCCGGACCATCGGTTCGGTACTCAAATCGACGGTGTCCATCGTCATCCTGGTCTGGTGTGTGCTGCAGATTCTCGGCATCCTCGGGATCAACGTCGCGCCGTTCATCGCATCCGCCGGAGTCATCGGCCTTGCCATCGGTTTCGGTGCACAAAACCTGGTGCGTGACTTCCTCTCCGGCATCTTCATGTTGCTCGAGGATCAGTACGGTGTCGGCGACGTCGTCGATCTCGGCGACGCGGTCGGCACCGTCGAAACAGTGGGCCTGCGCGTCACCACGATTCGAGATGTGAACGGCACCTTGTGGTACTGCCGCAACGGCGAAATCCTGCGAGTGGGCAACATGAGTCAGGGTTACGCCACTGCAGTTCTCGATCTCCCGATCGCCCACAATGCGAACGTGCACAAAGCGTGTGAGGTGGCGACGCGAGCTGTCCTCGAGGCGGCAGAGTCCGAACCGATCAGGGCGGACATGATCGACAAGCCGGAGATGCTGGGAGTCAATTCGGTTACTGCCGAGGCAATTACCATTCGAGTGACGGCGCAGGTCAAGCCTGGGCGCCAATGGGCAGTCCAGCGCGCATTTGCGCGCTCGGCTCTGACTGCGTTCGAAGAGCAGGGTATCGAGGCACCGTACCTGCCTGTTCTGCGATGACGGTTGAGACGGAAGCGTCTGCCCTTTCCATCAAGTGCGCGAGCCCCCGGCGCGGTCGATACCGCCGGGGGCTCGCTGGTGCCTGAAGCATGATTCAGACGGTGGAGGTCGATACCTCCCGATCTGCCGATCTGTTGCCAAACGCCTTGTGCAGGAACATCGTCAGTGCAATGGCTACCACGATTCCGATCAGCGGCGGGATTCCCACCTCGAACTCACCGGAAAGCCAAGCGAGGAACGCTGCGACGGCATAGACGGCGAGGTTGCGCCAGTGGACCGGCTGCGGGGTGTACCCCTCGGGGATGCCTCGCCGCCACCGGCACAGGAAGTCAGCGATGATCACGCCGCCCAATGGCGGGATGAAAGTTCCGAGCAGACTCAGGTAGTCGACCAGATGGTTGTGCACACCGGTCAGAGCGAGCGCCGTGCCGATCACACATCCACCGATGACGAACGGGGTCTTGCGAGGCTTTCTGAACAGTTCGGCACCGGCCACCCCGAAGGCGTATGCGGTGTCGGCGTTGCTCTTCCAGAGGTTCCCGAACAGCAAGACCAGGCCCCAGCCGACAAGCCCGAGGTTGTAGAGAATCAGCACGAAGTCACCTTCGTGGAACGTGATAGCTCCGATGGCACCGAACAGGATCATCAATCCGTTTCCGAGGAGGAACCCGATAACGCAGGCCCACACCGCTTGTGATCCGGAACGGGCAAACCTGGTCCAGTTGGGCGCTTGCGTTCCCGCCGATACGAACGTGCCGACGACAGTGGTGATTGCGAGCGCGATCGTCATGGTCGTCTGCGGTTGAACCGAGACCAGGCCGGAGAATCCACCGACCTCTTCGAGGGACCGGAACACGACCCAGCAGGCCAACGCCAGGATCAAGGGCGTCGAGACGAGCGAGACCCAATACATTCCGCGGTAGCCGTAGCAGGCGGTGATGCACATCAAGATGCTCGCCGCGATCATCACCGACGCCCGCGCGAGATAGGAATCCCAGCCCAATGCCTGCGCGGTGAGATCGCCGATCGTGCCGATGATGACTCCGTACCAGCCGATCTGGGTACCGCCCAGCAGGATCGAAGCGAGCTTGGACCCGCGAGTGCCGAAACTGTAGCGCGCCATCACAACTGTTGTCAGCCCGGTTCGGGCTCCGACGAACCCCATCATGGCGACGTAGACCCCCAAGATGGCGGATCCGGCGGCGATCACCACCATCAGTTTCCAGAACGAGAACGCGGTACCGAGCGCTGCTCCGGCCAACATCGTCGGTGTGAAGATGGTGAACCCCAGCAACACCACCGCGAGCGAGAAGAACGGCTTACGTGCATGAAGCGGAACCGGAGTGACGGGATAGTCTGGATCGATCGGGTGGCCTGCGCTCTCCGAATCGCCTGCGACCGTGGCAGGTTCGACGGCGCTGCTCATACAACTTCGCCGATGTCTTCGAGCCACAGGCTCGGGCGCTCGGCCAGCATGCGGTCCATCAGTGCCACACACTCCGCGTCGTCGACGACGTCGACCTGAATTCCGCTGCTGCGCAACCATTCCTCCGATGCCTCGAAGGAACGATTTTCGCCGACCACGATTCGAGGGATCTCGTACAGGCGCGCCGTTCCGGCGCACATGAAGCACGGCGACAAAGTCGTGTAGAGGACACACTCGCGATACACCGAGGCCGGCAGTCGTCCGGCGCGCTCGATGCAGTCGGTCTCTCCATGACGGATGGCGCTGTTCATCTGGACCCGACGGTTACGTCCGACTGCGAGAACCTCGCCCCGGTGAATCAGCGCCGCGCCGATCGGCACGCCGCCCTCCTCCCAACCGATCTTCGCCTGTTCGATCGCAAGTCCGAGAAAATACTCATCGGTGTGTGCCGGATGATTCATGTGCGCTCCTGGAGTCTGACCAAAATCGTCGATTGTGGCTCGTGTCACAATCCGACCACGGTGGTAACAGCCCGACAAGGGACAACCTGTCAGTTCGGCAGAACTAGCTCTATGACGAAGTGCCCCCTCGGCGGACGATATAGAAATGCTCCCGACTCTGCGACAAGTTCTTGCGATGCCCTCGTTTAAGGCCGCCGCAATCGAGGTGCTCGCGGGCGACATCGATACCGCGGTGGTCCGCTGGGTCCATTCGTCCGAGGTGTACGAGATGGGTGGGCTGCTGTCCGGAGGTGAGGTCCTTCTGACCACGGGCCTCGGTCTCCACGGGCGGTCTCCCGAGCAGCTCACCGCCTACATCGACCAATTGGCGGACGCGGGATGCGTCGCACTCGCGATGGAAGTCGGGCGCTCGTTCCTCACGGCCCCTCCCGAACTCGTCGAAGCTTCGCGCCGACGGGGACTCGCGTTCTTGGCCCTGCACGCAGTAGTGCCCTTCGAGCGGATGGTCGAAGACTTTCACGACCTCATGCTCCGCCGCACTCTCGGTTCGGCGCAAGCGGGCGAGCCTGTCTGGCAAGAACTTCTGAGTCTCGTGGTTGCAGGCCAGGGCATGACTGCGCTGCTCGACAAAGTGTCACGACTCGCGGGGTGCGGCGTCGATCTGCTCGACGCGGATGGCAGAACCGTCGAGCGCAGCACAACCGGCGCAGAGCGATCCGAGACCGAACGCACTATCCACGACGTACGCGGCCCGACGAACTCACTCGGTCGACTTGTCCTGTGCGGGCCGGCAACCACACGCCGAACCGCCGTCGCAAACTGCGCCGCCGTCGCGGTAGCTCTGGAACTCGGCCGTCACGGCGATCTCGGCCCAAGACAGTCACTCACCCAATCGGTGATCACCGACGTGGTGGGCGGTGTGCTCACATCGCACGGCGACTTGTCCGAGCGACTGACAGCGGCCGGGTGGACGCCGTTGTCGGAGGGGCACCACGTCCTCGTCGCCGCTGTCGACATCGATCGGCAAACCCCGGTTCGAGAGCTCGCTGACCAAGTACGCGACGCCGTGCGGGCCGTGCTCGGCTCCTGTGTCGTCGGGACTGCGGCCAATCACGTCATCGTGCTCGCGCACGGGTGGGCGTCCGCATCCCCCGCTCGAGTGCGGACTGCGTTCACCGAAGCCGACGAGCTGCTACGCCGCGGGCCGGGCGGTTCCGCGGTACGCACGCTCGGAGTGGCGACGCCGGTCGCGGATCTGTCGGGCGTCGGGGCTGCGGTCGCGCAAGCTCGCGAAGTCGTCCAGATCGCGCGGCGCTTCGGCTCCCGGACCGGAGTGATCCTCGCGAGGGACGTCGGCGTCCAACGACTGCTCGCCGCCGGAACGACACCCGCTTCGCTGTCCGTGTTCGTAACCGAGCAACTCGGTTCGCTGATCGCATACGACACAGCACATTCCGCCGATCTCGTCCGAACGCTCGACGCGTACCTCGCACATCGGGGCGGCAAGGCGAGAACCGCGGATTTCCTCGGCATTCGGCGTCAGTCGCTTTATGCACGGCTCACGCGTATCGAGAAGCTGATGGGTGTTTCCCTCGACGATCCGGCACAGGTGGTCTGCCTCGGGCTTGCGCTGACCGCATGGCGCATGCGCACCGGCCTTGATCCACAAGCTGCGTTCGAGCGTCTCCCCGGGTGAGCGACAACCTCTGCGATGATGAACGAATGACCGGAGCAGCGGAGTTGATGATCGAGATCCCTGCCGGCCAGGTGCACCTTCGGGACGACCGCAAAGGTACTGCGTGGACCTCGAAAGTCGAATCCTTCCGCCTCGCACGCCATCTCACCACCAGGGCGCTGCTTCACGGAGATTCGTCGGACGATTCGAGCAAACCAGCGGTCGACCTTTCATGGAAGGACGCCATCGCAACCTGCAACACACTTTCGGTCGCGGACGGTCTGACACCCGCATATCGAGACGTCGACACCGATTCTCCGCAGTGGGACCGGGGCGCAACTGGCTACCGGCTCGCCACCGAGGCCGAGTGGCAGTACGCATGCAAGGCCGGCACCTCCGGCTACCGCTACGGCGAGATCGACGAGATTGCCTGGTACAGCGACAATTCAGAGGGTAGAGCGCATCCCGTCGGAACCAAAACACCCAACAACTGGGGCCTGTACGACATGATCGGCAATGTCTGGGAATGGTGCTGGGATCTCTACGACCCCGAGGTTTACGGCACGTACCGGATCTTCCGCGGCGGCAGTTGGGCCGAAAGTGAGCGCGGTTGCGGCGCTACCGTAAGGAGGCGAAGCCACCCGACGTTTGCTATCGACGACTTGGGATTTCGCCTAGCTCAGACGATCTGAGGGCAGACGGCCGAGGACTTCGAGCACAGCCTCGATCTCTTCTCGACTGCGCAGCCGAACTATCGGCAACGACGGCACATCGACAAGAACCGTGGCCATACGCCCGACGTTGCGTCCGTCGCTTCGCCAGGCCCAGCGCACCACGTGATCCGGATCGAAGAGAATGGTGTGCAGTGGCGGCTCCATGTTGCGATTCCACAACACCTCTCGATGCAATCGCCGACGCACGGTTCGTGTGATCACCTGGCGCATCACCGTCCGCCGAGGCAGATCCAACCACAGCATCAGGTCCGCACGCTCGGCCAGAAGCTCACGCACCGCGCCGTACTGCCACTCGGTCACCCAGGCCGGCTCGCTGGAAAAGCGTCGTACTTCGGTTTCGAAACTGTCGAGCGGAATCCAGCCGGGCCCGTGGAACAGCGAGTCCAGCTCAGTGTGTTCGATCTCGAGAAGCCGCCCGATTCGACCGGCGAGAGTCGTCTTTCCGGCACCGGAAGTCCCCGCGACAAGGATCTTCTGCGGACGAATCGTCAGCGCGGCGGGGTCTACGAAAGGCACCGATACACCCTAGGGGCCTTACACTTCGCAGTCCACCCATTCGATGTAACCGGTGCCGTTGATCGACGCACCGTCGAAGCTTCCCCGGTAGGTATACGCGCCGACGTATCCCTTGCCGTGACCGTAGCGCCACTCCGACTCGATCTCGGCCTCGAACTCCACGACCGTCCTGCCGTGATCGCGTACCTGCCAACGCAGTACGCGCGGCACACGCATCTCGCGACCCTGTGGGTCGACGTGCAATGCGTCGGCGTACTCGAGCACGTCGAACTCGACGTCGTCGAAGACCTTCGCACTACCGTCGACAGTCCGAATGTAGGCGAGCTTGCACGCCGTAACCCCTGACGCTCGAACATCGGTGAGCAACAACTGATGCCGGTCGTCCAGTTGAACGATCTGGTAGGTGAAAAAGTCGGCCGGGAGCTTCCACGACTCGGGAAGCGCGCGGCGAGTCAACGATTGCGGTGTCATGCACCGCGCGTACTCGACGGTGCACGGAGCCGAAATACTCACCGGTCCATCCGGACTCGCAATTGTTCCGGAGCACTGTGCCAGCAGACTGACGTGGTCGTAGACGGGATTACGCACGAACCACGACGCTTGGTCCGTTGCCACGATCTCGAGATCGACGTCGAATGAGTCGTATCGCCCGGTGACACGGAAGTTCGGATAGCTGTTCTCGATGATCAGGTTGTCACCGAAGGCGATTCGCGAACCATCTTCTTCGAACGCACACTCATCGGCAGCGTCGTACGCCCGGTAGAAGTGATGGCCCGGCGCTGCGGTGGAACTCAGCACGGTTGCGGTGTTTCGCGCGTCGGGTGCAGCGAGATAGTCGTTGTCGAACACCACCGTCCCGGTTGCACCGATCAACGTCATGGTGTTGAGGTAACGGAAAGGCCCTGGCAGCCGGGGAACGAAGATCCCGTAGTGCGTCCACGCAAACTTCCGCGAAGCCAGGTGCGGACGCAGCATCTCGGGCCGATCGAACGGGCGTACCGATTCCGCCATTCGCTTGTCGATCAGCGGTAGCGCGCCGTCCAGCAAAGCCCGAACCGCGGGTCGCCACAATCGGCGCGAGCGGGTGGCGGGAACAGGGTCGGAACGATCAACGGTTTGTCCGGTCACGCCCCTAAGTTAATGTAACCAGCCGTAACAAACAAGTGTCGAAGTCTCCTCGACGACCTCACACCCTGAACACCCGCGCTCTGCCCACCGGGCGAATAGCATGTGAGAATCCGCGTACCGGAACCGGTCGCAGAGAGGGCGCAACAATGCAGCACGAAGAGTCGTCGTTCACCGGAGTCGCCGGTACCAAGATCGTCTACGACGTGTGGACACCGGACCGCGAACCCACCGGGGTTCTCGTCCTGTGCCACGGACTCGGCGAACACGCGAGGCGCTACGACCATGTTGCTGCGCGGCTCGGGGAACTCGGGCTCATCGTGTACGCACCCGACCATCGCGGGCACGGACGCTCTGGCGGCAAGCGCGTTCACCTCAAGGAATTCTCCGACTTCACCGACGACGTCCACACGTTGTTCTCGATCGTGACGGCGGCACATCCCGGCAAGGACAAGTTCCTGCTCGGGCACAGCATGGGCGGCGCGATCGCCCTTTCCTACGCCCTCGACCATCAGGCCGATCTCAAAGCCCTCGCCCTGTCCGGACCTGCGGTGATCATCGCAACCGGCACTCCGAAGATCGTGATGCAGCTGGGCAAGATCGTCGGCAAATACCTCCCGGACGTGCCCGTCGAGAACCTGGAAGCTGCTGCCGTATCGCGTGATCAGAAGGTCGTCGACAAGTACAACGCCGACCCGCTGGTTCACCACGGCAAGGTTCCCGCCGGCATCGCGCGCGGCATGATCACCGCCGCGGAAGGCTTCCCGGCGCGCCTGCCCTCGCTCACCATTCCCGTACTGCTTCAACACGGCTCGGACGACCGTTTGACGGACCCGGCCGGCAGCAAGCTCGTCGCAGATCTGGCCGGCTCTTCGGATGTGACCTTGAAGGTGTACGACGGCCTGTACCACGAGATCTTCAACGAGCCTGAGCAGGAAGAAGTTCTGAACGATCTGATCGAGTGGCTGCGTCCGCGGGTCACCGGAGCATAGTCATGTCTACGTGCGGGATCCTGCTGGCGGCCGGGGTCGGATCCCGCATGGGCAAGCCCAAAGCGCTCGTCACAAACGCCGAGGGTCAGTCTTGGCTCCACCACGGGGTGACGACACTGCAGTCCGCAGGCCTCTCACCGGTCATCGTGGTCCTCGGCGCGCAGGCAGAGGACGCCCTCGAACTACTGCCCACCACCGATGTCATTGTGGTGATATCGGATTGGCAACACGGAATGAGCGCGTCACTGCGCTGCGGACTCGAGGCCGCCATGCGAATCGACGACGCAGATGCGGCAGCGATCTCTCTGGTCGACGTCCCGGACCTCAACGCCGACACCGTGACGCGGATCGTGGGTCACAGCTCCCCATCACGAAACATACTGCGAAGAGCTGTCTTTCACGGCCGTCCCGGCCATCCCGTCCTGATCGGACGCGACCACTGGCCGACGCTTGCAAAGTCACTCACCGGGGACGGCGGCGCCAACACCTACCTACGCAAGAACGGGGTCGAGTTGGTGGAGTGCAGCGACCTCAGCAGCGGCGTCGACGTCGACTACCCCGAAGCCTGATCGCACGTCACAATCCTCCCAGGTGGTGGGTGTCCGTATTCGGTGTAAAGATGGCCCGATGAAACGTACAGTCGCCGCCCTGCTCGACATCGAGATCGACGAGGCGACCAACCTGGAGTTCAAGATCGCGGTGACGCGCGCGCCGGGTGTCGAACTGCTGGAAACGATGTCGTTCGTCCATGACGGCAATCCGCTCGAACCCCGCGAGATCACCGCCGAACACGGTACCCGGATTCACCTACTCGACTGTGCCCCAGGCAAACTGATCGTCAGCTACGACGCAACCGTCATCGGCCGCGCAGAACCGGCGTCGGTCAGCGACTACGACGTGTCGAAATATCTGCGCCCCAGCCGGTATGCCGAGGCCGACAAGTTCTTCGGTTTTGTCGCCGGGCAATTCGATCTCGCCACTCCCCCGGCCGAACTCCTCCTCGAAGTCACTCGCTGGGTGAGTACACATTTGAGTTATGTTCCCGGCACCAGTCGCGGCACCGACAGTGCGGTCGACACCTTGCTCGCCGGCGCCGGAGTGTGCCGCGACTACTCGCACCTGACCATCTCACTGCTGCGCGCCGTGGGGATTCCCGCTCGACTGGTGGCCGTCTACGCGCCGGGCTGCGATCCGATGGATTTTCACGCCGTAGTCGAAGCCAATATCGACCACGTCTGGCGCGTGGTCGATGCAACGCAATTGGCGCCGCGCAGCAATCTTGTGCGCATCTCGACCGGCCGAGATGCCGCAGACACAGCCTTCCTCGACAATCACGGCGGTTCGATCACGTTGCACGCCTCGGAAGTTCGCGCAGTCGTCGACGGCGTTCTCGACAACGACGACTACGCAACACTCACATCGATCGGCTGAAAAGCGTCAGGCGCTGATCTGGTTCTGCGAGGCCATCGTTCGCTCGAGGAACTTGGTCGTGAGATCGACGATCGCCTTCCCCTCCCGAAGAGCTTTCCCGATCACCGGGAAAGCATGGATCTGCCCACTCCAGATGTGCGTTTCGACGGCTTGTCCTGCCTTGATCAAGTTTTCGGTCATGATCTCGACGTCGGGACGCATCAGTTCGTATTCGGCGGACACCAGGAACGACGGCGGAATCAGACTGGCGTCGGCGTTGATCGGCGACTGCGCACCGGGAATCTCGTCCGGACCCTCGAGCCACCGGTCCTTGAGCTTTTCCACCTGTGACATCGGTAGGTAGGCATCACGTTTCATGAAATCGGGATCATGGTCCTCGAGGTTCACGTTGAGAAGAGGGGAATATCCCACCACGGCAGCGGGCCGCGTGATTCCGCGCAGTGCGGCAATTTCGGCGACCTTCATGGCCAGGTATCCGCCCGCCGAGTCACCGGCAACCACAATCTTGTTCGGGTCTTCGGCTGTCTCGAGCAACGCGGTGTACGCGGCCATTGCGTCCTTGACCGAGGTGCCGATGGAACCTTCCGGCAGCTGGCGGTAGCGCACGGAGATCACCGGTACTCCGGCCTTCGCAGAGAGCAAACCGCACAGTGCCCGGTGCGTTGCCAGACCGCAGAAGACGAATCCCCCTCCATGGAAGTAGAGGATCGTGGCGCCGGCCAACTCGCCCTGCGCTTTGCGTGGATGCTGCACCTTCTCGCTGGGCACACCACCCAGCGTGAAAGGCTCGATATCGAGGTTCTTCGGCTTCGGCAGTTTGTCCGCCATCGCGTCGAGTCGCTCGAGTTGGCGGATACCACGTTCGGTGGTCGGCCAGAGGGTGAACATCGGCTTCACGAACGTCCTGGTCAGGCAGAAGATGACCCGCGCTCGCGGACTCACGTTCCAATGCCATACCGTCGAATCTCGCGTCCGCATAGCGTCCTCCCAGGTCAAGCCGTTTTGTGCATTTGAGTTACACATACTTGTCGGCTGCTGATGTGAACGATAACTGACGCTGCGTCAAAATGACACGACGGGTATGGATCAATTGCTCGAGCGTGTGCAAGTTCTGGTCGCGATCACGGCCGGGAGAGATATGCGCACAGTCCGCGGTGCCCTCCACGCATCATCGCTTCATGATTCCACTCGAACAGCGGCTTCGCGACCTTCGCGGCCAGACCAAGCGCTCCGGACACCGCTACCTGTTGCCGAAATTCGGCTGTGCAACCAGATCCAGCGGGGCGCACCGCCCAGCTACTCCACCCGGTCATTGCGCCGGTGAGACGCACTTTCAGAAAGCGGTCAACTGAGTCTTCCACCTCGCGTCGCCCGAAGACCAGCAGCGTCAGAGGGACAGCGCTGCGGATGGACATGGAGCCTGAATGCTCGTCGATCGTCCCGACTCGGCGTATCTGAGGCCACCACTGCGAATACCGTTCGGCATCCGCGAGAACCTCGTAGACGCGGTCAGCAGAGGCAGGAAGCGTCCAGACGCTGTGGAAGTCGAAGTCGGTCACGGTTCAGTCCGTCTGCGCAGCAGCAGTCACCCAAGCACCGTAACCCGAACCGCGGGTGCCTACACGCCGGGCTTGCTCAGTATTCGAATGTCTCCACCCGTCGCAGGATCTCCTCCGCGATCTTGGCGGGACTCCCGCCCACGTCGACGACGATGGCCTGTTCGTCCGGGTCGACGGCCTCGAGTGTCGAGATCTGGGAGTCGAGCAGCGAGGCGGGCATGTAGTGATCGAGGCGAGCGGTCAATCGCTGGCCGATCTGATCCCGCGAACCGGCGAGGTGCACGAACACGACGTGCTCACCGCGAAGCACGTCGCGGTAGCTGCGCTTGAGTGCCGAACACGTAACGATGCCCGGCTGACCGGCGTCGGTATGGCTCTTGATCCAGACGGCGATCTTGTCGAGCCAGGGCCAGCGGTCTTCGTCGTTCAGCGGATGCCCGGTCGCCATCTTGTCGATGTTCGCCTGCGGGTGCAGATCGTCGCCTTCTTGAAGGTCCCAGCCCATCGCTCCGGCGAGCATGCCGCCGACCGTCGACTTTCCCGAACCCGAGACACCCATCAGGACGAGCACGGGGTACTGCTTCTGCTGTGCCGCTTCGCTGTTCATGTGCTCGCCTACCTAGATGAATGCGCTCAACACGAGCACTCCGGCCAGGCCCGATACCGAGATGATGCATTCCATCACGGTCCAGGTCTTGAGGTTCTGTACCACGCTGACGCCCAGATACTCCTTCACCAACCAGAATCCGGCGTCGTTGACGTGCGAGAGGAAGAGCGAGCCTGCGCCGATCGCCAAGACCATCAGCGAGACATGTGCGGACGAGAGATCGGCCGCAACCGGAGCAAGGATGCCCGACGCCGTCACCGTTGCCACCGTCGCCGAACCCGTTGCGACGCGGATCAATACCGCCACCAGCCAGGCCAGGAACAGCACGGGAAGGCTGCTGCCCTTGATCGCGTCGGCGATCACTCCGGCGATACCGGTGTCGATCAGGACCTGTTTGAAACCGCCACCGGCGCCGACGATCAACAAGATGCCTGCGATGGGAGGTAGGGAACTCTCGAGTGACTTCGAGATGGCCTTGCGGTCCATTCCGCCGCCGCGACCCAGCAGCACCATACCGACCAGAACCGCGAGACCCAAAGCCACAACGGGTGTTCCGAGGAAGTCGAGGACGGACTTGGGGAGTGCCTCGGAATCGGGTGCGATCACGTCTGCAAATGCTTTGCCCAGCATGAGAACAACCGGGAGGAGGATCGCTGCGAGAGTAGCCGCGAACGAGGGACGCTGCTTCTTCTCTTCCTCGCCTCGATCTTCGCCTGTGACAAAAAGATCCGGGACCTTCACGTCGACCCACCGTGCGGCGTACTTACTGAAGACCGGTCCGGCGAGAACAACAGTGGGGATCGCGACGAGGACACCGAGTGCGAGGGTGAGGCCGAGGTTTGCGTTCAAAGCCGAGACTGCAACCAGCGGCCCGGGGTGCGGGGGAACCAACCCGTGCATGGCCGAGAGGCCGGCGAGGGTGGGGATCGCGATGCGCATCAGGGACAAGCCGGAACGCCGCGCGACGAGGATGATGACCGGCATCAACAGGACGAGACCGATTTCGAAGAACATCGGCAGACCGATCACTGCGCCGACCAGAGCCATGGTCCACGGAAGCGCCTTGGTGCTGGAGCGGCCGACCAGCGTGTCGACCACTCGGTCGGCACCGCCGGAATCGGCGAGGAGTTTGCCGAACATCGCGCCGAAACCGATCAGGATTCCGACGCTTCCCATGGTCGACCCGAAGCCGGTGGCGAACGCCGCGACCGACTCGGCCGATCCGAGGCCGGCCGCCAGACCGACACCAACCGCACCGATGGACAGTGCGAGGAAGGGGTGCAGGTCGAGCCAGGTGATCAGCGCGATGATAACCGCGACGCCGGCGACTGCAGCGATGATCAATCGTGCGTCGCTACCAGCGGGGACGACCTCGGCCGCCAGCAATGCTGTGGTGTTCATAGGGACTCCCAGTCCGATGAGTGATTGAGGTCACTGTTCCTTAATTAACCTACAATTTCAAGAGCAGACACTAATTTGTAGTATTTATTCGGCTTCCACCGGGCTTACTCCATACGCATGGGACGATCTACGTATGCCTTCTGTCCCGTTTCAGCAGTTACACGACTCGATGCTGGAACAGCTCGGCCAAGACATAGTCGGTGGTGTGCTCGCTCCGGGTACCACGATCTCCGCCGACGAGGTGGCAACGCGCTACGACGTGTCGCGAACCGTCATCCGCGAAGTTGTCCGCGTTCTCGAATCCCTCGGACTTGCCTCGGTTCGTCGACGCGTCGGAATCACCATCCTGGGCTCCGAACACTGGAACTCGCTCGACCCCAATGTCATCCGCTGGCAACTGGCCGGTCCTGATCGGTTCGAGCAGCTGTCTATCCTCAGCGAACTCCGTTCCGGCATCGAACCTCTGGCTGCGCGACTCGCCGCAACTCGCGCCACACCTGAGCAGTGCGGCGCTCTCACTGCAGCCGTCATCGGCATGTCAGCTACCTCTCGCGCTGCCGATACCGGCGCCTATCTCGGCCATGACTCCGACTTCCACCGCACCCTGCTCGCCGCCTCCGGTAACCCGATGCTGCGGGCGATGTCGCAGATCGTCGTCGAGATACTCGAAGGCCGCACCCGCCACTCGTTGATGCCCCACGAGGCCGACCCCGAAGCGATTCACCTGCACGGAGTGGTCGCATCTGCTATTCAGGCCGGGGACGCCGACGCCGCGGAAGCCGCCATGCGCTCGATCGTCGCGGAATCCGCAGAAGCGGTCGAAACAATGCGCGAAAGCCCCGAACCGCCGCCTCATCTGTAAGTCGAGCCACAGACTCGGCGGAATTGGCCCGCAACTGCGCCGCAAGTGGAACGCTTGGCGCCATGACAGCACTCGCTACCCAGAACAGCGCACTCTGATGGCCCGCCCGGTACGCGTCGTCGTCCTCGGTGCCGGATCGTGGGGAACCACGGTGGCCGGCCTCGCTGCCCGCAACACCCCGACCCTGTTGTGGGCACGCAATTCCGAAGCAGCCGACGAGATCAATTCGCAACGGACCAACTCCAAATACCTTGGTGAGCGCAAACTTCCCAAGGGGCTCAAGGCAACCTCGGATCTGGTCGAAGCCGCCCGAGAAGCGGACGTACTCGTGTGCGGGGTGCCATCGCACGCCGTTCGCTCCACCCTCGCCGAGATCGCCAACGAGGTTCGGGCGTGGGTCCCGGTGTTGTCACTGTCCAAGGGCCTCGAGCCCGGCACCCGGCAGCGTCCCACCGAAGTGATCGCCGAGTGCCTGCCCGGCCATCCCGTCGGATTGCTCGCGGGCCCCAACATCGCCAAGGAGATCGTCGACGGCATGGCCGCGGCATCGGTCGTGGCGACCCAGGACGATCGCGTCGCCGCCGCGCTGCAACCCCTGTTCGCGTCGTCGGTCTTCCGCGTCTACCGCAACACCGACGTGCTCGGCTGCGAACTCGGCGGCATCCTCAAGAACATCGTTGCCATCGCCTCGGGCATGGCCGACGGTCTGGGAGTCGGTGACAACACTCGTGCGATGGTGCTCGCACGTGGTCTCGCCGAGATGACCCGACTCGGTGAAGCGATGGGCGCCAACCCACGCACCTTTGCCGGCTTGACGGGCGTCGGCGATCTGATTGCCACCTGCATGGCTCCGACTTCTCGGAACCGTCGCGTCGGCGAAGCTCTGGCGCAGGGATTGACCGTCGAGGAGGCGGTCGCCAAGCTCGGTCAGGTCGCCGAGGGCGTCAAGACCGCCCCCACTGTCATGGATCTGGCCCGTGAATACGGCGTCGACATGCCGATTGCCGCGGAGGTCGAGGCCGTCATCGGTGGTCGCCAAAGTGCCAGCGACGCATATCGCGGACTTCAGAAGGTTGCCCCGGGCGGCGAGCACGAAGTGGCGTGAGGAAGATCTACAGGTATCTAGCGATTTGGCTAGATACCTGTAGATCGCCCGAGATCACGAAATTGGAGCGTCGACGAAGATGTCGATCGCCAACGGTGACTGACCGCCGTACTGCGAGAAATCCGAGATCCCCGCCTCGCGCAAGATCTCGACGTCGAGCACTGTACGACCGGTATCCGTGCCGGCGGGACGCCCGAGAATCTCGACAGCCGCATCGGCCATGATCTCGGGTGAACGCGAGTGCTCGATACTGTCGTCTCCCCCGAGCAGGTTTCCGACAGCGGCCGTGGCGATCATGGTCTCCGGCCACAGGCAATTACTCGAAATCGGTGCACCTGAATACTCTGCGGCGATACCCAAGGCCGCCAATGTCATTCCGTATTTGGCCAACATGTAGCCCGGATGAGCACCCAACCAGTGCGGCGAAAAGTTGAGCGGCGGCGACAGCGTCAACACGTGCGCATTGGCCGAAACCCGAAGGTACGGAAGGCACGCGCGGGTGAGCGCGAAGGTACCACGGACATTGACCTGCTGCATCAGATCGAATCGCTTCATCGCGAGATCTTCGGTTTTCGAGATGTCGAGGACGCTCGCGTTGTTGACCACGATGTCGATGCCACCGAAGTGCTCTACCGCTGCAGCCACGGCCCGCGCGATGTCGTCGTCGTTCCTCACGTCGCCGACGACCGGAACGGCATGACCCTCGAGCTCGTTCAACTCGTCCACAGCCGTGTGGATAGTTCCGGGCAGCCTGGGATCCGGCGTATCGGTCTTGGCGAGCAACACGATATTTCCGCCGCGGCGCGCTATCGCACGGGCGATGGCAAGTCCGATGCCACGGCTTCCCCCGGACATGATCGCGGTTCGTCCGCGGAAGTTCTTGTCGTCCAAAACGAATCCTTGTCATCGTCGACGGTCTCCGTCGTTGCGGGTGTGGCCGCGGGAAGTCCCGGCACGACCACTCGTCGACTTCCACGATATGAGCGCCTTCATGCGATGACTACGTCCGCAGAGCATCAACAATCGTTGGTCCGTTGTCCTGACGGGACAACGGATCAATCCGGTCAGCCACCCACCGGGCGCAGAATCCACCATCCGCCGAGCACGAGCACCGCGACGTTCACGAGCAGGAACAACCCGACCCAGACGATCGCGGGTATCGGTGAGAGCCTGGCCAATTGGTCGGCGTCCGAGTCCGGTGCCCCGCCTCGTCGCATTCGCTGCCGTTGAAGTTCCACGACCGGGCGTGGTCCGGCAAAGAGGAGGAAGAGCGTCAGGAAGTACGCTGCGGCCACTTGCTGCTCCTGGGTCCCCCACCAGACGAGCCCGAACAACACGGCTCCCACCACGGCAAGTGAGAAGACTCCGTAGAGGTTTCGGATCAGGACCATCATCACCGCGATGACGAATACGCCGATCCACAGCACCGAGACCGCGCGCTGCGCGCCCAACAACCCGGCCGCGCCGAGTCCGAGAATCGACGGACCGACGTAACCCGCGAACGTCATCAGAATGACGCCGAAGCCGGTCGGTTTGCCCGACGAAATAGCAACACCCGACGTATCCGAATGCAGGCGAAGACCTTTCAACCGTCGACCGACCAGGACTGCGACGATCAGATGAGCGCCCTCGTGTGCGATGGTGACGACGTTGCGGGCGATCCGCCACAGGTGCGGTTCGAGAACGATGATCACGGCGATCAACGCGGCCAGTTGAACCACCCAGGCCGGCGGATTGGGACTGAGCGCCGCCACCCGATCCCACGCGGTTTCGAGCGCGTTCACTCCGCTTGTCCGCGCAGGTATCGGCCGAAGTGCGGGACCGTGAATCCGATGGATCCACGTTCTGCCGAATAGATCAGTCCCTTCTTGATCAGTCCATCGCGTGCCGGCGACAGGGAAGCCGGTTTGCGCCCCAACTCGACGGCGATCTTCGCGGTTGCGACGGGTCCGTCGTCACCGGCGAGATCGGCCATGGCGCGCATGTACTCACGCTCCGCGGGCGTTGCTCGCTCGTACCGCGATCCGAAGAAACCGACAGCGAGTTCTTCCTCAGCCGTCGGCGCGCCGACGCGCACGTCTTCTGCCGTGATCGGACTCGACGCCGCCACATCCCATGTGGCCTTTCCGTAGGCCTGAACGAAGTACGGGTACCCGTCAGCCGCTTCGTACAGAGCGTCGAGCGCGGATTCGGTGAACTCGACGTCCTCACGCTCGGCAGGTGCGATCAGTGCCTGATCTGCAGCTTCACGCTCGAGGCGGTCGATCCGGTGGTAGCTGAACAGGCGCTCCGAGTAGCTTTTCGACGCCGACAGCACAGCAGGCAGATGCGGAAGCCCTGCACCGACGACGATCAGCGGTGCCGCGTCCTGACTCAACTCGTGGCAGGCCCCGCAGATCGCCGAGACGTCCGCTGCTCCGAGGTCCTGCATCTCGTCGATGAAGATGGCGATCCCGACGCCGACATCTCTGGCCAGCGACGACGCGTCGAGCAGCAACTCGACCAGGTCGATCTCGATGTCGCCGCTGTCCGCGCGACCTTTGATCGCAGGTGCGTCGATGCCTGGTTGCCAGCGCTCGCGCATTCCCTTGTCCGCAGTGGCGCGTAGGGCAAACGATTTGAGGACTCCGAGGAACTGCTCGACTCGCTCCGGATCGCGATGGGAGACCGCGATCTCTCGGACTGCCATGTGGAGCGCTGACGAGAGTGGGCGTCGTAAATCCTGATCGGGGCGCGCCTCGATCTTGCCTGTCCCCCAGCTTCGGGAGATCGCGGCCGAACGCAACTGATTGAGCAGGACGGTCTTGCCGACGCCACGCAAGCCGGTGAGGACAACACTTCGTTCCGGGCGGCCACGCGCAATTCGCTCGAGAACGACGTCGAAGGCGTCGATCTGCTTGTCGCGCCCAGCGAGTTCCGGCGGGCGTTGACCGGCACCGGGGGCATACGGATTGCGCACGGGGTCCATGCCCATCGACGGTACAAGCCGAGTAGACGAATATCCCGCTCTCTAGCGCGTGTCCTAGAGAGAACTAGGAACCGCAATATCGGCTCGAACCTTGTCGAACCGGGCTCCGGCGTCGTCGTCTAACCGTCCAGGGTTGACGCTCGGGCGAAGTCCCCGGCCACGTGGGCTCCAATTGCTCCGGCCAGAATGATCGCCGGATGCGTCGCGGCCAGATAGAGCCCCGACACGCCTTCGGCGAAGCCCAGCAGCGGGCGGCCACCACGCGGGATGGGACGGTCAGCGACTACCGCCTCGATCAGTTCCACTTGGTCACCGTCCTCGAGCTGACTGCGGATCGCGTGCAGCGTCGGCCCCGCAAGCTCACGAGCATCTCCGGAGAACCCGACCGGAACATCTTCAGCCGCAATCAGTGTCGTGTCGTCCAATTGCCGGATCTCGAAATCCGGAGAGGAGAGTATTCCGTTCACCAATGGGTGGGGTGCCGAGAATCTGATGAGGCAACACGGGGAGGCGTCGACCTCGACGTCGACTCCCGCCGACGCCGCGAGTCCAGGAATCGCGGTACCCGCAGCGAGCACGGTGGCCGACCCATAGACGGGACCGTCGGCAGTCATTACTCCGCACACGCTCATGCCCTCCGCGAACACCCCGAGCGCACTGACACCGGAATACACTGTGGCACCGTATGCTTCGGCACCTCGCAGGAGCGATCGAGCGAACGCAACCGGGTCAACGCCACCGTCATCAGGCGCGTACGCTGCGACCGAGGGGGCCGTCCGCAATCCCGGCTCACGAGCAAGGATTTCCTCTTTACCGATGAGGTCGACGGGATGGCCGAGTGCTCGATGAGCATCTACGAACGCTCGAGTCTCCGCTTCCGTCTCTTCCCAGGTGATCGCGCCTCTGCGGCGCAAACCGAATGGCTCGACGAGTTCGCGCTCCAGGCGGTCGAATTCGACTGCAGCGCCTTGCCGGAACGGATCTGAGTAAGTTTCTGCGGCACTCTTCGAGAGGCCGACCCAGGCAAAGGAGTTGCCGGTCACCCCTCCCGCCACCGAGCCGTGCTCCAGCACGGTGACTCGGAGACCAACGCGCGCCAGGTGATACGCGATCGACGCGCCGACGACGCCGGCACCAATCACCAGGATCGGACTGTCGTTTCGACCATTCGGATGCGTCACCAGTGGACCATATCTGCGAGCCGCAACACGGATCCACTCAATTTGGATGCGAGGACTTCGGCGGTAAACGGAGGACTAAGCCTCGGCTCACATCGGGACCGATACGGTGTGCTCATGCTCTGGCGTTGGTTCGCAGTCGTGATCGTCATCCTCGCTGTTGCCGGCATTTGGCGGGTGACCACCCCCGAACGTCCCGTTGCCGCAATAGTCGACGCCGAGACGCTGGGGTGCGCGACCCCGTATCCGATCGGCCCGCTCCAGACGACATCAACGGCGACGGTTCCGGACGATTTCGTACCCGTCGCCGCCGTCACGTGCGACCCGTTTGTCAGCGACAACGTGGCAGCCGACCGAACCGTCAGCTTCTCTGCTCATCGTTGGGAGGGCGATTTCAGTCGGGCGGTGGAAATGCTGAGCCGCTCGTCCGCGCACAAGACTTGGTTCCCCGAAGGCTGCGGTGACAACTACAGCCTGGCTGTCCTGGAGCAATTCTGGTTGGTCGACGATCGAGGCCGAGCAACTCGGCCGGGGTATCCCTCCGATTCGTGTGGACTACCGAAACCCGGTGGCCTGGCCGCCATCAAGGAACTGACACCGGTCGGCAGTACCGAACACCGAATAGCTTTGTCCGACGATCAGATCTACGAACTGTCGCATTGCACGCCGACCTACCGACCAGCCACGACAGGTACAACGGCGCTGACATCGCTGTCGGCGGGCAGCGTTTTCTGCCGATTCTCCTCCACCGAATTCGTAGGCACATCGTCTACGACGGAAACCTTCGACGGACTTCCACCCGCTCCCGACTGTGACGCGGTGGCCACCGAGGTGGCGTCGACGATCTACGTGGACCGTCCTACGAACGAGGAACAATTACTCACCGTCGAACTCGACGGCTGTCGGCGCGTCATCGCCGACGGATACGCACCGATGCAAGCGTCGGACGAGCTGTTGGTGTCTTTCCGGTAGTGCTGTGCCACAATGCAGTTGATCTCCCGCCCGGATGCGTAGGTCCCGATGTGACCAGTGACAGCACTCAAAACCTGTCAGGCGCCCGGGAACTGAAGGTGCGCCTGGGTCTTTCCCAGAACCGTCTGGCCCTTGTGCGTGACGGTGACATCGATCCGCGTTGTCCGCATCGTGGCGTCGATCCGCGCGATCTTCGCAGTGATGGAGAGATCAGCACCATCGACGGCATCGACTACGACGGGTCGAGTAAAGCGAGTTTCGTACGAGAACACACCACTCGGATCGCCAACCCAGTCGACGATGGCCTGCAAAGCAATTCCGGCAGTGAGCATTCCGTGAGCCAGAACTCCCGGTAGCCCAGCCGCGGTAGCGATTGCGTCGTTGAAATGGATCGGGTTCATGTCGCCGGAGGCACCGGCGTAGCGAACTAGGTCATCACGAGTGAGGACCAGATCAACCTTCGCGACGATGTCACCGAGGACGAGGTTTTCGAAAACCGGCACGACGGGTACGGTCATGCACCTTCTCCTCGCGCCAGTAGCGTCGAGGTGACCGTTGCTACCAAAGCGTCGGTCACGTCGTGGATCTCGGAAACTGTCGACAGGATCGCACTGCCTGCACGCACTGTCACCCCTGTAATCGTCAGTGTCGTAGACAGGTCATCGCCGGCGACTATCGGACGCTGATGCTCGATCTTCTCGGAAGTATGGACCACACGAGTCGGATCGAGCCCGGTATCCGGCGTGCGCAGCAGTGCCATGATCGCTCGTTGCTGGACAACGGTTGTGAATGTTGTCGGTGCGATGACATCGACGAACCCGGCCTCCCTGGCGACACCGACATCATGGTGCAAGGGATTGCTCGAACGCACCGCCAGAGCGAACTCGCGAATCTTCTCGCGCCCGACAAGGTACGAAGACGAGGGAAACACCCGGCCGGCGAGCGCTGGGTTCACAGGAGACATCCCGGAATACTAACGGCGGCCGACTTCGGGTTGATTCGTGGCCTGAGGTCTCGTCGGCCCGAGAATGCGATCGAGGAGACGCTCAACCAACTGGACCGCCAATTCTGCTGTGCCGTAGCCGGGAAGCATCCCCTGGGCGAGCCCGGCGACAGCCGCCAGAATGAGCTCGGCGTCGAGGTCGGGATCCATTGACGGCGCAACCGCGTCCCGATTGGTCACTCGTTGAAGCTGGCCGGAAATGAGCGCTGTCAACTCTCTTGGGGCAGTGAGGGTTTCCTCGGCGGCGATTCCTTGTCCGGTCAGTGCGGCAGCGTGGAAGGCGCCGAGAACAATCGCTTCCTCCCGACGTTGTCGATCGAGTGGGAGCATGCCAACAAGGAACGCTGAAATAACCTCGCGGGGTGTCGCTTCCGCGCCAAGAACAGACAACTCCTGCATCAAGCGAGCACCCGCATCCTGACGCACAGCTTGATGCGTCGCGAGAAGGAATTCCCGCTTCGTGCCGAAGTAGTACTGCACGAGTCGTACCGAAATCCCGGCCTCGGCAGCAACGGACTGAAATGTCACCGCCGCGAGCCCACCGTCGACAATTACTCGCCGCACCGCGTCGGTGATCTCCCGTTGCCTCACTTCATGGTCGACCAGTCGCGGCATGAGGCTGTCCTTCCCCTTTCGAATGGATGACTTTGACTCGTTAATGATACGCACGTACCGCATTAGTGATACGGTCATACCATCAAAATTGAAAGCAGCGAGAGGGAGGCTCATGCCGAAGATCGGACGATTCAAGAACGAAGCATCAAAGCAGGCGTACCAGAGCATCTACCGAGAACTGGAGAGCACCTGGCCGGTTCCGTCGACACAACTCGACGTGCCGACATCGTTCGGAACCACCCATGTCCGTAGGTCGGGGACCGGCACGGAGACGCCGATCGTCCTGGTGCACTCTCTCGGGGCCAACTGTCTGCAATGGCACATCGTCATCGAGGACCTGTGCCGAGACCGAGTCGTGTACGCACTGGACACGATCGGCACACCAGGCCTCAGTGTCCAGACTTCTCCACTGACCGGGGAGTCCGACTTCGCCACCTGGATCAGCGAGGTATTGAACGAACTCGAGGTCGATCGCGTCCACCTGGTCGGCTACTCGCAGGGCGCGTGGCATGCCGTTCTCGTAGCACTTCATTCTCCTGAACGACTGGCGAGTGTGACGCTCATCGAACCGGGTGGAGTCTTCGACAAGCCCTCGTGGCGTGTGCTGCTGAAGATGGTCCGCGCCGGTATGCGCCGCACCGACAAGAATATTCGCAAGCTCAACGATTGGCTGTCCCCCGGGTACGTTCTCGGCGACCTCGAGTTCGCCCTCGCCAAGGAAGCGCTGAACTACCGGCCCGGTATCGGGTGGGCACGAATGCTCAAAGATGCAGAAGTGCAGTCGATCTCGGTCCCCATGCTCGTAATCTCCGGTGCTGAGACGGTGGTCTCCAACCCCGAGCAGGTGGCCGCGAGGTTAGCTGATCTTGTACCTGAAGCCGAAGTGGAGATCTATGCCGGAACCGGCCACGGAATCCTGGGACACATACCCGATCGGGTGATTCCCCGACTCATGAAGTTCGTCCGCAACCATGACGACGCGAAGCGGACGTGATCTCGCGGACCAGCCGCCGACAAGGTGGTGATGAAGCCGGTCAATCAGCCGGCCAAGGCGGTACAACTGACAGAGGAGAACATTCCTCTCCGACCACCGCGGTCAGGTAATGGTGGCCGTTGCCGCCGCCGTTTTGGTCGTGGCGGGAGGTCTGTGGTGGACGAAGACCATCTCCTCGCGCAGATACTCGGTGGCAGTGCTTCCGACTACGAGTCCGATTGACGATCACAGATGCGGACGTACCTGGGCTCGCGGTGACGGCCCGAGGTCGAACCCCCAGCGCCGCCCGAGCATTGGCGACCGACGCCGCCGAAGCTCTCTGTTCGATGTTCGAAGGAGCCAACGCAATGACTTCCGGAGGGTTCACGTTCACCGTCGTTCCACCGGGGAACTGACGGATCTATGGTCAGTAGCGCGGCCGCACCAGGTTTATGCCTGTTCGCGCTCGGCTGCGAGGGAGACGGCCTGTTCGAAGGTATGGACGAGCACTGCACGTCGAGCGACCTTGTGATCCTCGTCCGGTTCGAGTTCGTCAATGTAGCCATCCCACACGCGCAGATATCGATCGCGCCAGTCGATCAGCACTTGCGTCGATGGAAAGGTCACACCGACTCGTTTCGTCTGGGCAATATCGGTGAGGATCTCGAGCCACGCCGGCACCATCTCCCCGCCCCATTCATCCGGCTCCAGACTCGAATCGTCTTCGAACTCGGCAGTGATGTCGTCCACGATTCGACCGGTCAGGGCCCCCAACCCATCCGCGACGGTATCACTGTCAAAGTTTCCCGGACCCCAGACTCCCACAAGCCCTCCCATATCGATTGCGGATAAATTCAGGTCGACAGTCGCGTCGCCGTCGCAGCAGGCCGTGAGCGTGCTCGCAGTCGCAGGTCGGCAATTGCAAATTGGAGAATCTGCCGCCCGCTCAGTCAGAGCTTGCGGTCATTGGCGCCCGCCCAAATCGGACTGTCGACTATCTTCCGAAACTTCGGCGACCCACCGATTGCTGAAATTTTGAGCATCAACCAGTTCCAGATTCTCACAGCCACCTCCGCGTCGCATCTCACCGTCAACACTAACCGACCGGCGGGACTCTTTTGGCTACCGGTACACCACTATGCGTCGACCAGTTAGATCAAGTGTGAACTCGAACTGGCGCAACAGATCGCCGGGAACTGCAGGAGCGCTTGGGTCTTTCCCAGAACCGTCTGGCCCTTTGTGCGTGACGGCGATTGGTTCTGGGTGCATCGATCCGGTCGGAAGCACTGCGATGTTTGTCGGCACACGGAATTGCGCTCGGTGGAGATCGAGGATCCGTATCCACGGGTGTCGCAGGCAATTCCTGAAGATTCGCAGGGGAAATAGCTGCGCATCGCCACCCCCAACAGCGATTCCGTCGATTGTGTAACAACCACACGAAGAACAGCCATCGATGTCCGAAAGGAAGACTGATCCGGCGAGACCGCGAGGTAGTGTCACATCTGCCCAGCAAAACTCGCCACGATCTCGAGAAGACGGTCGGCCTCGCCAACTGCCACTTCTGACGTTACGACGTTGCTGGGCAGGTGTTTACGGAAAAGGGTTTCGCACGCGGGGTACCGATCGCTGCTGGGACTGATCACCCCTTCTCCGAAAGATGTTGGTAACGAATCGAACCCCGAGCATAGAGGTGCAACGATTGGGCGAGTTGATTCAACGCCCCGGTGTGCGATCTATCTGTTTGCGCCAATCATTTTCGGCAAAGGCTTAATTCGCCGAACGGGGCCGGGTACTGCAACAGCTGGTCGAGTATTCGATCACGCGTCTTACGCTAAGGAAGGACCGAGAACATGACTGAAGTAATTTCGTGGATTGTCCAGAATCCGATTGGTGCCGTCGTCGCGCTTGTTGCCGACATCATAATATTGACGATGTCGTCTGTCGCGGGACACTCGTAACCGAATCCGCCCGTCCTTCACGGTATTCCTAAGTCGGGGAACTACATTCGAAACACAGAGGGCCGCAACCGCAGCGTACTGTCGGCGCTCGTCACTGACCTTTCGTGGCCTCATATGCCCAACTGCGCTGAGTCCGTACTGACGTCCCTCGTGTCGAGTGTCGCACCACCAGTTTCAATCAGTCACGCCATCACTACTCAGGAGGAATCACAATGGGTTCGATCAACGCATTAAACGAATGGGTCAACCAAGCTACGTATGCGGGCGACCCGTTTGCCACCGCCATAGCGATCGTCCAGTTCTTCGCGGTGAGTCTCCTCAACCTGTTCACCGGCGGCCCCATTCTTTAAAGGAGTCCACTCGGTCTCACTTCTGCTCGGCGTCCATCGCAGCCTGTTCTTCGGCTGTAATGCTCCTCGCGAAAGGTGGCCGGGACATCGCTGACGAGCATGATGCGCAGTTCGGCCTCGCGGATGGTCAGTGAACGCAGTTTTGGACGGTCGATCAGGACGAGTCGACATCGGAGCGAATGAACACCGAAGTGCCCAAGCATGTTCGACGCTTGCGCACTGTCGGGCTTGTTACCCGGCAGTCGGGGTGGGCTCGGGGTTTTCCTGGATGTATCGCAGATTGCGAACCCCTACGCTATCGCAATGGACTTGATGGTCTGGATCGTCACGACGCCATTTCTTGCAGCAGCACTGGCGGGCGTGATGCGACGAACGCTGGGGACGAGAGTCGGATGGCCGCGAACCCTTGCGGTCGCGGTGATAGCACTCTCGGTGGGGGTTCCACTGTCGGGATACGTCGCAACGCTTGCAGGAATTGCCAGCCAGGACGATCAACTTCTGGTGAGCGTAGGAACAGCGCTCATATTCTTCGGAGTTGTCGCGCTCTGGGTGTTCGCAGCATGCCTGGCCGCATTGGTTTTCCTCGAAGTTGTCCTTCCAACAGGGTCCATCCCCGGACCGCCAGAAGCATTGCAGCGCAGCCGCAAATCGTGGCGACGAACCAAGCGATACGTCCAGATCATGGGCATCGTCGTGCGAGCGGGAGGCGGGCCGGCTCTCCGTGCTGGGCCATCAGCGCCTCAGTTCGGGGACGCGCTGGTGGAAGTAATCAACCGGTGCGGTGTCACTTTCGTCAAGTTGGGACAGATCCTCGGCACGCGAGACGACCTCATACCACCCGAGTTGGCTCGCACTCTCTCGTCTCTGCAAAGTTCGGCACGACCGGCTGATCCAGTCCGCATTGCGGAGCTACTGGCATCGGAACTCGGCGACGCACCAGAGTCGGTGTTCGCATGGTTCGATGTGGAGCCGTTCGCCGCTGCCTCTGTCGCACAGGTACATTCCGCGCGCACGGTTGAAGGCGTCGACGTTGTGGTGAAGGTTCAACGCCCCGAGGCGAGCGCACAAGTGAGCGTGGATTGCGATATCTTCCTTCGCGTGTCATCCCGCGCGGAGACCCGTTTTCCCTGGGCACGCGATATCGGCGTTCACCGACTCGCCGGGGGCCTCGTCACGTCACTGCTCGAGGAACTCGACTACCGCACCGAAGCAGCGAATACCGGCGCGATTGCTTCCACCATGTCGAACCGCCCGGATATCGTCGTTCCGCATATCTACCCCAACCTCAGTAGCGGACGGGTGCTCGTGATGGAACGTCTTCACGGCACACCGCTCTCCGACGGTGAGTCGGCGCTCACCGGCCTCGACCGCGACACCCGCAGCAGCGTCGCCAACGAACTTCTTGCGTCGTTGCTCGACGGGATCTTTGTCCACGGGGTGTTTCACGCGGACCTGCACCCCGGCAACATCATGATCCTCGATGACGGCCGGGTCGGGCTCCTCGACTTCGGCGCAGTAGGGGTTCTGGACGGCGAGACACGGATCTTGTTCGCCGTGCTCCTCAACGCTGCCCTCGCAGGTGATCCGGTGGCGACAGTCGACGCGATGCTGATGGCATTCGACGTGCCGCCCGAAGTTGATCGCGGAGCACTACGTCACCAGGTGGGCCGAGAGATCACCCTGCTCAGTGTCCAACCCAATGTTTCCATGGCATCGTTCGCGCGAATGTTCACTGTGCTTCGCGAACACCGAATCGGAGTGCCGGGAGACGTCGCCGCCGCTTTCCGTTCGCTCGCGTCCTTGGAGCGCGCCCTGCGGCTCCTGGATCCGCAGATCGACCTCGTCGCTGCTGTTCGGGCCGAAGTACCCCGACTGTTGACCCATGTCGCCAGCCCGACTGCAGCCGCGCAGGCCATCCTGTCGACGACGGCGGTCACAACCGCGGTGGTCAGGCGCCTGCCTGGTCAGCTCGATCAGATCGCGACCTCGATCGCCTCGGGAAGCTTCACACTTCGCACTCGCTCGGTTGCACACCCCGACGACAGGCGATGGCTACGACGGTCGGCGAACAACGCCCTGGGTATGGCGGCGGGAGTGACCGCGCTGATTGTCGCGGCGATCCTTCTGTTCGTACCTGGCGGACCACAACTCACACCTCAGCTGTCGGGCTATGCACTCGCGAGTGCGGTACTGGGCTTCGTCGGCGTCGTTCTGTGCATGCGGACCGTGTTCCGTTTGTTCACACTCGACAACAGGTAACCGAGAACTGATTTTCATCGCTTGATCTCGATGTCGTCGAAGTCGAGCGCCAGGAGGGTCGGCCGCGAGAGAACGCGACTGCCTGGGCCCCGTGGGAGAACGCGCCGTCGAGTGGGAAAGGTGAGACCGTCGAACTGACGGTGATGGTCACAGTAGAGAGCAGCTTTCGCCCAGCTGCCTACCGGTTCGGCGACGAAGTCGTGACGGCGGATGAGGCCACCGTTGTCGACATAGAAGGTCTGCTGCCGGCAATGGGTGTCGATTTCTGGCGAAAATGTTGCTTGTAGTCGTCGCCATTGCTGCCCGGATTCCTGCCAAGGTTCGGCTTCGGTGACAGTGATGTCGTCGCGGGCGAGCAGCAGCGGTGCGTTCAGATAGTTCCAAAAGGCGTAGCCGGCAAAGTAAGCGGTGTCGAGCGCGTCCCAGTGGAGGTTGCGCCGGACTCCACTCAACCCGAAAAACTCTGTACGTGGGTCGGTTCGACTCCCGAGTTCTTCGCCGTCACGAGTTTCGATCCGCACGACGCCCTTGTCGAACACAGCGCACTCGCCGACACGCGGAAAGTCTTGGAGGACAGTGCGTTGCTCGGCGACTTCAACCTCGACCGTGAACTTCGCCAGCTTGTTGCCGGGGAAGCGCTGAGGCAGCAGACCGCCCAAACGTCCCCGTGCCGTGATCGCTGAAACAGACTGCCAACGTTCGACTCCGCCATGTGCGGTGAGGACTTCATCGAGTAGTTCGGTCATATGTCGACGCTCTCCGTCCCCTGACGGAACTGTGGAAATCAGCGATCAGACGGACGCGTAGTTGTAGTTGCGTTCCTCCCGCGGTACCACTGCCACCCCGCGGTGATGATGACAGCGCCGGCAAGGGACCCGAGGATGCCGCTCGGGCGCAATGATAATCCGTCGCCTGCAATCAAACTCACGAGCAATCCGCCGACCAGCGAACCACCGATTCCCGCGATGAACGCGAAGGTCCAATCCACTCGTGCGGCCCTTTGTCCCAGAATCAACTGGGCTCCCGCTCCGATGACGATTCCGAACAGAAGTATTCCGATGATGAGCATGAGCTGAGACCCTTTCGTGGAGTGACGACGCAAGGCGCGAACGACTTACTCTGCGCCATCTTTCCGGTATGTCTCTTATGTCGTGGTGAAATCCGTGTGAAAGGTTGTCGCCACCCACTCCACACTGCTAGGACGAGGCCAGTGTCGTCGCCCAGCGGTAGTCCGCCTTACCAGCCGGGGTTCGCTTGACTTCATCGACCAGCACGATCGTGCGCGGCACCTTGTAGCCGGCCAACGTCTTGCGGCAATGTTCCTGTACCGCTTCGAGAGTCAACTCGTCGGATCCGGGGTAGGTCGCGATCACCGCTGCGACCTGCTGCCCCATGCGCGGGTCGGGCGCGGGGACAACGAGTGCGTCCGATATTGCCGGATGCGCGTGAAGGGCGGCCTCGACCTCTTCGGCGAAGACCTTCTCGCCACCGGTGTTGATGCACTGCGAGCCACGACCCAGGAAGACAATCGTGCCGTCCGCTTCGACCTTGCCCATGTCGCCGAGCACCGAAAGACGGGTGCCGTCAGCGCGGGTCGGGAACGTGCGGGCGGTCTTCTCTTCGTCCTTGTAGTAACCGAGCGGGACGTTTCCGATACGCGCGATGTAGCCCACGTCGTCGGAGCCGGCGGGGATCTCTTCGAGCCGCTCGTCGACCAGGATCATGTTCGGCGAGGGCGGCATTCGCAGATTCCCCGCCTCGTCGATGGAGAAGGCGCCGTCGTTACCGGACTCCGAGGCTCCGAAGTTGTCGCGCAACAGCAGGTCCGGCTTCACCGCCAGCATGCGATCCCGAACGCTGGTGGACCAGATCGCACCACCCGACGTGATCGAGAAGAGACTGCTGAAATCGACCTCGTCTTTGCGTCGTTCCATCTCGTCGACCAACGGCAATCCCATGCCGTCACCGACGATCAAGATCACCTGTACCGAATCCTTCTCGATCGCTTCGACGACCTTCTCCGCAACGAATTCTCGTCGTAGAACCACGCGCGCGCCGAGGGTGAGGAACGTGAACAGCGAATACAACGCTGCGCCGTGCATGAGGGGGGCGGCAATGAGGAACGAGAGTTCCGGAAATTCCTTTGCAGCGCTGGCTATCGCGGCGAGGTCCTGTCGAGCTTCCTCGCCGTACGGATTTCCGCCGGAGAGCGGCTTACGAAAGAAGTCGTCGTGACGCCACATGACGCCCTTCGGGTATCCGGTGGTCCCGCCGGTGTAGAGCAGGTACACGTCGTCGCCCGAACGAGAATCGAACTCCCCTACCGGTGACATCTCGCGAGCGTCGTCGAAGGAAACCACGGAAACTTCATGCGCTTTCGCTGCGGCGACCAGGTCGGCCTCGACCTCGCCGATCACGATCACCGTCTTCACCTTCGGGCATGCACCGAAAAGGGAAGCAAGGACACGCTGATGCTCGGGGAGTTCCACGACCACTGCGACCGAGTCGGAGTTGGTGAAGATGTACTCGAGCTCGGCGGGTGTGTACCGGTAGTTCACGTTGATCGGGACCGCACGGATCTTG
Organism: Rhodococcus sp. IEGM 1302; assembly: GCF_030056935.1. NCBI lineage: Bacteria > Bacillati > Actinomycetota > Actinomycetes > Mycobacteriales > Nocardiaceae > Rhodococcus > Rhodococcus sp. IEGM 1302. The sequence continues at coordinate 738,312 of NZ_JASHKY010000001.1, read as the reverse complement.
ATCAACCCGAGGATCGACGTGACATGTTCGACGCTGTTCTTCAGGAACAGGGCTACATGATCGCCGCGCGAGATGCCGGCTTGCGCGAGCAGGTTGGCCGTTCGGTTGGCTTCCGCGTCCAGCTCAGCGTAGGAGAAGTTCTCTCCCTCGTAAGTCAAGGCGACGCGATCAGGCACCGAGCTGGCGACGGTTTCGAATACATCAGCGAGGTTGAACTGCATCGTCTTCCCTTTCAGAGTCTGCGCCGCGATACCGAGGCATACAACCCTGAATCTAGAACACGTTCCATGTCACCCGAGGCAAAACGGAGCGATTAGCTGACCATTACCTAGACCTGACCTTGATCGGCGCAGCGACGGCCGAGCCCGCACCGCCCGACACCCATTCGGCGAGCAAGGTCTGCCACGACCCGCAATGGCAGCGCAGGTAGGTGACCGTCCCCTCGCTGGTCCGATGCCGAGATTCGATCTCCCAGCGGTGGATGCAACTTATCGGCGCGAAATCTGTTTTTTTCATACGACGAGCATGATGTAATGGCATTGTGCATCTCAACCCTTACGGCGAATATGCGGTGACGCTGGCCGCCGACCTGGCCAATCGAAATCCCGAGACCTTGGCCGAACTCGTCGAACGCTGCGTCGACGCAGGCATCATTCTCGATTTCCCCATCGCCGAGAAGGACCTCGACGAGACCCTCGACCTTCTGATCGAGTGGTCGAAAATCGTCGACGTCACGGAGGAGGCAGCCCGCGCCGAGTTGGTGAACGTCATGCTCGAGCAAGCGTCGGCGTATCCGCGCATGACCAACCATGCAAACGACGGGTGGCATCTGCACTACCGCGATCCGCAACAGTCGCTCGCCGAGGTCCTCAAGGCCCTCTTCTCGGTAGGCACGGCGCTGCACCTCGTCGGCCGCGGAATGCACAGATTAGGTCGGTGCACCCTGGACGAGTGCACCAACATCTACGCGGACACCTCACGCAACGGCAATCAGCGGTACTGCTCCCCCACGTGTGCGAATCGCGACGCGGTGCGACGCCACCGCGCGCGCAAGTGAGCCGGACCGACTACGACGTGGGACCCACTACCTCGAAATCCGAACCACCTTGGTAGTCGAACTGGAAGCTGCCGCCGCTGCTTCCCGAGCTGATTCGATTCCACGCGTCGATCAAGTCCTGGACCGTGTTATATCCCAGGTCCTCCAAAGAACCTGAGAGACTTCCGGTTCCGGCGCCCTCGAACCAGCCGCCGACCACAACGGCCTGCGGAATCGCGATAGTGGGGTTGGTCGGATCGAGCAGTCGAACGCACGCTCCCGCAACGGCGTACACCCCGGCCGGCAGATTGCCGACGGTCCGCGTGATCGTCTGCCCAGGCGAAACAGCAAACAGATCGAGGATGTTGCTGACGGTCGGATACACCAACACGCCGGGCTGGAGCAGCTTTGCCGGATCACGAATCACGTCGGGGACATCTCTGGCGTTGAGGATCGCCACTGTGCAGTTGATGAAGCTGAACCGCGGGTTCGGGTTGGTGATGGTGAAGGTGATCGCATTGTCCGCTGCGCTCACCGACATCGGAGGCGGGAGAATCGCCGGTGCTGCCGACGCCGTCGCCGGAGTCATGACAACAAGTCCCACGACGGCGGCCGACGCCGCGACAATGCTTCCGAGAACGCGTTTGAATCCACGACTTCGCATTTCCGAACCTCCAGGCAAGTCGGTCAGATCACCAGATGCCTGAAGAATAGACCGCTCAGTCGGAAAATTGGGGAGACAGACGGTGAGCTACCCGAAAAGTCCTTCGAGGCTGCCGCTGCCGAACAGGTCGCTCAGGCTTCCGGTATTGATGCCGCTGAACGGTCCACCGATGACAACGAGGCTCGGCACGCCAGGAACAGGCTTACCCAACGTCTCCAGATCGAGAAGATCGGAGCACGCACCGAGCACGGCGTAGGTTCCGTCCGGAACATCGGTCACGGTGTTGGTGACCGTCTGCCCCTTACCGACGGCGAACAGTGAGGACGGGTCGGTGATCTTGGGGTACACCACAAGGTTCGGATCGAGCAGCTTGAGCGGATCATCAAGCACGGCAGCAGAATCCGCGGCGTTGACGACAAACGCCTGGCACAACGGGGCAATGCCCGTGTTGTTGTTCGTGATCGTCAGTGCCAGATCGTTTCCGGTCACCTTGTACGAGACGACCGGCGGGACCACCTCGGCCGACGCAGTTGCAGGATTGACCATCGCGACGCCTGCCGCGGTTGCAGCGGCGACTGCCACGGTTCCCACGACGCGACGTACTCCACTCGTGCCCAGCTTCATCGAGGATCCTTTCGTACTGCGCCTTGAGTTCGGCAACAGTGCGCAGCCTAGAACGGATCTACTGACCGAATTGCGTGAACAGTCCCGGAGGGAGGCCGTGCCCGAAAGATCGGGACAAACGTCCCCTTCTCGAAGAGCTCGCTGTTCGACTCAGTTCCCACTGGAGACGAAGGGCGTTCGCACCGGTCCGCCGACCGAACCGTGCGGTGCTACCAATCCACGCTTTTCGAGGATCGGACGCACACCCTCACCGAACTGATACGCCTCTTCGAGATGGGGATAGCCCGACAATACAAAGTGATCCAGGCCGATCGCCGCGTACTCGGCAATCCGATCAGCCACTTCTTGGTGCGAACCTACCAATGCGGTGCCTGCACCCCCTCGCACCAATCCGACGCCGGTCCACAGGTTCGGCGCAATCTCCAGCGACCTCGCTCCGACGCCCTCCTTGTAAGCCGAACCGCCGCCGTGCAATTCGAGCATTCGACGCTGACCTTCGGAGCCGGATCGCGCAAGACTCGCCTGAGCCTGCTCGACGGTCGCCGGATCGAGCGCACTGAGCAGCCGATCCGCTTCCGCCCATGCCTGTTCCGAGGTGTCCCGGCTGATGACATGCAGACGGATTCCGTAGTCGAGGTGACGACCTTGGACTTCCGCGAGGTCGCGGATCCAGGCGATCTTGGCGGCAACAGCGGACGGCGTCTCACCCCAGGTGAGATACGTATCCGCGTAACGCGATGCGACGGTTCCGGCCGCCGGCGACGATCCGCCGAAGAAGATGGGCGGTACCGGATCCGGAATACGCTGCAGCGTAGCCTTTTCCACGTTGACGTACTCGCCGGAGAAATCAACCGGACCGTTACCGGACCACAACTGGCGGATCACGTCGAGGAACTCGCCGCATCGTGCGTACCGCTGATTCTTGTCGAGGAAGTCACCGAACGTGCGCTGCTCGTGGTCCTCCCCGCCGGTCACGACGTTGAGCAGCAGACGACCGCCCGACTGCCATTGGAAGGTTGCGGCCATCTGAGCGGCCAGCGTGGGGCTGAGCAACCCCGGGCGCAGAGCAACCAGAAACTTGAGCGTCTCGGTGGTCTCGAGCATCATCGCTGTCGTCAGCCATGCGTCTTCGCACCACGCGCCGGTCGGCGTGAGGACGGCCTCGAAGCCGTTCGTCTCGGCGGCCGCGCCGATCTGATTGAGGTATTTCAGCGTCGCCGGACGATCACCGGACATCGAGCTGCCGTGCCCACCCGCCATCAGATTCCGGGAATCACCGTAAGTAGGCAAGAACCAGTGGAAGCGCAGTGACACGGTGATTCCTTTCGTCGACGAACAGGCAGAACTCTTCTGTCATTACAACCACAGTCCACCTCGAAGAACAGGGTTGAAATCACCCTGATCGCTACGGGTGCCCACTTTCGGCTCCTGCGATACCTTCGTGAATTTGCACCGCGACCCGGGGGCTCCGATGACCACGTTTGCCGAAGTCGAGCACAATTCACCGTTCTCGAACGAGACCGACGACGAGCGGCGATCCAGACTGAGAACCGTCGTCGCCGCGAGCCTGCTCGGCACGACGGTCGAGTGGTACGACTTCTTCCTCTATGCGACGGCCGCGAGCCTCGTCTTCAACCAACTGTTCTTCCCCAACCAGAGTTCCTTTGTCGGGACCATGCTTTCTTTTGCGACCTTCGCGGTCGGCTTTCTCGTTCGCCCCATCGGCGGAGTGGTGTTCGGTCACATCGGCGATCGCATCGGACGCAAGAAAACGCTTGCCCTCACGATGTTCATCATGGGTATCGCGACGGCGCTCATGGGTGTCCTTCCGACCGCAGCTCAAATCGGGGTCGTTGCACCGATTCTGCTTCTGCTGCTTCGTATCCTGCAGGGATTTGCTCTCGGTGGTGAGTGGGCCGGAGCCGTTCTTCTGGCGGTCGAACACAGTCCGGAGAAGAAGCGCGGGCTGTTCGGCAGCATCCCGCAGATCGGGCTGGCTCTCGGCTTGGCTTTGGGCACAGGAATATTCGCACTACTTCAAACGGTCTTCGACGACGAACAGTTTCTCCGTTTCGGCTGGCGCATAGCCTTTGTTCTCAGCTTGGTGCTCGTGATCGTGGGGTTGGTGGTCCGTTTGAAGGTCGACGAGACGCCCGCCTTTCAGGCCGTTCGCGACCTCGAACAACGCTCGTCCGCCCCGCTCAGGGAAGTCTTTCAAAGAAAAGTCGCGCGAAACACCGTACTGGGCATGCTGTCTCGCTGGGGCGAGGGCGCCGCGTTCAACACCTGGGGCGTCTTTGCAATCACGTATGCAACCAAGACTCTGCATTTCGAAAAGGTTCCGGTACTTCTTGTGGTCACCGTGGCCGCAGTAGTGATGGCGATCTTGCTGCCGTTTTCCGGTTCACTCACTGATCGGTTCGGCCCGCAACGTGTCTACATCGTGGGCATCGCCGCGTACGGCCTCGCGATCTTCCCCGCCTTCGCACTGTTCGGTACCGAGAATCTCCTGCTCTTCGGAGTCGCGATGGTCGTGGTCTTCGGAGTGATTCACGCCTTGTTCTACGGCGCCCAGGGAACGCTGTATGCGAGCCTCTACCCCACAGAAATCCGGTACACCGGGTTGTCGGTCGTTTACCAGTTCTCGGGTATCTACGCCTCCGGCGTCACACCTCTGATTCTGACGGCACTGATCGGCGCCAGTGGCGGTTCGCCCTGGCTGGCATGTGGATATCTGGTGGCCACCTCGGCGATCAGCGTCGTCGCCACTGCGGCGATCAGGAAGCGTGATCTGCATCTGTAGCGATCACACCTGAATATTCACTTCTCTTGGACATTTACTAGATACGCATAGAAATACCTGCGAAGAAGGACAGATCGAGATACGCCTACGCATCGGATACATCCGTGTATCGTTTGGGGTCCCACCCTGACGGAGGCGCCGATGACGACTGGAACGGACAACTCGCCGGCCAAGCGTGTCACCAAACGCCGTGGTCAGACCCGGCAGCGCCTGCTCGACGCGGCTGCAGATGTCTTCTCCGAAGCCGGGTTCGGGCACGCCACGGTCGAGCAGATCTGCGAACGCGCCGGATACTCCCGAGGCGCGTTCTACTCCAACTTCGATTCACTCGACGAATTGTTCTTCGCGATGTGGGAGCAGCGATCTGCATCAATGCTCGCAGACCTGAGGTTGGCGACGGAGTCGATCACCGCCGGCAACACCGTCGACATCCATGCCGCTGTCGCCCGGATCGTGGCGGTGGTTCCGGTCGACCCCCAGTGGTACCGGATCAACGCGGAATTCACAGCCCACGCGCTCCGCAACCCGGCACTTCGCAAAGCCCTTGCCGACCGTGAAGACGCGATCCTTCGCACCCTGTTGCCCATCGTGGAGTCCGCACTCAGCGACGTCGGGCGAACAATCGTCGGCGACCCGACGGCGTTGGGACGGGCATTGGTCGCAGTGCACGACGGCACCAGCGTGCAGTGCCTCGTCGATACCGACACCAACGCCGCCTTTGCACTGCGCCGCGATATCTTCACTCGAATTCTGCTGTCCTACAGCGAAATAATCCAGAACAACCAATCGGAAGAGGAGTTGTCGTGAGCGAACAAGCTGACGTCATCGTTGTCGGGGCAGGGCTGGCGGGACTGGTCGCCACCTACGAACTGACGCGCGCGGGCCGCAAAGTCCTTGTCGTGGAACAGGAGAACGCTGCCAACCTCGGCGCGCAGGCATTTTGGTCTCTCGGCGGACTCTTCCTCGTGAACAGCCCCGAACAACGCCGACTCGGCATCAAGGACTCCCTCGAGTTGGCGATGCAGGACTGGATGGGCACAGCGGGATTCGACCGCGACCGCGAAGATCACTGGCCGCGTCAGTGGGCCAAGGCATACGTCGAGTTCGCAGCGGGCGACAAGCGTCAGTACCTGCACGATCTGGGGCTTCGCCTGATGCCGAATGTCGGCTGGGCCGAACGCGGCCGCGGAATGGCTCTCGGACACGGAAATTCGGTGCCGCGCTTCCACCTCACCTGGGGCACCGGACCTGGCGTCGTCGATGTCTTTCTGACCAAGGTCATAGCTGCCCAGAAACGTGGCCTTGTCACGTTCAAGCACCGCCACCAGGTGGATCAGTTGGTGGTCACCGATGGCGCGGTCACCGGTGTACGAGGAACCGTCCTCGAACCTTCCAGTGATCTGCGCGGTGTGAAGAGCTCACGCACCCCCATCGGCGAATTCGAGTTCGCCGCGCAGGCCGTCGTGGTCACCTCCGGTGGAATCGGCGGCAACTACGAACTGGTGAAGAAGAACTGGCCCGAGCGACTCGGCAAGGCACCCAAGCACATGCTGACGGGAGTACCGGCGCACGTCGACGGGCGCATGCTCGAAATCACCGAATCCGCGGGCGGAAACATCGTGAACCGCGACCGCATGTGGCACTACACCGAAGGCATCCAGAACTGGAATCCCATCTGGCCGAACCACGGAATCCGAATCATTCCCGGACCGTCCTCGATGTGGTTCGACGCCACCGGCAAGCGTCTGCCGGTCCCCAACTTCCCGGGCTTCGACACGATGGGAACTTTCAAGTACATCCTGGACAGCGGCCACGAGTACACGTGGTTCATCCTCGACCAGAAGATCATCGAGAAGGAGTTCGCACTCTCGGGATCGGAACAGAACCCGGACTTCACCAACCGCGACTTCAAGCTCCTCCTCGAACGAATCAAGAAGGGCGCGCCGGGACCGGTCGAGGCGTTCAAGCAGAAGGGCGCGGACTTCGTGGTGCGCAACAACCTTCGTGATCTGGTCGACGGCATGAACGCCCTCACCGACGAACCGCTCCTCGACTACGAGGACATCGAACGCGAGATGATCGCCCGCGACCGCGAAGTCGATAACAAGTACAGCAAGGACTTCCAGGTCACCGCCATCCACGGTGCCCGTAATCTGTTGGCAGACAAGATCGTGCGCGTCGTTGCACCGCACAAGATCCTGGACCCCAAGAACGGCCCACTGATCGCGGTCCGGTTGCACCTACTCACACGCAAGACCCTCGGCGGCTTGGAAACCAACCTGGATTCGCAGGTCATCAAGGCCGACGGCAGTGTCTTCGACGGTCTGTACGCAGCCGGTGAAGTCGCGGGCTTCGGCGGCGGCGGAGTCCACGGTTACAGCGCACTCGAGGGGACCTTCCTCGGCGGCTGCATCTTCTCGGGCCGCGCAGCCGGACGAGCATTGGCGCGCGACCTGTAGCTCCGAAATCAGGCGAGCGAATGCGTGACCAGAATGTGGTGGGCACGCATTCGCCGCGCCTCGTGCACGGATTGATGGTGGTGATGGTGCGTCGGCCCCCGCGCGTGGCGGACCAGATCGTGAACAGTACGGATGACGGTCGGCATTGCGACCCTCCCTCAGGAGATTGTGACTGCTGCTCTTGCCTGTGGAATCACTGTCTGGACACCGCCACTCGCGCCACCTCCTCCGGATCGATGAGGTGGGTATGGTCGTCGTCACCGACATCGATCTGCACGACGTCGATACGTGCGTTGAATGTGGTTGCGCCACTGTAATCAACACTGACAGGCATGCCGTAGTCATCCCCGATGTCGGTGGTCTCGTCCGCGGAGAAGACCATCGGTTGCGTCTGCTCGACGCGACCTGAGCCCACTTCGCGACCGTCGTGATAGATCGTGACCCCACCGCCTCTCGCGAGACCACCTCCGTCGTAGGTGAACTCAGCTCTGATCTGGTGTGATCCTGCCGGAATGTCAACGTCGGAACCGATGACGAACTCGGTCATGCCCAATAGGTTGTAGACGAATTTGGCGCGGCCTTCCCGCGCGTAAAGTGCCCAGCCACCAAATCTGCCTCCCTGCGCGATCATCACACCGTTGGCAGTAATGCCATCCGCGACGTCGACTGCTGCTGTGACACTGAATGATCGGTTCTTGATACTCAGCACGCTGTGCTCGCTCAGCCGTTTCATTCCGGGAAACAGAACCTGTCGATTCCCGGACACCAACTGCGGACGCCCCGCGATGTGAGGGTTGAACCTCTCGAATCTTCGGTCGTCGATCGGAAGCACGTTGTACTTGACTGCTTCGATCAACCACAAGCGTTGCAGTGCAGCGAGTTTCTCCGGCAACTCGGCCGCCAAATCTTTGGACTGCGTCCAATCCTGAGACCCGTCGTAGAGCTCCCACACGTCGTCGTCGAGAGCGGGGAGTGCCTCCGCGAAAAGCCACGGAGTGCTGTGCCTGGTGACCGCACTCCAACCCTTGTAATAGATTCCACGGTTGCCGGCCATCTCGAAGTACTGCAGATCGTGACGTTCGGCGACTTCGGCGTCGTCGAAGGTGTAGACCATGCTGGTCCCCTCGATGGGTGATTGCTGGACGCCGTTGACAAAGGTCGGTTCCGGTAGTTTCGCGACTTCGAGGATCGTCGGTGCAACGTCGATGACGTGGGTGAACTGCGACCGCGTCTCCCCCTTGGTCCGAATCCCTGCAGGCCAGTGCACGATCGTCCCGTTACGGGTGCCACCCCAGTGTGACGCAACCTGTTTCGTCCACTGATACGGCGTACACATTGCCCACGCCCACCCCACGGAATAGTGGTTGTATGCGTCCTTGGTACCGAATTTGTCTTTCACTTCCGCCATGAACTCGGGTGTTTCGATGGCGGCGAGTCCGTTGAAGTTGGCCATCTCGTTGAAAGCGCCGTTGATCGTCCCCTCTGCGGATGCTCCGTTGTCTCCGATGATGTAGTACACGAGAGTGTTGTCGAGAGCTCCGAGTTCTTCGATCGCATCGACAAGCCGGCCGACATGGAAATCGGTGTGTTCGAGAAATCCTGCATAGACTTCCATTTGGCGTTCGAGGACGGGCTTCATCTCCTCACTCATGTCCTCCCACGCCGGGATGGCCTCGGGACGCGGGGTGAGGACCGCATCCGCGGGAACGACCCCCCGCTGCTTCTGCTGCTCGAGAATCGATTCGCGTTGAGCGTCCCAACCTCCTGCGAACCGGCCCTCGTACTTGTCGGCCCACTGCTTCGGAACATGGTGCGGTGCATGTGTGGCGCCGGGTGCAAAGTAGACGAAGAACGGCTTGTCCGGAGCCAATGACTTCTGCATCCGAACCCAGTCGATCGCGTGATCGGCAAGGTCCTCAGTGAGGTGGTAACCCTCCTCCGGTGTCTTGTCCGGCTCGACAGGCGCGACGCCCTCGTACAGCGCCGGGTAATACTGGTTGTTCTCCCCGCCGATGAATCCGTAGAAATGCTCGAATCCGCCTTCTCCCGTCGGCCACGACGTGAACGGTCCCACCGGGGATGTTTGCCACGGCGGAACCTCGTGACACTTGCCGAACTGCGCCGTCGAGTATCCGTTGAGTTTCAACGTCATCGGCAGTGCGGCTTTGGTATTCGGCCGCAGGCCGGAAAGACCAGGAGCCGAGGTAGCGGTTTCGGTGATCGATCCCATGCCGACCGAATGATGGTTGCGCCCGCTCAGAAGAGCGGCGCGGGTCGGAGCACACAGTGCCGTCGTGTGAAACCGCGTGTACGTGAGCCCATTACTTTGCAATCGCTCAGCAGTCGGTGTGTCCGCTGGTCCTCCGAAGGCACTGCTCGCGCCATATCCCACGTCGTCCAACAGGACCACCAGAACATTGGGTGCGCCGGCCGGCGGTAGTAGCGGAGTGATCGGCGGAAACTCGGTGTCCGGATCCTTCGCGTCGTACGTCACCAGACCAAGATGTTGTCGATCCGGAATCGGTAGTACGGCGCGGCTCTGGTCTGTCGAATCCATCATGACGTCTCGCCTTCTGTCTCTCACATGGCTCTTTCAAGCGTTTCAGGATCACGACGACGTCGACATCATCCGTTTCGGGTGAAGGCGCACCATTGCCGCAGCGTGGAGGCTTGAAGTGTGGATCAGCCCGGACGTTTCGCTCCCACCCCGATCGGGCATGCCTTCCTCGTCCCCCGGCGCCGTGTACGTGCCGGCCTGACCCAGATCCTGTGCGTCGTCGTGGGACTGGCTGCCGGACTGGGGATGCCGTATGTCCGGAGCGGCCCGATGATTCCCGCCCGTCAGGTCAGCGAGATGCTCGTTGCCCTCGGACTGGGGTTATTGGGTGTAGTGGCAGTGATCTTCTCGCTGCTGTTCCTCGTCGTCCAGTGGGCCGCGACCACCTTCACTCCTCGCTTGTTGTTGTTCCGCGACGACCCCATCGTGTGGCGGACGTTTGCCTTCGCGATAGGCCAGTCGGTTTTCGACATCACGGCGGCGCTCGCCATCAGCAACGAAACGGATGTGTCCGTGGTTGTGCCCAGCCTCGCAGTGCTGGCACTCTTGGCCACGCTGACGCTGATCAGACTGCTCCAGCTGCGCGCATTCTCGGCCATCCAGTTGGCTCCTGTACTGACCACGATCTCGAGTCGTGGCCGAGCAGTCTTCGCCGCCGTGTACCCCACCACCGATCTGGAGTTGCCTCCTCTACCAACACTTCCGGTGATCACGACAATCGAGTGGCATCGACCGCCGGCCGTTCTGCAGCAGATCCTCGTCGAAGATCTCCTGCAGAGCGCTCGGAACTGCCGATCCATGGTGGTCCTCCGAGTGTCGCCGGGTAGCACGCTGCGAGACGGATTGCCGCTCGCCGACGTCTACGGCGGACCCATGCCCGCCAACACGATCCTTGACGCCTTGGTCAGTGGGAGTGAGCGGACCTTCACCCAGGACCCCCTACTCGCGATTCGGTTGTTGGCTGACATCGCGCTCAGAGCGCTCTCACCCGCTATCAACGATCCTGCGACGGCCGTGCAGGCTCTGGACGAGATCGAGGACCTCCTCTCTCTGGTGACCTCCGTACGCGCAGATTCGATCCGGGCCGTCGACGAGCATGGTGATCTGCGTGTGGTGATTCCACTGCCCGACTTCACGAGCTTCGTCAGAACCGGACTGGACGACGTCATAGCCTCGGCATCGAACTCGCCACTCGTTCTGGGCCGACTTCGCGACCTACTTTCGCACGTCGCCGCCCAATCGGAGTCTCGGAACCGCGATATTCTCGCCACGCGCGCTCGCTGGATTGATCAGCTGTCACAAGGCTTCCCGCGACTCGAACCCCCGTTGTGAACCCGTACAGATTTGCAGGCCATCGCGTCAAAGCATCGTCAAGATCAGTCTCAGAGCTACGGGAAATGACGATACTGACTCGGTGAGACATGCAGTGATACTCGGACACCGTGGAGTCATATCGTCGACCATCCGCGCCGGCGGCGAACCTGAGAAGCAAAAGCTCTCCGTCGCAACCGGACTGGCGGGTCTGTCGCTCGACGCGATGGCCTCGGTGTCGTACGGTCCAGAGGCCATCGTGTTGGTGTTGGCCCTCGCCGGCGGCGCGGGGATCGGCTTCACCGTGCCGGTGACGATCGCCATCGCAGTGCTGCTTGCAGTCCTGGTGGCGTCGTACCGCCAAGTGATCGCCGCATTTCCCGAAGGCGGTGGCGCCTACGCCGTCGCAAAGAAGCATCTGAGCCCGCGGGCAAGTTTGACCGCCGCCGCGTCGTTGATCGTCGACTACACCCTCAACGTCGCGGTATCGATCGCAGCCGGTGTCGCGGCTCTGACCTCCGCCTTCCCTGCGCTTCTTCCCTACACGGTCTGGATCGCACTGGCGATACTCGGCGGCATCACGGCACTGAATCTGCGGGGCATCGCAGATTCCGCGCGGGTATTCATGTTGCCCACCGTGGTTTTTGTCGTCAGCATCTTCACGGTGATCGGTGCCGGACTACTTCGGGAAAACCCTGCCGCCGCCACGGCTCCCTTCCTCGCCGACAACGCACACACGATCGGCATTCTCCTTCTGCTCAAGGCATTTTCGAGTGGTTGCGCCGCATTGACCGGAGTCGAAGCCATCGCCAATGCGGTACCCAGTTTCAAGAAGCCTCGCGTGCGTAGCGCTCAGCGTGCCGAAGTAGCTCTGGGAATCCTGTTGGGCACCATGCTGATCGGCCTTGCGGTGTTGATCGAAAAGTTCTCACTGGCCCCAGTCCCCGGAACAACGGTCCTGTCGCAACTCACTTCCGCTGCCCTCGGAAATGGTGTGGGCTACTACGTCGTCCAATTCTCCACCGTGATTCTGTTGGCGTTGGCCGCGAATACCTCGTACGGCGGACTTCCCAACCTGATGCGGATCCTCGCCGACGACAACGTGCTCCCGCACCGCTTCAGCCGGAAGTCGACGCGCGACGTCTTCACGTACGGCGTCTTGTCGCTCGGAGGCGTCGGTGCTCTCCTGCTCATCGGATCCGGCGGAAACATGAACACCTTGGTGCCGCTGTTCGCCATCGGTGTGTTCATCGGATTCACGCTCGCGCAGTTCGGCATGGTGCGCCACTGGCTCGCCGAACGGACACCGGGCTGGAAGTGGCGATTGGCGCTCAACGGTTTCGGGGCTGCGTTGACTTCTTTCGCAGCAGTGGTGACTACCGCCATGAAGTTCACCGAGGGCGCCTGGCTGATCGCTCTCGCGCTCCCTGCGCTCGTCCTCGGCATGGAACGCATCCGCGGTGCGTACACACATATCGGTACGCGGTTAACCGTTCAGGGTGAGAACGATTCTCTGTCTATCGGATACAAACCAGCGGTCCTAGTACCGGTGTCCGAAATTACGTCGCTCTCCACCCGCGCGATGGCCGCGGCAACGGCGATGTCGTCACAGCCCATCGCAATTCGAGTCTGCCTGGCCCACGAATCGACGACGGACTTCACACGCCGATGGCAAGCCCGACACCCGAATTCGCGTTTGATCGTCATCGAGGACACCGAGAATTCCGTGGGGAACACCCTCGCCCGATACATCCGCACACACTTCCCCCACCGAGAGACCTTTGTTGTCGTCGCCACCATCGACCCGGCGACCAGATGGCACCGGTTCCTCCCGAGCCAACGGACCGATGAGATCGCTCATGCACTGCGCAAACACACCGAGGCCGTGGTGTGCCAGATTCCGGTCCGGATCGATCCGGCTCACCGCGATCCCGCCCTACGCGCGTAAGCAGACGCTCAGAGCGAAGTCCCGAACAGCATGCCAGTGCCACCGGGACTAGCCCATATGCCGAGATCCCGATCAACGCCATGGTCGACCGACCACCAGTCGCCTGATCGGACCGCGTGTGATTCGACCTTCATTTCTTGCCCTTTCCCTGACGTGGCTCGGCCATTCCGAGCTGGTTGCGGATCGCCTTGGCGGTCAACTCGGGAATTTCCGAGTGCCGGGCAACGACTGTTCGTCGTGATCAGAAAAGCGTCAGTACTCCCAGTTGACACACCTTGCGGTGCTGTCGTGCATCCGAGGGCAGGAGTAGTCACCGCAGCCGCAGTTCAGTCCGGCGTAGTGGCTGGTCCCGGCCTGGTGGTCTCCGCCCTGCTCGAAGTCGTAACCGTTCACTGACTTGACCTTCCCGTCGTTGCCCGGCCCCCTCGGTAGCCCCTGACAATTTTTTTCCGTCCTGGCATGGAGCTCCGGATCGGCGAATTAGGGAGTGGCGCAATGCTTGGGCCGCAGAGTTTTTCAGCGAAGCGACTTTGAAAAGTTTTCGGAGCCGGAGGCCGGCGAAGCCGCCAGGGGTTGCGCCGGGACCACTGTCGATCAGGATCCGAAGGACAGAAAGGAAAAAAGGATCTTTTCACTTTCACAGAGCGGAGCGCAGCGGAGCATCCTCTTGGGGGACACCGCAAGTGGCCGGGCGGCCGGGCAGGCGGATGCAGTAGGTGATCCGACCGACCGGGTTGAGTGCCTGATATTCACTCCTGCTGAACCGAAACTCGGCCGGGGCAGGTTGCGATCCGCTTCTCGTGGCGCGCATCGGCGACATTGTTCCTGTTCAGGATGAATGAGTGGGGAGGATTGAGCTGCATTCCCGTCGCGTGGGACGTGACCGAGGTCATCTTGTCGCAAATGTTCGGTTACCGAAATATGCGATACCGTCAGTTACATCCAAGTGGGGCTGCGGCCGATGCAGCCTTCGCGTCATAGGAGGTTTCATGTCCCGTTCACGTATGGCCGTAGCTGCACTGCTGGTTCCGGCCGCTGCGGTTGCTGTCGCCCTGCTCGGGGCGGGTGCGGCTTCTGCCGCGGCCCCGTATTCCGGCAACGGTTATGTCGGCGTCAATTTCGATCAGAACGAGACCCGATTCATCGCCGACACGAATGCTGGCAACCTCCTCGGCCCCATTCCGGATCGGGGTTGGCGCGTGAACCTCGGCCCTGGTTCCATCTACCAGCCCACCGGAAACGTCGTCTATGCCACCGTCGACCAGATCGTCGACGAGGCAGCTTCACACGGAGGTCGTGTCTCCATCACGCTCAGTGACCCGGCGCTCTGGAATGGCACGTACGTCACCGGTTTTCAGCGCTGGTGACCTAGCTCGATCCAGAGAGGAGACCGTCGAAAATGAAGCTGAAAAAGGGCCAACTGGTTGCATCGGCGGCACTGGCCTCCGTGCTGCTCCTTTCGGGCTGCAATGAGACGGTCTCCGGTGCTCCGGTCGCCACAACCGTTGCCCCCACGTCAACCGAGTACAAGACCACCCTGGTTCCGCTTCCTGGAGTGGATTACCAGCGGTTTGTATGGCACGGAACCGACACCCAGGTTCTCATGCCACTCGTGGACGGTTGGCAATTCCACTCCAATTTCGATGAGGAGGCCGGCGACGGAGAGGGACTCATTCTCTACAACTCGACTGGTCTTCCTGAGGGCCGGATCACTTCCGGAACAATCGCTTTCAACTCCTGGGAGAAGAAGTACGCCAAGGACGAGGAGCAGGCCACCGTCCAGGCTTATCAGGACCTGGCTCGGCTGGACGACTTCAAGCTGATCGAGAAGAAGAAGACGAACGCCAGCGGATGGGACGCGACAGTGGGAACTGCGACCTTGACTTTCAAGGATCCTGGCACGGACCGCAAGCCTTTCTTCATCACCTTCGCCATCTACTCTCGGATGGAAGGTGGTCAGGCGAAGTCCTTCACGATCATGGCCGAGGACGAGTACGGCGATATTCAACAGGTCCAGGACTACAAGTTGAAGTTTGTCACCACCCCGCTGTTTCAGTGACGGGACCGGGAGCTCGGAGATTCGTACATGTTCCTGGTCTAGGTGGCGGGCGATTCGGTGATGGCGTCGGCGGTGACGAGCATGTCGATTTCGACGCTGTTGGTTCCGCTGGCATCGGTGCCATACACGGTTACTCCGGCCAGCCATTGGCCGTCGTGTCTGTTTACTGCACCAGAACCACCGGCTTGAGATGTATTGAGACTATGAGGCCATTTCAATGGCGCAACGCGGTGTGGACAATGGTGCACGAGCGGTTGGCGCCGCCCCCTGACTTGGCGTCATCACGGGAATGGAGCCTGTCATTGTGGTGGGCTCGACTAGCCCCTTCCATCCGCACCATCCTCCGCAGGACGCTACGACTTGGCTTTCGATTCGTCCGTCGTTGAACTCAGCGGTGATGCATACCGCCCGAGCCGGGTGATCACATACCGGGCATCTACCGAAGTAGTTCAAGACGTCACGCGACTCGGATGCCACAACCTTTACACGCTCGACCATATCTTCCTAGACTTGCACAGGCGCAGCTTGTTGATGGTGTGATCTGGGCCTTTTCGCAACACCAGTGTGGCACGGGCCCTGGTGGACAGGATGTTCTCGATCGGATTCGGTCGGCCCGCTTATTGCAGAGAATGCATTCTCGCCCAGAATTTCAAAACCCCGTCGAGGTATCCGGACATGTAGAGCGCGGATGTTTTTCACGCGCGCGTGCTCACGTGATCGGCGCTTGAATGCCCCCCCGAAAGAAGGTGCGCCCGCTCGACCACCCCTGTGAGGGATAAGGCCCGACTGCCGTGAGAGCAACGGTGTTCGCGCTCTGCACCGACATGATGACGGCTTGTTTTGAAAACCGGTCAGCAATGACACCTCCGAGGTCGCGAACGCGAAGAGACCGAGACTCAGACCAGTCGCAACGGCAGAGAGCTCGAGCGGGCTCTCGTCGATCTGGACAGAAGTATCCGGTAGTCACGACGGTGAAGCGGCCGTAGCGTTCGCCATCGCATGAGTCGCTCCACCCTCATGCCTACACCTCGCACTCGACGCCCGACAGCCTCAGGTTCGGCCATCCGTCAGTATCCCGCAGGATCTGTCGATCGTGAGTGGAAACCACCACGGCTGCCTCAGTAGCGCTGAGCGCCTCGGTCAACTCATCTACGAGAGCAATGGACAGGTGATTGGTCGGCTCGTCCAAGAGCAGCACGTGCGGGCGGCACGCGAGCGCAAGGGCGAGATCGAGTCGGCGTTGCTGGCCCATCGACAGCTCGCCGATCCGCTTGCTCATCTCATATGCGCGCAGGAGCCCCAATGATGACAGCGAGACTGCAGAACCCGTCTGAATCGTCCCAACCGCCACGAGTTCGTCGACCTGTGAGGAGTAAAACTCGCCCACCCGCTGTTCTGGAGGCAGCGACGATTCCTGTTGGAGCAGTACCACCCGCGCACAGTGCGCTGTATGAGAGCGCCCTGTCGTCGGATCCAATTTGCCTGCCAGCACCGATAGGAGTGTGGATTTTCCGGAACCGTTCGGTCCCGTCACCACATGCTTGGACCGCCCGTCGACGCGCAGCGATGTCGGTACGACTAGGCGACCAGCTACGGTTACCCCGCTTGCAACCAGCAGGGAAACTCCAGGCCGAGTCGGCAAGTCGGGAAACCTCAGCCTTTGAGGAGGCTCGGGAACGGGAAGGCGCTGCGATTCCAAGGTCTCGCGGCGACGGTGCACGCTTTGCACGAGGCCGGCGGCCCGAGTTGCGCGCTGATGTTTCCCTGCCCCTTTGCCTGGACGCCATCCACTGACGAGACGATTCTGTGCAGTAGTGAGATCCTCACGCAGTCGTGCCGTCTCCACCTTCTGTCGCTCGTAGTCTTGCTCCCATCGCGCGCGCTCACCTTCGCGGCCCGCCCGGTAGCCCGCGTATCCGTCGCCGTACACGCGGGGGCGGCCATCCGGTGTCGGGTCGAGCGCGAAGACGTTCTGCGCGACGTCGGCCAGAAATGCGCGGTCGTGGCTGACCACAACCACCCCTCCGGCTCGGGCACGGAGCCTCTCGGTGAGGTAGTCGAGTCCTACGCAGTCGAGGTGGTTGGTGGGCTCATCGAGCAGCAGGAAGTCATCGCTCGCCCCGAGCAGGCATGCCAGACGCACCCGATAGCGTTGTCCGACAGAGAGTTCGGTCAAGCGACGGGAGTGGTCAGTTTCGGCGCTGAGGGCGGCGAGTGCGATGCGCACCCGCCGCTCGGCGTTCCAAGCATCCAGTCTCTCCGCTTGTTCGAGCGCGGTAGCGAACCGCTCATCGGCCTTGATCTCCCCTGAGGCAAGACCGAGAGATGCGGCATCGAGTTCCGCCAGAGCGCACAGCGAATCGGCTATCGCATCTGCTACGACCCGGCCGACGGTGCGTGTGTCGGTTGTGAGCATCTCCTGCTGCGCGAGACCAAGTGTGCCGACACGTGTAACTGTGCCGCTATCCGGTTGAAGTGTTCCGGCGAGGACGTGTAGAAAAGTTGACTTTCCGCGGCCGTTCTCGCCCACAACCGCCCAGCGCGAGGAACACGTTACCGCGAGGTCGACCCCGCTCAGGACAGGTACGCCGCCGAATGAAACGGCGACGTTGGACACGACAAGTTGCGCATGCGAGCGCGCAGGAGTGATCGTTGAATCAGGCATTTGAATCCCTAAAAAGGGCGCGCTACAGAGACATACCGATGCTCGACCGAGCGCGCAGAAGTTGACGGAGACCCACAGGGGTCAGAGGTTCACGATCGACCGCCCGGCTCGGATTGCTCGACGAGCTCGGGGAACCAAATGAAATCCGTCACTCAAAGATCAAATGCATGTCGTCACGATAGCAGGAACCGGATGGACCATGCCCGGCAATAACCCACTGGCGGCACGTCGACCAATCGATCAATTCCAGCCATTGCCAACGTGGCATTCCCGCTGCGGGGCTTTGGATCAGGTCTCGTGTGTGTGCAGGCGTCACCATCCACTCACCTGCCGTTATTGTGAATGTTCTCGGATCATCCCGCGCAAGCTGTTGCGTGCACCCATCAGTTCATCGTCGGTTTCCCGAACTTGATTGACAAGCTCCGCGACTTGGTTTGTGAGCCTGGCGTTTTCATCCTGGCATCGCACATTCGCTGATGCCAGTTCGTCGACCCGTTGACGCAGGGTTTCGTTCGATTCGAATTCCAGTTGTTTGCCAAGGTTTTCGCGCAGGATCGTCTTCAATCGGTCGAGTGATGGACACGCTTCGCTCGCCTCCTCAAATTGCTTGAGGCAATAGCCGTGCAGATCGAGCACTTGGTAATCAGACGTTCGAAGGCGACCGCGAACGCTCGACTCAGATTGCGGCATCGACTGCGGGCAGTCTTCTGCAACACTGTGGAGATGACGTAGCTCAATGGACGATGGTGGCACCCAGCGAATGAGGACAACTGGATTTCCGGAATACTCTCAGTAGGGTCCGACGAAGCGCCTTGTTAGATCTGATAGGCACACTCGCCGACAGCGCCGGCACGCAAGAATGGCCAAATAATACAGGGTGGGTTTCTCTCAAAGGAATTACAACAAAAAGCTGCACGGTCTGCTGCCTTCGAATCTGCTGCGAAAATCTATCTAGACGCGGCGCGGGAGCATCGTTGAGTACGCTGACAACTTTCGACACAGGGTGTTGCGAAGTATCAAACGGGTCATAACTCGAATTGCCGGTCAATGGCAGGGACGTTAAAGGGGTGCGATGTCGAGGTTCGCGCAGTTCATCGACAGTGAAGTCGTTCAGCGTTGGGCGTCTACGATCGCCACCATCTTGTTTCCTGTGCTTATTTTACCTTCTGCAGTCGACGCCGCAGTCGAGGACGCCTCCGCATTGAACTGGGCACTCCTATTGATCGTGATCGGTGGATCTGTCGCCTTCCTTGCGACCGCCATTACGAAGTGGCGCAAGCACTATTCCCGACGGAAAGATGCCTGACCTCCGGCAGTCGCCGGTTACTACTTGATTCCAGCTGCATCAAGGACCGATCGATGAACACCGACTTCGTCTAACTGTCCGATTGATCGAGAAACCACTTCGGCTCTAATCACATGTTCAGAGTTGAGCGGGTCAAAACAGGATCTAGTCAATACGGATCGTGTGTTCTCGCCGTACGAGATTCCACCCTGTCGTCAAAACGAGCGCCCCGACGGCAGTTCCAAAAATGGGTCCGCCAATGAGCAGTCCAGTTATGAATCGGTAAACCGAGACCTTTTCGATCTGGGTCGATTCGAGGTCGTGCGGCCGGTAGCTGAATGTGTAGATCGTGAAGGGTTGGGAGGCGTACCACCACAACACGGCAGCACTTACGAGTCCGCACACCAAGCCGAAACCGGCGAAGGCCAGCAGAGTAACGGTCGCCGAGCGGCGTTGCCCCTTCAAAACTTCTCTTCCATCGCCACACACGCACGCTACCCAATGAGAAACCGCACACGAACGGTGGAAGGGTTTGAGCAGAACACCTCCACCTAGTGGGCCCCAACTCACCGGGATCAGGCAGGTGGCCGATGCGGTTTCACCGAGTACCCATTCTGGCAGCGGATGGAAATGTCGACGCCAACGAGTACCCTAAGTGCATCTAGTGGTTACATTGATTGCGATTCGCCGACATATTGCGGTCGAGGCCTTCAGGTTTCCGAGATGCGCGTCTACAGCAAAGCCCCGACCGGCGGGGTGAGGTGACAGACGGGGCCTGTGCAAGATTGGAGCCGTGGTGGATGGCTTCGCACTGGCACACAACGCAGCGGGCAAAATTCCGGTCCGGATCGATCCGGCTCACCGCGATCCCGCCCTACGCGCGTAAGCAGACGCTCAGAGCGAAGTCCCGAACAGCATGCCGAGCAGATACGTCGCGCCGGCAGCGCCGTAGCCGATCGCAAGTTGGCGTAGGGCCCGCTTGAACGGCGGCCCGCCCGAGAGCAACCCGACCACAACGCCCGTCGTCAGCAACGCGATCCCCACGAGAACAGATGCGACGATCAGAGCCGTCATGCCTTCCAGGCCGAACAGATACGGCAGCACCGGAATGATTGCGCCCGAGGCGAAGAAGCAGAAACTTGCCGCCGCTGCGCCCAACCCGGTACCGACGGCTTCATGGTCGTCGACAACGTCCGCGGCGCCGAAGGTGCTGTTCGCGAGGACCTCGGCGGCGCGCTGGTCCGCTTCCTCGGCGGACATGCCGCGGGCCCGGTAGACCAAGGCCAATTCGTTGGCGTCGACGTCGAGCAGGCCGACAGCTTCGCTGGCCGCGGGACCAGGATTGGACGCTTCCAACAACTCTCGCTGAGAGCGGACTGAAACGTACTCGCCGGCACCCATCGACAGGGCGCCGGCCAGAAGCCCGGCCATGCCGGTGATCAGAACGATCTGGTTGGAGACGCCGCTACCGCTGATGCCGAGTACAAGAGCGAGATTGCTGACGAGGCCGTCGTTGGCTCCGAAGACGGCGGCACGAAACGTCCCCGAAAGTCTGTTGCGGCCTCGGGTGGCCAAGGCCCGCACCACTTCTTCGTGGATCTTCTCGTCCGCGCCCATCGATGCGGTCGCGTCGGCGTCGTTCGGATAGGGGGATCGCGTCTCCGCGCGCTGGGCAAGAGCGAGCACGAAGACAGAGCCGAAGCGTCTGGCCAGAAAGCCCAGTATCCGAGTGCGGATATCACCGCGAAGTGGTTTGCCGACGTGATCGCCGAGTAGCGCTCGCCAGTGCGCCTCGTGTCGACCCTCCGCATCGGCCAGTGCGAGAAGGATTTCGCGCTCCTCGCCGCTGCGCCTACCCGCGAGGTCGCGGTAGACGGCGGCCTCGGCTTGTTCGTCGGCGAGGTATCGTCTCCAGCGCTTGACATCTCGCGGGTCTGGATCGGGTCGTGCGGCCGGAACTGTGGACATCGTGTTCCCCTTCCGGTGAGGCGGTCACGCTTCGAGTACGCGGTCCATCCACGTCGTCAGATCATTGATGACGTCGTCGCGGTTGGTCTCGTTGAAGATCTCGTGCCTGGCACCCGGATAGGTGTAATAGGTGACGTCTTCGATCCCCGCCGAGTTGTACCGTTCGACTGCGACGTCGGTACGGCTCAGCGCGGCGTTGAGAGGATCCGAGGTGCCGACGAAGACCAGGATCGGAAGGTCTTGTCGCACGCCCTCGACGTCGACGAACCTCGGCCCAGCTGCGATAAGCCCGCCCATGCCGGCGTCGTCCAGGCTGAAACCACACAGTGGATCGTTGATGTACAGATCCACCTGCGCTTCGTCACGGCTGAGCCAGTCGTGCGGAGTACGGGCCGGTTCGAATTCGGCGTTGAACTGGGCGAGGACGTCCGGGCCGTCGTTGACGAGGCTCTCGATGAGTTGATCGACCGCGGTGGTCCCCGACAGTGCGACGGCGTCGATCAGGTGTGAATGGTCGAGGATGTACTGCTGCGAAGCGAACGAACCGAGGCTGTGGCTGAGCAGTACGACGGGCAGGCCGGGGTGTTTGTCGCGGATGATGCCCGTGAGGGTCACCATGTCTGCCACCAAGCGGTTCCAGCCGTCGTCGCCGATGTTGCCTGGGCCGGCGTGCATGCTCTCACCGTGGCCGCGGTGGTCCGCCGCGTAGACGTGGAAACCGCGAGCATTCAGGGCTTCGGCAACGTGTGCGTAGCGTTTTGCGTGCTCACCCATACCGTGCGCGAGTTGAACAACCCCTCGAGGTTCCTGCTCGGTGGGCCATTCGTGGACATGAATGACCACTCCGTCGTCGCTGGTGAAGGTGAACATGCGCTACTCCCGGTGGTCGCGATCCGGACAGGTCATTTCTCATGCTAGATCCGCAACGGCAATCCATCCGGGAAGTAGGTCCTGATCACCGGCGAGCCTGATTCGTTTCTGCACATCCGGCTTCAAACTCGGATATACCGGACACGGATGTTCGGAAACAGTTGTCGACCAGCCTGAGGAGTACAGAGCGATGAATTCGAACCGCATGCGCAACGTCGGCTTGTTGGCGGCTCCACTTGCTGCTCTCGCCCTTCTCAGCGGTTGCGGCTCGGATGAAACGGGAACGGCCGAGAGTTCACCGGCACCCGCCTCAACGACGACCGCCTCTGCGCCGACGACCCAGACCGGCACCGCTTCACCTTCGACGACCCATACCGACCACACCCAAACGACAACCTCGACGGCACCCAATCCCGAAGGCTGCGCGATCGGGGAACTGAACGTCACCCTCGGCGAGTCGAGTGGCGCCGCCGGTTCTGTGGAGCTTCCGGTGGTCTTCACCAACACGGGCGGCCGCACGTGCACGCTCGACGGTTTCCCCGGCGTCTCGTATGTCACGGGAGCGTCCGGAAGCGAAGTGGGTGCTGCAGCCGGCCGCTCCGGATCCGGTTCACTCGTCTCCCTTGCCCCTGGCTCTGCCGCAACGTCTTTGGTGCGAGCTACGAACGTCGAGAACTACCCGGCAGATCAGTGCGGCGTGACCGACGTTGCGGGACTGAGGGTTTACCCACCCAACAGCTACGACTCGGTCTTCCTCGCCTACCCCACCAAGGGTTGCTCGATGACCGGCGCGAACATCAACCAGCTGACGGTCGCGCCGGTCGCCCGCTGAGTCACGGCTTGAGACGTCGTAGACCCCAGAGCGCAGGCAGGAGGAACAGGCCTGAAAGGATCAGGACGAGTGCAGCTTCCGTGAACTGGAAACGCCAGAACCGATCATCCGAGTGGTAGCGAACTTCGTAGTGGTCGACCCCGTGCTGCCGCAAACAGATCTCCATCTCTCTGTTCTGCTGCGCTGAGAGCACATCCATGCGGAGGTTGTACTCGGCGCCGGTCTCCTCCGGGCGCTGGTCGTACGGGTCCTCATCGCCTGATCCACCCCACGTGCACTCGTCGTATTTGACGTCGACCCAGTTACCTCGGAGGTCGACATATCCCTGCGCGAGTTCCCAATTGACCGCGGGGATACTGGTATCGCTCGAATAGTAGGAACTGAATCCGGCGACGGGTGACGTTCGGACACTCGGCTCGGCGTAATCGGGCCGTGCAACCAACTGAAATGCTGCCAGGATCGCAACAACACCGACCATCGTGATCGCCATTGCGCCGATCGAACTACGCACCAGCAAAGCCAGTGCTGCTCCGAGCATGAGTGCCATGAATGTGTATGCACCCAAGACCAGTCCGCTGGATTGAAAGAGCGGATACGACAGGTTCGATATCTCGACGAAAGTCGAACGCCCGGCAACAAATGCATACCGGGAGTTGTCCGGGAGAGATCGAGCCCATTGCAGTGCAAATCCGAGCAATGACGAAGCCACAGAAATCGGCAGGAAGACGATTAACACCCGGGTCCAGAACCAACGAGTCCGACTGACCGATTGAGTAAGCCCCAATACGTGTGTTCCTTGTTCGACATCCCGCGAAAACACGGTGACACCGATCAACACGCCGAGGAACACCGGCAGAGCAGTAGCAACCACTGTCGTCAGTGTGAGAGCAGTCTCTGCCGTGCAGATAGCGGTGATGTCATCGAAGCAACTGAGAGGCGATCCGAAGAGTTGGGCTTGTCCGCCGCTCTTGATGATCGCACCACTCGACAAGACAATGACTGCTAATGCCGCGAGGAATCCCAACGACACAACGAGCGATGTCCGGTGGTGCCGCCACGTAACCCAGATCATGCCGCCACCATCGTTTCTGCGCTCAGGTGCCCGAGCACCACGTCGTCGAGAGTTGCGTCGTCGATCACCCAGCCGGCCCGAGGGCTCGGACGGATTCCCTCCACCACGTGAGAATTCGACCGCACCCCCTTCTCGGTATGAATGACCGCACCGGCGCCGACCACGTCCGAGGGGTCGCCGTCCCCGATCAATACGTAATGGGCAGAGATCAATTCATCCAACGGACCGGACAATCTCGCGTTTCCGCCGCCCAGCAGAAGAAGTCGATCCGAGACGTCTGCCAATTCGGAGACGATGTGTGAAGACAACAGAACCGTGGTGCCGTACTCGGCAACGTCTTCGAGCAGAGTGGTCGCGACAGACCGCCGTGCCACCGGATCGAGATCTGCCAGAGGCTCGTCGAGTAGAAGCAACTGCGGCCTGCGCCCGAGTGCCAAAGCCAGTGCAACCCTGGTTCGTTGACCTGGCGACAGGGCTTTCGCCTTCGCATCGAGAGCAATTCCAGCGCGCTCCACCAGATCCAGAGCGTACTTCGCATCCCACTCGTCGTTGGTATATGCGCCGAATCGAAGAAGTTCTGCAACAGTGAATTTGGGATACAGCGGCTTGTGCTGAGCGAGGTACGACAGGCCTGGACAGATGCCGTCCTGATCCGGCGTGCTGCCCAGGACGGAGATCGAACCATGGTCAGGCATCGTCAACCCGACCGCCAAGGACATCAGTGTGGACTTGCCCGCTCCGTTCACCCCGACCAGGGCAGTGATGCTTCCTGTCGCGACCTCGAAAGTGCAGGCGTCGAGCACCTTCTTCTTGCCGAAGCGCTTGTCCACGTCCTGCATCGTCAGTGCCGATTCTTGCGCAGTCATGATGTCTCCCCCTGCTTTCCGGACGGATCCGTTTCGATGAACGTCTTCTCGAGTTCCAAACTCACCAGTGCTTCGATGTCCGTGCGCTCGAGTCCAGCAGCCACGGCATCTGCCACCCAGCGGGCCAACTCGCGCCGTAGCGCAGAGCTTTCCGCCATACCGGGCTTGGCCAGGGACTTCACGACGAACGTGCCCAATCCGGGCCTCGGGGCAACAAGCCCGTCGCGCTCGAGTTCCTTGTAGGCCTTCAAGACTGTGTTCGGGTTGATCGCGAGCGCTCCCACGACGTCCTTGGCTGTGGGCAGCCGATCCCCGACTTGGAGATCACCGAGCCTGAGCGCCTGCTTCACCTGAAGGACCAATTGCACGTAAGTGGGAATGCCGGATCGGCGGTCGATACGGAAGTCGATCATCCGAACCCTTTCACTAGTTCATTAGTGGAATAGATATTTACCCTGCCTTGACCTCCCGGGTCAAGCCAGACGACCCCTGTAAAGTGCAGATGCCCCGGTTCACCGGGGTGCCACGCTGCTCGTGTGAAGTTCGGTGAAACCCCGGCACTGTCGACGCAACTGTGAATTCGCCCGTCACTACTCGAGGCGAACGAGTCAGGTCACCGGCCTCGTGGCGACACGATGGTTCTCGGACGAAGGACCGCTCGTGGCGCTTCGCCTCGCGGCCGCGCTGCTCGCGACCCTTCGCCACTAGCGGAGGGGTGGCTGTGAGTACTCGGCCGACACGTAAATTCAGATCTGTACTTGCAGCACTGACGGTGAGCACCGCACTGCTTGCCGGTGCGTGCAGTAGCTCGACGTCCGATACACCCGCAACCACAGCGGCCTCGGACGGCTCGTTCCCGGTGACTGTTGTTTCCGGTCCCACGGATTCCGGCACGGACATCACCATCGAGTCACGTCCGCAGTCGATCGTGTCACTCAGTCCCAGCGCCACCGAGACCCTGTGGGCCGTCGGCGCGGGCGATCAGGTGAAGGCCGTCGACAATCAGTCCGACTACCCGGCCGGTATCCCGGTCACCGATCTCTCGGGCTTTCAACCGAACGTCGAAGCCATCCTCGGCTACGCACCGGATCTGGTGATCGCATCGGATGACATGAACGATCTTGTCTCCGGACTGCAAAAGGCGAA
This sequence comes from Rhodococcus sp. IEGM 1302, assembly GCF_030056935.1. Taxonomy (NCBI): domain Bacteria; kingdom Bacillati; phylum Actinomycetota; class Actinomycetes; order Mycobacteriales; family Nocardiaceae; genus Rhodococcus; species Rhodococcus sp. IEGM 1302. The sequence goes on along the minus strand of NZ_JASHKY010000001.1, from coordinate 712,147 downwards.
GGTGCCGACACTCCTACTACCGGCAGCGACGAGCATCGACGACGTCTACGCCCAAATCGAGCGCGTCGCGAAGGCCACCGGCCACGAAGACAAGGGCACCGAAGTTGTCGACACCATGCGCTCGGACATCGACGCCGCTGTCGCCAGTGTTCCTGCGCGCCAACAGCCGCTGACGTACTTCCACGAACTCGACTCCTCGCTCTACACCGTCACGAGTTCGAGCTTCGTCGGGCAGATCTACTCGCTGTTCGGAATGAAGAGCATCGCCGACGCCGCGGGGCAGGGTGACTATCCGCAGTTGTCCGCCGAATTCGTGGTACAGGCCAATCCTGATCTCATCTTTCTCGCAGACTCCCAATGCTGCGGAGTGACAGCAGAATCCGTCGCCGCTCGACCCGGGTGGAGCGGCATGAAAGCGGTTACCGGTAACCAGATCCATGTGCTCGACGAAGACCTCTCCAGCCGCTGGGGACCTCGTGTCGCCGACCAGGTGAAGGCCGTCGCGGCCATCGTTGCCCAAGTTCCCGCGGCCTGAGCACTCGATGATCAAAGCCGGTATCTCCCAACATCGGACCGCCGTTCTGCTCGGCGCCGCGCTCATTCTGTGCGCTGCCTTGCTGATCGGTGTTCTGGTGGGGCCGGCCGGATTGACGCCTGATCGGACCATTCTCGAACTTCTGGACGGAATACCCGGCATCCACCTCGATTCCGGCCTCACCGCAACACAGCAGGCGATTCTCTGGCAGATCCGGCTTCCGCGAGTAGTCCTGGGCGCGTTGGTCGGAGCAATGTTGGCCGTAGCCGGCGCCGCCTACCAGGGCGTGTTTCGAAATCCCTTGGCAGATCCGTATCTCCTCGGAGTTTCCAGCGGAGCCGGACTGGGCGCAACCCTCGCCATCGTTTCGGGCGGAGCGCTGGGCATGTTCGGAATTCCCATGGCCGCCTTCGTCGGTGGTGTGCTGGCAGTGTTCGCAACTTATTCGCTCGGTCGAAGCATTGGCGGGCCGCAGAACGCGGTAGTCATCATCCTCGCCGGTGTCGCAGTCGCAGCGTTCACGAATGCAGCGCAGACTTTTGTTCAGCAGCGGTTCGACGATTCACTGCGCGAGGTCTATTCCTGGCTACTCGGCGGACTGTCCACCGACGGTTGGTCGGAAGTTCTGGTTGTCCTGCCGTACGTTGCGCTGGCCTCTGCCGTCATCCTGGTACACCGGCGCGTACTCGACGTGATGGCGGTAGGTGACGTCGAAGCCGCCAGCCTCGGCGTCGACCCGGCCAGATCACGCCTGGTGCTGGTGCTCGCCGCAACTCTGGGAACGGCCGCGGTCGTGAGTGCAAGTGGACTCATCGGCTTTGTCGGAATCGTTGTTCCCCATGCGGTTCGACTGGTCGTCGGCCCATCTCATCGGCTGCTTCTCCCCCTGTCACTCATGCTCGGAGCGGCGTTTCTCGTCCTCACCGACGTTGCCGCCCGCACGGTCATGGCACCGGCCGAACTCCCCATCGGAGTTGTGACCGCGATGATCGGCGCTCCGTTCTTTCTTCTGGTTCTGCGCCGCAGCCGGGTCTCGGCATGACCGACAGCGCAGTGCGGTGCCGCGACCTCCGAGTCAACCTCGGCGGCAAGGACGTCGTCGACGGCATCGATCTCGATGTGACACCAGGCGATTGGGTTGCCGTGGTCGGGCCGAACGGCGCCGGCAAGACAACCTTGATGCATGCCCTCGCTGGATTGATTCCGTCTACCGGTGAGCTCTCGGTCGGGGGACTGAGTCCTCGCAATTCCAGCCGCAAGGCGATGTCCGCCGTCGTCGCGTTGATGCCTCAGCGTCCGGTAGTACCCGAGGGCTCAACGGTCAAGGAACTGGTTGCGCTCGGCCGCACTCCCTATCTACGACGCTTCGGAACCGAAACCGCCACTGACCGTTCGGTGATCTCTTCGGTGATCGAGAGGCTCGACCTCACCGAGTTCGCAGATCGACGAGCCACCGAACTTTCCGGCGGCGAATTGCAGCGCGTGGTCCTGGCTCGGGCGCTGGCTCAAGAACCGCAGGTACTGCTCCTGGACGAACCCACCAGCGCGCTCGACATCGGTCACCAGCAGCAGGTTCTCGACTTGGTGGAGGAACTGCGTGAAGCCGACAACATCACGGTCATCGCCGCGATGCACGACCTCACTCTCGCGGGTCAGTACGGTCGACGAATCGTGTTGCTGGACAAGGGCAGCGTCGTTGCCGACGGCACTCCCTCATCGGTGCTGGAGGCAGACCTCCTCGGCCGCGTGTACGGAGCTCGGGTCGAAATCCTGGACCGACCCAGCGGTCCCATAGTTGTTCCGATTCGGCAGGAGGGCACCCGCTGATGGAACTGATGTTGCTCGGCACCGGTGCTGCTGACGGTTGGCCGAACCCGTTCTGTACCTGCCCTTCCTGCCTGGAAGCCTTGTCGAGTGGAACCATTCGCGGGCACACTGCTGCCCTGGTGGACAACAGAATCCTGTTGGATTGTGGTCCGGAAGTACCGCGTGCCGCGTCGCGATTCGGTCGCACGCTGGCACACGTCGAACACATCCTGCTGACGCATTCGCATCCCGATCACCTCGGCCCGATGGCATTGCTGTTCCGGTCCTGGGCCTCGCGCACCGAACCACTACAGGTTCTCGGACCACCCGACGCGCTCGATCTCTGCCGAGACTGGGTAGGCCCGGATGACCCGGTGACCTTCACACCGCTCGAGACCGGCCAGTCGATCATGTTGGGCACCTATCGTGTTCGCGCACTCGAAGCCGCGCACGAAGTACCCACCCTTCTCTACGACATGACCGACGCATCCGGAACCCGAATCTTCTGGGCCACCGACACCGGGCCTTTGCCCGAATCAACTGTCGACGCCCTTGCCGACGCGCGTTTCGACGCCGTCTTTCTCGAAGAGACCTTCGGCTACAAGACCGACCACGGCACCGGGCACCACGATCTGTCGAGTTTCGCGGAGACGGTGTTGCGGCTCCGCAACTGCGACGCGATCACCGATCGAACCGATGTGGTCGCCGTACACCTCGGGCACCACAACCCCGTCGAAAACGAACTCTCGGAAGCACTTCGTGTGTCAGGGGCGCGAGCGGTTCCGGATGGAGCTGTGCTCGAGATCGGGGTAGGACAGAGCCATCGAACTCTGGTCACCGGTGGCGCCCGCTCGGGCAAGTCCACTTACGCGGAGGGCCTGCTTGCCGGCTACCGGCACGTCACGTACATCGCCACCGGGGATCCGCAGGACGACGATCCCGACTGGATCGAACGAATTGCGTCGCATCGCGCGCGGAGGCCGTCGACGTGGACGACGGTAGAGACCTCCGAAGTGACCGAGATTCTCGCAACCGCAACAACACCGATCCTGCTCGATTGCCTCGGCACGTGGTTGACCGCATGTCTGGATCGACATCAGGCGTGGGCGACAGAAGATCTCAGCGCCGTCCACGCAGATATCGACGTCTTGGCCGACGCCTGGACCGCCTGTCCGGTACCGATTGTCGCCGTCACCAACGAAGTCGGAAGCGGCGTCGTCCCGGACACGAAGTCCGGGAGACTGTTCCGCGATCTACTCGGTCTGGTGAACAGCCGCATCGCCAGTGAATCGGAGTCCGTGGTCCTGATGACCGCCGGACTCCCCCTGAGCCTGCGCGTGTGACGTCAGAGCAATCCGGTGAGCTGACGCGCACAATCGAGTAGGAAACCGACCAACTCTCGATCCTCGTCCGTCACTCGCCCGCTCGCTCCCTGAACACACAACCCGCCGGCCACCTGGTCTGCGTGATCTCGAACCGGTACTGCCACTGCGGATCGACCCAGGCGGCATTCCTGGTTCTCGAATGCAAAACCCTGCAGGCGAACAGACCTCAACTGCTCATACAACGCGTCGAAATCACCGAGGGTGAACTCCGTGACCCGGCGAAGTTCCAAACCCGAAAGCAACCGCTCGTCGTGCGCCAACAGAACCTTCCCCAGCGCATTCGCGTGAAGGTTCTTCGCCAGTGCGGCGATTCCGATGATCTCGTGGTCGGGATCCTTGTCGACGAAACGCAAGCGCCCACCGGTAAACGAGGCTACGTGCAGACCGAACCTCGTGTGTGTCCGCATGTCTTCGACGCGCTCGTGCAGGGTCGGCCCCGGACCGCTCGCCGACGCTGCATGTGAGAGCTCGGCAGTTCGACGCCCCAACGCGAACCCTGACAGGTCCGGCACCCGCACGAGAAAGCCCTCGGCCACCAGCAGATTGAGCATCCGATAAGCCGTTGCCGAAGGGACGCCTGCAAAAGTGGCGATCTCCTTCGCGGTTGTTCCCGGTCCCAGATGAGCCACCGCCTCGAGCATCCCCAGCGCCTTCTGAACCGCACGCGGTTGTTGTCCACTGAAGTGGGTCTCGTCGCCGATCCGTTTGTCTGATCGTGGACCAGCGGTTGCACGGTCCGCGGTCACCGCCCATGCTCCGGCGAGTTACCCTCGGCGGCCCCACGATCCGGCACGAGTCGCCTTCGCCCGTCACCGTCGATCAGCAGAGTGCCCGCACCGGGCAACAGGTCCGCCGTCTCGACGCTGTCGAAAGCTCCGACCATCAGAAGGCTTTCCGGTCTGGCTCTACGGAGCAATGCGCTCCACACTGTCCCCGACACAGCAACAGCAAGAGCAGCGATCGGCAGTGCCCACATCCCGTGAACCGCACCGTCGAGAACGATGTAAACCAGTAGACCGGCACCGGCGGCACTCACGGACAGGGTGCAAATCCGGGTCAGCGACGTATGTTCCCCGATTCGGCGCAAGAACTTCCACGAAGCAAAGGCCACCAGCGTGTAAGCGCAGACCAACGCGGTCTCCACCACGCCGTCGAAGGATCCCGAATCGTCGCGAACCGTATCCGAATAGATGAATACGCCCGCCGCACTTACCGCGACGAACGCAAGTACCGCAACGTACGGGGTGCGGAACCGTCTGTGTACGCGAGCGAGCGGCGCAGGCAGTACCCGTTCGATCCCCATCGAGTACAACAACCGCGAACCCGCCTGCGCACAACCGAGAGTGGATGCGAACCAGGAACACGTCATTCCGATCTTGACTGCCAGAACCACTTCCGCGCTGGCTCCGGATGCCGTTCCTTCGAAGTACGCTCCGACGATCGTTGCGCCGTGGCCGGTCATCGCCGCCCAGGCTGCAAAAACGAAGAGGACCCCGCAGATGATCGGCGAAATGAGAACCGTGCGTGTGACGCTGATGAGTGGTCGTTTCGCTTCCGGGCCGAAGAAGGCCGAGCTTTCGAAGCCCGCCATGCTGAGCACCGTCAGCATCGCGAGAAACGGAACTGCACTCAGCGACGGATTCGGCAGGGCAACAGCAGTTGTCGTGTCACTGTGCGTCGCCAGCATGACCACGACGATGAGAATCAACGAGCACGCTTCGACGACCAGGATCGCTCGGGTGGCGAACCGGACGCCTCGCACTGCAATCCACGCGACGGCCAGGGCAATCGCCACCGTCGTGATCACCGTCGCGGCAGGCCCTCGCACGTCGGGGCCGACAATGGCGATGGTATCGAGCAGACTCGGAACTGCCTGCGAGAAAACCGAAACCGAGATTCCGAGATACCCGAGTACCAGTGCGGCACCCGCCGTCAGTGTCGCCCGGATACCGGAGCCTTGGAAGACGAAGCTGTACAACGATCCTGCTGCGGCCAGTCTCCGCGTGAACTGAGTGATGCAGAACGCAACGAGAAACACCGCCGAAGTTGTCGCAGCAATCGCAGCCAACCCGACGTAGCCGGGACTGTAGGTGATCATCCACAGGGCGATGAACACCATTCCCGTTGCCGGAGCGATCGTGGAAAGTGATTGCCCCAACAGGTCGATCGGGGTCAGACGTCCTCGTCCGAGACCACGGAGCGGGGAGAACACGGGCTCACTGTGTTGATCCGCATTCTGCGCTCGCGTGATCGCCGCACGCAGTGCCGCACTCACGGCCATGAGTCACCGTCCGTCGCGTCCAGGCCCGAACCTACGAGCGAATTGTCAGAATTCGGTCAAGTTAGTCCGCTTATGTTTCCGCGCAGTTTCCACGATGGCGCGCACAGAACTTTCAAGTGAGAATCCGACTCTGTTTCCCACCCAGCGTCATGCCGGATCAAGGGCGGCCGACGGTATCCGGCCCCTCCGGGAGCACCTTGACCTGCGAGTTCTCCGATTCTCACACGACAACTGCTCTCTCAGTTGCACCTCGTCCAGGCGTAGCGCGGTCGACGCGGATTCGCAGCATCGCCCGTACAGGATGTGTCCCACACACCACCGGCACTACCCGAGAGGAACGGAGGAAGCATGGACTTGGTCAGCGCCACCACTTCGGCGATCATCGGATTTGTTCTCCTGCTCGCCGGCATTCCCAAGCTGAACGACCACGACGGGGTCCTTCGTTCGGTGCGCGGATACAAAGTGTTGCCGGTGCGACTCGAAGTACCGCTCGCTCGCATCCTTCCCGTCGCGGAAACCGTCGTAGGCATCCTTCTGGTTCTCGGCGTGGCCCATCGCCTCGCCGCCTTGGTTGCTGCCGTCATGTTCGCGTCGTTCTTCACGGGCCTCACGATCAACCTCCTGCGTGGGCGACGCGATCTGGACTGCGGATGTTTTGCATTCGGAGTCGGCGAGATTCCGCGTATCGGATGGTTCCACGCCGTTCGCGCCGGAACACTCGCGGTGATCGCTGTGGCACTGTCGGTCACCGCCGGACAGGCTGAGATCGGCGTCCAGGTCGTGGCGACGACCTTCGGATTCCTCCTCGTTCTGGCGGGAGTTGCGCTCGCACAGATTCGTTCGGTGGTCCACCTCGGACGACGCCCGGTCGACGACTACCTGTCGAGCGCCTCCATCCGCCTCCGAACCGCCGAAACCGCGTCCCGGTACGGCTCGTGAACTTACATCCCCACCACTGAAAACTCGAAGGCAGGACTACCACGATGACCACTTTCCTCCTTGTCGCGACAGTGATCCTGGTGATCGCCGTAGCCGTACTGTTCTTGATGGTTCTTGCTCTGGCTCGTGAAATCGGCCGCGTACAAGTACGTCTCGGACCTCTCGGTGCCCGGATGATGGATACCGGGCCCAAGGTCGAACAGGCCGGCCCATCGTTTGCCGGTCTCATCGATCAGGAAGGACGGACCGTCGGAGTCGGTGGTCACCGCGACAAACCTCAACTCCTGCTGTTCACAGCACCGAGTTGCTCGACGTGCAAGAGCCTTCTTCCCGGCGTAAGGGCAATGGCCCGAGCCGAATCGGATCTCGACGTGATCATCATCTCCGACGGAACACCCGAAGAGCATCGCGAGTTCCTGGCCGGCAGCGGGATCGGTTCCGAGCTCAGTTACATCGACGCTCGAGACGTCGGTATCGCATACCAGGTGGGCACCACTCCGTACGGCGTGATTCTCGACGAGCACGGCAAGATCCGAGGAAAGGGCCTGTGCAATCACATGGCTCAGGTGGAAAGCCTCCTCAATGCGCTCGAATCCGGCACCCCCTCACTCCAGCACCTTCATGCCCAGGCGAAATCCGGCAGCGCGGCCTGATCTTCCTGCACAGTTCGATCCTCTTCACGAATCAGGAGAAAATCGTTGGACGACAATGAATTCCCGCAGCACAACATGACGGAGAATCGATATCCCGTCGACGAGGCGACAGTTCAGGCCCAGGCCGAATGGATGGCGGGCCAGGGCGGTTCGCTTACCAGCCGAACCGGACGTAAACTCTCCGAACGAGTTTCGCGGCGATCCATGATCAGCCGGATCGGCAAGTGGACCATGGGTGTGTCAGGAGTGGCACTGATCAGCACACTTCCCGTGACACGTAGTGCCTTCGCCCAAGAGCCCGAGGTTCCTGCGCCGGCACCTGGCCCCGAACCTCTTGTCCCTGTCTACGACGGTAAAGATCCGGCCGAGTGCGAGTACTGGCGCTGGTGCAACATGGACGGAACGTCCTGTGCCGCATGCAACGGCGGCGGTGTCACCACCTGTGCCCCCGGCAGCAAGCCCGGCGCAGAGTTCTGGGTCGGATGCTGCACCAACCCTGATACCGGCAAGACCTATCTGATCGCCTACTACGACTGCTGCGGTGCGCCTTCGTGTTCCAACGCATTCTGCGGCGAACCGGACATGCAGGCCGTGATGTACAACCCGGTCTCCGGAAGCTACGACCAGGAAATCATCTGGTGTGTCTCCGACGAGTCCCAGGCATACACCTGCACGATGGCGCCCATCATCGGTGAGGACTGCCAGACTCGACCGGCCGAGCGCCCCAAGGTCGGTGCCGGATCATGAGCAGTCCGCGAACCCGAAAACTGGCGCGACCCGCCGTTGCCGTCATCCCACTCACCGTCGTACTCGCGCTGGCCGGTTGCAGTTCGTCCGACAACGACGAACCCTCCAGCGCAGGTGATGTCACCTATCCGACAGTTCCGTTCACTGCACCGGGCGAGGGAATCTCCCTCGGTCACGACGACCAGGAAATCGGCGACACCATTCCCGAGCCGTTGCACGTCGGTTCGATCACCCCGATCGCAGCTGACCGCTTGCTGGGCGTCGAAGGTGGATTCGGCCAACTCGAGCTCAGCGTCAACGTCATCGATCCGAAAACCGGTGTGGCCGAGAGCCGGATCACCGTCGGCCCGGGTATCTGGGATCCGGTCATTCACGGATTCGTCGGGGATTCCGCCGAGGATCCTGCGGTGCTCGCTGCCGAGGTGTGGCGGCCCCGAGGTTCCCGCGGCACGGCAGATTTCACGGTCAGCACCTACTCCGGGAACCTACTGGAACCAGCCGAGGTCATGCTTCCGGACGTCGCACGCGTACATTCCCGTCCCGGCTCGAACGCCGTGACCTCCGACGGCAAGTTCTTCGTCACGTGGGACGACGGTTTGTACGGCATCAGAGTGGTCGACCTCGAGAAGAAGGAAGCGACCGGTGCACTCCAGATAGTCGGCTGCGGTCCGTTCACGTGGATGATCGATCACGAGCTGTACAGCGTCTGCGAGGACACCCGGGAACTGCTGCACGTCACGATCGGTGACGACGGTGTTCCGAAGGAAACCGCCCGAAGCAAGGTCCTACCCGAGGATTTTGTCTCCACCCGCAAGGTCACGTGGGCATCGAAAGCGAATAAAGCCTTGCTGGTCAGTGAGAACGGCGATGTGTACGTCTTCGACTTCTCCAACGGACTACCTCAGGAAGGTGTCAAGCCGATCGGAAACGCCGGGCAGGACTCCGGTCGATTCTCGGAGAACGTCATCAACGCCGACGCAACCCGGCTCGCAATCGCATACACGGACACGGCTATTCATCCGGACTCTGCTCGGGGAGGCTCACTGGTCAAGATCGACTTGTCCGACGCAACGACCTTCGCCCCGGTGAAGAGCTTGACACTTGCCGACCTCGGCCTGACAGACATCGAGAGCATGACCTTCTCCGTCGACGGCGCCACGTTCTACGTGCTCGGTACCGGACCTGAGGTCGAAGGCTCCGCTCCGCAGAAGATCGTGGGTTACAACGCGAGCACCGGCGAACAGGTCAGTTCCGTCGATGTCTCGGGCAACGTCGGGGATGTCAGCGGGTTGATCACACCAGAAGTACTCCGATGAGTCGTCCCGGATCCGGTGTGGTGATGGGCCGGCGCCGCTTCCTGAGTTTGGGAGCACTCGGCGCCGGAGCACTCGGGCTCGGCGCAATGGGGACGATTGCCGGATGCAGTTCCACTGCAGCATCTCCGACGCCGACGACCGATCTCGACTACATCCTGCCCACCGACCCGGAAGTTGCCGCCGCAGAATCGGCGCGAGCCTGGAACGGGACCACCGCTGCGTTTGCCCTTGCCGCCGGATTCTCGACGGTAGATCTTGGCGGACGCCTCGTGGACACGTGGACGTACGGAGGCGCTGCGGTGGCTCCGGAACTTCGCCTGAAGTCCGGTGACCGGGTGAACGTCAGCGTCCAGAACGGCCTCGACGCCGAAACAACACTGCATTGGCACGGAATTCGAATCCGCAACGACATGGATGGCGCGGCACCCACCACGCAGGCTCCCATCGGCGCCGGTTCGAGTTTCGAGTACAACTTCATCGCACCGGATCCGGGAACGTACTGGTACCACTCGCACAGCGGATTGCAAGCCGATCGGGGGCTGTTCGGCGCCTTGATCGTCGAGAACCCGAACGACATCACCGGGGCCGACATCGATGCCGTTCTGGTGCTCGACGACTGGCTCGACGGATTGGGTACCACACCGGATTCCGTCCTGATGGCCCTGAACCCGGCAATTTCGGGCGGGCACGGCGGACACGGCGGTGGGGCAACAACTCCGGCGGAACACTCGGAAGCCGACATGTCCGTCGCGCAACAGTTGGTGAGCGGCGGACACGGTTCTTCCGAACCACTCGGCGGGATGACTCAACACATCGCGTATCCACTGCACTTGATCAACGGGCGGCCACCCAACGATCCTGCTGTCGTCACTGCAGCGCCCGGTTCGACCCTGCGACTGCGAATCATCAACGCAGCGGCCGAAACTCCGTACCGGTTTGCTGTGGCCGGTCACGAGATGACAATCGTCGCTACCGATGGCTACGACGTGGAACCAACTCCCGCTGACACCATCATCGTCGGAATGGCCCAACGCTACGACGTACTGGTGACGGTGAAGTCGGGAACATGGCCGGTGGTGGCGAAGGTCGAGGGCCGAGATGGTTATGCGTCGACCGTCCTACGCAGCACCGACGCGTTGGCCCTGGCGAACCCGGATGTGGGCGGAAACCTCTCGGAACTGGCCGGCCGACTGGTCACCGAAAGCGAACTCCGGCCCGCGGAATCCGCACGGCTCGAGACGAAATCGCCTGATCGCGACTACCGCATCGAGTTGATCCAGGCCGGCGATCGGTACGTCTGGGGAATGGCGGGGGCCGATGCAGGCAAGCTCGTCATGAAACAGGGCGAACGGGTCCGGATCACGATGAAGAACACGTCCACGATGTGGCACCCCATGCACACCCACGGCCACACGTTTGCGGTACCGGATTACGGCGGACTTCGCCGCGACACCGTCAACGTCCTACCCGGCACCGAGCTTGCCATCGAGTTCGACGCCGACAATCCCGGCGAGTGGATGTTCCACTGCCACAACGCCTACCACTTCGAGGCCGGCATGACGGCAAATCTGCGTTACGTCCGCTGACAAGTCGAAGAATGGAGAGAACACCTCATGAAGAAACTCGTTCCCGCTTTCCTGGCCGCGTGCGCTGCCCTGAGCCTCACCGCCTGCAGTAGTGATGCCGGTGCGTCGTCGGACGAACGTGCAGTCGTGATCGAGGTGAAGAACATGGCGTACACACCGGCATCGGTCGCCATCGAGAAGGGACAGACCGTCGAATGGAAGTTCGACGACAGCGGACTCCCCCACGACGTGGTCGGCAACGGTGATCTCGACGGGAAACTGAAGAGCGAGTTGCTCACCGAGGGAACCTTCTCGTACACGTTCGACGACGCCGGAACCTTCACCTACCACTGCACGCCCCACCCGATGATGGTGGGCACCGTGATCGTTCAATAGTGAGGAGGTGGATCGCCGGCTTCGGCCTCGCTGTCGCGGCGACGTGTGTCCCAGCTTGCGGCACAGAAGATCCCGTCCCCGACGTGGTGGTCGAGATCAGCAATGTTCAGTTCAGCCCGATGGACGTCACCGTGGAACACGGCGGCACCGTCGAGTGGCGCTTCGACGACGGTGGACTCCTGCATCATGTGGAATCACCCGGCCTGTTCGACAGTGGTATCACCGGAGACGGAACGTTCCGGCACACGTTCGAGAGCGTCGGCGTCTACGAGTATTCGTGCTCCGTGCACCCGTACATGATCGGAGTCATCACAGTGCTGTGAACACTGGCTCATCACTTTTCGCTGCGACTTCGACTCGACACTTTTCCTGAACCACAAACACTTCGGAGGATCTGATGACTACTGTTCTCTCACACGGCCCACTGCAGACCGATGTCCCTGACATCCGGCCGACCCTTCAAGGCTCGGTCGGCACCGCGACCCGTGTCAGCCTCGTCGCGGCGGGCGCCGCTGCGGGTGCCGGCCTCGCACTCGTGGCCACGCCATCTGCGACAACAGCTTTGACCACAGCTGTTATCGGCGCCGGACTGGTTACGTCGCTGGCCGCGAACTGGTCGACCTGCGGAATGTCCGTCGCCGGAGTTGTTGCCGCGCCGAAGCAAGTCGATCGGAAGGGATCCTCGACTCCCGTCCGCCGACTCGGCTGGCACGCTCTGGGTTCGGTCACGACGGGAGCCGTCACCGGGGCATTGATCGGCGCTCTCGGTGCGGCGATGTCCGGGTACGTGCCGGTCGGCTGGGCGCTGGGCGTCTGGGCCGTCGTCGCGGTTGCATACGGGCTGCACGAGTTGGGTGCGGTGAGCATGCCGACTCCGATGCGGCGCCAACAGCTTCCGCGCCATCTGCGCCGCACCATGGCGCCGTGGAAGGTCTCGCTGATCTTCGGCGCGATCATCGGTCCGGGATTTCTGATCTTCATCCGCTCGAGTGCGTACTACCTCTTGGCACTCGGCGTCATGGCTTCGGGTACACCGGCTCTCGGGGCGGCGCTGTTCACGGTCGTATCCCTTGGCCGCTGCATGCCCAGCCTCGCGGCAATCGTGCACACCAAGCGCGGTGGCTCGATGCCGGGATTCCTCTCGATCATGTGCGTCGTGGACCGTCGCGTGCAGAGCGTCACCGGCGCGGCATTGATCGCACTGGGAGCATTCGCCGCCGCAGCACTGATCTGACTCTCGACCGAGCACCCTTCACCTCGAGTGAACACACGCTCCGACTCTCCGGAGCGTGTGTTCGCTCGACAGAAACCGTGCGCACTCACCCCGCGTCAGGGAATCGACAGCGCCACCTGGACCGAGTCCTCCGACGGCGACGTCACCTTTGCGTCCCGACTCCACAGCATGTCCAGCGCTGCCTTGGGCTTGGCAAGAACCCACTCCCGGGCGGCGTTCTTGATCAGCGTCGGAGTTGCGCACCCGCAATCGCTGTTCACCCCGTCTGCGTCGATGCCGACGTCTCGGCACAATGCCACGGCGCGGGGCACGTGATACCCCTGAGTGACGATCAACGCCTTGGTCACCCCATACGTATGTATGGCCCGGAAGCAGGTGTCATAGGTGTCGAGGCCGTACGGATCCCCCACGATGCGACGCTCATCTATTCCCTGCTCCAACAGGTAGTTCGTCATCGCCGCGATCTCGTCACCCGAGCCGCCGTTCGCGTCGCCGGAGACGAGGACCGCTTTAGCCTTTCCCGCTTCCACCAGTTCGACTGCTGCGTCCAGCCGCCCTTTCAGGAAAGCCATCGGCTTACCGTCCTTGATCTGCGCGCCCAGCACGATCACTACCGGAGCATCGGGAGCATCGACGGCGTCCGACGTATGGCCGGCCGACGCCACGGAAATCCACACGATCGAGCCCGCATAGACAACTGCTCCGAGCACCGCAATGCCTGCGACCCAACGAGGCCACCGGCGCTTGCGCGGCGGTTTCACTGGATCTGCAGCAGCTTCGTCCATTCGTCGATCAAACCACACGGTTTGCTCATGGCTCGAGCGCTCGGTCGATCCTCCATCCCTCCGCGCCACTGCGCTCGGCCCACAGATCCGAGTACTTTCCACCTCGCGCGATCAGGTCTTCGTGGGAACCGACCTCCTCCACCCCACCGTCTTCGAGGTAGACGATGCGATCTGCTCCCTCAATAGTCGACAGGCGATGAGCGATGATCACCACCGTTCGACCACGGGCCAATCGGTGAATTGCCTCGGTGATGGCGACTTCGTTCTCTCCGTCGAGGGCTGAAGTCGCTTCATCGAGAAGAACAATCGGAGTGTCCTTGAGGAATGCCCGCGCAATCGAGACCCGCTGACGTTCACCGCCGGACAGCAGTGATCCGCCTTCACCTACCCTGGTCTCCTCACCGCTCGGCAAACGGTCGATCACTTCGCCTAGCCTGGAATCCACCACTGCTTGACGGACCTCCGACTCGGTGGCATCCGGTCTCGCCAACCGAACGTTCTCCAGGATGGTTCCGTCGAACAGGTAAACCTGCTGTGAGACAGTCGATATCCGAGACATCAATGCTCTCGTTCCGATGTCGCGAACATCGGCTCCCCCGATGGATACCGCACCTTCGTCGACGTCCCAGAATCTGGAGATCAGCCGAACCAGAGTTGTCTTTCCGGAACCGGAAGGACCGACCAGAGCAGTGACCGAGCAATCCGGGAATTCGAGGCTCACGTTACGAATCACGCGATCCGGGCCGTAGCCGAAGGAGACCGAATCGAACCGAATATCATACGAAGTAGGCTCTTTCGGCACCTCAGGTTCCGCCAGCACCGGTACATCGATCATCTCTCGGACAGATCCGAGCGACACCCGGGCCAGTGAGATACCTTCACCGAATCCTGCGAGCATCTGCATCGGCTCCACGAACCTCACGGCCAACACGAGAACAACGATCACGCTTGCTGTGTCGATGAACCCGGTGGTGACCAGCAGTGCCGCCAGAACCAGGACGGTGAGAAAGGCAACCTGAACGACGATCATGAAGCGCAGCAGATACTTGTCGACCGATCCGATTTCCTGCAGGTGTGCGTCCCGGTTGGACACAAGAGCTTCGTCCAACCGAGTCCAGCCTTCGCCGCTCTTACCGGCCGAACGTAGAACTTGCTGCGCCTGTGCATATTCGACGACGCGCGATGCCAACTCGGATTCGCTCTTGCCGATCGCCTCGTATTCGGGAACAACCGCACGCTGCACGTTGCGGTAAGCCCGAATCCCCAGTGGAACGAAGACGACCATCGCGAGAGACAGTCGCCAGTCCACAAACAACACAGCGATCGCCACTGTCGCTGGAGTCACCGTGACGGTGACGAGTTGCGCGATGATCATTCCCGGGATGCTCATCAAGATAGCCGTGCCCTCGGTGACCAGGCGAGTGAACGCTCCACGGTTTGCCTTGCTGAACCACCCGAGCGGAACCTGCACCAAGTGCTCACCGAGGCGATGCATGATTCCACCGGCAAAACCCTCGATTCCGATGCGGTACGCCCGATTCTCGGCGATCCACCGTACGGCGCCACAGGCCACCGCCACGAGAGCAGCCGTGACAACCCACGGCACTGCGGCGTCGTAATCGCCGCGAACCACCGCTTTCAGGATCGGAATCATCAGTGCAAAGACGACACCCTCGAGTATCCCAGCGAGCGTGAAACCTGCTATCTGACCTCGCATCCCATTGCCGCGCCCGAGGATTTCGTCCAGGTCTCGAATCATTGCAGCGCCTTTCGCGGAGATATGTCTTCGACGAGGGGGTTCTGGAGCGCCCACATCCGCGCGTAGGTTCCGCCGAGCGCCGACAACTGTTCGTGCGTACCCTTTTCCACGATCCGTCCGGCGTCGAGAACGAGTATCTGATCTGCATATCGGACGGTGTGCAGTCGATGAGCGATCACCATCAGGGTGCCGCCGTCCGCACTGATCTCACCCAGTGCGCGTTGAACGGCCGATTCACTGTGGGGATCGGCCTGCGAAGTCGCCTCGTCCAGGATGACGATCGGCGGGTTCTGAAGGATGGCGCGGGCGATCGTCAGGCGTTGCTTCTCCCCACCCGACAGCTCACCGCCCGAACCACCACCGATCTCGGTGTCGTACCCGTCCGGCAGTCGCATGATCACGTCGTGAATCTGCGCCCGCCTCGCCGCTGTCTCCACTTCCAGATCCGTTGCATCCGGTCGACCGAGCCGAATATTCTCGCGCACGCTGTCCCGCAGGAGCACAACATCTTGGAAGACGATGGCCATCGATCTCAAGACTTCGCGACTGGACTGATCTCGTAAATCGCTTCCGCCCAGTCGAATAGACCCGTCCGTGACGTCCCAGAACCGCGGAAGTAGACGCGCCAAAGTGGTCTTTCCGGAGCCGGAGGGGCCAACGATCGCGGTCACGGTGCCCGGTTGCATCTCGAAGGAGATGTTCTCGAGGACGCGCTGCCCAGTGGTGTATTCGAAGCCGACGCTGTCGAATTCGACCAAAGTGCTGCGAGCAGGCACTGCATCCTGAGGTTCGGCCAGCTCTGGTTCGCCGAGGATGCTCTCGACGTGAGTCGCTCCCAGTTGGCCTTCGCGGTAGAGGTTGGCCATCGTTCCCATGTGCAGAACCGATGACGGAACACCGATTCCGACGACCAGAAAGGCAACAAGAGCTACCGGGGTAATCCAACCCCCGGACAACATTGCAGTTCCCGTCGCCGTGATGACCACGATGAGTACCGCCGGTGAGAGGAGGATCGACATCGCGACCACCGGCCTTCCCATCCCCGACATCCATCGCACGCACACCGCAACCATCGAATCGACAGCGCTCGAGTAGCGCGCGAATGCGCGACTCCCACTCCCGTACGTCTTGACAACCTCGATACCGTCGCCCAGTTCTACTGTCGCAGAGGTCAATGTCGACATTGCAAGATTCCAGGAGTCGACGTTCGTTCGATAGGCTCTGCGCATCGACGGCGCGGCGAGAGCGAGACACACTCCGATGTAGCCGACCAGGACCAGGCTGAACTTCCAGTCCATCGCCACCAGATAGATCAGGGCCACTATCGGCGACAAGATCGCGGGCACCACGTCGGCGGGAAGGTGAGCGACGAGAAGATGCATCCGCTTCACGTCGTCCGTCATCGCCTGCTTCACTTCACCGGTGCCACCATTTGCAAACCACCCCAGAGGAACTCGGGACAGATGCCGAGCGATACGCGAGCGGATCGAGTATTTGAAATGCGCGTCGGCGGTGTGGCACACGGTCAGCGCTGCGTTGTAGACGACAAAACCGAGAATTGTGCCCGCTGCACCGATTGCGGCCCACAGCCAGACCAGGTTCAACGACGAGTCGGTCAGGAGCACCCGCGCGATCTCGACCACCGCAACGTAGGGCAGGAATCGCAACGGCACCGACAGTGCCGACAGACCCGCCCCTAGGAGGAGTTGATTTCTCACCGGCGCGATCATCCTGCCCAAAGCGTCGCGGTCGACGAGTCCAGGCGAGTCTTCCGGGGCTGCGGCCTCGTTCACTTTCATTGCCGCACTCACTCTTCGACGATGATCGTGCCGGTCATGTTCGGATGTGGTGTGCACGTGTAGGTGAACGTTCCGGCTTTGTCGAAGGTCTGACTGTAGGTTCCGCTTCCTTGGAGATCGCTCTTGATCCCCAACTCGGCGAACACGACATCGTGCGGCATTCCCTGGTCCTCGAAAATCCACGTGACGGTCTGTCCTGTGTGCACGGTGACGGAGTTCGGTGTGTACGCAAGGTTTTTCACCGAGATCTCGACCGGCGCTTGCTCGGTAGATCCCGTCGAATCGTTGCCGCACGACGTCAGTGTGAATACCACTGCAACAGCGATCAATGTGGTCAATCCGGTGCGAACTGACATTCTGCTCTCCTCATCGAACGTAGTGGAGGTCGGCAGTCATCCCGGCCTCGAAGTGGTACGCGTTGTGACAGTGAAACATCCACCGTCCTGGATTGTCGGCGTCGAAGTCGATCGCCATTTGTGTACGCGGAAGTACGATCACAGTGTCTCGGCGAAGCCCGCCGTAGGAGGGAACCGAGAACGTGTGCCCATGGGTGTGCATCGGGTGCCACATGTCGGTGTCGTTGTTCATGACGATTCGTATTCGCTCGCCCTGCTTCATTCTCAACCGACCGGCATCGGCGCCCGCCATTCCCCAGAGGTATCGATCGCCGGCCTGAATGAGATCCACCGAATACGCACGATCCGGTGCCCTCTGCTCCAGCGCTCCTGACGGGCGAAGCTCCGATTCCAGAACGAGCCGACCGCCGGAACCTGACAGCACTGCAGGCGAAGTCAGGTCGACGACCGCTACCGAATCCGGCGTCCGAAGCAGGCACGCGACGCCACCTGACTTCCCTTCCACCTTCGCGGCGATGGGCCACGAGCCGGACTGCACCGTCACCAATACGTCGTATCGCTGCGCGGGTGCGATCAGAATCTCGTCTCCGGCTGTGTAGGCAACGTCCTGCCCGTCAGCACTGACAACGGTCATCTCGTGCCCGGCGACCGAGAAACGGTACGGAGTCTCCGCCCCGGCATTGATCACCCGCAATCGAAGCCGAGTTCCGGCCGTCGCACTGACGACGAAGGGATCTTCCACAGGCCGTCCGTTGATCAGGTGCAGTGGATACGTGATGTGCGTTGCCATTCCACCGAGCGCCTCGGAATTGCCGTGACCGCTGGCGAGAAGTTCTGCGGCAGAATCAATCTCTGCATCATCGACTTCCGGTGGAGCTCCGCCGTGCCCGTGGTGTCCTCCCTGCACGTCCGGTGACAATGCGCGAAGCACTGCATCCGGGGTTGTTCCCAGCCCGTCGAGCCAGTCGTCGATCACGATGACGACGTCCTCGTCGGCTCCGGTCCGGTCGTTCGGGTCCTCGACCACGAGTGCACCGAATAACCCTCGATCGGCCTGCAATCCTGAATGGGAGTGGTACCAATATGTTCCGTGATCCGGGGCCACGAAGTCGTAGGTGAACTCGGCACCTGGTTGGATTCGTTCCTGGGTGACCGGCGGGACGCCGTCCATGTCGTTGCGGATCGCAATGCCGTGCCAGTGCACCGAGGTCTCCGTCGGAAGGTCGTTCTGCAAAAGAACGTTGAGCCGGTCTCCCTTGGAGATTCGAAGCTCCGGGCCAACTGCTTCCGCACCGTACGACCATGTGTCGACCTCTCTGGCGCCCAGACTCACCCGAGCCGGTGCAGCTGTCAGATTCCGTTCGACTGTGCGCCCGCTATGAAATCTCGCCTGTTCGGCAGCACGAACTTCGTCGTCGAACGGTGAAATCTCAGAACTGGATTCGTTCGCCGAGCCACGGCTGCACGCACTCAATGCCACAGAACCCAAAGCCGCAGAACCCACAGCCGCAGAGCCGAGCGTCACCGCTCCCCATCGCAGAGCCAGGCGCCGACTCAACGCACTCGAACTCATGCCGTCAGCGCCGTGAATTCCTGATAGCGCGTCGCGGCAACAGCTTCGGTTCCGGTGCCGGTCAGATTGCCGGCAGCCATGGCATCCATGTCCTCGATCATCCAGAAAGTGGCGAAGGGATGAGTGGCGAGCCACATGTCTCCGTTGACCTTGGCCACTCGGTTCTCCTGCACCGCTGAAAGACTCGAGAACCCGGGAACACCGGCAACCTTGCCGAACTCGTACACGCCCTCGTCGAACACGGCCACGATCCGAGCATCCTGCGCCGGGATCGCCTCGTCGGACAGGGGCGCATACGGCAGTCCTCCAGCGGCATTCGATCGCTGGGATTCCGGACGCCCGAAGCCGCTCTCCGCCAACAACAAGGACGGCGGCGCCTGCTCGGTGGTGGTGGCAAGGATTCCAGAACTGCTCATCAGCACCGACACGGTGTTCGCTTCACCACCGGACCGAGCAGAGACGTCAGCGATCTTGCCCTCCAAAGCGACAGTCAGCTTGTCGGCAACCGACTGACGATCAAAAGCGCGTCCGAAGAAGGCAAGATTCTCACGCCACGGAGTGGTGACGGCCGGGACCGGCACTGTGGGGACGGTCGACGCAAGGGAGTCGTAGTAGCTCCGATCGCCCATCGACGTGAAGATGACCAGTCCGGGATCCTGTGCGAGTACCTGCTCGATCGGGGGTGCACCGAGCGGCGGCACCGTGACCACCTCGGTACCAGCTGACGCCAAGATGTCCTGGCCGATCTCCGATCCCCACGACGTGAAGACCACGTCAGGGGTGATGCCGACGGCAAGGAGACCGAGTGCGGCGTATTCGTCGAGGGAAACAATTCGCCCGAGGTCGCCCGGAACCGACGTCTCACCGAATTCATGGGACACAACACGCGTTCCCTCGGCAGGTTCCGTCGTCGGTCCCGCCTCACTCGAGCTACAGGCGGCCGCAGTCAGGGCAACGACACTGACCAGCAGCGAAGCACCCAGCCTCGATAGGTAACCGGGTCGCGTTTTCAACTTCATGGTGTCCTTCAGCTTCGAAAAATCGTGGGGTTCGCATAAATCCGAGCACTGCTCGGATTTGGCAAGTAAACCTCACCTAAGTTCATCCGTCAATCGCTTGCGTCGACTACGCACACCGATCCGACGCCGCTAAGCTCGGTCGGACCATGACTGCGCCATCACCTGACAAGAAGTCCGCCGCGACATCAGAGCGCCGCCGGAGTTACAACACCGGGATCACTGCGGACGCAGTGGTGACCGTGGCGTTCGGGCTCAGTCGCGAGCACGGAGTCGAGGGCTGGTCGCTGCGGCAGCTGCTCGGCGAACTCGATACGTCGTTCTCCGTCGTCTATCGACTCGTCGGAGATCGGGACGCACTCTCGGCTGCGGTGGTCGACAGTGCGGTGTCGTCCGTGAACGTTCCATCCGCACAAGAAGATTGGCGTCAATGGCTGACACATCTGCTCTTGCAGATGCGAGAGGCATTGATCGAGTGTCCAGGTGCGGCGCAGTGGCTGCTGATGAACGGAGTTGCCACCCAGCGCAGCCGGGAACTCATGGAGGCAGGATTGGCATCGCTGATCGACGCCGGGTTCGGGGAAGAAGCCGCTCAGGCTTACACCGTCGCCTTCACCTCGACAATCACACTGATCGCCATGAACGACGCCAGGCGCATTCCCAGCGGACAGCCCTCACCCGATCACAGCGCGATGCTGGAACGACTGAGTAACGACGGACCCTCAGATCCTCGTTCATCGATGGAGACACTGATCGGGAAGTTCGCCGGTCCACCGGATGCTGCGGAAGCAACACGGGCAGAACACTATCGCTACACACTCGACCGCGTCCTCGACGGCCTCGAGGCGCGGCTGAACGCAATCAAGGAGTCACAGAAATGACCGAGGGTCGCTGTCGCAGTTGTGCGACAGCAACCCTCGGATGAGTTGGATTCTCGATATGTCTAACGGAACAGGTTCGCGACGAACGGAATCGTGTCAGCCTGTGATTCGACCAAAGCGCCGCTGTGATCGGTGTTGTAGGTCTTGAACGTGACCGGTTCACCGTTGGCGACCAACGCTGCAACCAGCGAAAGTGCAGACGGTGCAGGGACATCCACGTCGAGCAAGCCCTGGCCGATGAAGATGGGGCGATCGTATCCACTGGTCGGTACACCCATGTAATCGTTCAGCAGACCCTGGAAGTTCGGGATCTGACTGAGCGGGCGGGAAAAGATGTCACCGAGGACCAGATCCCTGGAAGCCTCGTCCAGGTCTGCGGCGCAGAGCTTTTCGGCCGAGTCGACCTTTTCCCTTCCCAAGTCGTTCAGGTAGGAATTCAAGTCGATCTCGGGGTGCGCTTCCCGCAAGCCCGCGAGGATGTAGAGCGCGTACGACGTCAATCCGCCGCCGAGGGCGATGGGAGGGAAGCCCGGACCGGCAGGCAGGAGGGTCAACTCGATGTTGGCCGGCACTCCGGTACCCACCCCGCCGCGATAGTCGAGAGAATCCCCACCGTATTCAGTGGCGTAGCGCGCCGTCGTGATGGCCGCTCCGCCGCCCTGCGACTGTCCGACCACTGCCCACCGATTCGAGATGGTGGGGTCGATCACCCGAGCAGCCTTGACCGAGTCGACGACGCTGTGCGCCTCCACCTTTCCGTCGAGATACGGCATCAGCCCCGGTGTTCCCAGACCGACGTAGTCGGTGGCGACTACGACGTAGCCCTCGGAGAGCCAACGCCCCAGGTAGGGGTAGTCGCGCTCGGGCAGGCCAGGCCCGACCAGCGAAGGGGCACAGGAATCGTCGAGTCCCGTGGTGCCGTGCGCCCACGCGATGACGGGCCAACCACCTTCCGGTGCCGGGCCGGCCGGGACGTAGTACGCGCCACTGCTCAGCGCAGGCCCGCCGTTGGAACCGATGGTCCAGTACGTGAATCGCTTGGCATCGGCGGTACCCGGAATCCACAGATCTTTCGGTAGCGGCTCACTCGACACCACAGTGCCGGTGGCTTGCGACGCGCTCGGTGCCTGTGCGGACGCGATGGGCGCAGCAACGGCGGAGCCGATCGTTGCAGCACAGAGGGCTGCGATGGATATGCGGGCAAACGACTTCGACTGGAATTTCACGTCTGACGACTCCGGTTCGTGCGGTGGGCGACCTCGTTGGACGTTATCGTAGATTTTGTTTAACCGATCGGTCAAGCAAAATCTTGCAGCTTCGTGAAACGTATATGTCGAGATTCCGGCCCCAACTCCGACCTAGCATCGAACCGCACGAAAAAACAGTAGGAGGATGTGTCCATGGCACACGTACAGCGTTTCGACCACATTGGCATCACCGTCGCGGACCTCGAATCAGCGACGGCATTCTTCGTCGGTCTGGGTCTCGAGGTGGAGGGCACCGGATCCGTGGAGGGTGAGTTCGTGGAAACCGTCTGCGGTATCCCTGGAGCCAAGTGCGAAATCGCCATGCTGCGCCCGCCGGGCGAAGGATCACGGCTCGAGCTCTCGTCCTTCGTCACGCCCGAGCACGTACCCGGATCGCCCGCTCCGATGGCCAACGAGATCGGGATACGCAACGTGTCTTTCGAGGTGGGCGATCTCCAGGTTGCGGTCGACGCGGTGGCTGCGGACGGTTACGGACTCATCGGCGGGATCGGCGAGTACGAGAACAGCGTGCGCATGGCCTACGTCCGGGGGCCTGAAGGGATCATCGTGTCCCTGTTCGAGCAGATCGCCTGAAGCGTCACGGCATTCGGAGCGTCAGATCGCCTTCCAGGAGCTGGCCAGAGCGCCCATCGCGGCCGCGAATTCGGCGAACGCCGCGTCGATTCTGACGCGGTCACCGGTGGTCACCAGATCGAGCGTCAACCCGCGAATCTGCGCCAACACGATCGTCGCGTAGCGATCAGCGCGATCGGGTGGACATCCGTGCGCGAGCGCAGCTTCCGCCAAACCACCCAACCAGTCCCCCACCACATGGTCGAGAAACTCGCGATACCGCTCCGGATGCAACAACGCCTGTCCGTAGATCTCGAACATCAAGCGAAAGTTCGGCAACGATTCCGCTGATGTGCGCCCATTCCAGTAACTCGTCAACATCTCGACGATGTCGGTCCCGGAAGAGATGTCGAGAGAAGAGCTGTCTCGCAGGGTGGCAACTACTTCAGTGAGCAGTTGTTCCTTCGAACCGAAATGATGGATGAGTGTCGCATGACTGATCCCCAGATCCTTGGCCAATGGCCGCATGGACAGTTCACCGACGCCGTTCGCCGTGACGTACGCGGTTACCTGCTCGAGCAATTCGGCACGGCGATGCTGGTAACGCAGTTTCCGGCCGTCGACCGGCGTGCTGTCCTCCACCTGCAGGAGCCTACGCAGTACCGGAAACACAGCAGTACCGGAAACACGGCAGTACCGGAAACACGGCAGAACCGGTTACACGGTGACGTGGTGGCGATCCGATCGACTGATCGTCACAGCGGCGACGACAACTCCGATCACCACGCCGATGAGAGTGTCCGCGACGCGAGCCACTGCCGCTTCGGTCCCGATCGGAGCACTGAAACCGATGAGGAGCAGTGCCATCGGGGTGACGGCCAGTGATGTCAGTGCATAGTTCTTGATCACGAGCAGCTCAGCAGCAGTCTGCAGAATCACGACCACGGCAACCGCTTGCCAGTAGCCGAGCGTCAATGCGATGAGAGCAGCAGCGACGACGGCGCCACCGACATTTCCCACCAACCGCTGAATCCCACGCTGGACGGTCTGCTTGTAGTTCAGCCCCTGCATCGCGGCGATGGCACCCATCGACGCCCAGAGCGGATGCTCCAACCCGGCTCCCGCCGCGAGCCAACCGGCCAGAGCCGACGCTGCCACGATGCGGAGAGCATTCATCCGCACCGGGCGCGAATACAGCCGATTCAATCCTTCGAGAAAATAGCCTTCGGGCGCGGCCAGGTTCTTTGCCGGTGCGAGATCGTGTTCGATCATGCTGGAACGCTTGAGCTTCCGAAGCTCCTTCTCGTGCCGAGCAATGCTGCGAATCAGGGTGGCGTCGCCGTGCAACTGCCACTCCTGAACTGCCGCTTCCGCTTCGTCGAGCACCGCCACCAGTTCGCGTCCGTGATCGACGGTCGACTTGATCCGGCCACTCGACGCAATAACCAAGCGGGCGTTGGCAATCGATCCGAGCGCCGGTTCCACTCCGCCTGCTCCGGACTGTTCGAGACGCCCCACCGCAGAGACTGCACGGGCAACTGCCAGGCGGGCAGGTCCCATCGGCAGTACGAGCGCTGGGAGCATCGCGGCCGCCCAACCGACCAGAACTCCGAGCGCACCGGCAGTGACCAACCGCGCCAAATCATCAACGCTGGAGGCATATCCGGCTGCACCGGTCGCCGCGAAGACGAGGATGACGGGCCCTGGTCCGGTGATCCGGAAGCCCGACATGAAGCAGTACGACGCACCCGCAAGCAAAGAGAGGATGCCGATCTGCAACCACATCGGAACGCCCGCGACACCCATGGCGCCGCCGAAGGCAATCGAAACCACCAGTGCAGCACCCACCATTGCCAGCTTGCCGGCCAACCGTGGATACGGCTCGTACCTGCCGAACGCGGCGCACAGCGCGCCCAAGGCCGCGAAGCCGGCCAATTCCCGATGCCCGAGCAGTCCGCCGACCACGAGGACTACGGCGGTGGCGAGCCCGACCCTGATCGCGGGGGCGATGGTCGCGTCGGCAGATCCGACGCGAAAAGCCGCTCGCCACGTCGCCCCGGAGACGGTATGTGCAATGGCTTCACTCGAATGAGTGAGACGGCTGGGCGTCCTGGCTGCGGTTTCGGTTCGGCTCACCCACCCAGCATACATTTATTTCACTAGTAAATTACTTGTGAAGTAATGTGAAATCTGTCGCTAAGATGGGGCCATGGGCGCGGCGAACAGATCCGAAGACGACTTCATCGACAAAGTCCGTCGCGAATGGAAGCGCGCCTACCCGGAGTTCGACACCGCCCCCGTCGAAGTGATGGGCCGGATCGCCCGCATCAACGCGCAGTCTCTTCACCAGCTCGACCGCGCACTGGCGTCCAGCGGGGTCTCTCGCGCCGAATTCGACGTGATGAGTGCACTCGCTCGCAGTGACCGTCCCCTGCGGGCGAGCGAAGTCACCGCCGTCACGATGGTCAGCGGCGCCGCCACCACAAAACACGCAGACCGCCTGGCCAAGCTGGGCTTTGTCGAGCGTCAGCGCTTCGAACACGACGGACGAGTGGTTCTGCTTCAACTCACCGATGCCGGTCGCGCATTGGTCGAGGCAGAGTTTCCCCGACGCGTCGAGCGAGACCGTCAAGTACTCACCGGACTCGACGAGGACGAACGTGCCCAACTGACGGCACTGCTCAAACGCATCTCACTCAACATCGACTCGGGGATCTGGGACTGACCTACTTCGGCAGCGGCACGTTCTGCAAGCGCACCTGACCGCGCGCCACCTCTTTCCCCGATTCCGGATCGGTGATGACCACCGACCACAACTGCTGAACGCGTCCCTGCTGTATCGGCACAGCCACGACGTCCACGCGCCCACCCGTACGCGCCCGCAGGAAATCCGTTCCGTTGTGCACTCCGACGGCAAATTCGCCACGGTCCGCCACTGCGGTACTCGCCCCGATGCTCGCGGCCGACTCGACGGCAGTCGTGTAAACGCCGCCGTGGACAACGCCCCACGGAGTGTGGTGTGCCTCGGACAGATCGATGTGCCCGACAACCTTCGTGCCGGACACCTCGTCCAGTTGCAATCCGGCAGCGCTGACGAATCCGCTTGCTGCCTCGAGATTCAATTCCGTCATGACGACCCCTCATCTGCTCCGTTGGATTTCTCGACCTACCTTCCGCCCTCGAATACATGCCGTCAAGTGCTAAGTTGGAATTCCCAACTAACATTTCCAACTAACAGGGGCCCAGAGATGACGGCGACAAAAGGACGCAACTGCTCCATCGCCAACGCCTTGGAGGTCGTCGGCGAGAAGTGGTCACTGTTGGTGCTCCGAGAAATCGTCCTCGGGCAACGACGGTTCGACGAGATCGCCGCGGGCACGGGTGCGAGCCGCGACATCCTCGCCGCGCGTCTACGCACCCTTGTCGACGCCGACGTCCTCACGAAGCGACGCTACGAAGACCATCCACCGCGCTACGAATACGTCGCCACCGAATCAGGGAAGGCGCTCTATCCCATTCTGATGGCGCTCATGGAATGGGGGGACGCCTTTGCGACGACGGGTCCACCGCCAACCGTCGTCGAACACCGTTGCGGTGAGATCCTGCACGCCCAAGTTGTGTGCGCGCACTGCAAAGAGCCGCTGGCCGCCAAAGACGCGCATGTAGTCGAACTCTCGCCGCCTACTCGATAGCGTCAGCGTCCGGGCGGAAACCCGCCTGTTGCGATCGGACCCCAGGAGTCGACGGTGACGCGGATCAGGCTCTTACCCTGCTTGCGCATGGCTTCGCGGTACTCGTCCCAGTCCGGATGATCACCGGCGATGGATCGGTAGTAGTCGACCAACGGTTCCACCGAGTCCGGGAGGTCGATCAACTCCGCGGTTCCGTTCACCTGGACGTACGGGCCATTCCACTCGTCGGAGTGGATACACAGAGACACCGCCGGGGTGCGGCGGACATTCGCGGCCTTGGCCCGTTCCGGGTACGTGGAGATGACGATCCGACCCTCGTCGTCGACCCCGCACGTCACCGGAGAGATCTGCAGCTCGCCGGATCTCTTCACCGTGACGAACGTGGCCCGATGGCGCGGCCTGATGAACTCGAGGAGTTCGGCAAACGACACACGATCTGCGCTGGCGATCTTGGACATGACCTCAGCCTAATTCGATTTACGAACTGACGCTCAGGGCATCTCGATGGTCTGAGCACGTGCGATTTCGTCGATTGCACGAATAATGTACGCGCTCTGAGCTTTCTTCACTCCGGTCGACAAACTCCCGATGACCAGAACCGCCGAACGCAGGTACGCGCCGTGCCCGATGCGGAACGAATCGTCTTCCAGATCCGAAATCCCGAGCGCCCCGGTGTAGACCGCAGCGAGCGCCTGCACGTCCAGATCCGGCAGCCACACGATCGTGGACTTGGCGCAGGCGGTGAGCGCATCCTGCACGTCCTCGCTGGACAAGCCGTCCGGATGCGTGTCCTCGAGCAATTCGCGCACGATCGCCGCGTGAACCGAGCTGACCTGCTCGAACGAGAGCCCGCGCAGTTCCTCGACAGCCACGAGTAGTCCGTCACGATTTGCCGCCCGCACCGCGGCGAGTGCGTCGGCCGTGGCATCGGCGATGTCACGGGCGACCTTCGGCCAATGCGTCGGCCAGCTCTGTTCTGGCGTCCGCTGTTCTGGCGTCATCGTGGTATCTCCTCGGTCCTCGTGTTCATGCGGAAGCCTTCCACATCCCACCGACAGGCCAGGCGATCCGTCAGCGCAGCCGCTCCAACAAGGACATTGCGTTGTGCGGCGCAAAGCCTTTCATGTCGTTGTCGAAGTAGACGTACACGTCGAGGCCCTCGTCCATCCAATCCCGAAAGCGCTTGGACCACTTGTCCAGAGCTTCGTCGGTGTAACCACTCGCATACAGTTCCTTGTCCCCGTGCATCCGCACATAGACAAAATCGGCAGTAGGAGTGGTGATGCGGGGATACCTGCCGGCTGTGTCTGCGACGACAAAACCGATGGAGTGCTCGCGCATCAGGTCCACGGCTTCGTCGGTCTCGAAGCTGGCGTGCCGCGCTTCCACCGCGTAGCGAATCGGCACGTCCCTCTCGGTCTGGGCGAACACTCGGTCTTCGGTGAGTTTGTCGTCGTGCTGTGCTGCCAGATCGGCTGCAGCCTGCGTGGTACGGGGAAGACCGTCGAAGAAGTCGGCCAATCGCTGCGATTCGAACTGCAGCGTCGGAGGTAGTTGCCACAGAATCGGCCCGAGCTTGGGGCCGAGGGCGAGTGTTCCGGCGGCAAAGAAGTTGGCGAGTCCGTCACGGGCGTCGAGCAGCCGTTTCATGTGTGTGATGTACCGGCCGCCCTTGATCGCGAACACAAAATCTTCGAGAGTTTCGCTGCGCCATTTGGTGTAGCTTTCCGGCTTCTGCAGCGCGTAGAACGAGCCGTTGATCTCAATCGACGTCAATCTCTCTGCGGCATAAGACAATTCTTTGCGGTGAGCAAGACCTTTCGGATAGAAATCTCCGCGCCACGCGGGATACGTCCACCCGGAGATACCTACCCGAATATCTGTCATCGATTCAGACTAAGCGGCACTCGAGCGTTTTGGCACTCCGTGTTTCAAACTCCGGCGCTGAGCGCGACGGATACCGGTACGACGGTCAGGCACACCACCGCACCGATGAACAACGCGATCACGAGGCGACGGTCCCACTTTCCGCGTGCACCACTGGCAGCGAGCATGAAGATCACAAAACCTACACACACGGACACGATAGTCACGATCACCGGAGTTCCAACCATGCCGTGATTGTCCCCTACCCATTGCCACCGAGCGCCCTACGGGTACACGATCGAAGTACCCATCCCGAGCTAGGAGTGGAAATGCCGAAATACCTCTGGCAAGTGACGTACTCACCCTCCGGCGCCGCCGGTCTACAGCAGGAGGGAGGCACTGCGCGGCGCGACGCGATAACGCGAATGGTCGAAAGCATCGGTGGCACTGTCGAATCCTGCCACTTCGCACTGGGCGGTCACGACATGTTCGTGATCGGCAACCTGCCGGACGACGTCGCGGCAGCCGCATTGAGCATTCGCACGGCTGCGGCAGGTGCAGCACGCTCGGAGTCGATCACACTGCTCACGCCGGAGCAGATCGACGAGGCAGTCAAGCGACCGACCGACTACCGCGCGCCGGGCAAATGACGACGGAAGGAATAGATCCCGGCAGCAGCCGAGTTGCACCCGCTGTGACGGAGACTACGAAAACACCTGACCTGGGCACCTACGGAATCTGGCGAGGAGCGGCTGGTTTGCCGCCCGAGCTGGGAACTGCGATCGAGAAACTCGGTTTCGGCACCATCTGGATCGGCGGCTCCCCACGCGCCGATCTACGGATCGCCGAGAAACTTCTCGACGCGACCGAGCACATCACCGTGGCAACCGGAATCGTCAACATCTGGTCCTCACCTGCGGCTGAGGTGGCGGAGTCCTATCACCGACTCGAAGCCGCGCACCCGGGGCGATTCCTGCTCGGCGTAGGCGTCGGACATCCGGAGGCGACCGGCGACTACACCAAGCCGTACGCCTCACTCGTGTCGTACCTCGACGAACTCGACGCGGCCCAGGTCCCGGAATCGCGGCGCGTCCTCGCCGCACTGGGGCCGAAGGTGTTGAAACTGTCCGCCGCTCGCGCCGCCGGCGCGCATCCGTACCTGACCACCCCCGAACACACGGCCGAAGCTCGCGAAATCCTCGGCCCTTCGAAGATCCTGGCCCCCGAGCACAAGGTTGTCCTGGAAACCGATCCGGAGAAGGCCAGAGCAATCGGTCGCCTCGCCGTCGCCAACCCGTATCTGTATCTGCGCAACTACACGAGCAATCTCGAGCGCCTCGGTTTTGCGCCCGAAGAGTTGGCCAACGAGGGGAACGATCGCGTCATCGACGCCCTGGTTGCGCGGGGTACCGCGAAGTCCATCGCGGATCGACTTCGGGAGCATGTCGCGGCGGGTGCCGATCACGTTGCGATCCAAGCACTTCCCGCCGAAGGTGATCCGATCGCGACCTACGAAGCACTGGCCGCCGAACTCTTCGACTGACCGGGCAACCCTTGACTTGGATAAGTAGTGGCCGAGTATACTTGGACACGACTTATCCGAGTAAAGGAGAAAACATGAAGATCGTCATTTTCGGAAGCGGACTCATCGGAAGCCAGGTCGCCGCCAAGCTCGCTGACGCCGGGCACGACGTGAAGGCGCTCGGTCGCGGCGACGGGATCGACATCACCACCGGCGCAGGTATCGCCGAGGCAGTCGAGGGTGCCGACGTCGTCGTGGATCTGACCAATTCCCCGTCGTGGTCGGACGACGACGTCTTGGCCTTCTTCCGCGACGGAACCGGCCACATCCTCGCCGCGGAAGAGAAGGCAGGCGTCGGGCACCACGTCATCCTGTCCATCGTGGGTGCCGATCGACTGCCCGATTCCGGGTACATGCGAGCCAAGGTCGCCCAGGAAGACCTGGTCAAAGCGGGCCCGACCCCCTACACGATCGTCCGATCGACCCAATTCTTCGAGTTCGTCGCCGGAATCGCCGACGCGGGAACCACCGACGGCGCCGTCCACGCAACGCCGGGACATCTGCAACCCATCGCGTCTCGAGACGTCGTGTCCCACGTCGCCGAGGTAGTGACCGGCGCGCCGCAAAACGGCACGGTCGAGATTGCCGGACCCGAACCGCTGGGCATCGACGAACTGGTCCGGCGCTTGTTCCTCGTCACCGGCGACAAGCGTTCGGTTATCTCCGATCCCGAAGCCGGCTACTTCGGCGCGAAACTCGACAACTCGGCACTGACCCCGACACCCGGTGCAGATGCATGGATCGCGCCGACAACATACGACGCGTGGCTTGCCGAGAAGGCCTGACGTCGACAACTCGAGCGACGTCCGGCCCGCACCGCTTTCCGCGGCGTCGATAGAGTCCAATCATGAAGCTTTCCGGAGGCGTGGAGTGGTCACTCCACTGCTGCGTGGTTCTGAGCCAGTCCGAAGGGCCGGTACCCACAGCCAGACTCGCCGAACTTCACGGGGTGTCGAAGACATACCTGGCGAAGCATCTGCGAGCGCTCGCGCATGCCGGTCTGGTCAATCCGACCGAGGGCCGAGACGGCGGGTACGTTCTCACCCGGGCTCCCGAGAAGATCACCGTTCTCGACGTCGTACAGGCCGTTGACGGCACCGAACCTGCGTTCCGGTGCACGGAGATTCGACAGCAAGGAATCCTCGCCGCCCCACCGGAACAGTGCCGTTCCGCCTGCGGAATCGCCAAGGTCATGGCCGACGCCGAAAAAGCCTGGCGCGCATCACTGTCGGGGGTCACTATTGCAGATCTTGCTGCAACCCTGGACCTTCCGGCACTCAGAAAGATCCTGACCACACCGATCACATCCTAGAGCAGCCCACACCCCACGAGACGGCAATCCATCGTTCAACTATCGGGTACCTTGTTCGGGGATCAAATCTTGACGAAGAATCTTCCGGGAATTTTCGCAAGATCTCGGAGGGGGTTTCATGGGAGTCAGTGGCGCTGCGGGGTTGGGGCAGAACATTCGTCAAACAACGGGACTGTTGAGTCGCTGGTGGTCTCTTGCGTACGACGGCGAATGGTTCCCGAGGTTCCTGGCTGCTCGATCGATGTTGGGGACAGCCAGGGTGGTCGTCACCTTTTGGTGTGCTGTGTTCGTGGCACTCGCCGTACTGGCTCAATTCGTGAAGGGTGGCGCAACCGAGCTCCCTGAACGGCTCGCGGCGGGCGCAGCATGCATGATCGCGCTCTACTGCATGATTCGCTGGTCACTCGGACGGTCTT
Source organism: Rhodococcus sp. IEGM 1302 (assembly GCF_030056935.1). Taxonomy (NCBI): domain Bacteria; kingdom Bacillati; phylum Actinomycetota; class Actinomycetes; order Mycobacteriales; family Nocardiaceae; genus Rhodococcus; species Rhodococcus sp. IEGM 1302. The sequence goes on along the minus strand of NZ_JASHKY010000001.1, from coordinate 680,433 downwards.
GGCCGAGTCACCATCAATCCGTTCGTTTCGTTTCGCTCACCAATATCTGCTTGTCCTTGATACTTCTCGCCGGAATCCAATCGAGCTTCCTGGCATTGACCGGCACCGTCCTGTTCGTGGTCGTCGCGAACTATTCGTCGGTATTCCACAGCCCTCGAATAGTCACCGCACAGATCACCGGCGCGCTGTTCGTCGTTGCGCTACTGACAATTCGAGCTGTAACCGATCCGGATACCGACTCTTCGCTGTCGGTGTCCACTGGATTCGTCATCGGGTGTGTTATCGCTTCAGCTTCGATGACCGTGCATTTCCTCGTCCTGTATTTGACCGACGACGCACGACACTCTTGGCGTGATCCACTCACCGCTGCCCTGAATCGACGTGGGCTGCACAATGTCTGGCAACAGTTGTTCGGTGTCGGCGAACTCCAAGGACACGTAGTCCTTGCGGTGGTGATCGATGTCGATTCGTTCAAGAGCGTCAACGACAAACTGGGTCACGCGGAAGGCGATCGGATGCTGGTGACAGTCGGCCGGCGCCTGAACTCGGTGGTCGGAGAGGTCGGACTGGTTGCGCGGACTGGCGGCGACGAGTTCGTGATTCTCATGCCCGTGGAGCCACGTCGCATCGAACAAACCGTGGTGGACATTCACAATTCGATATCGCGGCCCGCCGGCCGGCAGTCGATTTCCGTGAGCGTCGGAGCCAGCGTGTGGCTGTCCTCGACAATCCCGGACGCTTCGGGAACCATCGATCGGATTCTTGCCGATGCCGACAACGCGATGTATCGGGCGAAACGACGAGGTGGAGACCAGGTAGCTTGGGCAGTAACGCATCTGAGCTGAATCGGCACGACTACCTGCCGATCGAATTCAGAGCGCCGCTTCGCTGTCGTTCGCCGGATCCAGCTGATCCTGGGTTGCCGCCCAACTCGCCAAGAGTTTGAGTGCGTCAGCCGTGGGCGTCCCCGGCGCCGCGGTGTAGACCAGCAGTGTCAGCCCGGGATTGGACGGCAGTTCCATCGCCTCGAAGTTCAGCTCCAGGTCTCCGACGACGGGGTGACGAACCTTCTTGAATCCCGTCCGATGAAAGCGCACATTGTGTTTCGCCCACCGGGTGCGGAATACCTCACTGCGAGTGGCAAGTTCACCGATGAGCTCGGTCAACGCCTTGTCATGAGGATTGCGCCCCGCTTCCGAGCGGAGCATCGCGGCGATGTCGTCTGCCGCGCGCTCCCAATCCACGAAGAAGTCCTGCGATGCCGGGTCCAGGTACACGAACCGGGCGTTGTTCGCCGGCCTACGTGGATCGGCCAACACCGGCGAATACAACGCGCGCGCCATACGATTGGCCGCCAGCATGTCGTGCCTGGCATTACGTACCCACGCCGGCGCGTCGGTGATGGCGTCGAGTATCTGCTGAATCGCCGGGCTCACGCCCTTGGGGGCGGGCCGCTTTCTACTCGGTGCGCCTGCACTGGCGGCCTTCGCGAGGTCGTACAAATGGGCAGTTTCGGCTTCGTCGAGTTGCAGTGCTCGGGAAAGGCTTTCGAGCACCGAGTCCGACGCTCCCGCCAGATTTCCGCGTTCCATGCGCACGTAGTAGTCGATGCTCACACCGGCGAGCAGAGCGACTTCCTCACGGCGCAACCCCTTGACGCGACGGTTCCCGCCGTAGGCCGGCAGCCCTGCCTGCTCGGGTGTGATGCGAGCACGACGGGAGCTGAGGAATTCGCGGATCTCGGCTCGGTTGTCCATGCAGTTCACGTTACTCGAGCGGAGAAGACCGAGGGAGGTACTGCCGTTACCTGGAACAACAGACACTCCCGCGCCCGCGAGGCGCGGCGTTGACTGATTGCAGTCGACCGGTCCACGCCGAAACGTCGACTTCGAAGCACGCGACACCAGAAGCAAGAGGGGACACCATGCGAGCAACCATCATGTACGGCGCCGGAGACGTTCGAGTCGAGACCGTGCCCGATCCGGCACTGCAGCAGCCGACGGACGCGATCGTGCGGGTCGTCAGGGCGTGCGTTTGCGGCTCTGATCTGCACCCTTACCACAACATGCCGGCCACGCCCGGTGGTTCCCCGATGGGCCACGAATTTGTCGGAGTGGTCGAAGAGACCGGTCGCGAGGTGTCCACGTTGAAGAAGGGCGACTTCGTCATCGCCCCCTTCGCCTGGTCCGACGGGACGTGCGACTTCTGCCGCGAAGGCTTGCAGACGTCTTGCCGACACGGTGGATTCTGGGCCGGAAACGGGATCGGAGGCGGTCAGGCAGAGGCCATCCGAGTGCCGTTGGCAGACGGCACCCTGGTCAAGGCGCCGGTCGGTGAGGATTCCGAACTCCTACCGTCACTGCTCACACTCTCCGACGTCTTCGGCACCGGCTATCACGCGGCGGTCAAGGGTGGCGTCAACCAACGCACGACGGTCACGGTCATCGGCGATGGAGCCGTGGGGCTGATGGCAGTGCTCTCCGCCAAACGCCTCGGCGCCGAGCGCATCATCCTCATGGGGCGCCACAAGACCCGCACGGATCTCGGTCTCGAGTTCGGAGCCACCGACGTGGTTGCCGAACGTGGAGATGAGGGCATCGAGAAAGTCCGCGAACTGACCGGAGGCGACGGCACTCATGTCGTCCTCGAAGCGGTAGGTCACATGCCTGCCTACGAGCAGTCGCTCGGAGTTGTCCGACCGGGCGGCGTCATCAGCCGAGTCGGGGTACCACAATACGAAGAAGCTCCAATCGGATTCGGGACACTCTTCGGACCCAACATCACACTCACCGGTGGACCGGCCCCGGTGCGCGCGTACATCGAAGAGCTGATGCCGGATGTGCTCGATGGAAAGATCGAGCCGGGCAAGGTCTTCGACCACACCGTCGGACTCGACGACGTAGCGGAAGGCTACCGAGCCATGGACTCCCGTGAATCGTTGAAGGTCCTCGTCCGCCCGTAGTCCACCACTTGCGAAAGTCCACCACTTGCGAAGAAGATGCGCGTGACCCACATTGCCACCCGTCCTGTTGCCGGTCGCATCAATCCCACCGCGATCCTGGCGATCATTCTGATCAGCTATTTCATGATCCTGCTCGACAATTCGATCATCTTCACCGGGCTACCCAGCATCCAAAGCAGCATGGGTTACTCGGCAACCGGGCTGTCCTGGGTCCAGGACGCCTACACCCTGGTGTTCGGCGGGCTTCTCCTGCTGGGTGCTCGTCTCGGGGACATCTTCGGCCGTCGTCGCGTATTCGTGGCCGGTCTCGCGATTTTCGCGATTGCGTCGTTTCTCGTCGGGGTCGCGCCGAACGGTTGGTGGCTCATCGCAGCGCGCGCTCTCCAAGGCGTCGGAGCAGCAGTGGTCGCCCCGGCGTCGCTGTCACTGCTGACCGCCAGTTTCCCGCCCGGCCCGGAGCGAACGCGCGCTGTTGCCTGGTACGGCGCTGCTGCGGGAATAGGCGCCAGCCTCGGACTCGTGATCGGCGGCGCCCTTGCCGACTGGGTGTCTTGGCGCGCAGGCTTTTTCATCAACGTTCCGATCGGTATCGCGATGATCGCTCTCGCTCCCCGGTTCATTCCGGAAACCGAGCCCAACTCCGGACGTTTCGATGTGACCGGCGCTGTTCTCGCCACACTCGGGATGACCGCGCTCGTCTTCGGCACCGTCAACTCGGCCGAAGCGGGGTGGACCTCTCCGATCACCGTTGCGACACTGGCGGCCGGGGCGATACTACTGACCTTGCTCTTCCTCAACGAAGCGAGAGCGGAGCAGCCGATCATGCCACTGAGGTTGTTCCGTAGCCGGGAGCGATCCGGGGCGTACGCCGCCCGAATGCTCTATCTGGGTGCCATGATCGGATTCTTCTACTTCACGACTCAGCTACTCCAAGGCGTCATGGGCTTCAGCGCGTTCCAAGCAGGCATCGCCTTCTTCCCGATGACGATCGTCAATTTTGCTGTGGCGATGCTTATTCCGCGACTGACACCGCGATTCGGAAATTCCGCAATTCTGTCGGTTGGCATTGCCGTCACCCTAGCCGGGATGGCGTGGCTCAGTCTGGTCCATCCCGGCAGCACGTACCTCACTGCGATAGCACTTCCGATGATCTTGATCGGCGCCGGACAGGGGTTGGCTTTCGCCCCACTGACTTCTGCCGGCATCTCCGGGGTACAGGCCGAAGATGCCGGTGCCGCATCAGGATTGGTCAACACTGCACATCAACTGGGCAGTGCTCTCGGACTCGGCACCCTCGTCGCAGTCTCCGCGGGCGCCGGATCCTCTGCCGACGACGCTACAACGGCACTCACCGATCACGTATCAACGGCTCTCACCGCAGGCACCGCCCTGCTCGCCGCTTGTCTCGTCATCGTCCTCGCACTGATCGTCCCGGCTACGAGAACGCGAAGTACCGCAAAGCAATTCGACCAGGAGAAAGGAAGCCGAGATGTCGCACTCGTGGACCGAGGCTGAACTGACCAAGATCGGCGACGCCGAGGAGTTGCAGGTCTCCTCGTACCGCCGAGACGGAACCGCAAGGCCGTACGTCACGATTTGGGTTGTCCGTACCGACAACCAACTGTACGTTCGCTCGGCCTACGGAACCGACAACCCGTGGTTCGTCCGAGCAACCGCAAGTGGAACGGGCCGAATCCGAGCAGGTGGAATCGAGCGGGACGTGGCGTTCGAGTCCGCCGCACCGGATGCCCACTCGTCGATCGACTCCGCCTATCACACCAAGTACGACCGCTACGGCCCGCAGATCGTCGGCTCCGTCACCGGCCGCGCCGCCGCACCCAACACCATTCGACTTGTTCCGCTGACGCAGAACTGAACCGCCCCTTTCGATTCCGAGGAGACCTCATGGAAATCTTGAAGCCCCAGCCCACCAGCAAAGCACCCAGCGACTGGTTCACCGGCGACGTCTGGTGGGACGTCATCTACGCCGGCCAGGAGCCGTCGAGGATGCGCGCCAACATGGTTCGCTTTGCACCGTGCGCGCGAACCGACTGGCATTCCCACGCCCTCGGACAGACCCTCCACATCGTCTCCGGGACCGCGCTGGTTCAAGCTCGCGGCGGCGAGATCGTCGAAGTCCACCCGGGTGAGACCGTCTACACCCCAGCGGGAGAGGAACACTGGCACGGCGCGGCACCCGACCGTTTCATGAGCCACCTCGCACTGTGGGAAGGACCCGGCGACGGAGGCACCGAAACTACATGGGGCGACAAAGTCACCGATGAGGAATACGGCGGTCCCCGCGCCAGACGTCGTTGAGACCGGACACCTCTCAGATACGGCGCATCACGGAAACAACTTTGCCCAGGATGACCGCGCGATCGCCGTCGATGACGCTGTACGCGGGATTGCGAGGCTCGAGGTACACGTGACCGTCGCGACGCCGGAGCACCTTCACCGTGGCCTCGCCGTCGATCATCGCGGCGACGATCTCACCGGAATGAGCTTCGTCCTGGCGGCGCACCACGACAACGTCACCGTCACAGATCGCTGCGTCGACCATCGACTCACCACGCACCCGAAGTCCGAACACCGTGCCGGAGCCGACGAGCTCGCGAGGAAGCGCAAGCACCTCGTCGGCGTGCTCCTCCGCGAGGATCGGCGCGCCGGCCGCGATGTCACCGACGACCGGAACCGTCACCGTATTCGACGACGACTGTTCCTTCGCGCCTACGAGGAACGGCCGCACGTCCAACTGCCGAGCCATGGCCGCTCCCCTACGGAGGAAGCCCTTCTCTTCGAGACTCTTGAGGTGCTTGGACACCGTCGACGTCGAGCGCAGACCAACCGCGTCTCCGATCTGCCGTGTGCTCGGCGTGCACCCGTTGGCAGCCACGAGATCCCGGATGGTCATCAGAATCTGCTGCTGGCGGAGCGGCAGGGAGGAGGCGTCGAGGCCACCGAACATGTCGAGATCGTCGTAATCGGTCACGATGAGAATCGTAGTGAGGGGTCCCGACATCCAGGCCAGGCAGCCGGAGTCTGCCAGAAACGGCACAGGCAGTTTGTTTCCCGAGCGGCGCATGGCACGCTGAGCTGATGGAGCAACTCGAACCGATGCGCCCGGTCAGTGTTGCAGTCGACACGCGGATCAAGACTCCACTCTGGAAGATGGTGGTGCTCTATCCGGCAGTGACATCGGTGTTCATGTTTGCCGCGCTCACCACCCGAACGGGAATTGGTCTTGTCGTACTCGGACTGGCCATTTTCGTAGTCGGCGCGACCACTTACGCGATGTCGGAGCGACGGATGCTTCGGGAGAACTCCGGGGTTCGAGTTCCATACTTCGCCGGACCTCCCGTCGCCCCGCGGCACGTCGATCTACTCGCGGCAGCAGGGATGCCCCTGCTTACGAGTGGAGCTGTGTTGACCGTGCGAGCGTCCGAAGCAGCGCGCCCCTGGGTCTTCATATCGGTGTTCGTGATAGCGATGGTCCTGGCAATAACTGTCCCGATGGTTGTGCATAACGCGCGGGTCAAGCGGACAGAATCAGCCTGAGCAGTCACGCCATACCGACATCTTGCAGCGTCACGTTCAGCCTTCCCAGACGTCGGACCGACGTCTGGGTGGTGCGACCGGTCCATCCCCCGGTGGAGCCGACTATGCGCTGGCGACCTTGCTATCAGGCACGACAGCAATATCGACCTTGCTGAACTGCAGCACACCGTCTTCGATCTCGGCGTCGTGCATCAGCTTGCGGTCGCGGTAGTAATTGTTGACCACTTTCCACGCGCCGCGGGCACCCTGACGCGGCATTTCTCCGTCGCCGCGCTGGATGTAGCCCGAGGTCAGGGCTCCGCCCATGAGAGATTCTTCCGCGAAGTCCTCAGGTTCGGCGTGAACCTCGAAAGTCGTGTAGTCGCGCTTACGCATGATCTTGAGTACGCGACACAGATAGGACGCGGCCAGGTCGGCCTTGAGCGTCCAGGATGCGTTGGTGTAGCCGAGGATCATCAGGAAGTTCGGAATGTCGGAGTAGAGCACGCTCTTGTAGGCGACCGTCTCGTTGAGCTTGACGGGCTCGCCGTCGATGCTCATGGTCGCCCCGCCCAGGATCTGTACGTTCAAGCCGGTCGCCGTGACGATGACGTCGGCCTCGATTTCGCGGCCCGACTCGGTCACGATGCCCTTCTCGGTGAACGTGGCGATACGGTCGGTGACGATGTCGGCCTTGCCGCTCTTGAGCACCTTGAACAGGTCCCCGTTGGGAACCACGCACAGGCGCTGATCCCACGGGTTGTAGTTGGGGGTGAAGTGACGCAGGTCCACGTTCTTGCCGAGTTGCAAGCGGATCTGGGTGAGGAACAGCTTCTTCGCCAGCTTCGGATTGGTGCGTGAGAGCTGAAAGCTGGCGCGTTGCAGTGCGATATTGCGGGCTCGACCGATCTTGTAAGCGATCTGGTCGGGAACGCGCGCAAGCTTGAGACCCTTGGCAACAGGGTCCTCGGACGGCAGCGCCTGGATCCACGTGGGCGAGCGCTGCAGCATGGTGACGTGACCGGCGGTGGGGGCCATCGACGGGATCAGGGTGATCGCGGTGGCACCGGAACCGATGACCACTACCTTCTTTCCGGTGTAATCGAGATCCTCCGGCCAGTGCTGCGGGTGCACGATCTGACCGCGGAAGTCGTCCTCACCGGGGAAGGCGGGGCGGTATCCCTTGTCGTAGTTGTAGTAACCACAGGCGCCGACGAGGACGTTCGCGGTCCACGTCTCGGTCTCCCCCGTCGCCTCGACCAGGACGGTCACGGACCACTGTGCAGTCGCGCGATCGAAGTCCATTGCCACGACCTTGCGGCCGAAGTTGATGTGGTCGGTGACGCCGTATTCCTTGGCGGTTTCCTCGACGTAGTCACGGATACTGGCGCCGTCTGCGAGCACTTTGGTTCCGATCCACGGACGGAAACCGAATCCGAAGGTGAGCATGTCGGAATCCGAACGGATGCCGGGATACTTGAACAGGTCCCAGGTGCCACCGATGTTCTCGCGGCGTTCGAGGATCGCGTAAGTGCTTCCGGTCTGCTCACGAATGAGGTGGCAAGCCGCGCCGATTCCGGACAAGCCAGCGCCGATGATCAGTACGTCGACATGCTGTGTCATGAGGAAACTCGTTTCGTCGGTCGTCGCGAAGCTACTTCTGGCGTCGGCAGTGACCGAGAACGATCGGCCGGTTCAGGCCGGGTTCCCTAAGGTCAGCGCCAATGAACAGGGTATGTGCAACTGACGGTAACAGTCAATATCTCGACCCGGCCGCGTACGGAACATTGAGGTGCGACGCACCGGCCTCGCGGAACTCGATCGAGACGCCTGAATGCCTCGAGACACCGGAGAGTTGTTCACGTCGTCGACGGAACGCCCAATGACTCGTCTACACGGGATACTCATCGCCCAAATATTCAGCGCCCCAGCATAATTCGAAGGTCCACGATCAGGTGTCGAACGCGCGAGTTTCCATGGGAAGACGGGCAACTGCGATATCGCCGTAACCTTCGTGCGCATCAGCGGAAAGGTCACTGCGATAGCTAACCTGCTGACGAAACCACGCTGAAAGCAACGGTTTTGGTTTCGCAGCGAAGAGAGCGGGCGGAGTGGACCTCCACCGGAGATGTAGTCGCTATGACACTCTCCAGCACAGTCACCCTGTACACCACTCATAGCGATCAAGGGTTCGCCAATGCAATCGCTGCCGGAATCAGCGCCAGGGCTTATTCAGAGCCACAAACCGCAGACATGAGCCTGTTAAGGCATCACACCAGCGATCACGGTAGAGCGCTCGTTCTCCTACCACTCGGGGGCGTCGATTGGCAGGTGAAGGAGCTCTCCGCGCTCGAGGGATCGGTCCTGGTCGGCGATCTCAGTAGCGGCAACTCCATGATTCGGGGGCTCGCAGCGGGCGCCCACGCCGTGCTCAACTCTCAACTGCCATTCACATCCCTGCTCGATGAGCTGCAGGCCGCGATCAACCCCAACTCCGCTCGGTCTGCACACGACAAGTCCTCGCTCGTACAACGCATCCGGTTGCGCACCGAAGAATTCGCACGAATCAGCAGTCTCACCGATCGCGAGTTCGAGATCGTGGGCCTTCTCTACGGAGGCTCGAATGTCGACTCGATTGCTCGAACCGCCCACATCGCACCGACCACGGTTCGCGCCCACATCCGAAGCATCCTGCAAAAACTGGGGGTGCATTCCCAGCTGGAGGCATGCGCGATGCTCCGCCGCTCTGGTCACGACGCACGCAGACACCCACTGGAACTTCGGATCGGACGCTTCTAGCAGGAAGTGCCCCAGACACACTCGCTGAGATGGGGTGCCGCCCCTGATCGAACTCGACCTTCGAAAAGATCGTCAATTTTGACGATTCGATGACGCGCCCGGACGTCGAATATTAGGTCCTACACGACACCGAAGACACGAGTGAACATCGAAAGGTGCATTCAATCAATGGAATACACACGCACAGTGCCGCGGCATCTTGTCCACAGACATGCTGTTGCCGAGGTTTTCTTGACGGACTACCGGATCGAATCGGACTCGGCGTACCAGGTTGCTGTGCAACTCCCGGTCTCGCACCGGATATTCGACGTATCGAGCGAGCAACACGATCCGCTCGGGGTGGCAGAAGCATTTCGACAGGCAGTGGTGCTTCTGTGCCACACCCGATACGAGATTCCACTGCACTACAAGTTCCTCATGGAAACGTTCAGCTTCGAGATGCTGGACGCGCTCGACGTGCAATCAGTCGCGGAGCCGTTGAGTTTCTCGATGACAGTGGACAACCTCACTCATCGCGACGGAGCGGTTTCGGGGGTCGAAGTATCGGGGATCCTCAGCGAGGGCAACCGGCACGTCGCCAGATGCAACGCTGTTGCGCGAGGAGTCAGCCCCGAGGGATACCGTCGAATTCGGCAAGGACGAGAAGACCACCGCCCGAGCCGACGCATCCTTCCTTCCGGAGCCGCGGTGGTCGGATCGGAGCGAGTCGGACGCCTAACCGATGGAGATGTGCTCATCAGCACTGATCCTGCTCGGCACGCGATGTTCTGCGCTCCCGATCCGCGCAACCACTCCCTTTTCGACCACCCCGTCGACCACATCCCAGGAATGATACTTTTCGAGGCCGCCCGACAAGCGCTCCGATTTCACATCGGCAACCCAGCAACAAAGATCGCCTCACTCTCGGCGGTCTTTCCGAGGTTCACTGAATGGGAAACGCCGTGCGAGGTGTCAACGATCCCCCTTGACGCGTCGGGCCATGTGCACCGAGTTCGGTTCACTCAAGAACTGGAAACCACCGCGGAACTCGAAATTACAGTTGCGGACCAATCATGAGAGGGAACGAACACGTTCTTCTCGTCGCGTCTTCCACGTCAAGCGCTCGGTGCTTCCCACTCTCTCGGTGCAAGCGCCGCCAGTTGCATGACGTGCGCCAACTTGTCCTCGCGGACGATCGTTGGCAGCACCAGGTTCCACATCTGACTCAACCGCTCGTACAGATCGGTTCTGCCCGTCAGCATTTCCGAGAGAATCTGCACTCCGGTGAACGACCCCACCACAAATCGAGCCAACGCGTCGATATCGGTGCCCGGGACGATATCGCCGGCTTCGGCCGCTTGGGTTGCCACCTGCTTGATAGCCTCGATCCAATCGAGGTACGGCTGTTCGATGGGGCCTTGAATACTGCCGATCTCCATCGTCAACCGCATGCCACCTCGCGCGATGGGCTCGGTCACAAGCTGCCGAGCCATCTCCTGCGAAACGAGCACCAGGGTTTCGACCGCGATGTCGGAGTGCGCAGCAACCCGCCGGGTACCCTCCATCGCCATACCGTGCTGCGCTGCGATGACCGCGTGCGCAAGCTCCTCCTTGGACGCGAAATGAAAATACATCGCCCCCTTCGACACACCCCCGTGCTGCAAGATCGTGCCCAAACTGGCGGAGTACCCGAACTTCTCGAAGCTCTTCGCAGCACCCAAAATGACGGCCTGGCGCGTCAGGACAGCACGCTCCTGCATGATCTACCCAGCTCTCGTTGCCGACGGAATGAATCTCAACGATACGTCGAAAGAGCCCGCAGCAACGCTCTCGACACGGACACACCGTGACGACTCTGGTACTCGGGGCCACTGGTTTCATCGGCTCGGCAGTGATGAAACAGCTGGTTTCCCGCCACGGAAACGCTGCAATCGGTTTCGTTCGCACGGCCACCGCAGCCAAACAGTTCGGCCGTGAAGGAATCGCCACCGTGATCGGCGACATCAACGAAAGTGCTTCTCTACGAGTTGCAATGAGTCAGGCGTCGACCGTCATCTGCTGCGTGTCGTACGTGGGCGACGACGAACAACAGTGCGTTCACGTCAACCAACACGGCGTACAGAACGTTGCGTCGATGGCCGCCGACGTCGGCGTCGAACGCTTGCTCTACGTCAGTACCGCGGCCGTGTACGGGCCGGGACCGTTTCGAGACTTGCCGGTCAACGGCGCACCTCTCAGCCCCTTCTCACCTGCCAGTCGCACGCGCGCTCTCGCCGAGAAGTTCGTGCGCGACGCCGGAGGCCTGGTCGTCCGGCCGCATCTCGTGTACGGACCCGGCGACAGATGGTTTCTTCCGACACTGACGCGAATTGTCTCTCGCCTCGACTCGATCATCGACGGCGGTAGCGCTGTCCTGTCGGTAGTCGACGTAGACCTACTCGCCCGATCCATCTACGAGTTGTCGATAGAACAGCAATTTCGCTACGGCTCAACACTTCACGTCAACGAGCCTGTCCCGCGGACAGTCATCGACCTTCTCGAGCAACATGCGCGGGAGACCAACTGGACTCTGCCCCAGAACTCTATCCCCCGCGCCGACGCGGTGAAAGCTGCTGCCCAGCTGAGTCTCGACATGCACCAGATCGACATGATCAGCCTCGATCACTGGTTCCGGTCGAGACTGTACTGATGGCACACGGATCACTCTCGCCAAAACACCTGTCTCCCAACCTTTTCAGCCCTCTCCATTGTTCAGCCTCAGCAATCAATACGACCTATTTCGCAGTCACTACAGGCAAACAGAGAGCTCTGATCGACGAAAACCACGGCTACACAAAGACGGCAGTGATCGCGCACACCAAAGAAGCGGCGTTCACGCGACTGGCAGCAGCCTGGGGCTCCCTTCCGTCCGCCTTCGCCGCCGAATGCAGTGTGTGGCGATCATGTCGTGCGCGACGGGACCGTCGGGATTTCCGACATCAAAGGAGAAAGTTCTCCGTCTCAACGACCTCGGCTACCGTCATCTGAACCAGAAAACGGGAGAACAGATGCTCACTGCGGATATTTTGCTGTCGGGCCCGCGCGGACGCCGGATGCTGCTCGCGTATGCGATCGACGCCGAACGCGCCCTGCGTCCCGAGCCAGGCGACGACATGTTCCGCATCAACGCTCACCGGGCGGCGTATCACCTCGACATCGGACAAGGAACCTCCCAAGTGTTGTTCGGCCCGGGCGCCGAAGAGGCCCGGCAGACCATAGTCACCGCGGAGGGCGTGGCGCGCAGCCTCACGGAAATATCGCTCCCCGACGTCACCGCCGTCGATCTACGCTCCGCCCTCGCAGAAGCGGTCGATGCGGCGCGTTACTGGCAGGATCCCGACGGAGAAGACGTCCTCGTCGCCACCGAAGTTATGCGAGATGAGCTTCGACGCGTCGCCGAGCACATCGCCGGCTCCGAATGCGCGCGGTGGTGGTCAACCTCGCTCGCCTCATCCGACCAATGGTCGATTCTGAGCAGAGGTGAGGAATCTCCGGACACAGACGAAGTGCCTGCTGCGCAACAACTCCTCAGCGAGTGGCGCACGAGCACCCTGGAATCGGAAGCGAGAGCTGAACGTGACCGCCCGGTGGACCCCGCGGCGAACTGGTCAGGTTATTGGTGGTCGAATCCACCCACTCAGGGTTCGACGAGGGCGCTGTTCGACGGGACTCCGGCGGGCTTGTGGTTCGTCGAAGACAGCATGGGATGGGAACGGGTCGTCGTCCGAGCATTGCGGCCACCGACTGGCGCACGCATCTACGAGATCGACAGCGCGCAAGCCTGGTCGGAGCTGTGCAGACGGTTCCCGCTCGAGGTCACCGCAGAAACGCGGCAGGTTTGGTATCGGACTACCGGCCGATCAGGCAGGTGGGTCATCCCCGACTGGGTGCAGGTCGCGGAAAGATTTGAGGGAGTGCACCTTACCGTGACGGGATACCTCGCGGCAGCAGGAACCGCGATCGAGGTCGATACCGAGACGGCGAGCGTCATCGCGGGCTGGGCACCCGACGAAACATACTGGTTCACCGATGCTGCCACCTACATTTCCGAGCCGTGTGCTTGGGTGCTGCACGACGGCCCGGAAGTGACCGACCAGCCCGCATGGACGCTGGAATCGCAGCAATGACCCGCACGTGAGGGTCTGCTAGGCATGAGGTTCCGTGAGGAATCGATCGCAGTTGCCCTTCGAGTCGAGTCAACTGCCCCGTGCGCGGTCGGCAGGAGCACTCACGTGCACGCAGACATGCGGAAGGGCGGTACCCCGCCCAGGCCGATCCGAACCCGAGTGCCCTAGATCACAAAGGTAAACCTATCCACAAATCGCCAAATGTCCTACATTTGACTCATGCCGGATTCCCGTATCGCACCCACCGCACGCAACATCCCACTTTCAGTGCAGATCGCGGAACAACTGCGGTCCCAGATCACTTCTGGCAACTGGGAATTAGGGGAGAAGATCCCCGGCGAGCATCAACTTGTCGAAATGACCGGCGCGAGCCGCAATACGGTCCGGGAGGCCATTCGCGGCCTCGTCCATGCCGGCCTCCTCGAAGCACGCCCGGGAGACGGAACCTACGTCTGCGCGAGCTCAGAACTCGAAATTGCACTTCAAAGACGTGCAGCGGCGGAGAACGTGCTCGAAATCTTCGAAGCCCGTGAAGCTTTGGAGCTCTACGCCGCCCGACTCGCAGCCGAACGAGCCCTGCCCGAAGACATCGACCGAATGACTCGGGCTTTGGATGGCCGAGACGCTGAGCCCGACGTCGCCAAATCCGTCGAGTACGACCTCGACTTCCACCTGGAGATGTTCGCAGCGAGCGGGAACCAACTGATCACGGACATCTACCGCAGTCTCGATCGCTCTGACACCATGAGCATCCCACAAGGTAAGTCCGACAAGGAGACTCGACAGCTGTTCATCGGACCTTGGACCGACGACGACCCACACCGGCAGCTGCTTGCGGCCATCCGTGACCGCGATCCGGACGGCGCAGCCGCCGCAGTGGTCCGACTGATGGACCACAGCCGATCCCTCTTTCTGCAAAACATGCCGAAGTAGCTGACACACAAGAGGTTCAGCGCACAGACAATCTCAGAAGGGCACACCTATGGCTAACGTCATCTCCGACACCGAAAACGTGGCGTCTGCCCCGAGCGCGATACCGATAATGCGCCGAGGACTCGTTATCGCTGGCATTCTTCTCATCGCAGCCAATCTTCGAGCCTCAATCACAGTCGTCGGCCCGCTACTCGGTGAGGTACGCACCGATCTCGATATCTCGTCGACAACAGCATCAGCGCTGATCAGCCTTCCACTGCTGTGCTTCGCAGTGTTCTCCCCCGTTGCCCCGGTCATCGCAGCTCGGTGGGGAATGGAACGGACACTCGCAGCAGCACTCGGCATGCTCGCCTTAGCGATCGTGATCCGCTCTGTTCCGTGGATGCCTGCGCTGTGGATCGGTACCGTATCGCTCGGCATGTCCATCGCAACAATGAACGTTCTACTGCCGGCGCTCCTCAAACGAGACTTCCCGACCGAAGCCGGCCGTTTGACCGGCATCTTCTCGGCGGTCTCTGCAGCCGTCGCCGCAACCGCATCCGGACTTGCCGTGCCGATCGCCGGTCTCACCGATCACGGTTGGCGGATCGCATTCGGAATCTGGGCTGCTATGGCTCTCATAGGATTTGGGGTGTTCCTTCCCCAACTTCGCCGACGCACGCTTCCGAAACACGATCATGCTGCGGCTTTGGATTCCCATCCAGGCGGCCATCGCTCCCCCTGGCGCTCAGCACTCGGGTGGCAGATCACAATATTCATGGGCGTCCAATCTCTCTTCTTCTACACCGTTCTGACATGGTGGCCCACCATTGAAGAATCACACGGCACTACCGCGGCTACCGCCGGACTGCATCAAGGCATCATGCAAATATTCTCGATCGTCGGCAGCCTCCTCACAGCAGTGCTCCTGCACAAACTGCCCAAGGATCAGAGAGGAGCCGTCCTCGGGCTGGTGTCGGTCGCCGCAGTGGCAGTTCTCGGCCAACTCCTCCTCCCCTCCTGGGCCCTGCTGTGGAATGCATTCCTCGGCATCGGCATCGGCGGATCGATTGTCATTGCCTTGTCCTTCTTCGCAATACGCACTGTCAATCACGGTCAAGCAGCGGCACTCTCGGGTATGGCACAGTCCGTCGGATACCTTCTGGCCGCCACCGGTCCCCTCGTTTTCGGTGCACTGCACGACGCCGTCGATTCCTGGACGACTCCGCTGATCGCGTTGCTGGTGCTGCTGGCCGTGCAACTCGTCTTCGGCTCCCTCGCCGGCCGCAACAAGACACTGGGATAAGCGAACCACGGTCGCCTCGAATCCACCCACCAACCTCCCCAGACCCGTGCCGCGACCCGAACTGTCGTCGACGTGCTGAGGTCCGAGGATGTCGACGAGAGAGCGGGGCGCTCAACGGCCTACCGAATTGCACCCGGCCCATCCCCGACTGGTGGATCGGAGCCGGAAGTCGATAATGAGGGCATGAACGAGACACAACCCCACAACCTCGAACGAGAGCGCTGGCGCACGCTGCCAACTCCACCGTCGACCGAGTTGATCGAGATGGTCGGGGACGGACCTTCGAGCGCAGACTTCGACCCTGCTGCACCAGCGGCACAGCAGGGGTGAGACAGTCACGACATTCCGGTATCGCGCAGCGTGATGTTCAACCGTCCGGACGGCAGACCTATGTCGGGACTTGCACTTCCCGCAATAACTTTCGGCACTCCGTGATATGCGAACCGAGACTCTCCACCGAAGACGAAGAGATCACCCGAATGGAGTTCGACATCGGTGTACGGCTTGTTCCGGTTCTCGGAATTCCCGAATCGAAAGACACAACTCTGCCCGACACTCAGTGAGACGACGGGAGCGTCGCAGCGCTCGTCCTTGTCCTGGTGCATTCCCATCCGAGCGCCCTCGTCGTAGAAATTGATCAGCGCGGTGTCCGGCGTGTACCGCTCCCCCGCAGTCGGATCATCATAGGCAGCGGCAACTGCGGCCCGGCCGAGATCGACGAGCCAGTCAGGCACCGCTGCGACAGGCGCACCGTTCACGTCGTCGGCGATGCGCGTGTACTTGTACGGCTGCCAATGCCAACCGAGACAGACTGTTTGCACCGACATCTTGTGCCCACCAGGGACAACAGCGGAGCGCATCGGTACGGGTGCGGTCGCCCACCGTCGGCACTCGGCCACCAAGAAGCGTTGCTGTTCGACGCTGAGCCAATCCGGAACGAGGATCGCCCCCGGCGCCACTTCCAATCGTGGCCGAGGAATCAGAGCGTTCATGGTTTCCACGCTAATCGGTTTCGAAGCATTGACACCCTCGGCATGGGCTCGTATCGTAATCAACAGGTTGGTTGATAAAGGAGATGGTTGACAAGTGATCGTGGATCCAGGGGCAGACGAGCGTCTCGACAAAGCGTTCATGGCGCTTGCCGACCCGGTACGACGGCGGATCATCGCCCGCCTGAGCACCGGCCCCCAAACGGTCAACGAGTTGGCCGAGCCGTTCGAGATCACGAAACAGGCCATCTCCAAACATATTCAGGTACTCGAAGCCGCGGGTTTGGTCACTCGCAGCCGCGAAGCCCAGAGGCGGCCGGTACATCTCAACGCCGCAACTCTCGAGGCTTTGACCGCCTGGATCGACCGCTATCGACTGATCCACGAACAACAGTTCCGCAAGCTCGATCACCTACTCAGCACCACACAGAAGGAGACTTAGCCATGGCTACCACCAATCCCGTCACCATCACGGCTCCTGAGGGCGTGCCGTACATCGACATCACCCGCGAATTCGACGCACCCGTCAGTGCCGTCTTCGCAGCTCATTCGAATCCCGATCTGGTCAAGCAGTGGCTCGGCCCCAACGGATACGAGATGGAGATCGACGAATACGAGTTCGTGAGCGGCGGTCGATACAAGTACGTCCATCGCAACCCCGAGGGCGAAGAGTTCCGGTTCAACGGTGTATTTCACGTCGTTCGCGAGAACGACTTTGCCATCCAGACCTTCGAATACGAGGGATTTCCCGACGTCGTCAGCATCGAATCGATCACGTTCGAGGATCTGGGCAACGGACGCACCCGCCTCTCCGGCCATTCCGTATATCCGAGCCTCGAAGCGCGAGACGGAATGATCGAGAGCAATATGGAGCTCGGCGTCACCGAAGGTTACGAACGCCTGGACAAGATCGTCGCGCAACTCTGACCACCTGTTTGCCCGAACCTCCTCAGCGAAAGGCAGTTTCATGGACTGGACCCTCGAAGTAGTCATCGTTCCCGTCAGTGACCTCGACCGCTCCATCGAGTTCTACCGTGACAAGGTCGGTTTCGATCTCGACCACCACCACACCGTCAACGAACACATGACGGTCGCCCAGCTCACTCCGCGTGGTTCGGGCTGCTCGATCGTCATCGGGAACCTGCCGTCGCAGACCGAGATGACCCCTGGTTCGTTGAAGGGATTGCAGTTGGTCGTGGCCGACGCTGCAGCGGCTCGCCAAGAGCTCATCGGCCGCGGCGTCGATGCCAGTGAAGTCACCGTCTTCGACGAGCGTGACGGGGGCACCTTCTTCGGATTCGCCGACCCGGACGGCAATACCTGGGCTGTCCAGCAGCTGAAGGTCCGCGGCGACAAGCCGCTCATTCCGAAGGAGTACCGCGACCGCTTCGGCGCGTAGCAACTACCTTCCAGGCTGCGTAACCTTCGGGCATGCAGACGGCACAGGGGCGATAGCCGGCCGCAATCGCGGTCGGCTCGTCCGCGAAGAACACCCGACTGGCGACATACCCGCCACGCGCGATTGCCTGCGCAGCCCCTCGACAGTCGAGTCGCCCGTAGATCTTCGTTTTCCGGTGCCCGCCAAGCACACCGGGCGTCGAACTCTCGTAGGGTTTGTTGCGAGCGTCGCGGAGAATGTACGTCTTACTCGGCATCGTGAAGCACCAATCCCAATGTTCGACGCGTACCCGAGTGCACCACGCTGACACCATGTCGCACAGGGGCTCTCGACCACCCACGAGAACTCTGCACCGGTCGATCCCGCGTGGTGAAGATCAACGCGTGACCTTGCTCGAGAACTGTCACCGTCCCTTTCGACTGGGCGCGCGGCCGCTGTTCCACGAGCAAGAACTCGCCGCCGACGTGGTCGATGCGAGGTCTGTCGAGCCCGATCACGACTTGCAAGGGAAACACCAACTCTCCGTACAAGTCCCGATGCAATGCATTCCAGTCACCAGGTCCGTAGGACAGAAGGATCGGGGTAGGGCGATTCTGACCGGCGTCGTGACACTGATCGATCCATTCTTCGAAAGAATCCGGCCACGGTGCACCCTCGCCCAGCTTGAACGCCCACTCCCGCGCCACGGGCAGGAGGTGTCGGTAGAAGGCGGATCGCATAGCCGTGATCGGCTCCGGTAAGGGATCACCGAAGTACCGGTACTCCCCTTGTCCGAAACGGTATCGAGCCATGTCGACGGTGCTCCGGAACCGGTCGACGTCCGAGTACCAGGAAGCAATTTCGCGGCACTCCGACTCGTCGAGTATCGGCGCCGTCTGGGCACACCCACTGGAGTCGATTCCCTCGATCAGCGCAGGCCAATCGAGGGAATCAACTCGAGCAGACAGATCGGTGAAGAGGTCCATACGTCGTAGACGACGCGGCGGTCAGGAATGTGAGAATGCCAGCAGCTGCTCAGCCAGATCGTTGTACGTACGGGCGATCCCGGCATAACTGAGCACGGGTTCCGGATTCCAGGTGCCGATCTTCCCCTCCTTCACCGCGGACAAGTTGGACCACGCAGGATTGGCGCCGAGCGTATCCAGTTGCAAACTGGACGGGCGATCGTCGAGGAAGATCATGTCGGCCGGATAGTGGTCCGCCATCTCCCAAGCCAGTTTCTCGACGTAGACCGACGATCCCGCGGCCGGATCGACGACGGCAAGGCCCAATCCCGCCAGATCTGCAAGGATCGGGAATCCCGAACGACTGACACGAATCGTGTCCGGATCTGCGGACGCGAACAAAACCTGTGAATTATTCAGCGAAGAAGCAACTTCGGAGATCCGTGCACGCGCAGCGTCGTAGTCTTTTCGCTGAGCCTCCATATCCTGGTCCGCCCCGAGTTCCACGGCGAGTTCCACGATCTCTTGCACGGTTCGGTCGATGGTTCCTGCTGCCGTTTCCACGAACAGTACTGTCGACAAGCCTTTCACCGCATCCAAGTTCGCCTCGTCGAGTAGTGCCGAACCACGCAGCTGAGGGACTATGACGACGTCCGGCTCCAGCGAAGCGATCTTCTCGAGTTCCACTTGTCCCCAGAGCTGCCCGACCATGTCGGTCTTCGCGAAATCCAAATTGCCGGAGATGCTGGTGTCCGTTGATCCCGGCGATCGTGTCAGTGCCCCGAAAACTCCGACAGGCACCAGTCCGTAATCCCACAGAGCACCCGCGATACCGGTGTAGGTGACAAATGTCCTTGGTGGTGAATCCAATTCGATCAGATTGTCGCGATCATCGGTGAAGGACCAGCCTGCGTCGCCTTCGCCCCCGGCGTCTGCGTCCGAACGCGAGCAACCGGCCGCTGCCAGCGCAGCAGCCAATCCTGCTGCAGCGCCGAGGAACCTGCGGCGATTCCAGTCCATCTCGATACGCCGGTGCGGTCGTGGAGTGAACAGCGTGGTCATGTGTGTGCCCTTTCGGCGATTGGTTGAACTGTTTCAGGAGTTGACGAACGAGAAAAGAGAAGGATCGACACCAAACCCGTGAGCATTCCGACGCCGGCACAGAAGACCAACGGCCACAGCAAGGCGAACTCGTCCGGACCGACGAAGAGCGAGCCGCACAACGCAATTCCGACGGCAAGCCCGAATTGACGCGACGAGTTGGCTGTTGCCGAAGCCGTCGCGGCGCGCTCTGCCGGGGCGTCCGACATCGCGGCACCCGGCAGCACCGGCGACACCATCGCCGAACCGACACCGGTCAGAATCAGCCCGGCGATCAGTGCGGGCCAGACCGGCTCGGTGAGAACGTACAGCATGGCCACGCAACCGATTCCGCAAAGGATCGTCCCGAATCCGAGCGACAGTCGAAGGTCGACTCGCTGAAGCCGTGATCCACACAAGGCCGATACGAAGACAAAAGCGAGCGGTTGAATCGAGAGCACGAGTGCGGCCGCCGATGCCGACAGTTCCAGCCCGTTCTGCAGCCACAGTGAAAGGACTACGAGCGGGCCGTAGGCCGCGAGGTAGTACCCGAACGCAGCGACGAGGACGCCGTCGAATTTCAGGGATCGGAACAATGCCGGATCGAGCATCGGACTGCTGCCTCGACGCTGCCAGAACACAAACGCCGTCAGCGCACCGATTGCGATCAGGAAGGCAAGAGCTGTCGACGACGAAGCCCACCCGATGTCGCCGCCCCACGTCACGCCGAGAACCGCGGCAACGGCAGCGAGGGTGAACAAAACGATTCCGGCCCAGTCGATGTTGTCGTCGCCGCGCTCACTGTCGGCGAAACAGAACACAGCCATTGCGAGCGCGACTGCGGCCACGGGGATTCCGGAATAGAAGACCGCACGCCAGTCGAAGAACTGCGTCAGCAGCCCTCCTGCAACATTGCCGATTCCCGCCGCCAATCCAGCGACGGCACCCCACGCGGCAAATGCCACGTGCCGATCGCGGCCCGAATATGCGTCGCCGAGCAGAGGCAGGAGCGTCGCGAACATCGCCGCACCGGCAATTCCTTGCGCGCCGCGAGCAACGACCAGAACCGTGACGTCCGGAGCAATCGCGCACACGGCCGTTGCAACCAGGAACACGACCAGTCCGCAGATGTAGAGGCGTTTGCGCCCCCACGCATCGCCGAGTGCGCCCATGCCCACAAGAAGCGCGGCAAGAGCCAGCGTGTAGGCGTCGACGACCCATGACATCGCGCCCGTACTGCCGTCCAAACCGACTGCGATGGCCGGCACCGCGATCGTTGTGATCGTGGCGTACGTCAGTAACAGGAAAGTTCCGATGCATGCGGCGATGAGCGGCAGCCATCGTCGTGCCGACATGGTCAACCTCCGGGTAGGGCGGTAAGTGCGCCCTAACTATGAAGGTTCAAGTGAACTTGAAGTCAAGCGCCGCTTCGACACGAATGTCGAGCTGCTCGAGCAACCACGGGCACTGCATCGGACGCTCTTGCCGACACGTCAGGTGATGCTCGAGGATCAGCTTCGCTCGCGTAGCAGCGGCGATCTGTGCCTCGAGTGTCGACACTTGATCTGCGAGAACCGTGGAGAACTGGTCGGACGTGGTGTCGGTTTCGATGAAGGACCGCACCTGTTCCAAGGACATTCCCGTCTCGGTGTACATCCGGATCAATGCCAGCCGGCGCAGCTCACGCTGCCCGTACCAGCGTTTACCGCCAGTTCGCGACCGCGCGGACAGCAGTCCTTCGTCCTCGTAATAACGCAAGGTCGACGCCGCAATTCCGAACGATTTTGCAACCTCGCCGATCGGGATCAAGTGCTCACGCATTCACCGATCGTAGGCTGAACGCGTAGGCGGTTCCGGCAGTTATGTGTGACTTGGCATACTGACTAACGGAAGGGGTCGCGTAAGTGATCTCACGGCAAAATGCTGGATGCGCTCGTTGAACGAGGGAGAGCTGTGCTGGATCCAACGCGACCTGTCGGGCCGTACTCGTCAGGAGTGCCCGCCACTGCCCTCGAAGTCCGCATGCCGGACCTCGAACGCTTCGGCCTCGCCCAGTTGTGGCGTTCCGCGATCATCGCCGTCGTGTTGTCCACGTCGATCATGCTGGCACTGATCGTGTGGCCTTTCCGCAAGCGTGGACGCACCTGGGCGGACGCTGCTTCCGACGGGATGGTCGACGGCTTCATCGCGCTGGGTCCCACCTTCGTCAAACTCGGGCAACTGGTCGCGTCGTCGTCAGGCCTGTTCCCCGCCCCCGTCGCCAATGCATGCTTACGTTGCCTCGACGACGTTCCGTCTTTCCCGGCCGAGCAGGCCAGAAGCGTCGTGCACGAAGACCTCGGATACTCCGTGGACGACCTGTTCGCGAAATTCGACGACGTACCTCTCGCGGCCGCATCGGTAGCGCAGGTACACGCGTGCGTTCTGCACGACGGCCGAGAGGCGGTCATCAAGATCCAGCGTCCGGACATCTATGCGCGGATGCTGATCGACCTGAGGGCGGCGTACTGGGGCGCGAACATCCTCGAGAAGTTTGTCGAGTTCCTTCGAATTGCCAATGCCACCGCCATCATTCGCGATCTACACAACGCAACGATGACGGAGTTGAACAGCGCGGTCGAGGCCGACCGGCAAACCACTTTCCGGAACAACATCAGTGCATTCGGTGACAACAAAGGAGTCACGACACCGGAGGTGTACTGGGACTACTGTGGTCCCCGCGTCATCTGTATGGAACGCATGCGCGGCGTTCCACTGGATCGGTTCGTCGCCGGTCCGGACGGCATCGACGAAGCCCGCATGCTGATCCGACGCGGAGTGAAGGTCTGGCTCGAATCAGTCATCGTTCACGGTCCGTTCCACGGAGATGTACACGCGGGAAATTTGTGGGTCCTCGACGACGGCCGGATAGCGATGCTCGACTTCGGCATCGTCGGCGTCCTTCCCGAGACCTGGAGATCCATTCTTTCCGACATGTTCCGAGCCACCCTCATCGACGGTGATTTCGCCCGTGTCGCCCGCGGAATTCGATCCTTGGGATATGCAACCGACTACGAAGTCGACGACGATCAGCTCGGTATGCAGGTCGCAACGGCTCTGGCCCCGATTCTCGGCCGTGACCTCGGTGAACTCAAGCTCAGTGAATTGATCATGGCACTGATTCAGTTGGGCAAGCAGTGGGGTGTTGCGAGTCCCGAGGAATTGGTTCTTTTCGGTAAACAACTCGGATACTTCGAGCGATATGCGACAGCGTTGGCACCTGGTTGGGTGATCGGACAAGACCTTTATCTGTTCAAGAACGTTTTTCCAGAGGCAGTCGCCGAAAAGGTGCAGGAACTCGGCATCACCATGCCTGACGAATAGATTTGTCCCCTATTTCCTTATTCTGCATTTCGTCTGTCGGGGTTAGCCTGTAATGACCCACCGGCCGAGGAGCAAATGTGCAGCCACTTTCTGTAGCCCTCCCGCAAGCGTCGACAGGTCCGAGGAATAACGGGCCGAGTGTCGGCACCACCCTCGGCGCCCTCATGCATTCCACGGACAAGTCCGTGATCGAGCTTCTGGAAAGCCCGGACGGACTCGATGTCGAAATCCGTTCGATCGCCCTCGTCGAGTCCTCCGATATCGACGGCACCGACAGCCGTGGTGCGATCTCCGACATCTACCTCCCCGTGGGGGTTCCCGAATCGACGTTGACGCAGTGGTTGCGAAAGTTCGAAGGCAGGCCGGCGAGGCGTCGTCCGAAGCTCTTGCTCGTCAAGAATGCGCGCGAGGCGACGACGCTTCTCACCGCCGCACGCAACATCGGAATCGCAGTGGCCGCGGTACATCCGCAGGCTAGTTCCGGACACGTCTATTCACTCGTACAACGACTTCTGACACAGAGCATGTACCGTTCGCGGGCCGTCTCAGGAGCTGTGGCCGGTGGCGATTCGGATCTGTTCGCGCTCTCGGAGACGATCGCCGAATTGACCGGCGGACTCGTGACGATCGACGACACGGCACTCCATGTCATCGCATATTCAGCTGCTCACGAAGGTGAAGACGAACTCCGTCAGCTCTCCATACTGGGCCGGGAGTGGCCGATCGAATACACCGAATGGATAGAGCGCAGAGGCGTGTTCGAGCATCTCAGGCGATCGGACGAGGTCATCAGTCTGCCCTCCGAGCCGAGCATCGGAGCCGCGCACAGGTTGGCTGTGAGCATCACCCGCCCGGACCTGTCAGCGCCGACGGGTTCTGTTGCACACCAACACAATCTCGGCAGCATCTGGGTGCAGCGCGCCTCTGAACCTCTTTCCGACGACGCCCAAGCGGTATTGCGGGGTGCAGCGGCAGTCGCCGCACGCATTCTCATGCGAACCTTGGACGCCTCCAGCCGCGAGAATGCCCAATTGCAAAGGCTGTTCGGCGTTCGCTCCGGCGGAGTCGACATGCACTCGCTGGCCGGCTCCTTCGGCATCAACACCGACGGACCGTCTGCGGTCATCGGATTTGCGACATCACTCGCGCCCGGATCGAATCTCGATCGAATCACCAACGCCTTGCGCCTGCGCGCCAGCGCATTCCGCAGCGACGCGGTCACAACGATCATCGACAACCGGATCTACGTGCTGTTTCCTCAGGCCGAACACGAGGTCGCGATCAGCGACTGGGCTTACGACACCGTGGGAGTAGTCGAGGCCCGTGCGGGCATCAGCGTGCGCGCCGCCGTCGCGGTCCCGATCGCGCGATTGCACGGCGTACCCGAGGCGCGTCGAGAAGTGGACCGCGTGCTCGATACCACCGATGATCACGAAACCTCGAAGGTCACCACACTCGCGGCGTCACGCACCGCGGTGTTGCTGGGCGAGATACTCGACCTCGTTGCTGATCACGAGCGATTGCGGGACCCTCGTATCGACAGACTCGTCTCCTACGACGACAAGAACACCTCTGACATGCAGTTCACGCTCACGGCCTACCTGACAGCTTTCGGGGATGTGAAGAAGGCCGCCTCGTCTCTGAAAGTACATCCGAACACGCTGCGCTACCGCATTCGGCGCGCTGAACAGATCATGGGCATTTCGTTGGACGAGCCGGATACGCGACTGCTCACCGAACTGCAACTCGCCATCTTGGGACGCACCCCGGACGAGTCTGAAAGATACGAAACGTCCGATCAGTGAGATAGGCCTCGAGCCCGTCCTGAACTCTCGAGTAGACAACTGAGGAAGCCGAAGAACAACTCTGACCTCAGGAGATACCTTGCGCACTCGTGGAGCCGTCATTCGCCAAGCACCAGGCACATACGAGGTGGTCGATCTCGAACTCGATTCACCCCGCAGCGGCGAACTCACTGTCAAAATGGTCGCCTCAGGCCTGTGCCACTCGGACGATCACATCGCCAGCGGCGACCACGGAGTCGGCCGCTACCCCATCTGCGGCGGACACGAAGGCGCCGGAATCGTCGTCGAGGTCGGGCCGAACACGGAAGGATGGTCCGAGGGCGATCATGTCGTGTTCTCGTTCCTCGCCGCCTGCGGCCGTTGCCGTTGGTGTGCAAGCGGAATCCAGAACCTCTGCGACAACGGCGCCGCCATCATGACTGGCAGCAGACCCGGCGAAACCTCGAGTTACAGAATGTCTCTCGACGGTCAGCCCGTCGCACAAACCTGCGGCCTGTCCACCTTCAGTGAATACACCACGGTCAGCACTCTCTCGGCTGTGAAAGTCGACAAGCACCTGCCACTCGACGCTTTGTGTCTGCTCGGCTGCGGCGTCGGAACCGGTTGGGGCGCCGCGGTCAACTCCGCTCAGGTGTATCCCGGGCAGACGGTCATCGTCATGGGCGTCGGCGGAATCGGAATCAACGCGGTGCAGGGCGCCTCGCATGCCGGCGCCGCCCACGTGATCGCGGTGGACCCGGTTGCGTTCAAGCGCGACAGTGCATTGAAGTTGGGCGCCACCCATGCCGTGGCCACCATGGAGGAAGCCACCGACATAGCGCGCTCGTTCACCAACGGCCAGGGCGCGGATTCGGCCATCGTCACCGTCGGTGTCACCACCGGAGAACATGTCGCGCAGGCATTCTCGTCGATCCGCAAGGCAGGAACCTGCGTCGTCACCGGCCTCGGGAAGATGACGGACGTCGGAATTCCCGTGAGCCTGATGGAACTCACGCTGTACCAGAAGAGAATTCAGGGATCCCTGTTCGGTGCATCCAATCCCACCGCCGACATTCCCTGGATGATCGATCTCTACACCAGCGGCAAGCTCGAACTCGACGGACTGATCACCAACCGATACACCCTCGACCAGATCAACGACGGTTTCGCCGACATGCATGCCGGTGGCAACCTCCGTGGAATCATCGCCTTCTGAGCGAGTTCTCTCCGGACTTTCGATCGAGAGCAAGTCCGGAGAGATCCTAACTACAGCTTCACCAGGCGTTCATGGTGTCGAGGATTTGTCCTCTGGCCATCCACAATTCAGCAGACCAATACGGCCACGAGTGAATTCCGGCGGGCGGAAAGCTGTACGTCGCTGGGATTCCCAAGGATTTCAGGCGAATTTCGAATGCACGCGCGTGCACCCACGAGAGCGCCTCGAGCCCCATGCCCGTCGCCGTGTGGAAGTAATCGATCGGCGCAGAGGGATGATCGTACGGTCCCGGGATGCCGTTGGACGACGAAATGTACATCGACAGTCCGCGAAGCGATTCCGCGTTGACGAACGGGTCGTTGCGAAGCCATCCGGATGACCACGGCGGGCCCCACATCGAATCGACGTTGTACCGGCCGGCGTCGAACATGGCTACGCGGATCGCTTCACGCATACCCGGACCCGAGATATTGATGTAGCCGGACAGCGAGCCGGCGAACTTGAACTGATCCCGATGATGCCCCGCCAGGTTCAACGCGGCACTGCCGCCCATCGACAACCCGATGATCGCATTGTTGGTTGGTGAAACGCCATACCCTGCAAGGAAGTCCGGAAGCTCGCGGGTGAGGAACGTTTCCCACCTGTACGTTATCGGCTGAGCGTTGAAATTGGACGGCGCGTACCAATCCGTGTAGAAACTCGACTCACCGCCGACCGGCATCACCAACGTGATGTTGTCATTGCGGTACTGATCGAGTGCGTTCGTTTCGAAACTCCAAGCATTTCTGTCGTTTTGCGCGCGAAGACCGTCGAGCAGGTACAACGCGGCGTTGCCACCGCGCGCGGCCCACTGCACCTGAACCTTGATGTTTCCCATCGAAGACGGGACCCACAACTCGTCGTACCCACCCCATGGCGCCGAGCGCGCCGGAGTAGCACTCGCAGCGGTCGGACCTAACATACCGCCGAGCAGGAATATCGACAACAACGCCGCTACGAGCACCCGCACCCGCCGTGTATTGCGTTCGGGCAACGTGAATCTGATTCTCTGCAAGGTTGTGTCTTTCCCCGAAACTGCGCATCAAGAAACTCGCTTCGGTAAGTGCATCGTCGGTTCCACTGTCGACGTGTTTGTCCCTTTCCTGGGGCTCCGGTGTTACAAAGTCGAGGTCATCGCAACAATCGGACAACTGTCGTGCCGAGCGAATCCAGGTGGCGAAAAGCACAATTCACGAAGCACGCTGAATGCGCTCACTCAGCCGAGTGACGAAGCGATCGCATCACGACCTGCGGCAGCACACGCTTGGTCCTGCATTCCGTCTGGAGCGCCACCGACACCGATACCGGCGATCGACCCGGCTCCAGCCTTCAATGTGACTCCACCTGCAAGGAAGAGAGTGCCGGGAAGGTCGGCGATGGTTGATCCTTCGCCTTTGGTACGCTGCGAGAGGTCACTGGTGTCGGCTCCGAAAGCTGCAGAGGTGTATGCCTTCTCGCGTGAGGCTTCCACCGTGTGCTGGGCTGCGTTGTCGCCGCGCACCATGGCGATGACATTTCCCGCGCGGTCTACGACGGAGACGGTGACGAAGCCGAGACCGTCGGCGCGGCATTTCGCCAGGGCCGCACCAGCAGCCTTCACTGCTGCGTCGGCACTGAGTCGATTCTGAGTGACAATCGCCGAATCACCGGTCGCGGCAGGCTGCTGCGTGGCAGTAATCGACGTCGTGCTCGATGCGTTCGCCACCGGTGTGTCGGTGGTCGAGCATGCGGCGCTGGCAAGGATTGCGACAACCGGAACGGCGACAGCGAGCGTACGGGGAAGTCGTGTGTAAATGCGGTGGTTCATGTCGGGCACACTTTCAATCGAATGGTTCGAAACCGTCCACTACAGCGTCGCGTCCGGGGGCGGGTGCGCACATCGGGCGCTCGGGTGACGAACCGTGCCCCCTACGGCTACCCGGATATCATCCGAATGGTTGATACGACGGTCTGGTGCCCTCCGTAACATTCGAGGGATGAGTAACGGAGCCATGAACGCCGACGCCGAACGCGGCCTACGCGGCCCGTTGGCGTATGCGATCCACGCGTCGTTCTTCGTACTGCTGTCTACATCGGGAGTTCGGTACGTCACAGTCCACGGGACCAGCGGTCGGTTCGGGGTTGTACTCGTCCTGGCCGTGGTCCTCGCCCTGCTCTACGCCGTCATGGCCACGGTGTCCTCGCGAGATGTGGTTCGCCAACGGCTGTGGATGTGGCCGGTACTGAGCGCATGGGCAGCGCTGGTCTGGCTTGCCCCGAGTTTCGCGTGGTGTGCGTTTCCCGTTCTCTTCCTCTGCATTCGTCTGTATCCGAGCAAGATCGCCTACCCCCTCGTCGGGATCCTGGGCGTCCTCGCCGGTATCGCGTTCTACCGGGTCACCGGTCGTGCCGAATTGGTGACACTTCTCGGGCCGCTGTGCACCGCGGCACTGGTCGCGGCCGCGTACGGGCAGATGGAACGAGATGCCCGAGAACGCCTTCGGCTTCTGCGTCAGGTAGCAGAAGCGCAATCTGCATTGGCAGATACCGAACGCGCTGCCGGCGTTGCCGCTGAGCGAGAGCGCCTCGCGCGCGAAATCCACGACACCGTTACCCAGGGACTGGCGAGCGCCCTTCTACGGCTCGAGGCAGCCGAACAAACGTGGAATACAACGGGTTCGCCGTCTCGAGCCGATGTCGATGCCGCAGCAGAGAACATCCGAACGAGCTTGATGCAGAGTCGCGACCTCGTCCACGATCTGGCGCCGACCAAGGGCGGTACGGGCGACTTCGACGCCTTGGTCGTGGCCGCCGCCCGCCAGTTCGTCCCGGCCGTTCGGATCCGCACCGTCGGTGAAGCCGTCATCTTGCCCTCGGACGTAGCTCATGCCGTCGTGCGAGTGGTCTCGAGCGCGTCCTCCAACATCGCCCGCCACGCTCGCGCCGAAACGGCGGGCGTGACGATCACGTATCTCGACCACTCCGTCTCCGTAGACATCTTCGACGACGGCGTCGGCTTCGATCCGGGAAAGCTCGCCGACCATTCTCGGTACGGTGGATACGGCCTGCGTGCGATGCGAAGCCGCGTCGCACAGCTCGGCGGATCGTTCACCGTGGAAAGTGCACCGGGAGACGGCACCGTCGTCGCGGCCCAGTTCCCTCTCGAACGGAGGATCCGGTGACCACCACCATTCGCGTGTTCCTCGTCGACGATCATCTGGTCGTGCGAGCCGGGCTGAGAGCGCTGCTGAACACTCAGCCGGACGTCGAAGTAGTCGGCGAAGCATCGTCCGGCGAGGAGGCGGCCACGGCGATACCGTCGGCCTCACCGGATCTGGTGATGATGGATCTGGACATGGGCACCGGCATGCACGGTGCAGAAGCGATCAAACGCCTGCGAAGCGACGGTGTCGATGTTCCCGTACTGGTTTTCACGACGTACGACACCGACGCCGACGTCGTGCGGGCCGTGGACGCCGGTGCCATCGGTTACCTACTCAAGGACTCAACGCCCGACGAGATCTTCGGCGCGGTGCGCGGCGCGGTAGCCGGGCGCAGCGTTCTCTCTCCCACTGTGGCCTCTCGTCTTGTCCAGCAGATGCAGCGCCTGCAGGAAGCGCTCACCGCCCGTGAGTCCGAACTGCTCAGCCTGCTCGCCGAGGGGATGACCAACCGCGAGCTGGGTAAAGCACTCTTCATCAGCGAAGCGACGGTGAAAACACACCTCGGGCACATCTACGCCAAACTCGGTGTCGATACTCGCTCTGCCGCAGTGTCCGTCGCACTACGTCGCGACGGAATACGCTGACCTCGGCGGCGGCCGAACAGCTCAGCCGCCCATCGCCTTACGCACTCCGTCGATCAGTTCGAGGAATTCAGCCTTGGGAGCAAAGTCGACATACTCCGAGTCGTCGATCGCTCCGGGAACGTGACCGGGTGCCCCAGTAGAACACGTCGCCGGCATCGTAGGTTTGCCGACCTGCTTCGGAATCTGTGTAGATCCTTCCTTTCAAGACGTATCCGTAGTGCGGACATTGACAGCGCCCGCCTTCCAATTGCGCGAACGGTTCGGCGAAGTCTGCACCAGCAGGGATTTTGACGAAGTTGACGATCATGTCGCCTTCTTCTCGCATCCGCAGTTCGAATTCGCCGTCCTGCAACACGATGGGAAGATCGTGAGCCGAGATGGTGTGCATCGGAGTGCCTTTCGGCTTCAGAAGGGGAAGGTCTGCGCTGCTGGCCGGCTGGTTCGCCACTGCCAGGTGGTGAATTCGTCCCAACTGCTTTGAGTTCCGAATCTCGCGCCGTTTCCGGAGGCACCCGTGCCACCGAATGGTGCATAGGCATCGTTGTTCAAAGTCTGATCGTTGATGTGCACGATGCCGGTACGCAGTCGGTCCGCGATCCGCTCGCCGCGTTCAACCGATCGTGTTTGAATGGCAGCAACCAGACCGTATTCGCTGTCATTGGCCGTCCTGACTGCCTCGTCTTCGTCCTTGACGATCACGACGGGCGCCACGGGCCCGAAGATTTCTTCACGGAACGCGGGCATGTCCGAGGTGACTCCGGCCAGGACGGTCGGCTGATAGAAGAGCCCTTCGTATGTTCCACCGGCGCGGATTTCGGCGCCGGCCGCCTTGGTGCCCTGGACGATTCGATCGACGTTCGCAATCTGCCGCGCGTTGATGAGCGGTCCGAGAGCGACGTCGCCTGTATTGGGATCCCCGACCGGCAGGACCGCTGCGCGCTTGGCCAGCAGGTCCAGGTACTGATCGGCGACCGATTCCAACACGATGTGGCGGCCTGCGGTCATGCAGACCTGCCCCTGATGCAGGAACGAACCCCACGCGCCCGCCGAGCTCGCGGCATCCAGGTCTGCGTCGTCGAGGACGATCAGCGCATTGTTCCCACCCAGTTCCAGCGAGACACGCTTGAGCGTGCGACCGGCAGTTGCCCCGACCTGACGGCCGACGGCGGTCGAACCCGTGAAGGACACCATCGCGATGCTCGGGCTCTCGCACAATGCCTGACCAGGTGCCGCGTCACCGGCGAGCACATGCAGGAGGCCTTCGGGAAGACCTGCGGACGTGAACAATTCCGCGATGACCGCACCCCCGCTGATCGCGGTTTGAACATCCGGCTTGAGAACGACGCCATTTCCGAGTGCCAAGGCGGGGGCGACAGCGCGCATGGCGAGGAGAAGCGGGAAATTCCACGGGCTGATCACGCCGACCACACCCAGGGGCACCCGGCGACCGATGCTCGTGCGCCCCTCCTGGCTGGCGGGCAGGAGGTGCCCGAACGGCTGTGTCGGCAGCGCCGAGGCTTCCCACAGTTCGGAGATGACAAGATCAACTTCGAATGCGGCTTTCCCTGGTACGGAACCACCTTCACGGATCAACCAGCGCTCCACCTCGGCTCGCTCGGCTTCCAAAATCTGCGCTGCCTTACGGATCACCGAAGCGCGAGCCTGCCCGATCGTCGCCGCCCACGCCGGCTGCGCGGCCGACGCGATGTGTGCCGCTCGATCGATATCCGCAGCAGTCGCCGTGCCGATCACACCGAGCACCTCGCCGGTAGCCGGTTCGAGCGACTCGACGGTGTCACCGCCTCCGTCGATCCATTGGCCGTCGAAAATCTTTCCGTGCCATTGCTGATGAGCGAGCAGATTCGTCATGCGTTCCTCGATTCGTAGCTTTCGCTGCGGTCCTCGCTGTTCGTGGACCTGAGCTCTTCGCGAGCCTGAAAAGCGATCTGGAACACACTCTGCCCCGGTATTCGGGCTCCCAGTTGTCGTGATCGGACACGTTTGTTGTTCGGATGCGACAGATCAGTGACGTTCGCGGGCGTTCGGATCAGGCGAGTTACGTACTTCCGACGGCGCCGCACCGAATTCCGCTTTGAATGCACGCGAAAACGCTGGTGCGTCATGGAAACACCATCGTGCGGCCAGGATGGAGATCGAATGACCCCGCAGTGAGACGTCGGTGAGATCGCGGCGTACGCGGATCAACCGTTCGCGGCGAATCAGCGCACTGAGGGTCAGATCCCCGTCACCGAAGTGACGCTGAACGGTTCGCGGCGACAGGTGCAACGCACCGGCGATCGACGCGACCGAGAGGTCTGGTGAGTCGAGATTCCGAAGCGCATATCGCAAGATCTCCTCTCGCGTCGAACGTCCGGGTGTCGCGGGCGCAGATCCTTGCATCAGAACTGCCGAAGCGAGATTGACTCCAGCATCTCCGAGAAGCCCGGCTGCGCTGCCGTCGACCTGGGATGCAACAGCGCCCGAGATGAAATTTTCCAGCAATGCACCGGACCCACGCCGACCGTCGTGGGTGCGCTCGAGCGCGCAATTCAGTTCTCGCTCGGTCAGACTCACCGCACTGCGCGGTAGGGTCATGACGGTGCACGACCAGTGACCGTCGAAACGCAGCGCGTACGAATGCTCGACGTCGTAGAGAATCATCGCGCCGGGCGGGGCCGTCAACTCGCGGTCCGATTGGCGCAGTATCGCGCTCCCGGTTCGGACCGTGCAGATCTTGAGCAGATCACTACCGTGTCGCTTTGCTGCGCGTGCGCTCCGCCGCAGTATCTGCGGTGAACCGGAGATGTCGAAAGCGCCTACATCCCCGAGACTTACGCCGCTGACCGTACCGACAGGCGCGGCATCGACGGAACTCTCGGGGCACAGGCCACCGAAGGTCTCCGACATCTCGCAGTGCCACTGCTGCACAGATTCCGGCAGGCTCGGAGGCCTGGCAGACACGGCAGACATGGCGGGCTACTTGATCGAAGATCCGTGCTGCGTCAACGGCATGACCTCGATGGTCATGTACGGGAACAGGGGCAGGTTCCAGAGAATCTCATGGAGTTCGTCAGCCGACTCGACATCGAAGATGCTGATGTTGCTGAACTGTCCCACAATTCGCCACAGATGCACCCACTTTCCCTGTCGCTGAAGGTCTTGCGAGTACGCCTTCTCCGTTGCGACGGTATCGGCGCGTACTTCCGGATCCAGGTCGCGCGGAATATCGACGTCCATCCGAACGTGAAAGAGTGCCATGTTCTTCTATCCTCTAGTTCCTGGTCCAGGTCTTGACGGCGTCCATGTTCAGTTCGACTCCCAGGCCAGGTCCGGCGGGGAGGTGCAACTGACCCTCGGAATACTTCAGGGGTTCCTGAAGCAACTCTTCGCTGAAGAGCAGTGGGCCGAAAAGCTCTGTTCCGAAGTTGATTCCGGGCTCGGCGCACGCGAAGTGCAACGAAGCGGCGGTGCCGATCGGGCCTTCGATGGACGTCGCACCGTGGCACGCGATACCGGCGGCCTTGGCAATCGCGACGATGTCGCGGCTGCGCTGGAGGCCACCACATTTGGTGGTCTTGAGGGCGATGACATCGGCGGCGCTCCGGCGGGCGATTTCCAGAGCGTCGTGTGGGGTCTGCACACTCTCGTCGGCCATGATCGGAATCGGTAGAAGCCTACTGAGTTCGGCGAGGACCTCGATTTGGTCTGCCGGAGTGGGTTGTTCGATCAGTTCGACTCCACCCTCGGCGAGTTGCGGCAAGTACCGCAGGGCAGTGAAGCGATCCCACCGTGCGTTGACGTCGACACGGACTCCGGCGTGGCCGTCCAGCGCCTGCGCGATGTTGACGATGCGCGCAACGTCGACTGCTGGATCGAGTGCTCCCATCTTGAGTTTGAAGCTGAAATTGAGCCGGGATTCGAGCTTTTCGTGAGCTTCCTCGATGATCTCGTCCGCCGGCGCAGCACCCAGTGCCCACGTGACGTCGACACTCTCGCGGAAAGCCCCGCCGAGGAGCGTGTGCACGGGGACTCCCAGGCTACGCGCCCAGGCGTCGTGCAACGCCACGTCGACTGCGGCCTTCGCGAATCGTGCATTGGCAACAACTTTTTCGATGTCGGCCATGATCGCGGTGATGTGATCCACGCGCCTGCCGACCACCACCGGCGCGATGTACTTCTCGATGATGACCTGCATCGTCTCCACCGATTCGCCACCCCACCACGGCCCGCCCGGAACGACTCCTTCGCCGTATCCGATCACCCCGTCGGAGGTGCGAATCGCGACCAGCAACAACGGCTGCGCCGTCATCGACGTGGTGGCGAACTTGTGGGGGCGAACCAGCGGAACGTCGAGGATGGTCGTCTCGATGGAGACGATCGACAGGTCTGTCATCAAATCACTTTCTTCAGAGCAGTTGTGGATCAGGCCGGATCGAGCACGAAGTCGTATGTGACCCGGTTGGTTCCGTCGGCACCTGGCTTCGGATCGAGAATCAGTTCGGGCTTCGTCGCCGTTGCCACGTCGTTCTCGATCCACTCTCCATCCTTGAAATAGAGCTGGGTGGTGATGGTGCGCTTACCGGGAGCCTTCACCATGAGGTGCAGGTGAGCCGGACGCCACGGGTGCCAGCCGGCCTTCTCGATGAACCAGCCGGTGGGGCCGTCGGTCGGGATCTGGTACGGCGCAGGCTGAATCGTGGTGATCTCGAAGCGTCCCTCGTCGTCGGCGACGATCGTTCCGCGGAGGTTGCCGTCGGGGATGTGCGGCGCGAAATGGGAGTAGTAGCCCTCGTCGTCCGCGTGCCAGAGTTCGACGGTTGCACCGCCCAACCCCTTGCCGTCGAGATCGCGAACCTGGCCCTCGAAGACCAGCTTCGATCCAACCTCGTTGTCACGCATCGGAAGTTCACACTTGGCAGGCAACGTCTTGGCATCGGCAACGTAGTACGGGCCCTCGATGCTTCCCTTGGTGCCGTGCTGGCCGCGGTACGCGACCTCCTCGACGTTGTGCTCGAGGAAGACGTCCAGCCACAGGGGCCACTCGCCGAACTGGCCGATGTCGATGAGCCACTGCTTGAGGACGCGGTACTCGGGGTAGGTGATGCCGTGCTTGTCGATGACGCCTGCGAGTGCCTCGAGCACGTCCTTGGCGATGGCCGAGACGCGTTCGGGCGGGGTGTCCGCGCTGACTCGTTCCTGGAGGAACTTGTCGGTGGCGGCAGTACCCGAACCTACTGCGGTGGGGCTCTCGGAAGTGGTCATGTGGTCCTCCTCGGGGCCGTATGTGGCTGTTACCGGGTGGGTGCCGTACTGCTGGGCTGCGTCGGCTCCCCAAGTTTGGGTTGTACGCTCTGCGTACATCTGTTACGCTGTGCGTACGCTTGTACTGTGCGCCCAGTCACAAGGTTTGTCAACCTTCGAAGGCGCCGATCGGGCATACCCGCAGATGAAAGGCCATTCCGTGAGCGAGAACGATCGCGATTACATCCAGAGCATCGAGCGTGGATTTGCTGTGCTGACGGCCTTCGACGAGAAGAACCCCAACCCGTCGCTCGCCGATCTTGCCGCCGAAACGGGTCTCTCCCGCCCAGCGGTCCGGCGCATCCTCCTCACGCTGCAGAAGCTCGGATACGTCACCGGCAACAACAGTCGGTGGTCGCTCACCCCACGCGTTCTGAGCATCGGGCAGCACTTCTCGGCATCACATGCCTTGACGGAGGCGGCGCTCCCTCGTCTGTTGGAGATCGCAGAACACACCCACGAGTCGGCGTCGCTCGGGGTGCTCGACGGTGTCGACGTGGTCTACGCCGCGCGTGTACCCGTCCGGCGGATCATGAGCATCAACGTCAGCGTCGGCACCAGAGTGCCTGCATATGCCACCTCCATGGGTCGAGCCCTGCTAGCTTGGGCGCCAACCGAAATCGTCGACAACGTCATCGCGAACTCCACGTTCGACGCCCTCACACCCACCACGATCACCGACGAAGGCGCATTCCATACCGCCCTCCGGGTGGTGCGCGAGCAGGGATACGCGCTCACATCGGAGGAACTGGAAGACGGCCTGATTTCCCTCGCTGCTCCCGTCCGCGACGCCGGTGGAAGCGTCGTCGGAGTGACAGCGTGTTCGACCTCGGCCGGACGAACATCCCCGGAAGCTTTCCGCGCCGACGTCGCGCCGTTCCTTGTCGAGAAGGCGAATCAGCTCAGCGCGGACATGGGGTACCGGAGCTAGCGCCTCAACACCTCGGAAGGCAGCAATCCGTACTTACGCCGAAAGGACGACGCGAACCGTCCGGTGTGCGTGAAACCCCATCTCACAGCGACATCGGTGACCGTCGTCGAGTCGTCGGCATCCACCAGATCTGCATGGACCCGCTCGAGACGGATGTCGAGCAGGCATTCCGACGGACTCCGACCCACGTACTGCCGAAATCCCTCCTGCAATCTCCGTACGCTGACGCCCGCCACCTCCGCCATCTCGGCTGCGGTCCACACGCGGGCCGGGTCGTCGTGCATCTCGTCGAGCACCCGCTTGACGATACGTGGCCTGGCGTGTCGCACCGCGTCCTCGCTTTCGGGCATTGCGGCAAGGACGAATGCCGTGACCACGGCGCCGGAGAGCTGACCTGCCACCAGTTCGTTGTGCAGCACGCCGACCGGGCCGAGTATCTGATCCGACAGTGAGCGAACAAATTTCAGCCATCTGGCTCCGTCGTCGCCCCGAAGATCCACCTGATCAGGCAAGTGCATTCCGGGTCGACCGAGAACCTTTTCCATCTCACGGTCGAGGTACTGACGGTCCATCCGGACTCCGACGATCTCGCAGTCCGCACTCCACCGCGTGATTCTCGTCGTGATGTCGGGTGGACATACCGTCGCAACACCCTGCGTCGAGAGCACGTGCGAGCCCGCGAACACCGACTCGAGCTCGCCCGAGAGCGGGATGTTCACCCCATAGGCACCGGGATGATCGGATTCGACGGCGACGTCAGCTCCCCACCGAATATGAGCGATCCTCAGCGGTCCCAACTCGGTGGTGCACACCCCGACTCCACTGGCCGCATGCCGAGACAACGGCGTCAGCGTGTGCGGAAAATAGGCGTCCGAAACCGCATGACACGCCTCGTCCCAGTCGCGGGGAGCTGTACCGATCATGGAGTCGACCATCGTCCTTCTTCACCTTCCAAACCCGTGACCAGCCACATTGCCGAGCAAGGGCGCTGAACATCATTGAACACTGTGTCCCCGGTCACTTCCAAGAGAAAACGGGTACGGGCCGCGATCGGGTGCGCAATCCGGATAGCCACCGCGCTGTACGGATCGACCGAAGCCTGCGCCCGCCGTACGTTCGTCTTCACTCCCGGCGCGAGTCGCCCACTACTTCCCTCCCGCACTTCGCGGCACTCTCACTCAACCGCCATCCGACAAGGAGGTCCGGTCATGGAACAAAATCAGCTTCGAGGAATCTTCGGTCAATTCGCGAGCGGCGTCACCGTCATCACCTGTACCAATGCCGACGGTCAACCACACGGAGCCACGGTCACCGCATTCACGGCCATTTCCCTGGAACCACGGCTGTGCCAGATCACGATGACTCGCAAGTCCAAGGCGTGCGGCTACCTCGGCAACGCGCCGTTTGCGGTCAACATCCTTGCCTCCGACCAAGTGGACACGGCCATGCATTTTGCCGGCCGACCGCAGCGCACCGAACCGAGGTGGATCGACGGACCGACCGCTCCCCTGCTCGACGGCGCCGCAGCAACCATCTCGTGCGTCCCGTGGAGGGAGTACGACGGCGGTGACCACATCATCTTCATCGGCGAGATCGTCGACGCTCAGTCGAGTGGCAAGGATCCGCTTCTGTTCTACCGAAGCACTTTTCACGATCTAGGCGCTACCTCGTCGACCACAGTCTGGAACGGAAGTCAGGACGACCCCCACAGCGGCTGGTTCGACGCCACCACTTCGTTCACCCCGATTCATCTTCAGCCCGCACCCCAAACGATCTGAAAGGCTTTGCCATGACGACCACCGAAATTCCTCCCACCGGCGTCGATCCCGCAGATTCCGGAGCGCCACAGGTCAATCCGGCCGCCGATTGCGAAGCCAACCGCACGAAGAACTTCGCCACCCGACCGATGACCGGTGACGAGTACATCTCGAGCCTGCAGGACGGTCGCGAGATCTGGCTTCACGGTGATCGCGTCAAGGACGTCACGACACACCCCGCGTTCCGGAATCCGATCCGCATGACCGCGAGGCTGTACGACGCTCTGCATACGGGCGAGCACGTGGACGCCTTGACCGTTCCGACGGACACGGGCAACGGCGGTGTCACCATGCCGTTCTTCCGCACTCCGACGTCCTCGGCCGATCTGCTCAAGGAACGCGATGCCATAGCGACGTGGGCTCGTATGACCTACGGCTGGATGGGCCGTTCCCCCGACTACAAGGCGAGTTTCCTGGGCACCCTCCACGCCAACAAGGAGTTGTACGCACCGTTCCAGGACAACGCCGAACGCTGGTACCGCGAATCGCAGGAGAAAGTTCTGTACTGGAACCACGCGATCATCAATCCCCCGGTGGATCGCCAACTTCCACCGGACGAGGTCGGTGACGTCTTCATGAAGGTGGAGAAGGAAACCGACGCAGGTTTGATCGTCAGCGGCGCCAAAGTGGTCGCCACCGGATCGGCGATCACGAACTACAACTTCATCGCTCACTACGGTCTGCCGATCAAGAAGAAGCAGTTCGCCCTGATCTGCACGGTACCGATGGACGCGCCGGGTGTGAAGCTGATCTGCCGCACCTCGTACACCGAACATGCTGCGGTGATGGGCAGTCCGTTCGATTATCCGCTGTCGAGTCGCATGGACGAGAACGACACCATCTTCGTCTTCGACAAGGTGTTGGTTCCGTGGGAAAACGTCTTCATGTACGGCGACGTCGACCGGATCAACGCATTCTTCCCTCAATCGGGCTTCCTGCCGCGCTTCACCTTTCAGGGCTGCACTCGCCTGGCCGTCAAGCTCGACTTCATCGCCGGACTGTTGATGAAGGCACTCGAAGCCACCGGCGCCGGCGGCTTCCGCGGAGTCCAGACCCGTGTCGGTGAGGTGATCGGGTGGCGAAACCTCTTCTGGTCGTTGACCGAATCGATGGCACGCGATCCCGAACAGTGGGTCGGCGATTCGGTGATCCCGAAGCTCGAGTACGGCCTCACCTATCGAATGTTCATGATCCAGGGGTACCCGCGGATCAAGGAGATCATCGAACAGGACGTCGCGTCGGGCTTGATCTACCTGCCTTCGAGTTCACTCGACTTCAAGAGCCCGGACGTGCGTCCGTACCTCGACAAGTACGTTCGCGGTTCCGACGGCATCACCGCCGTCGACCGCGTGAAAGTCATGAAGGCGCTGTGGGATTCGATCGGGACCGAGTTCGGCGGCCGACACGAACTCTACGAGCGCAACTACTCCGGCAATCACGAGAACGTCAAAGCCGAACTGCTGTTCGCAGCCCAGAATCGTGGACACGCAAGTTCCATGAAGGGACTGGCCGAGCAGTGCTTGAGTGAATACGACCTCGACGGCTGGACGGTCCCTGACCTCATCGGCAACGACGACGTCTCGTTCTTCAAAAACCGGTAATCCCCTCGGCAGGTAGGGCGGACTCGCGATGTCGAGTCCGCCCTGCTCGTCGTCTTCAGCAGGCATGGCCCATCAGCAGAATTCGACGAACACTGCACCCTTGGTCAGGACTAGGCAATTGCCTAGTGTGACCCGAGACACACGATGTCAAGGTGAATTCAGTACCGGACGCAGCCCCGTCCGGAAAGCGGGTCCCACCGATTTGGTCCGACAGCCCTCGGCTTTCTCGGTAGGCGCCCACTCTTATCTGGAGGACACCCATGACGGATATGTTGGATGCTGCCCGCGGCACCGACCAGTTCGCGAACATCCGCGCCGTCCTCGACGACGCGCTCGTCGAGGAGCCGGAGACCGGCCGCTACCAGGTGCGGCGCAGCGTCTTCACGGACGAGCAACTGTTCGAACTCGAGATGACGCACATCTTCGAAGGCAATTGGATCTACCTCGCGCACGAGAGCCAGATCCCGAACGTCGGCGACTACTTCACCACCTACATGGGCCGTCAGCCCATTGTGATCACCC
Source organism: Rhodococcus sp. IEGM 1302 (assembly GCF_030056935.1). Lineage (NCBI taxonomy): Bacteria > Bacillati > Actinomycetota > Actinomycetes > Mycobacteriales > Nocardiaceae > Rhodococcus > Rhodococcus sp. IEGM 1302. The sequence continues at coordinate 639,999 of NZ_JASHKY010000001.1, read as the reverse complement.
GCAACAAGGACGGCGAATTGGGTGCGCTGATCAACGCATGCAGCCACCGCGGTGCGATGCTCTGTCGCCGTAAGACCGACAACCGAACCACCTTCACCTGCCCGTTCCACGGCTGGACCTTCAACAACAGCGGAAAACTCCTCAAGGCCAAGGACGCTCGCACCGGTGGCTATCCGGAGCAGTTCAACAAAGACGGCTCACACGACCTGACCAGGGTGGCGCGGTTCGAGAACTATCGCGGCTTCCTCTTCGGCAGCCTCAACCCCGACGTGCTGCCACTCGAAGAGCACCTCAGTGACACCACGAAGGTCATCGACATGATCGTCGATCAGTCACCTGACGGACTCGAAGTTCTGCGCGGTGCATCCACCTACACCTACGACGGCAACTGGAAGTTGCAGACCGAGAACGGTGCCGACGGCTACCACGTGTCTTCGACGCACTGGAACTACGCCGCTACCACCGCTCGCCGCACCGCCGGTGAATCGTCCAACGAGACCAAAGCCATGGACGCCGGCACCTGGGGGAAGCAGGGCGGTGGATACTTCTCCTACGACTACGGCCACCTCCTGCTCTGGATGTGGTGGGGCAATCCCGAGGACCGACCCCTGTTCGAACGCAAAGCAGAACTGGAGGCTCAGTTCGGTTCCAAGAAGGCCGAATTCATGGTCGGTGCGTCGAGGAACCTCTGCCTGTACCCGAACGTCTACCTCATGGATCAATTCAGCAGCCAGATCCGGCACTTCCGTCCGATCTCCGTGGACCAGACCGAAGTCACCATCTACTGCATCGCGCCCAAGGGAGAGAGCGCCGAAGCGCGCAGCAACCGCATCCGTCAGTACGAGGACTTCTTCAATGCCAGCGGTATGGCCACCCCGGACGATCTCGAAGAGTTCCGTTCCTGCCAGAAGACCTACCAGGCAGCCGGCGCCCCGTGGAACGACCTCAGCCGTGGCGTCACACACCAGATTCCCGGTCCGAACGACGTCGCGAAGGATCTCGGCATGAATCGCGTGCTCTCGAGCGGAGCCAAGACCGAGGACGAAGGCTTGTATCCCATTCAGCACGGGTACTGGCGCGACGCCATGCTTGCGGCCGTAGATGCCGAGCAAGCCGCTTCCAACCGGACCATCTGAGGACGATCACCATGACTGTCACCACCACCAATGCCGTCGCCCTCGAAACAGTGCAGCAGTTTCTCTACCGTGAGGCTCGCTATCTGGACGATCGCGAGTTCGAGAAGTGGATCGAGTGCTACCACCCCGATTCCGAGTACTGGATGCCCGCATGGGCGGACGACGGCGAGCTGACCACGGACCCGGCCGCAGAGATCTCCCTGATCTACTACCCGAATCGCGGCGGTATCGAGGACCGCGTGTTCCGAATCAGGACTGACCGTTCCAGCGCGACAAGCCTTCCCGAGCCCCGCACCGGTCACAACATCACCAACGTGGAAGTGATCGAAGAGCGCGGCTTCGTCGTCGACGTCCGCTTCAATTGGTTCACGCTGTACTTCCGCTACAACACAGTCGACACCTACTTCGGCACCTCGCACTACACGATCGACTTCTCGGGCGAGCAGCCGTTGATCATGAAGAAGAAGGTAGTCCTCAAGAACGACTACATCCATCACGTGGTCGACATCTACCACTTCTGACACGACTTCCCTTCGAATCGAGCTGTTTCCCATGAGCATTCAAGCTGCGCCGACCTTTCAAGTAGCCCTGAGTTTCGAAGACGGCATCACCCGCTTCGTCGAATGCAACACCGACGAGACCGTCGCGGACGCGTCGTACCGCGCACGAATCAACATTCCGCTCGACTGCCGCGACGGAGCATGTGGCACCTGCAAATCACTCTGTGAGTCAGGTACTTTCGATGCCGGCGACTACATCGAGGAGGCCCTGACGGACGACGAGGCCGAGCAGGGATACTGCCTTCCGTGCCAGATGGTGCCGGAATCTGATCTCGTGCTGCAGATTCCCACCACGTCGGCGGTCGCCAAGACCACTGCCGGTTCGTACACGTCCACCATCACCGAGATCATTCGCCATTCGGATTCCACGGTGGGTTTCACCGTCGCAGTCGACAACCGCGCAGATCTGGTCTTCCTCCCCGGTCAGTACGTGAACATCCTCGTTCCCGGAACCGAAGCGACGCGGTCGTACTCGTTCAGCTCCGGCCCTGAGGTCGAGTCGGCGTCGTTCCTGGTCAAGATCACCCCGGGTGGTCTGATGTCCGAGTATCTCAGTCAGCGCGCGCAGGTAGGCGACACTCTCGAATTGACCGGACCGATGGGTAGCTTCTTCCTCCGGTCAGGTCAACGGAGAGCCCTACTGCTTGCCGGCGGAACCGGCTTGGCCCCGCTGCTCTCCATACTGGAGAAGATGCGTACCGAAAGCTCCACTCGGCCCGTCCATCTGGTCTACGGCGTCAGCTCCGACACCGATCTCGTCGAACTCGACAAACTGCACGACTACGCGGAGTCTCTACCCCAGTTCACCTTCGACTACTGCGTATCCGATCCCGACAGCACAGCACCGAACAAGGGCTATGTCACGGGCTTGATCGAGCCCGATCACCTCGACGACGGCAACGTAGACGTCTACCTGTGCGGCCCGCCGCCGATGGTCGAAGCCGTACGTCTGCACTTCAAGGACGTATCGATCACACCCACGAACTTCTACTTCGAAAAGTTCAACAATGCGGCAGCACCGGCTGATTCACCGGCAGCCTCGGCCGAAGAATCAGCTGCCGGCACGTACGAGATCGGTGAAGAACATCTGCCGGTCGCGGAGTCGGACGCACAGTTCGACGCTCGGATGGCACTCGAACTCGGAGCAATGGAACTCACGATCGGCCGCCTCACTCCAGCACAGTTGACGGAGTACCGCATTCTGGCGGAGAACTCGGCTGCTTCCATCGACCGCGATCACTTCACGGACGCAGCGGCATTCACCGAAACCAATGCCCTGTTCCACGACTTCCTCTTCCGCTGCACCGGAAACGAAGTGCTCCTGCAGGCATACCACCGTCTCGAGGTCACACAACTGATGAACCGAGTGCTCCGCACCGCCGATTGGGTGGACGAACATGTCGCGGAGGATCACTCACGTATCGTGAGTGCATTCGAGCAGAATGATCGCGCCGCGGCCCGTGATCTGATCGTCCAGCACAGCGAACACGCCAAGTCGACGATGCACCGCGCCATCACCGACGCTCGGGAAAGTGTGGCGTCGTGAGCACGAGATTCTTCGCCGGCCGGTTCGACGACCGGGTCGTGGTCGTCACCGGAGCGGCTCAGGGGATCGGGCGCAGCGTTGCCGAAAGAGTTTCCGCAGAAGGCGGTTCCGTCGCGCTTGTGGATCGAGCTGAACTGGTTCACGACATTGCGACACCGCTGGAGCGTTCCCATTCGGTGACCGCGGATCTCGAGACGTTCGAAGGCGCCCAGAATGCAATAGATTCCGCATTGGAGCGCTTCGGACGCATCGACGTCCTGGTCAACAACGTCGGTGGGACCATCTGGGCCAAACCCTACGAGCACTACACGCCGCAGCAGATACAAGCCGAGGTCACACGATCACTGTTCCCCACGCTCTGGACGTGTCGCGCCGTACTGCCCCATCTGATCGAGCAGGCGAGCGGCACCATCGTCAACGTCTCCTCGGTCGCCACCCGCGGTGTCAACCGTGTTCCTTACGCGGCGGCCAAGGGCGGGGTCAGCGCGATCACCGCTGCACTGGCGATGGAAGTCGCGCAGTACGGAATACGCGTCGTGGCAACCGCTCCCGGCGGAACCGAGGCGCCACCACGCGTCGTGGCACGCGGACCGGGTGCCGAGACCGACGAGGAGAAGGCCTGGTACCAGCAGATCGTCGACCAGACCGTCGACTCGTCGCTACTCAAGCGTTACGGCACCCTGGACGAACAGGCTGCTGCTATCACTTTCCTTGCCTCCGAAGAGGCTTCGTATGTCACCGGAACGGTTCTGCCCGTCGCCGGTGGCGACCTCGGCTGAATCCAGCCTCCCCCGATTCCTGATCTCTCGAACGGAGATTCGCCATGTCCTCGATCGAACGTGGTTCCTGGGCCAGTGCCCGCCATCGCTCGTCAGTGTTGTGGGTGGTCACCATCGCCGCCATTGCCATTCTGTTCGACGGATACGACCTGGTCGTGTACGGCACGATCCTGCCCGTACTCATGGACGACCCCAGCCATATCGGCACCTTGACCGCATCTCAGGCCGGCGCGTTGGGTTCGTATGCACTCGTCGGAGTGATGGTCGGCGCACTGACGTGTGGAGCGATCGGCGATCACTTCGGTCGCCGAAAGATGATGCTGGTCAACATCATCTGGTTCTCGGTCGGAATGGCACTGGCAGCGTTCGCCACCAGCATCACCACCTTCGGTCTGCTGCGGTTCTTCACCGGCATCGGTGTCGGTGGGCTTGTCGCCACCGCCGGAGCCATGATTGCCGAGTTCGCGCCGCCGGGACGCCGCAATCTGTTCAACGCCATCGTCTACAGCGGTGTCCCGGCCGGTGGCGTCATGGCTTCCGTCCTGGCGATCGTTCTCCGTGATTCCATCGGATGGCGCGGACTGTTCCTCATCGGCGCCCTGCCATTGGTGTTCCTGTTCCCACTCGCCTGGTTCAAACTGCCCGAGTCTCCCGCGTGGCTGATTGCTCGCGGACGCGTCGAGGAAGCTCGCGCCATTTCCTCGAAAACCGGAATTCCATTGCCTGTCGGTACAGATCGACCCAACGACGCCGTAGCCGAGAAGGTCGGCTTCCGAGCGTTGGCGAGCAGACAATATGTCTGGGGCACCGCGCTTCTCGGCCTGATGAGCTTCGCCGGCCTCCTCCTGACCTACGGACTGAACACCTGGCTGCCCAAGATCATGGAAAACGCGGGATACAACGCGAAGGGTTCGCTCTCGTTCCTGTTGGTACTCAACGGCGGTGCCATCATCGGTGGACTTCTCGCCTCCAAGATCGCGGACGTCACCGGTCCACAGCGGGTTGTCGCAACCACCTTCGGCCTGGCCGCACTCGCCCTGCTCCTGTTCACATTCGGGTTCCCGCTTCCCGTACTCCTCGCCTCCGTTGCCATCGCGGGTGTCGGAACCATCGGTACTCAGGTTCTGATCTACGGATTCGTGTCCAACTACTATTCGACGGCCGCTCGGGCCGCAGGTGTCGCGTGGTGCGCCGGATTCGGACGTCTGGGCGGGATATTCGGGCCACTGATCGGCGGAAGTTTGATCAGCGCCGGAATCAGTTCCGAATCGGCGTTCTACGTCTTCGCCGGCATCGCGGTGATTGGCGCCATCGTCACCTTCTTCGTGCCGAAGCAAGCACCCGACCTGGGTGCCACTGCACTTCGATCCGATGGAGACCGTGCCGAAAAGGAAACCCGTGGTGAGCCCGGCGTTACGGTAGTCGGGTGACACTTCGTGACCTGTTGCTCGGCCGAGAACGCGAGCTCGCCGTTCTCGGCCGAGCCTTGGCCGCGGCAGAGACAGGAGTGCCGACTCTCGTGCTGGTCGAGGGCGATGCCGGTAGCGGTAAGTCCACTCTCGTCGACCGGTTCGCCGAAATCTCTTCCGCTCATACGCTCCGCCGCGCTCGTGGGCTGGAGTGGGAATCGAACACTGCCTTCGGAGTGATCGAACAACTACTCGAACGTCCGGTTTCCAACTCGGACCCGGTCGCCGTTGCACACGAGATCGTCGACGCAGCGGAGCAACTGACCCTGATCGTCGTCGACGATGCCCATCACAGCGATGTCAGCTCGCTTCAGGCAATCACCTCCGCCCTCCATCGAGGCCGAACGGCACCACTGCTGTTCGTCCTCGTCGCCGAGGAAACGCCGTTCCTGCGCGAGGATGTCAGGCAGATTCTCGACCTGCACTGGTCGACGCGTTTGCACATCAGCCCGATCGACGCACCCGTCATCATCGACATCGCGCGCATGCGAAGCGGAATCGACCTCAGCTCCGGCGTCGCGCTCGCCCTTCAGGACTTCACCGCGGGCAACACACTCGACATCGTCTCGCTTCTCGACGAGCTGCCACCTACCTATTGGACCCAGTGGCACCGAACTTTGCCCGTCCCTCGCCATCGTGCAGTATCGATCGCCGCCGCCCTCGCTACGTGTTCGGCGGGAGCACGAACGTTGATCGAAGCCGCAGCAGTTGTCGGGCGCAGCACGACGTTGTCGCATCTTGCTCAGCTGGCCGAAATCGACGACGTGGTCGGCGCCTTGGACAGCGCCTTTGCCAGCGGCCTCCTTTCTGTCCACGAGCAGCGCGGCAGCACCGAGGTGTCACTGAGCAGCACGATGGTCACGGCCGCAGTGCGCGGGGCGTTGGGACCCGCGCACTTGCATCTGCTGCACACACGCGCAGCCGAGATCGCTTGGGGAGAAGGTGAACGGCTTTTCCACCTTGCCGCTGCCAGCACCACCCATGACGAGGACCTCGCCGCCGAACTCGTTGCGTACGCATCACTACGAGCATCCGACGGCGCGTGGTCGGAAGTCGCCGACGCCATGGTCACGGCAAGCCGTCTCACCACGGCCCGAACCGAACACGAGGACCGACTGCTCCGCGGAGTCGACGCGCTGACCGGATCGGGTGACATCCCCCGCGCCATGGTCTTCGTGCCGGAGATCGAGAGTATTTCGCGCGGGCCTCTCCGCGACGCCGTCCTCGGCTACCTCGCCATCCATAGAGGGCGACCGACCGAGGCCGCCGATCTTCTGACCAGAGCGTGGGACAGCTGCAGCGTGGATCGTGAGCCAGGCATCGCTGCGATGATCGCCCAACGAATGGTCCTGCATTCTCTGGCTCGGCTCGATGGCACGGCGCTCGTCGAGTGGGTTGACCGCGCAGTCGAATTGGTGGGCCCTTCTGATCCCGCAGCAGTGGAGTCCGAAGCGATCAAGGGTCTCGGGCTCGGTGCTACCGGAAGAACCGAGAATGCGCTCGCGGCATACGCCGAACTCTCCGATCGTGTCCGCCCCGGAGCCCAAGCACAGCGCTTCCAGATGGGACGCGGATGGCTCGAGCTTGCGTTGGACCACCCGGAGTCCGCCAGACGCGACCTCGAAAGCGCGGTGTCCACAGAGTTTTCCAGTGGTTCGGCAAGAATCTCACTGTGGGCACAGGCCTGGCTCGCCCGCACTCAATTCGCTCTCGGCGCCTGGGACGAAGCGCTCTCGACCGTCGAGGGCGCCGGTGCCGAGGTGGATCGGTTCGAGATCGAGATCATCCGGCCGTTGGTCCACTGGTCGGGAGCACAGATTCACGCTCTGCGCGGCAACTGGGAACTGGCCCGTGACCATGTGCGACGTGCGTACGCCGGCATTCACGCCTACGAAATCATGTATGTTCCTGCACTTCTCGCCAGGGCCCAGGTTGCCGAGGCCGCCGCCGACTACGCCGAAGTTCTGGTGGCGCTGGCTCCGCTCACCTCGAGCAAGGCGCAACAATGGCTCGACGAGCCGGGCTTCTGGCCGTGGGTCGATCTCTACGCCAATGCATTGGTCATGGTCGGGCGAGCTGATGATGCCGACGCCTTTCTGCAACCACACGAGCAGACCGCACGACGTCGGGAGCACCGCTCAGCTGCGGCACGTCTCGGCTACGTTCGCGGCCGGATCCACGGCGCACGGGGCGAACTCGACTTGGCAAGAGAAAGTTTCGATGCTGCACTACTCGGCATCGAGACGCTGCCGCTCCCCTACGACCGAGCCCGAATCAATTTTGCCTACGGCCAAACTCTCCGCCGGGCCGGGAAACGCGCGGAGGCCGACGTCGTCCTCCGCGCCGCCCGCGAGCTGTATCACTCGTTGGGCGCCGCTACTTACGTCGAGCGCTGCGAGCGCGAACTCCGCGCGGGCGGGTTGAACCTCTCGCGGACGGAGAAGGGAATCACCGACCTGACCCCGCAAGAACGAGCCGTCGCCGACCTTGTCGCAGCGGGCAAGTCCAACAAGGAAGCTGCCGGCGAATTGTTCCTCTCCGTCAAGACCATTCAATATCACCTCACGCGCGCGTACGCGAAACTCGGACTGCGATCACGGAGCGAACTCGCGGCTTTGTTCCGCGACCGAGGGCTTTCGGATCCGCATCAGGAGAACTGAGAACATGCCGGACACTACGACGACCGCGCCCGTTCGCGTCGTCACCGAGCCACTCCCCCAACCGCTCTACGGCCCGAAACGGGTCTTGCGCGACTTCGGCGGAACGTCCATTGCCAACGGAATCATCGGCATCGTCTTCTCGGCCACCGGGCCGGTGGCGGTCATTCTCGCTGCGGGGTTGGCGGGTGGACTGAGTCAAGCTCAATTGGCCTCTTGGCTTTTCGGTGCCTTCTTCGTCAACGGCATTCTCACCATCACGGCTTCCTGGCTGTACCGGCAGCCGCTGGCCTTCTTCTGGACGATTCCCGGAACCGTTGTCGTCGGAGCGTCGTTGGAGCATCTGCCGTGGGAGCAAGTGCTCGGAGCGTTCTTCGCGACCGGCGCCCTGATCTTGATGTTGGGATTGACAGGGTGGGTCACACCGATCATGGCCGCATTACCCTTGCCCATCGTAATGGCAATGGTGGCAGGCGTTTTCCTTCATTTCGGAACGGATTTGGTCGAAGCGCCCGCCCACGACGCGGTGATCGCCCTGCCGATGATCGCCACCTTTGTCGCTCTGAGCGTGTTCGCCAAGCTGGGAAGATTCGTTCCGCCCGTTCTCGGCGCGTTGATTGTCGGCGTGGTCGTGATACTCGCGGCCGGAAGATTCAACTCCGCCGGCGACGCGCACGAGTGGCTGGCGCATCCGATGCTGACCACGCCAACCTGGTCTTGGCAGGCGATGATCGAACTGGTTGTACCGCTGGCGATCACAGTCGTCGTCGTGCAGAACGGCCAAGGAATCGCAGTCCTCCGCGCAGCGGGTCATCAACCGCCGATCGGGGCAGCAACGGTTGCCTGCGGTGTGTTCTCTCTCGTGAACGCGGCGGTGGGTTGTGTCTCGACGTGCCTGACCGGGCCGACGAACGCATTGCTCACGGCGTCGGGAGAGCGGACACGCCAATACACCGCCGGAATCTTCTGCGGCTTACTCGCCGTCGTCTTCGGACTGTTCGCCCCGACTTTCGTCGCGATGATGTTGGGAACTCCGACGGCATTCATCGTCACTCTGGGTGGTCTGGCCATGCTCAAGGCCTTACAGGGAGCCTTCGTGACCGCATTCGGCGGGAAATTCACCTTCGGCGCTTTGATCGCGTTCCTCGTGACGATCTCCGACATCGAACTGCTCAATATCGGAGCCGCTTTCTGGGGACTCGTCTTCGGGGTCATCGCCTCGCGCATGCTCGAACGAGCCGACTACACCTGACATGCGAATATTCGCATACTCGACTTTGACAATCATTTACATTAAGCGGTAGATCTATACCCATGCACCTCAACACCCGCATGTCGCGGCGCCTCACCCTTGCCACATCAGTAGGCCTCTCACTCGCCCTCGTTACGGGTTGCTCGTCCGACAACAAGGACTCCGCCCAGTCCGAAACCACGACCACGACGTCGGCCGCACCAACCGAACAGGCCTCGGCAACACCACGTCTCGCCGTGTCGTACGACGGCGGCGTCCTGGTGCTGGATGCAACTTCCCTCGACGTGGTCGGCGAGACCGAGATCGACGGCTTCACCCGACTCAACCCGGCCGGCGACGGTCGCCACGTCATGATCTCTGCCGGCGAAGCATTCAAGGTGCTCGACACCGGCACGTGGTCTTCGGCTCACGGTGATCATTCTCATTACTACACAGCCGATCCCGCGATGTCCGAGGTCGAGTTCGCAGCCAACGAGCCCGGACACGTCGTACGCCATGCCGGAAAGACGGTCCTCTTCAACGACGGCTCGGGACTGGTCGAGATCTTCGACCCGGTTCAGTTGGCAAAACGTCAGCCCCGCGTCGAGACGTACACCACCCCGGAACCCCATCACGGCGTCGCGGTCGCACTTGCCGACGGCAGTCTGTTGACGACAATCGGAAATTCGGAGTCCCGCAACGGCATAGCTGTCCTCGATGCCGACCGCAAGGAAATCCTGCGCAACGAACAGTGCCCAGGTGTCCACGGCGAAGCAGTCGCTGCCGGCGAAGCCATCGTGCTGGGCTGCCAGGACGGGTTGCTCGTGTACAAGAACGGAGCGATCACCAAGGTCCAGAGTCCGGATGCATACGGCCGCATCGGAAATCAGGCAGGCTCGGAGGAGTCGGACATCGTGCTGGGTGATTACAAGACTGACAAGGACGCCGAACTCGAACGTCCGCAACGGGTCTCGCTGACCAACACGACGACGTCCGAACTCAAGCTCGTCGACCTCGGCACCAGCTACACCTTCCGCTCACTCGGCCGCGGACCGCACGGAGAGGCACTGGTACTCGGCACCGACGGCGCCATCCACGTCATCGACCCGAACACCGGCGTCGTCACCAAGAAGATCGCCGTTATCGACGCATGGACCGAGCCCACCAAGTGGCAAGAGCCCAGGCCCGCGCTCTTCGTAGAAGATCACACCGCTTACGTCACCGACCCCGCGTCGAAGAAGCTGATCGCAGTCGACCTCGAGGACGGCAGCATCCTGACCGAGACCACCCTCGATCACGCCCCGAACGAATTGACCGGCGTAACCGGCTGATTCCCACCCTCGCTTCGGCCCCCATCTCACACCGAGATGGGGGCCGGAGCCGTCCTCGCGACTCTTACAAGGCAATCTCGATTCGTAGGCGGGCCGTACGGTTCGTTAGTCCTGCTAGAGTCACTTCAATGCTTTCTTGCCGCACTTCCTGACCACCATCCGCAGCATTAGCTTGTTACGTCGCCCTGGGATGACGATTCTGTGTGCCTTCATGGGGATTCGCGATAGCCGAATCCCTATCTGACCACTCACCAGAATCCACCTTTGGAGTACGTACCATGAGAAACTTTCTCGTCACCGGAGCCACCGGAAACCTGGGCGGCGCTGCGCTGCGCATCCTGCAGGCACATACCGGATCGAACACCCACGCATTGGTCCGAAGTACTACCCAAACCGATGCACTCGGTCATCAGGGGATCGATACGCGAGTCGGCGACTACACGGATCGCGCGAGTTTGCGGACCGCGTTCAGGGGCATCGACGGACTGCTGTTCGTATCGAGCCCGGCGCTCGATCCGAATGTCGGAATAGAGCAACACAAAGCTGTTGTGCAGGAGGCAGTCTCGGCAGGCGTCGAGCACATCGTGTACACAAGTGCGATGGGAGCGCAGCACGATCCCGGTCATCGCACTACGGAAATCGAGCTGCAGGAGATCGGTGTGAGCCACACTGTCCTCCGCAATGCTCTCTACTCGGATGCATTTGCTGCCAAGGTAATTAACGACATGGAGTCCGGACCCATCGTTTCCGCCGGCGCGGGAAGTTCTCTGGTCACCTCCTCCATTGCCGATCTCGCCGAAGCAGCAGTCATCGCGCTGACATTCCCTCCCACCAAGCAGGTGTGGGAACTTCGAGGCCCGGCCTGGACCTTCGATCAACTCGCCGAAGCAGTCTCAGCCGAACTTGGCAGGACAATCGAGCACCGCGAGGTGGGCGACCTCGAAACCGGACCCTTTGCTGTGCTCTTTCCACTGATTCGCAAAGGGATCTTCAGCGAAGAGTCCGATGACCTGGCAACACTGCTACAACGCGCCCCTCAGCCAATCGAAGCCGTTGTCGCCCAGCTCTGCCGGAGCTGAACGATGGGCAGGACCACGACTGACCGCGGCACGAGTCAGCGTGGAATAACTTTCCGCAGAGGTTCGTTGTAGAGGGTGTCGGTGTTCGGTTCTTTGCCCCGGGTACCACCCCAGAATTGCCACTTCGAGTGGCCACTTGCCGAGAGGCGCAAGACGGGCACCGACGCGCTGGAGCCGCTGGACACCTTTCGGTGCCAGCGGCTTTGTCGTCTGAATGATCAGGCCGGGTTTTCGCCGGCAGCGACGTCGAGGATCCACGTCACCCCGAACGCATCGGTGAGCATGCCGAAACCGGGGCTCCACGCCGCGGCGGCAAGACCCTCGATGATCGATGCACCAGCAGAGAGTTTGGCCCAGTAGTTCTGCACCTCTTCGAGGGTTTCACCGCGAACCGAGACGAAGAACGGTTGGTCGGTGATCGTGGTGCCGTTCTCGCGGTGTGTCGAGCCTGCGTTGCCGGCCGAGCCGCCCGACTGTCCTGGGATGTCGTATGCCATCACGCAGAATCCGTCCGCTGTCTCCACCTGGCCGAACACGATGTTCTCAGCGCCGGGCACCTCCTTGGGCATCCCGAAGTCGCCGTAGGTTGCGATCGTGACCTGGCCACCGAAGACGGACTGGTAGAACTCCAGAGCCGCGCGGGCGTCTCCGCGGAAGTTGAGGTGGGTCGTTGTCTTGATGCTCATGTCTGCTCCTGGTACGAACGTCGCTCGGGTTTTCCCTGACAACGTCGACTCTCACAGCCGTATAGGACTGTTTTCGTCCTAGACTCGTCGTAGTCTCACCGCACGGCGACCACCACTCGACTCTTGAATCTGCTGTCCCTCTTGCAGACGAGACGCGACTGGCCGGGCGCTCTACTCGCCGAGCGGCTCGACATCAGCCATCGCACGGTCCGCCGCGACATCGACCGGCTCAGGGAGATGGGTTACCGCATTGCGGCGACCATGGGCCCGGACGGCGGATACCGACTCGACGCCGGCAGCGAGCTGCCACCCCTGCTGTTCGACGACGATCAGGTCATCGCATTGGCAGTTGCGCTGCAGGCGGCGACGCTGACCGGCGTCGGTATCGAAGAGGATGCGGTTCGAGCGTTGACCACTGTGCGGCAAGTGATGCCGTCGCGTCTGCGCCATCGCCTCGACGCGCTCACGTTCACCACGATTTCGGCCGGCTCCGGCGACGCAGACTCCGTGTCCCCAGAGGTGCTCGTAGCAATTTCCGCTGCAGTCCGCGCTCGCGAGGTGTTCCGCTTCGATTACTCGAACGACCACTCAACCGACAACAGCGAAATAACACCCCCGCGCCGAGTGGAGCCGCATCATCTGGTGACCTCCAAGCGTCGCTGGTACCTCGTCGCGTGGGATCTCGCGCGAGACGACTGGCGAATCTTCCGCGCCGATCGCATCACCCCACGCACCCCGAACGGTCCCCGGTTCACGCCGAAGGAAATCCCCGGCGGCGACGTCAGCGAATACGTTTCCGCGCGCTTCAAAGGATCGGAACATATCAACAATTGGCCGTGCCATGGCAAGGTCGTTCTCCATCGACCAGCCAGTTATGTTCTTCCCTTTGTCGGGGACGGAATCGTCGAAGATCTTGGCCCCGAGCAGTGCAGTCTCGAAGCCGGATCATGGTCTTGGACGGCGCTGGCAGCCTCCTTCAACCGATTCGACACCGACATCGATGTCGTCGGCCCGGCAGAACTTACCCACGCTTTCGCACAACTCGCCGCCCGCAACGCCGCGACTGCTGCGAGTTAGTCAGTCGTCTCGAATGAGATCCAGGTCTCCAACACAACCGTGCGCCCGCGGGTTCGTGATAGCTTTCAAGTCCTCAGAGGACCTGAGGACTTGAAGACCTGAACGAAGGGATGCCCAAGGAGATGAAGAAGGGGCAAGTTGCATTTCTCACCGGCACACACGTCGTGAACGATCTGTACCAGGGGGCTGTGCCTGCACTGTTGCCGTTCATGATGCTCGAACGCGGATATTCCTATTCCGCGGTCGCCGGAATCACGCTCGCCGCGACCGGACTATCCAGTGTCGTGCAACCTGCATTCGGCATGCTGGTCGATCGAAAGAGCCGAAACTGGTTGGTACCGACAGGTTTTGTGACGGCCGCAGCAGGCATTGTCGTGGCAGCGATGAGCACCACCTACATCGTCACTTGGCTGGCAATTGCCGTGGCCGGCATCGGCATCGCCGCATACCATCCTCCCGCCACAAATTTGGCGCGCTCGGCTGGAGGTCATTCACAGAAAGCCATGAGCGTGTTCTCCGTGGGCGGTACGTTGGGCGCCTCGCTGGCGCCACCGTTTGTCACGCTCGTGGTTGGCTCACTCGGTTTGTCCGGCGGCTATCTACTCGCAGTTCCTGCAGCGGTGGCGGCTATTTGGTGGATGGTCGCCCAGTCGCGATCGGTCAACACGGGTGCGGCCGAGTCAGCCCAGTCGTTGAGTGCGCAACTGGCAGCGAACGGTCCCGTGTCAGACGATTGGCGCTCGTTTACACGACTCGTGCTGGTAACGGTCTGTTGGTCAATTCCGTACGTGACCACACTGTCGTTGGTCTCACCGTTCGTGCTCAACGCACTGAACGGATCGTCCTCGAGCGCTGCAATCGTGTTGTCCTCCTTCACATTGGCAGGAGCGGCCGGAACGCTACTGGGTGGAGTCCTCGCGGACCGTCGTGGTCGACGCGCATCCATCCGACTCGGCTACCTGCTTGCGGTACCTTCACTGGCGCTGCTCGCTGCCGCTCCGAACGTTGCAGTTGCCGAATCGGGAATCGTCTGTCTCGGATTTGCTATGTTCCTGCCCTTCGCACCACAGGTGACATTGGCGCAGGACTACCTACCGAATCGCCCCGGCACAGCAAGTGGGGTGACACTCGGACTAGCGATGTCCGTGGGAGGCATCGCATCTCCACTGTTCGGCTACCTGGCAGATCACTTTGGACCGCGCATGGCGATCGGGGCGACAACTGCAGTGCTGTTCGTCGGCGCCGTCATCGCATTCACCTTGCGCGATCGACGCCTCGACCCGGAAGACGAGACGGAGCGCGAACTGGACGTCATCGCCCTTCGATAAACCAAAAGACGGCCCCGTAGTCTGAAGATTCATCGGAGGACATGAAGTATTACTCGGTGAGCCGCTCCATTGCGGTTCACCGAGTCAGTCAGGAGCAGTCACATGGCAGTGCGCCAGATCAAGCAGCAGTCGCTGGTACAGAAAGCCGCGGACGAACTTGCGCGCCTCATCGGCGACGGCGAGTGGCCGGTCGGGACCAAAATCCCGAACGAGCAGGATCTGAGCACACTCCTCGGAGTCGGGCGTTCGACCGGCAGAGAGGCAGTTCGCGCACTGATTGCGTCGGGCCAGCTCTACTCGCATCAAGGGTCCGGCACCTACGTCATGTCCTCGACACCGGTCACAGAACTCGAGCGAGAACTCAAACGCTCGGACCGCCGCGAAGTCTACGAAGTACGCAGACTCCTGGAAGTGGAAGCGGGCCGCCTGGCTGCCATGCGCCGAACTTCGGCCGACGTCGATCTGTTACAGGCAGCACTCGAAGCCCGTGAAAATGCCTCGACACCAACAGAATTTGTCGACGCTGACATGGAACTACATCGCGCCGTGGTGAATGCTGCGCACAACAGCGTGCTGTCGATGGTGTTCGATTCATTCATCGAAACGCTCCGCAACTCGGCCCTGGACGTGATCACCGACGTCGCGGCGCGAGACCCCGAATCGATCGACGACGAAGCCGCTGCCCACCGAGATCTAGTGGAAGCCATCGTCGCGGGTGATGCCGACGCTGCCAGCGCGGCAACGCGCAGGAACATGGACGGGCTCGACTGACCCTCTCTATCGTTGTCAGGCATGACGTCCACATCGCTCCCTCCACGGGGTCTCCGGATCGGTCTGTCCGCCATCGCGTGGCTAAACCTGCTCTCTGCGCTCGTAGGAATGGCGGGCCTGACGATCGGCGGCGGGATGGGCCTGCCTCCTGAGTGGATCGAGGGAACCGTCTTCCCTTCATATTTCTGGCCCGGAATCCTCCTCGGCGTTGTCGTCGGAGGCATCCAGGCCGCCGCGCTCTTCGCTCAGCACAACAGGTTCCGTCTGACGTGGGGCCTGCACGCGGCCGCCGGCCTGACCATGATGATCTGGATCTTCGTCGAGATCGCCATCGTTCTCGCCTGGTCGCCGCTGCAGGGCATCTTCTTCGCCACCGGACTAGTCCAGACGATCCTCGCCGTTCTCGCACTCGGTGCCTGGCCTCGCCCCTTCCTCCAACGAGTCGAGTAACGACGGAACCTGTTCTCGAACAACAGAATCACGACGGCCGGGCCCACCTCACCTTCTCGAAAAAGCCCTTGACTCGAAAGTATGTTCGAGTATGATGGGAGGTGGAACGGGGGGTTCTCATGACGATCAACATCACCGAAGATGCCGTCACCGACGTGGTCAACAACTCCGCCGTGGGTGTGCGCGGACGATTGTGGCGGCTTCACCCCAGCGACGTCCGCGAGATCGCCATCACCGCGTCAGCGGAAATCCTTCGCCTGGAAGCCATTCGAGTCGCCGCTGTCGACACCCTGACGTTGAACCCGGACGAACAAGTACTCTGCTACCGCGGCACCGGACAATGGCTCGCGAACCACACCATGCTGCAGATCTCCACCGGCAGAAGAATCGCAGCCCTGGGCAAAGCGCTACGGTCGTTTCCCGAGATCGAAGACCAATTCGATGCCGGTGACCTCACTTTCGAGCACGCAGCACTGATCGTGGCGTTCTGCGAATCCCCACCCAAGGCAATGCCCGACGCCGCACTACCGTACTGCCGCGACACACTCCTCGCCGCAGCATCCGGAACCGAAGCAACCACCGTCAAACTGCGCTACGCCATCAGCGTCCTCGAGCACATGTTCGAATCCGACGACCCACCACCAAGCGAAGACACCGACCGCAACGAACTGCGCATCTCCCCCACCCTCAACGGAAGAGTCGCCGTCCGAGGCGATTTCGACGGAGTGACCGGCGAAATGCTTCTCTCCGCCCTCTCCAACCTCTCCATGCCCACCCCCGCCGAAGACGGCACACCCGACAAACGACCCGCCGCCACACGCAACGCAGACGCCATGGCAGAACTCATCCGACGCTACCTCGACAACGCTGCCACCGGCATCGACGGCGGCCAACGCCCACACCTGAACGTGCACATCAACGCCAAAGACCTGGCCTACCACCGTGAATGCGCCACAACGGGTGATGGCTCAACACCTGCCCCGTCCGAGGACGACGATCCCGGCATGCTCGATCTCGACTTTCACGATCTCGACAAACAAGATCTCGATGTCGGCCACATGCCCTGGATGGGACCACTGAGCGTCGGCCGCACCCGCATGATCGCCTGCGACTGCATGCTCTCCAGCGTCCTCCTCGACGAAAACGGTGCCCCACTCGACGTCACCCCACTCAAAAGGCTTGTCACCGCAGCACAACGCACCGCCCTGATCGCCCGCGACAAAGGCTGCGCCTTCCCCGGCTGCGACTGCGTCCCCGCCTGGACCGACGCCCACCACATCCAACACTGGGCCAAAGGAGGACCAACCGTCATGGACAACCTGGTCCTACTCTGCCGAACCCACCACACCCTGATGCACCGAAAACCCGGATTCACCGGCAAATGGGAAATCCGAATGGGCACCGATCACCTGCCCTGGTTCATCCCACCACCGGGCATCGACCCCGACCGGAAACCCCGCCGCTCCACCACGCGGATCTGAACCCGGAGGTCACCGAGCACACGCCTCGGTGACCCATTCCGGCGTGCTTCGATAGCCGGAAAGGGCGGCACGGTGTCCCCTATTGCTAGCGTTGAGGGTGTGTTTGCACAGGGAACCAACGCGCTGACGGTAGACGGCCGACCGACGCTCGCGCATATCGATTTTGCCCTTATGGATTCCTATCGATTTCCCGACCGGCAGGGCTTCCCAGATTCATATCGCGCATTCATCAGGCACGCAGGTTGGGCGCGGACCTTCGGACTCTGGCTCATCTATCCGCCCGTCCTTCCCGGATTTGCCGACGGCTGGCAAGGGCGCGCCCGCAACCTCACCGCTCATCTTCATTCGGTCTACACAGAAGGACAGGATGACGAGTTCGATTGGATGATCGAACCCGACGGCGATTGGTCACTCCCCGACTCGCTGCAGGTTTTCGGATGGAGCGAAAACGGTGACGCCCTCCTGTGGGACACAGCATCACGCGACACCGACGGAGAGTTTCCGGTTTGGGAATCACGCTCGTTCAACTCTCTCCACCGCCTCGGCGGGAGCATCCACGAAGCACTACCGTCCATTCGCACCCGGGCTATGGGCCTGTTCGGACCTCGCACCTTCGACATCGAGCCACTCCAGCCCACCCAACTCTGACGCGCGACCCAAATTATCGATAGGCCGCGGACACAGCCACGAATACGACACCTACGACGACGACCAGCGACAGATAACCGAGAACGAGTCCGGCCACTGCCAATCCTCGCCCACTTTCGCCGGAACGGCGAATCTGGTTCAACGACACATGGCCCACTGGAATAGCAAGAACTCCACCGAAGATTCCAAGTACAAGTGCGACGATGGCCAAGGCATTCGTGCCGACCGCTGGTCGCGCTGGATAACGCGCTTCAAGTTGATCTGCGAGTACCGGAATCCCGTCCGATGTGAAGCCCACTTGTGCAAAAACGGGTCGGCCATCGGCGGTGTAGCCGACCACCCCAGGGAGCGGTGCCGCCACCTGCCTGACAGGCCCGAACGTCGAACGAAGGCTCCTCCCTAACAGCAGCGCCGCGGCCATATACAGCAACAGCCCCGCCACAGATCCGGCTATCCAGGCTCCACGAAACGCCGGCCCGTCGACGTCGAGGATCCTCCCCGCCGCCCTCACACCGGATCCTGCTGCACCGACCGCGATACTCAAATTCACTGCGCCAGGAATAACGGCAAGCATGGCAATGGCACCGACACCAAGCGACAATGCCGGGCCACCGCGACGCCGCCACGCCAACGAACTCATCAGCGCTGCAAACAAAGTCACAGCGGCGCCTAGAAGCCCAGTCACAAATCCGACAACGACTCCCGTCTCGAAGTCCCCACCTAGATGACGAGCAACCCACTGTGCCCAGGCCCGCGCGAATGGCGGCCCGAGCGTCAGCGAGACAACGACCGTTGCAACCGCAACGCACGCCACGACACTGATGACCCGCAGAATCCACCCCAGATAACCGAAATGCGAATTATTCTGCGCAACAGTAGTTTCCGAGTCGATCACCAGGATTCCTTCGTTCAGAGTGTGAGAACAGAACGGCTCTAGCCGTCACTCCACACAGAACCGTGGCCGGACCGGCTCACTCATCTGATCAAGTTCTGGCGCCTGTGTCTGTAGTTCGTTCGCACGACCAAACCGGCGATAGCAACGATTACATAGTTGTGTTAGCGTTGTTTTTATGAGCTCGAGAGCAAAGATTCTGGCCGCGGCAACCGAGCTGCTCAACACCTCCCCCAACGGCGACATATCCACCCGCGCCGTGTGCGAGATGGCCGGCGTCGGCGCCCCCGCGCTCTACCGTCAGTTCGGCGACAAGGACGGACTGCTCGCAGCCGTCGTCGAGGCGGGCTTCTTCGAATACCTCGAAGGCAAACGGGCTGCGACACCTTCCGATGACCCCGTCGCCGATCTGCGGGCCGGCTGGGATGCGCACACCGCCTTCGCGCTCGCGCATCCCGCTCACTACCGCTTGATGCACTCACCTTCCGCCCAGAGCGCCGACACCGCCCTGCAGGCTCAGGCGCTACTTCGATCCGTTCTCCAACGATGCGCTGCGGCAGGTGTTCTGACCGTATCGGTCGACGTGGCTACGCAGATGGTGATGTCCGCGAATGCGGGCGTCGCTCTGATGCTCGTCGTCAGGCCGGAACAGTACCCCGATCCGACGCTGTCACAGCGAGTTCGCGACGGAATCTTCGCGTCCATCATCGACGAATCCGGCGCCCACCCGGAAACCTCACTCAACAGAGTTGCATCTACTCTCGACGCCCAACTGGCCGCTGCAGATTCAACTTCTCTCTCCGCCAACGAAGTCGGCCTACTACGAGAGTGGCTTCGCAAGCTGTCCGATGCAACCGAAACCAGTTCAGGAGTTACATCATGACTGACACCACCACCCGCGTCGCCATCGTCACCGGAGCGTCCGGCGGCATCGGGCGAGCGACTGCCGAGAAGCTCGCCGCCGACGGAATGGCTGTCGCCGTGCACTATTCAGGAAACATTCAACGCGCCCAGGAAACAGCTGACGCCATCGTCGCTGCGGGCGGTCGCGCCATCGCGGTGCATGCGGACGTCGCCGACGAAGGTGAAGTCGCCACACTGTTCGATACGGTCGAGGAGGAGTTCGGGGGCATCGACGTCGTCGTTCACGCAGCCGGAATCATGATCCTCTCCACCGTCGCAGAACTGAACTTCGACGATTTCGATCGGATGCATCGGACCAACGTCCGAGGGACCTTCGTGGTCGACCAGCAGGCAGCCAGACGTGTCCGGCGCGGTGGTGCGATCATCAATTTCTCCACCTCCGTGAAGAAGCTGGCATTTCCGACTTATGCCGCGTACGCCGCCACCAAAGGTGCTGTCGACGCGATCACTCTGGTTCTCGCGAAAGAGCTACGGGGACGCGATATCACGGTCAACGCCGTAGCCCCAGGCCCCACGGCCACCGATCTGTTCCTTGACGGGAAAGACGAAGCTACAGTGGAGAACCTGTCCAAGCTGGCTCCCCTGGAACGCCTCGGCACACCGATGGACATCGCGGAGGCTGTCGCATTTCTCGCCGGCCCAGCTCGTTGGGTCAATGGCCAGGTCATCTACGTCAACGGCGGCGTGATTTAGCGAAACCATCGCCTAAGGACCACACCTTGGCAATTCCGACAAAACAGTCAAACCAGTCGACTTTGGTTGTAATGTGCAAACAATGGATAACCAGGATCGAGGGTCCGCCCGGACGTCACGACGACAGTTCATCAGCGTTGCAGGGCTGGCGGCAACCGCGGTCATAACCCTCGCGACCTCCTCGACCGCCGGCGCCGCCGGCCCCACGGCACCCAATCCAGGTTCGCGGGTCGGCGATCCTGCTGAAGCCCAAGCGGTGCAACGCGTCGCAGAGACACTGCTGAACAGCGGCGTTCCCGGCCTTGCCTTCGCTATCGTCAAACCGGATGAGAAGAACCGCAAGGCGAGTGTCACCACTACGTACCACTACGGCCAGGCCGACGTCGAAAACGGCGTGAGAGTCACTCCACGAACGCAATTCGAGATCGCCTCGGAGACCAAGACCTTCACCGCTGCACTACTGGCGAAACTGATCGCTCGGGGAGAAGTCGGATTGGACGACCTGGCGAGCAAGTATTCGGATGGCAACCCGCTGCCGAAAGGCATCGGCGGCGAGGAGATCACGCTTCGCCAACTGGTCACCCACCGTTCCGGCCTGAGCGACGACCCGCCCAATCTTTCGGCGGGGTGTGCCGATCCCACACGATCGTGCACGGACGAGAAGGCGAAGTACACCAGAAATATGCTCTGGAAAGGACTCCAAGACGCCGGCGCCTTGGAGTTCGCCCCCGGTAGCCACTGGCTGTACTCGGACTTCGGGTTCGGACTGCTCGGCACACTGATGGCCGACAAAATCATTCCGGGACAAGAGAAGCCACCATTCGCGGCGGCAGTCGCCCGCGAAATCACCGACCCGCTCGGGATGATGGGTACCGTGATCGAGACCAAAGCAACCGACCTTGCCGTTCCGTACCACCTCGACGGCACACGAGCGCCTCTGTGGAACAACACGGGTGCGATCGCAGGAGGGGGTGGGCTGGTCAGCACCGCCGAGGACATGTCGATTTGGGCTGCAACAACTCTCGGCTACGGAAACAACCCGCTCAAACCAGTCCTGACCTCGATGCTCGAGCAGATCGACACGCAAGCTCCGGAGAATCCTGCATTCGGAATGGGAATGGCGTGGCAGCTCCAACCCCCGACGCCGAACTTCCCACAACGGTTCGCCAAGAAAAACGGAGACAGCTCGGGATCCAACTGCATCACCCTGCTGGTTCCCGACAGCGGCTGGTCGATCACGATTCTGGCGAACGGTGGAAATGCGGCGATGATCGACCCTGCAGCCGTGAACCTGATGCATGATCTGGTTCCGAGACGACCCATATTCGGTAGCTCGACGGGAAGTTCGTCGGGCAGCGACGTCGGCTTCCAGACCGGGTCATTCGGATAGGCCCACTTGCCTACAGGCGCTACATCTTCGTCGAGCGCGCCATCACGAAGCAGTAGAGCCCGTAGGTGATGATGCCCAATCCGGCAAGGATCAGCAGCGCCACTCCGTACGGCTGCGCGCCCAGCGTCTTGAACGCTCCGTCGAGTCCGGAGGACTTGCCGGGTTCGGAACTGTTGACCGCAAGAAGAACCAGAATGCCGACTGCAGCGATGGCCAAGCCCTTGGCGACGTACCCGACGGTTCCGAGTCGGCGCACGAAATTGCTGGGTGTGCCTTTCAGATCATCGAGGAAGTTCTGGCTCGCGCCCTTGTACACGTGGTACACACCAACGGCGATGATCGCGATCCCGCCGATCACCAATGCGATAGTTCCAAGCGTGTTCTCCATCAAACGCGCCGTGATCCCCGCACTCTGACCGCTGCTGGACTTCCCGCTACCGCGGGCGAATCCGAATGCAGTGAAAGCAAAACCGAAATAGACGAGCGAAATGCCCAGAGCCTTTGCGCGGTTGAAGAACTCTTTCTTCTTGTCGTCAGAGGACGGCGACGACGAGCTTCCCAACGCAGCTTCGGCCAATCTCCACAACGCCATGGCAAGGAAGGCCACGACGCCGACCCACAGAGCGAAGACACCCCCTGGCTTTCCTGCCAACTCGGCCATCGCACCCGATTGGTCCGCAGACCCGGATCCACCGAGAGCAAGGCGGATCGCGATATATCCGATCAGCAGATGAACCACACCGCTGACGACGAATCCGGCACGGGCAAAGCGCTCGAAGACATTGTTCTGTGCGACGTCAGCCGCCGTGGACGCGACGCTCTTCTGGTCGTGCGGTGACGATTCTTTATTCATCATGATCGTCGAACCATATACGGGCAGACGCTTCCCTCGAACGCCTGCATCAAGTGTTTCGAGATCAAGGGTTTCGAGGGTTCTGATCCGGCGTCGACCGCGGTTCTTCGGGGTTGGGAACCTTGGGGTCGATCGTGTCTGCATGATCTCGTTGCTGGTTCAGTTCGTCGCGAGAACTCGTCGCCTCTTTCCGATGCTGCGCTGCATGATGTTGCAGCGCAGACGCTTCCGCCGCTTTGGCGTCGGCCTCAGCCTGCACCATGCGCGCTTTGGCTGCTGTCTCTTCTGCCCGCGCCTCGCGCTCGCCTACTTGCAGTGACTTGTCTGCGACGTCTTCGCGGATCTGTTCTGCCTCGATGTGACGACGCTCGTCACGCCTGTTTCGCGCCACCCACAGGAGTGCGGCCACGATCGCTATCACCACGACCACGGCAACAATTATCCAGATAATGCTGCTGGTACTCATACTGCGAGAGGTACCCACCTGCGACTTTCTCACACGCAGGCAAACAAATACGCTGAAATTACAGGTCGGTCGGATGTGTGTTGGCTCCGCATAGAACCACGCACAGTTCACCGTCGGACGGCGGCGACACCGTTCCGTTCAGAACCGGAGCCAATGCTGCTGCGGTTCCCAACTCCACCAGAATCCGGAACTCCCGCCACAGGAATGCCCGCGCTTGCCGGATCGAATCATCTTCGACCACAACACTGTCTACCGAACTCTCATGCAGTGTCTCCCAGGCGATGGCACCAATTCGTGTAGCCCCCAACGAGTCTCCGGCGATACTGTTTACTTCGATATCCACCGGACGCCCCGCATCGAGCGAGGTGCGCAAGGTGGCAGCCCCGGTCGGCTCGACGGCTACCACGTGATCTTCGGGACGAGCCGCCGCGACGATTCCAGAGACCAATCCGCCGCCGCCGACTGCAACGCAATACGTAATCGGTCCGGATGCGTCGTCTTCGAGCTCGAGAGCGATGGTGCCGGCCCCACTGACGATGTCGGGCAGGTCGTAGGCATGCAGTTCGAGCGCACCGCTGGTGCGTGCGATGTCCGCCGCAGCGGCAGCAGCGAGCGCATACCGGTCGCCTACCTTGTGAACGGTTGCACCCAACTCTCCGAGAGCCTTCACCTTGGCATCAGGCGCTGTCTCCGGTACCACCACTGTGCAGGTGAGTCCTCGTCGCCGCGCTGCCCACGCGGCCCCGATTGCAGCGTTGCCGCCAGACGCGATCACCACGCCGGCATCGGGCATGGTGCCGTCGGCGACCGCTCGTTCCACTGCATTGAGACTGCCGCGCACTTTGAAGGAACCGCCGTGCTGGAGGTACTCGAGCTTGAACAGAACCGGTACCTCACCCTGTGGCGTCGGTAGCGCAGTGCGAAAGATCGGAGTACGCCGCGCCAGTCCTGCGATACGAGTCCGCGCAGCTTCGACGTCCGAGCGCTCGATTGCCACTGGACCTGCATTGTTGTCGGCGGTGAGAGTCATGTACCAACCCTACGGTTCGCAACGTCGACCCGAAGCAGTCGGCCCATCGTCATCATGATGTCTGTTTTTCACCAAGGAATGCCCGCATCTGACCGAGACAATGCACCTCGGGGTGAATAAATTTACTACTACAAGCACAACGACGACATCAAGGAAAGGCACACCCCATGTCGAAGATCGCAGTATTCGGTGGAAACGGTTTTGCAGGAAGCGCAATCGCGAAAGAAGCCGCTTCACGCGGCCACGAGGTAACCGTCGTCGCTCGCAGCGCGCAGTCCGGAACCGACACGAATGTCGTGCAGGGTTCTGTTCACGACAACACGATCGTGGAGCAGATCACGGCAGACAACGACGTCGTTGTCGTTGCCATCCCCGCTCGCGAGATCGACGGCAAGCGCCTGCTCGACGCCGTCACTCCCCTCGCAGATGCCGCCGCTCGCAACGGTGCTCGCATTGCCGTAGTCGGTGGCGCCGGCAGCCTGTTGGTCTCCGAGGGTGGGCCACGCGTCGTCGACACCCCCGACTTCCCGGACGCATACAAGGGTGAGGCACTCGCTCACGCCGACGTCCTCGATGCGCTCCGCGCGACCGACAGCAATGTCGACTGGTTCTACGTGAGCCCGGCCGCTGCGTTCGGTGCCCATGCCGGCGTCGCCCCGAAGGGATCGTTCCAGTTGGGTGGCGACATTCTCCTGACGGACGCCGAGGGCAACTCCGCCATCGCGGGCGAAGACTACGCACACGCTTTTGTCGACGAGATCGAGACTCCGGCCCACCGTCGCCAGCGTTTCACCGTCGCACACTGAATATGAGCAACCTTCGTAGGCGCGCAGCCTGGATGACTGTTCCCGCTGCCGCCGCACTCCTGCTCACCGCGTGCTCCAACGACGCGGAATCCGCAACGCCCAGCAGTTCTACGACGTCCACGAGCGTTGTTGCCGAACAGGGCGATCAACTCGAATCCAACAAGACCGTCGTCACGGACTTCTACGAACTGGCGTTCAACGGCCGTCAGGTTCAGCAAGCCGCCGACCGGTACCTTGGCGACGTCTACATCCAGCACAACCCCACCGCCGCCGATGGGGCAGCCGGATTTGTCAGCGGCATAGGCGGTTACGTCGAGGCCACACCCGGATTGCATGCCGAGATCACTCGCGTTTTCGCCGAGGGCGATCTGGTTGCCCTCCAGTCCCACACCACGTCTGCACCCGGCGACCGCGGCCAGGCGGTATTCGACATCTTCCGCGTCGACAACGGCAAGATCGTCGAACACTGGGATGCCATTCAAGACGTGCCGGAAACGTCCGCGAATCCGAACACGATGTTCGACGGACCCACCTCGTCGCCGTCCAAGTCGTCAGAAGTCTTGGAGCGCAACACGGCCAACGCGTTGACGTTCCTGCAGCTCGCCTTCAACGAAGGCAAAGCCGCCGAGGCTGCCGACCAGCTGGTCGGTCCGACCTACACGCAGCACAACCCCTCGTTCGCTGACGGCAAGGACGCATTTGTCACCGCACTGGCCGGGATCGAACCCGTTACCGAAGACAAGGCCACCAAGTTTCCACGGACGGTAGCCGAGGGCGACTTCGTCTTTGTTCAGACCTTCGCTTCGTCCGGTGAGGGAACGGCCGGCAGCGGCTCGATGGACATCTTCCGATTCGACGAGAACGGCAAAATCGTCGAGCATTGGGACGCCGTCCAGGACTACCCGTCGACGACTGCAAGCGGCAACACCGTGTGGGACGACGGTCGCTGAGACGACAACTCCGAACAGTTCAGAGAGGGATGCGGATCAGCCGACGTTGATTCGTTCTGTGTCGCCGTCGTAGTAGTCCAACAATCTCTGATCCATCACCCGGCGCCACAGCGGTGGAATCCACGCGATCACGATCATCACTGCGTAGCCGGCCGGAAGTTGCGGCGCTTCGGCCGCGCTACGCAGACTTTGGTACCGCAGCTTCGGGTTGGCGTGGTGATCGCTGTGCCGCTGCAGTTGGTAGAGAAACAGATTGCTCACGACGTGATCGCTGTTCCAACTGTCAGCGGGGCTGCAGCGAACGTACGAGCCGTCGGCACGCTTGCCACGCAGCAGGCCGTAATGCTCGAGGTAGTTCGCGGCTTCGAGGAAGGTGAATCCGGCAACTGCCTGCAGCAGGAGCCAGGGCGCGACCTCCCAACCGAAGATACCGATCAGCGTCGCGAAAAGGACAACGCTCATCGCCCAAGCGTTGAGAATATTGTTCTCGAAGCTCCAGGTTCGTTTGCCTTTCCGCTGGAGTCGAGCGCTCTCGATCCGCCAGGCAGAACGCAGGCCGCCGAACACACTTCGTGGCAAGAACCTCCAGAAGCTCTCACCGAACCGCGAGCTGGCCGGGTCCTGCGGAGTCGCTACACGCACATGGTGGCCGAAATTATGTTCCACGTAGAAGTGCCCGTAGAGAGATTGCGCAAGCGCCACTTTCGCGAGCCACTGTTCGATCTTCTCGCTCTTGTGGCCGAGCTCGTGGGCCGCGTTGATACCGACGCCGGCGACGACGCCCACCGTGAACGACATCGCGATCTTCTCCGCGATTCCCATCGGAGCGTTGATCCAGCACCAGCAGGCGAAGACCAGACCGGCGTATTGCAAGGGGAGGAACGCGTAAGTGCACCAGCGGTAGTAGCGGTCCTTCTGCAGTCGTGGGATCGCATCGTCCGGCGGACTTTCGCCGTCTTCACCGGCCAGCATGTCGATGATCGGGATGACGATGACCAGTAGCCACGCGCCGGTCGCCCAGAACAATCCGAGACGAAGGTTGTCGACGAGAATCCAGGAGAGGAACGGGCTGAGTGGAATCAGCAATCCGAGCGGCCACAGGTACCTCTTGCGGTCGCGCCAGCGCGGATTTTCGCCGGACGGCGAGTCGGTGTTCTGGACAGCGTTCGATTCGGTACGCCGTGCGTCGGAAGTCGCTGTCATTCGCCGATCTCGCCTTTCGTCCCCTCGAACGATTCGCCCCACGCACCGTTCACGCTCAGCAAACCAGAACTAATGTCCGGACGGGTATGGTCCCGAAATCCAGAGCGCCCTGCTCGAAAGACGGCACGAGCGCTTGTACTCACCAAAAACTCCCCCGCACATCACTGCTCACCCCGACAGTAGATACGGACAAAATACCCCACGGATCTGCGGGGATGGCGACCACCTCCGCACGTCGCCGAGGATCGATGATCCCTGCCAGGGCAAGGTCGAACCGCGTCGCCCTCGTCGAAGTAACGGTAACCGGCAGTGACAGAAATCATAAGCAGAGGACAGGATTTCCGCTCGTAGTGGCGACCAAAAAGACTGCGCGCCCTCAACTGGTCAGTTGCGGGCACGCAGTGAAAAGGTGAGCAAGCGTCAGAGCGTTGCAAACACCTTCGTTTTCACTTCGTTCAGCCAACCGTTCGCGGTCACGAAGTCTGTGACGCTCGACTGCAATCCGAAGACGTGCCCGGCCTGCGCCGCCGGCAGCCTCGTGAAGAGGTTGTCGTCGAGGACCGCCTGAACCGCCGCACTGGTCGACCCGTCCGCGTTCAGCGGATACAGCACGACCGTCACGCCGTTCAGGATGTCGGCCAACTGCTCCATCGGATAGGACGCGTATCCGGCATCGGTGTAATTGGTCGGAACACCGGGCCCGTACGCCAATCCGAGTTCGTTGACCACCAAATTGCCGATCGCCCCGGTGGGCTGCTGAACCGAGAAAGCGCCGGGCGCGTCTCCGAGTGAAATGTGAATCCACTTGTTGGTCGCGATCACGTCGGCGTACTCGCCACGGACACGTTCGAGATTCTCTTCGTAAGCAGTCCGCGTCGACTCGAGCACGTCGGTTTTGCCAATTGCCTCAGCAAGCTCGGTGGTGATCTTCTTCCAGTCGCCTCGGCTCTCTCCCTTGACGATGACGGTGGGTGCAATGCCGGACAGACGGTCGAACGCCGCTTGGTCCACCTCGTCGGCGTCGCCGACAATGATGTCGGGATCCGCCGCAGCGATCGCTTCGAAGTTCATTTCCCCGAAAGGCCCGATGGTCGGGAGCCCGTCGACGAAGGCCTGCTGCTCCGGCGTGAATTCACTGATCCACTTGCCGTAGTCCTGCACAGCAGCCGGTTTCACTCCGAGAGACATGAGCTGCCAAGGAGTGTCGTACGACGCGGCGACGACGCGCTCAGGTGAAACCGGCACCTCGATGTCCCCGTACGCCGACGCGACGGTCCGGACGTCCGTCTGCTCGGAGTCGGCCGACGACGAGGAACAGCCGGTCACCACCATCGCACCTACGACGGCAACCGCCGCCGCTGCGATGACTCTGGAACCGAAAGAAAATGATCGAATTGCGCGCACGCAGAACTCCTACAGGGTGATTGTTTAGCCAACCCTAAGTTCATTCTGCGGCACGGCACAAGTCCGATCGAGGCACTTAGAGTCGCTGTTCGGACTAGTCCTGTAGCCAATCGGTCATTGGCGCGCGCGGATGATCGATCAGGCTTGCAAACTCCCCCGGCGTCACGCCCATCGTTCGACGAAAAGCCGCACCGAACGCGCTTTCGGAACGAAAACCCGTCTTCCGCGCCACAAACGAGATGCTTCGACCGAGTGCCAGAAGTTGCATCGCATGATGAGCCCGCAGTCGCATACGCCATTCCGAGAAGGTCAATCCGGTTTCGGCCGGAAACCGTCGTGTGAGAGTCCTCGTACTGACCTTCGCGTCGGTGGCCCACTCCTCGACCGATCGGGTGTCGGCCGGGCTGGCAACCAACTGATCTGCGATCTGCCGAAGCCACGGCGTCGTCGGCAGCGGCACATCGAAAATCAGTCGCGGAACGGGTTCGACGAGGTCGATGGCAAACGCCTCGGCTCGTCGACGAGCCGCGTCGGTCAAGTCGTCTCGGGTGAGGTGATCGAGTACTTGTTCGAGCAGCGGAGGGGTGGACAAGGCCACCACACGATCCAACCCGGTCACATCGGATGCCACCAACCACGTGCACGACAATTCTGTGCCGCTGCGCGCTGTCACCTCGTGGGGAACAAAGGACGGGATCCACAGACTGACTCCGCTCGGCACCGTGTACACAGTCTCCGGAGTACGGACCTCGAGAACACCGTCGATCGCCCACAGCAATTCGTGATCGCTGTGGCGGTGCATCTCCCACGTGTAGTCGGAATCGACGGCCAGCCGATTGGTCGCCAACCGCAAGTACCCGTCGGCACTGACGCGCAGCGGTCGAACGACGCGTTGCCACTCGGACAGTTCGTCGAGCGGACTGCTGAGCGGGTAGTCGATCTGCTCGCTCACCGCAGCGTCGACAGTTCGGGATGTCCGAACAGGCCAGGCAACCCACCGGTGTGCAGGAAGACCGTTTTTGATCCCGCCGTGATGGCTTCGTCCTTCACGAGTTGGATCAATCCCGCAAAGGCTCGGCCGGTGTACGTCGGGTCGAGGAAGATGCCCTCCGTACGAGCCAATAATCGAATCGCGCCGGCTGATGCTTCCGTGAGCGTCGAATATCCTTGTCCAACTTGGTTTCGCAGGATCTGAAGATCTGCGGCTCGCATAGCCGGACCAGGCATCTCGTCCAACAACCCAGCGACAGTCGACACCGGGTCGGCAACAGCCCCGACGTCGACGCCCACAACTCTGTCGACGCCCAGATGCGCGACAAGGCCTGCCATCGTTCCACCCGATCCGAGTGCAACCACGACGCGATCGACGCCGGCGAGTTGCTGTTCGATCTCGCGTGCGCAGTCCACGTATCCCTGCGCAGCCACCGCGCTGGTACCACCGAAGGGAATGACAAAAGGTACACCGCCCGAGTCCGCGACGGCCTGCACCGCGGCGTCGAGCGCGGATGCCGTGTCCCCACCGGCCCAGACGATCTCAGCGCCCGCGAGTGCATCCAGAACGAGATTTCCCTGCGCGGATTCCGGCTCGGCACCACCGAGCACCAGCACACAACGCAATCCCAAACGGGCTGCTGCCGACGCAGTCAAGCGAGCGTGATTGCTTTGCGGCGCACCGGTAGTGATCAGAGTCGTCGCGCCGACGGCCAAAGCCTGAGCGCAGGTGTACTGCAGCTTTCGGATCTTGTTGCCGCCGCCGCCCAGGCCAGTGACGTCGTCACGTTTGATCCACAGATCTTCCGGCCCCAATCCGAGTGCCTGCGCGCAACGCGCCAGAGGTTCGACGGGCGTCGGCCAACTGCCCAAGCTGATCGGCGGAACGGCGGAACTCAACATTTGACGAGTCTAGTTCGACCGTGCACCTACAGGCTGGGCTCGCATACAGTCGGGACATGGGAACTTTCACGACGACCACACGTGATGTACCGCTGACCGTCAGCCGACCGGATTCGCCGAGTGAACCGAGACATGCGGTAGTAGTTCTCCAA
The DNA here is from genome assembly GCF_030056935.1 of Rhodococcus sp. IEGM 1302. NCBI lineage: Bacteria > Bacillati > Actinomycetota > Actinomycetes > Mycobacteriales > Nocardiaceae > Rhodococcus > Rhodococcus sp. IEGM 1302. The sequence goes on along the minus strand of NZ_JASHKY010000001.1, from coordinate 609,114 downwards.
GAAGCGTGGGGCGTGAACCAACACATCGAGAGCATCCTCGAACGCCTCGCCGATGCCGGCTACCTTGCCGTCGCCCCGCATCTCTACCACCGCGGCGCACAGACCTCCTTCACCGACTTCCCGTCCGCGAAGGATGCGCTCATGGCACTCGACGGCACAAGCATCGGCCACGACGTACGTGCCGCCGTCGACTACAGCCGATCCGAGGGAGCAGAGAAAGTCGGCTCCCTCGGATTCTGCATGGGCGGCACCGCATCCCTGTGGTGTGCCGCCGTACCCCTCGTCGATTCCGCTGTCACGTACTACGGTGGCGGCGTTGCAGAAGCCCGATGGGATGGGATTGCCGCAGGCACCGAACTTGCAGCGCAACTGCAGGTCCCGTGGCTCGGTCACTACGGCGACCTCGATCCCAGTATCCCGCCGGAGAGCGTCGAGCAATTGCGCGCAACCGCGTCCGATCTCGCCCGGGTGTACCGTTATTCCGACGCCGGCCACGCGTTCAACAACGACACTTCGACCAGCCACTACGCCCCGGATTCTGCTGCCCTCGCCTGGACCCGCACTATGGAGTTCTTCAACGAAACCCTTTGATTGCCAGCGCGAGTCAGGGCACCCGCTTGACCACCGTGCCGGTGATCTCGTCCTGAACCTGCTCAGCCGTCACCGCTCGACTCTGTGCCCGACGTGAGCGGGTGAAGTAGTAGATGCCGATCACGGCGAGGACAAACGGTACTCCGAACACCAAGGTCATCTTGAAATCCTCGACCCACAACGTCGTGACGAGGATCGCGACCATGAGGACACCTCCCAGTATCGTCCCCACCGGGAAGAACGGAATCGTGAAGGAGAGTGTCCGTCCTTCGCTCGCCATCCGCTTGCGAAAGAACCAGTGCGTCACGAAGATCAGCAGCCACGTCGCCATTGCCCCGAACATCGACAGCGAGATCATCAAGGTGAATGCCTGCTCGGGAAAGAGAACGTAGACGATGGTTGCGACGGCGATACCCGACGTCGACAGCAGCAAGGCATTGACCGGTGAGCCGTTGGCCCTGACCTTGCCGAGAATGGCCGGCGCGTCACCAGCACGGGAGAGCGAGAACATCATTCGCGAAGACACGTACAGCTGACTGTTCATCGCGGACAGCGCGGCAATGATCACCACGAAGTTCAGCACGCTGTCTGCGCCCGGAATCTTCACGACCTGCATCACCGTGACGAAAGGGCTTCCGCCGCTCAATATCTTGTCCATCGGAGCGATTGCCAGAATCAAGGCAAGCGTTGCGATGTAGAAGACGAACAGTCGGACGATCGTCACACGGAATGCCTTCTTCACCGCCACTGCCGGGTTTTCCGCCTCACCGGCCGCAATGGCGATCATCTCGATGCTCAAGTAGCTGAAGATCGATACGATCACGGCAAACCACATGCCGGACAAACCATTCGGGAAGAATCCGCCACCGGCCGTGTAATTGTGGAATCCGTAGTCCGGGTTTCCGCTACCGAACACGACGTACGCTGCCATCACGATGAACGCCACGATCGCGAAGACCTTGATCGTCGAGAACCAGTACTCCATCGTTCCGAAGGCCTTGACGTTGAACATGTTCACGCCGATCAGCACTCCGGAGAACAACACGATCCACAGCCACGACGGTACGTCGGCGAACCAGAACTGCATGTATTCACCGATCGCGGTGACCTCGGTCCCGACCGCGAGGACGATGCATGACCAGTAGAGATAGCGAACGAGGAAGCCGATCAACGGTCCGACGTAGAATTCTGCGTACGCACCGAACGAACCTGATGTCGCATGTGCAACAGTCATTTCGGCGAGGGCACCCATCAGCAGGAGGGCGATCAACCCGCCGATCGCGTAACTGATGATGACGCTCGGGCCGGCAAAGCCGATGGCGAACTTACTGCCGAGGAAGAGTCCGGTGCCGATTGCACCGCCGAGCGCGATCATGCTCATCTGCTTGGGGCCGAGTTCGCGTTTGAGACCTGATTCTCGCTGCTGAATGTTTTTGAAATCACTCATGAAAGCTCCTTGCGAAAGGCGGTACCTCCCGGTCCGCGGAAACTTGGAAGAATCAGGTGACTGCGTCGCGCTCGCGGAATTCGGGGCGATCCCAGGACTTGTTCTCGAGGATGTCTCGCAACACGTCGACGGCGTTCCACACGTCGGCGTATCCGAGATAGAGCGGAGTGATACCGAACCTCAGCACTCCTGGTTCGCGGTAGTCGCCGATGACGCCCCGCGCGATGAGAGCCTTCATGATGGAATAGCCCTCGGGATGAACAAAACTCACGTGCGAGCCACGACGCTCGTGCTCGCGCGGCGTGATCAACTCCAAACCGTAGGCAGCGCAACGCTCCTCGACGAGGCTGATGAAGAGATCGGCCAGCGCGAGCGACTTGCTGCGGATGTCGGCCATGTCAGCTTTGAGCATGATGTCGAGACCACATTCGACGAGAGACAACGACGTGATGGGTTGAGTACCACTCAGAAACCGTCGTATTCCTGCGCCCGGTTCGTAGGCCGACTCCATCGCGAACGGTCGCGCGTGCCCCCACCACCCGGACAGCGGCTGGATTCCGGTGTTCTGATGGCGACGGTTGACCCAGATGAATGCAGGTGAACCCGGACCGCCATTGAGGTACTTGTACGTACACCCGACCGCGAAGTCGGCGTCGGCTCCGCTCAGATCGACAGTGACGGCGCCGGCCGAGTGTGCGAGATCCCAGATCATGAGGGCGCCACGTTCCTGCACTGCTGCAGTGACTTCCGTCATCGCATACAGGTTTCCGGTGCGGTAGTTGACGTGCGACAACATCACTACGGCGGTGTCCGGTCCTACTGCTTCGGTGACGTCGCCCGGTTGGTCGATCAGGCGTAGTTCGTATCCCTGATCGAGCAGCGAGATGATGCCCTCCGCAATGTAGAGGTCAGTGGGGAAATTGTCGCGCTCGGAGACGATCACCTTCCGGCTGGGATCCTGTGCAGCCGCGATGGACAGCGCGGAGGCCAATGCCTTGAACAGGTTGATCGACGTCGAATCCGTTACTACCACTTCGCCTTCACCTGCTCCCAGCAACGGGGCAAGTTTGTCACCGAGGCGGACCGGGAGGTCGAACCATCCAGCCTCGTTCCAACTGCGAACCAAGCCGTTGCCCCACTCGTCGCCGATCACTCTCGCGGCGCATTCCTGCGCGGCAATGGGACGCGCGCCGAGCGAGTTTCCGTCGAAGTAGAGAACGCCCTCCGGAATCGCGAACTCGCGGCGGAACTCCCTCAGGGGATCCACTGCGTCGGCCTTGACGCAGTCTTCCAACGAAAGTGTGGTTGTCGATGTCATGACGATTCTTCTCCTGCATGTGTCGGCGTTGAGGGTGATGAAGGCAGAGTCCGGAGCACGGCCCGTACCGGGCTGGCATCGAGGTCGAGGAACTTCAGCGGCAGTGCGATCAACTCGTAGTAGCCTTCGTCGACGTCGTCGAGGCAAAGCCCTTCGAGGATCGCGACGCTACGATCGCTTGCCGCGTGGTGCCCGTCCATGGTCTTGCTGTCCATCGGATCGAACGAGGCGCCGTCGATTCCGATCAGAACTCCACCGCGGTCGGCGAACCAGTGGGTCAGCTCCGGAGAAACACCGGCGAAGTCGTTGTCCCACTTGCGTGGGTACTTCGGGTACGTCCTCAGAATCAGCCGTTGCGGCAGATGGCCGCCGAGTCGCTCCACCGTCTCTTCGACGGGCCTGATGCAGGCGGCACCGTCGACCCCCGTCATGTCGACCACCAGTGCTTCGCCGAGATAGGGCTCGAGGGGAACGGAACCAATGGTCGCGCCGTCGATGCGAGTGTGCGCCGGCGCATCGGCGTGAGCACCGATATGCGGAGTGGTGGTGATTCGGTTGATGGTGACGGCGTCACTGCCGCCGAGGTCGGACGTGACAGCGCGGGTGAAGGCGGTATCGCCTGGCCACACGGGCGTCGATTCGGAGATCGGCGGGCTGATGTCGATCAACCGCGCCCTCCAGTCGCCCGTGTGTCCGTCGCCCGCGTGTCGGCCGATCCTCGGAAGCATCCAGACCCCTTCGTCGCAACAGTCGACTGTGTAGATCTCGACCGTTTGATAATTCGATGTGTTTGGCAAAAGCTAGGATCATCGACGGGCGCGGTCAATAGTTGCTGAATATTTTCGCGACGGCAGGGAGAAATCGGATGATAAATGCGATCGAACGGGCAGCTGCCGCAGCTCGGCCGAATCATGTTCGGCTCGACGACGTCGATACAGCGATTCTCCGCGAACTCGTCCGGGATGCACGCATCCCCAACAATGCACTCGCCGAGAAGGTCGGGATAGCGCCGTCGACCGCTCTGGCGCGGATGCGCGCTCTACGCGAATCGGGCGTCATCAAGGGGTTTCACGCAGACATAGACCTCGAGCTACTCGGCCTCGAGATCTCGGCGATGGTGTCGATTCTGATTCACTCCCACGCCAGAAGTCGAATGACGGAAATTGCCGAGCACCTGAGCGGATTGGATTCCGTTCAGCGAGTGTTCCTGATGAGTGGGGACCGTGATCTCCTGGTGCACGTGTCGTGTGAATCCCCCACTCGGCTTCGCGATTTCGTCAGCGCGCACCTCAACGATCCGGCCATCGCCAATACCCAGACCAACCTGATCTTCAGCGAACTGAGTCAAGGCGGCTGAACTGCAGCTGTCGCCAAGGCGTCTTCGGGTGCTTCCGAGATCGACACCTCGATTCGAACTTCCCCCACTAGAGTCGAACGGCATGTTGCCACTCGGGTTGTCCATGCTCTGGGAGTCGGTGGAGCCGGAAGCCGCTCTGGAGGAGCGATTCGGATTCAACAGCTTTGGCGCAGCCACCCATTGGGTCTCGGCGGTACTCGAGCAGACTTGGGGGTTGACGGCCCTCGAGTGCTCGCGAATGGCGATCAGTGACCAGAACGCGATCGTGTGGGTTGCGAGCGACCGCGGTGGGCTGGTGGTGAAGTGGTCGCGCGCTACTGAGCGCACTCGCCGCGCAGGGCGTGCCCGTTCCGTCACCAATCTCGTCCCTGAACGGATTGGACCGGGAAACACTGGAAGGGCCTTCGTGCGCAGTGTCATTCACCGTACTGCCGGAGTTGGCGGGAGATTGGTTGGACGTGCAGGACCGCGTGGCGGTCCGTTCGGCAGGAGCATGTCTGGCAGAAATACACCGAACGCTCGGCGCCACCCATGTCGACGGATCGGTTTTCTCGTCGCGCAGCACCGGGTTGAAGGAGCGCATCGGTGGTTGGCTCGAGAATTTCGACCGCGGGTTCGCGCCTGAGGCAACGCGTAGGCTCGTGGGCCTCCTGGCGCGTGCGTCCGAGCTCGATGACCAAACTCAACTGGTACACAACGACTTCCGTGCAGCCAACATCTTGACTCGAAACTCTCGGACCACCGGAGTACTCGACTTCGACGACGTGGTGATCGAGCACCGGGTGAGCGACCTGGCCAAGGCAAGCGTCTATCTGGGCACCCTGTTCACCGATTGGCGACCGACACCGATCGCGGTACGGCAGAGCCTGCGCGCCGGCTACGAATCCGTCCGTCCCCTCAGCCGATCCGAGACAGAATGGTTCGAGATCCTCGAACTGTGGCACGGCCTGATGGCAATCCCGGGTGAGAACGACACCGCCGGTTGGGCATCAGCGTTGTGACAAAAGTGGGGACGCCGGTACCGGCGTCCCCACTTCGCTTCTGATCACATCAGGATCCGGCGCGGATCCATTCTTCGAGATGCGGCGCCTCGGTACCGATCGTCGTGCCGTCGCCGTGACCGGTGTGAACCTTGGTCTCGGCGGGGAGCGCGAACAGCTTGTCGCGAATGGACCCGATGATGGTCGGGAAGTCTGAGTACGACCGCCCCGTTGCGCCGGGTCCACCGGAGAACAAGGTGTCGCCGCTGAACAGTTCCCCCGCCTCGGGCAGGTAGAGGCAGGTCGACCCCGGGGAATGGCCCGGTGTGTGGATGGCCAGAATGTCCGTACCCGCCACAGCAATACGCTGATCATCTTCCAAGCTCAGATGCTTCACCCCGGGGTGAGTCATCTCCCAGAGGACATCGTCGGCCGGGTTCAGGTAGATCGGAGCGTCGAGTTTCTCGGCCAGCTCCGGCGCAACGGTGACGTGGTCGTTGTGGCCGTGGGTGCAGACGATTCCGATCACCTTGCGTCCACCGACAGCGTCGATGATCGGCTGCGCGGTGTGAGCTGCGTCGACGATCACCACTTCGTTGTCGTCACCGATCAGCCAGATGTTGTTGTCGACGTCCCATGTTCCGCCGTCGAGGCTGAACGTGCCCGAGGTGACGACGCGATCGACTCGCAATGTCACAGGACCACCACCGAACGGAGAACCTCGCCGCGGTGCATCGTCTCGAATGCCTTCTCGACCTCGTCGAGCTTGATGCGCTCGCTGACGAACTTCTCGAGCGGCAGACGCCCCTGCTGGTACAGGTCGACCAGAACGGGGAAGTCACGCTCGGGCAGGCAGTCGCCGTACCACGACGACTTGAGGGCTCCGCCGCGCGAGAAGAAGTCCACCAGCGGCATTTCCAGCTTCATGTCCGGCGTCGGAACTCCCACCAGCACTACGGTTCCCGCGAGGTCGCGGGCGTAGAACGCCTGCTTCCAGGTCTCGGGACGGCCGACTGCGTCGACAACCACGTCGGCGCCGAAACCTCCGGTCAGCTCCTGGACTGCTTCGACGACGTCGTCGACCTCGGTCGCATTGATCGTGTGCGTGGCACCAAGTTCCGTGGCCCACTCCAGCTTTCGTGGATCCCGGTCGATGGCGATGATGGTATTGGCACCGGCCAGGCGTGAACCCATGATCGCTGCGTCGCCGACGCCGCCACACCCGATCACAGCCACCGAATCACCGCGTCCGACGTTGCCGGTGTTCATCGCGGCACCCATGCCGGCCATGACGCCGCAACCGAGCAGTCCGACGACAGCCGGATCGGCCGAGGCGTCGACCTTGGTGCACTGGCCTTCGTGAACGAGCGTCTTGTCTGCGAATGCGCCGATGCCGAGTGCCGGCGTCAGTTCGGTGCCGTCTTCGAGCGTCATCTTCTGCTCGGCGTTGAACGTGTCGAAGCAGTACTGCGGGCGGCCACGCTTACACGCACGACACTGCCCGCATACGGCACGCCAGTTGAGGACGACGAAGTCGCCCACCTCGACGTGAGTGACACCGGGGCCGACGCTCTCGACGATGCCCGACGCCTCGTGCCCGAGCAGGAACGGGTACTCGTCGTTGATTCCGCCGTCGCGGTAGGTCAGGTCGGTGTGGCACACACCGCACGCTGCAATGGCGACCACTACCTCATTGGCGCCGGGATCGGGGATCGTGATGGGGACGATTTCGACGGGGGCACCCTTGGATCGGGCGATGACGCCGCGTACCTGCTGTGGCATGGCTTTGCTCCTGGCTTCGTGCGATTGAGGACGTGTCGTCACATGGCGCCGTGTTTTCACATTGCGATATGTGCACTCGTTGAAAGGTTAGCCCGAAGTAGGTGCCCGCAACCCTGGTCGAACTGACTGACCGACCTGGCCGAAAGGACTAGGGTGCAGGCTTCACGCCGGCCTCGGCGCCCGCGGCGGCCGCCGCACCCCGACTCTCGACGCCCAATTTCCGCAGGACCCCGGCAACATGAAACTTGACTGTGCTCTCACTGACGCCGAGTCGCTCCGAGATTGCCTTGTTGCGCCGTCCGGCCACCAGATGCTCGAGTACCTCGAACTCCCGCGGTGCCAGTTCGGTGAGTACGTCGCGGTTCGGCAGCGCGACTGGGGCGTCGAGCGGGATGGTTGCGCTGATCCGGTTCCCCCACCTGGGCGTCGACTCGGATTCGACGGTTCCGCCCAAAGTCTCTACCCTCGAACGTAATTGGCGTTCCACGTCGATCACATCGGCTTCACCACCACCGTCGTCGCGGATGTCGATCGAGAGCGAAGCCGCGTCGAGGGTCCAGGCCACCCGGATTCGCGAGAGCGTCTGCTGATCCGACAAGGCCAAGACCGCGCCGCGGACGACCGCGCGGGCGCCGTGCGCCACTTCACCGGGTAACCCACGCCCGTCGACGGGTGGCTCCACCAACTCCAACGCGATTTCCCGATGCTTGAGCAGCGAACGCAATTCCCCACGCATCCGCGCAAAAGCGGTGGTGGTCGACTCTTCGGCCAACTCGCGGTGCACGTCGACGGCCGAACGCAGGCCGATCAGGGCCGAAGCCGCAGTCTCCCTGGCCGAGGTTCGAGCACGCGTGTCGTCGAGATCCGCCGAGCGCAGCGTCGCCAGCATCGTCTCGAGGGTGGCCGCATGCACCTCCGTCATCTCTGCCACGGTGCGTGCACGCTCGGACGACGCTGCCCGCGACTCGGCGAGATATGCCGGACTCGCGTTCCGCACCTGGAGCTGAATTCCGGTTGCAGTCACCGCGAACAGTGCCTGGATCAATTCGAGGGATGCCGCCTTCACCGGTCCGGGGTGCGGCGTCAGCATGAGTAGGGTGTCTGTTCGATCGAGCATCGCGAGCGCTTCACGGTCTCGGCCGGCGATAGCGCATTTTCCCCGAAATATCTGTCCGACAGTGAGATCCGTACGGATACGGTCGAGTTCGGCGATGGTCACACGATCGACGACAGCTGGATCCCCGGCAACCTTGCGCGGCCTACCGGTGCATTCACGGGTGAAGATCACCAGAGAGGTGTGCGGCGCCATGTCCGCGATCAACGTCGAAAATCGTCGGCCGATTTCGGGAAGTGGTCCCACCAACACGTCTCGAAGGGCGGTGATCAGTAGCGCATTGTCGGTGGTGCTCACCGTTCAACGATAACCATCCGGTTCACTGGTGCAGCGTGGTCTTCATGAGCATCACGTTGTAGTCGGACCACGTGGTGGCGAGAAAGTAGAGGTCCTGCCCCTGCGACCAGGGGTGCATGTACGCGCCGTAGAGTCCCGGAACCGCGTCGGTGCCGATCACGACGTCCGGTGCGCTCCACGGGCCGGTCAGGTCCGAGGCCGTCCGCAGCACCAGCGCTCCCCACTCGTTGGAGTACATCGCGACGAACTTTCCGAGATAGTTGTTGTACTGCACCGACAGTTCGCTGACATCCCCGTCGAGAACTACTGCAGCGGCAGCAGGATTGTTGGGGACCCATGCCTTTCCGTCCCAGTATTCGTACGCCGCGACGTCCGCGATGGAGGCTTCCTTGACTCGCGAGAGACGCCCCTCGCCAAAGCGTCCGGCGGGGGTGCCGAAGTTGTAGACGTAACCACCGTCTTTGACGAAGGACCCCATCTGGAAGTTGTCGTTACCTGTCAACGGCAGATTGGGCCGGGACGAGGCCGGTTCGATCTGCCAGGTCTCACCGTTGTCGTGCGAGGACGCGATCTGCGAGAAGTTGGTGACCCACTCGCCCGACCCTCCCCACGAACGTATCGACATGTAGTTGACGTACTGAACGCCGCCCACGGAGATACCCGTCGTCGGAATGCTGCTGGTTTCGACGCCGGTGACTTTCAGACTTCCGATGATCTCGCGCGAGTGATTCGGTCGGTCGGTCGGCGAGGAGTCGATGTTCATGCCGTCGGACAGATTTCCGTCCGAGCTACGGAACAGGACGTTGCTGCGCCAGTCGCCGACCACCCCGGAGCACAGAGGGTCAGATCCGATACCGACGGTGTCACCGAAAGCTGTCAGGACCTGACCTGCGCCGTTGTCCCACATGATGCCCAGATCCGTGCCGAGAACGTTGAACCGCTCGACGGTTTGGTTGGGGCTCAGCGCGCCCGTGATGTACTCGACCGCCGAGGTGCGGCCTTGCAATTCCGGCAGTTTGCCATCCGTGCCGTTGAGCCAGGGAATCGGATTGGTCGGCCCACCTGATTGATCCAAGCTCCCGGTGACATTGCAATCCCACGGGGATGCATTGGCCTGGGTCGCCCCCAAGACCGCGGTCGACGCGAGTACACACGTCACTGCTGCTGTCGATATCTTCCGCATCCGGCGCATCGCTCCCCTTTCGCGGGGGAGATCCGGACTCTACGAGGTGTGTTGCTCGACCGGATCGGTTCATCCACCCACGAGAACACAAGGTAACAGGTAAATCGGTCAATCAGGACGAAACGGGCTTATTCGGTGGAGATGGATTTCAACCATTTCTCCATCACGGCTGCGGCAATCTCGAGCCCCTGCGACTCGGCTGCACTCAACTGCTGCATGAAGATGCGCGGACCGTCCGCTCCCAGCGAAGCATGCAGCGAATCGCGGTACTCGGCCAGTTCCATCCATTCGCGCGCCACCGCGGAGGACGCTTCGAGGTGAAACTGAACGGCGTAACTCTGCTTGTATCGGAAGAGTTGATTCGGATACTTGGCTGAACCAGCGAGCCGCACCGCGCCGTTCGGAATGTCGAAGGTATCCGAATGCCATTGCATTGCAGGAAATGTGGAGGGCAGATCTCCCCACACGGGATCTTGCCGGCCCTCGACAGTCAAGGTGATCTCCTCAACTCCGACTTCAGGCACAGCGCCCGTGTAGACGCGAGCACCCAGCGCCGCGGCGAGCAACTGCGAACCCAGACACACTCCCCACACCGGGACGTCGCTCTCGACCAGATCGCGAATGTATTCGATCTCGGATGCCAACCACTCGACCTCGCCCTGATCGCCGACGCCCATCGGCCCGCCCATCACGATCACGGCGTCGAACCGTCGATGTGCCGGAAGCGGGTCGGTGCCCAGAAGAACAGTCTGCACGTCTCCGTAGCTCTCCAGGACAGGCGAATACGCCGCTGGGGGTTCACACTGCGCGTGTCGTAGTTCCAGAAAATGCATGTAGGCAATTCCTCTCGAATCCGGTGCCGAAAGCCTATGGTTCTATTCGACATAAGGCACATCGACGGCGTCGGATGTGCTCTGCGCTCGAATCTCCGCTTTCATCGCCCCTTTACCGACAAGGAACGTCTGTGCGCGCACCACACCTCTTTTCGACATCGATTCGCCCGCCCTCAACTGCCGTTCGCATCGGACTCAGCGCATTCGCCTTGGCGTCACTTGCCGCGTGCTCAGGAACAAGCACCGACAGCGAGGCCGAATCAACATCCACCGCGACCACCACTGCAACCTCGACAACTCAACCCACGACGACTCAGGCTCCATTGACCACCTCGGTGATCGGTACGACGAATTCTCCACTGGCCACGACCCCAGTCGCCGCGGAAGTGACGCCCGCTGCAGCTCCCGCGGTCATGCCCAACGTCGTGTGCATGAATCTTCAAGACGCACAGGACACCATTCAGTCGGCCGGAGTCTTCTTCTCCAGAAGTGCTGACGCAACCGGCGCGGGTCGACGCCAACTGGTCGATTCCAACTGGATTGTCGTCGATCAGACACCCTCTGCCGGAAGTCCTTTCGGGGAAATCGAAGCCGTGCTCTCGGCCGTGAAGATCGGCGAACCGAACCCCTGCTGATCGGCTGAGTTCTCGAACTTCGCAATTCCGGGAACACTGCGCCTTACTTGACAACTACCTCCGACCTCCTTCACTGTAGTCAACATTACGAGTATCCAATATATTGGATGCGAAAGGTTGGATTGCAACATGAAGGTGCCACGAATACGGCAGAGCGCCAGCTCTCCGGCGTCCATGAGCGACCCCGTCATCGGAATACTCGGAGGCATGGGGCCCGCCGCTACTGCCGACTTCTACTCCAAACTCGTTGCGCTGACACCAGGTTCGACGGATCAGGAGCACCCCAAAGTTGTCATCTGGGCCGATCCCACCGTTCCCGACCGGACATTGGCACTCACCGAGAACGGCCCTGACCCCACTCCGTGGCTGATCCGCGGTGCGCGCGTTCTCCGAGAGTCGGGCGCGACGACGCTCGCCATCCCATGCAATACCGCCCACGCCTTCCTGCCCGCCATCTCGTCCCAACTGGGACTTCCCGTCGTCCACATGATCGACGAAGTCGCTCGGCACATCCGGACGCTCTCACCCGCCGTCACATCCGTCGGACTATTGGCCACCACGGGGACGGTCCGCACCGGGTTGTATCAACAATGGCTGTCGGAATACTCGATCGACGTCCTGGTGCCCGGACCTGCGATCCAGGACGAACTGGTGATGCCGGCGATCCGAGCAATCAAGAGCGGCAACGTCGGAGACGAGACCACCGACAAGCTCGTCAGGGCCGCTGATCTTCTCGTCGAATCGGGCGCGCAGGTCGTCGTGGCCGGGTGCACCGAGATTCCGCTCGGACTGCCCGCCGACGCCACAACCTGTCAGATCATCGATCCGGCAACAATTCTCGCCCGCGCTCTGCTCCGGCGGGTTGCAGATGCCCGGAGACACCCTTCGATGGTCGTTTCGGGCTGACCTGCAGCAGGGAGGCTGCAGAGTACGATATCCAGTATGTTGCGTGGCGGTAAACCGGTTGAGCGAGCACGAATGAGCGACATCGCTCTCGAACGCATTCGCGAAGCGATCGTCACCGGTGAACTGGCGCCGGGCTCGAAGATCAAGGACAGCGAACTCGCCGAGTATCTGGGACTGAGCAGAACTCCAGTCCGCGAAGCGCTCGCAAGGCTGGTCGACACCGGACTCGTGGAAGCGAAACCTGGTGCGTACACGCGCATCACCACCCTCGACCGCGGCGACGTCGAGGCAACACTCGCAGTCATCGAAGCTCTCGACCAACTGGCCGTCGTCACCGCTGTACCGAATCTCACCGACGAGATGATCGGGGCGATGCGTTCGGCCAACAAGGACTTCGCTGCCGCCGTCAAACGAAACGACATAGGCCGAGCCCTGACCGCAGACGATCGCCTACACAGCGTCATCATCGACGCTGCGGCAAATCCGCTGTTGAAGAAGCTGATTCACCAGGTTCACCCACAAATTCACCGCATCTACTACCGCAAGTTCTCGAGCCTTCTCGGCAGCCAGGACTCCGTCGACCATCACAACAAGCTGATCGAGCTGTGCGCAGACCACGATGCCGAGGCGGCAGCGACACTGTCGGCCGAACATCGACGCCATCTCGGCGGGCTGATCGGTGAACTCTTCGACGCCGACGAGTTCGCGCTCTCGGACTGACCGACGCCCGAATACAAGTTTCGGCGCTTGCCTATATTGGCCATTGCCGATATAAATGACTGGTGCATGCGTTCGACGTTCTCGGAGACCCAGTTCGGCGAAGAATCATGGAACTCCTGTCCAGCGGCGAGCGCTCGGCGGGTCAGATCGCCGAAGTCGTGGCAGCGGAGTTCGGAATCTCGCAACCGACCGCGTCCGGGCACCTGCGAGTGCTCCGAGAAAACGGATTCGCCACCGTCCGCAGCGAAGGCACCAGGCGTCTCTATGCCGTCGAGCCCGCGCCATTGCAAGAAGTGGACCAATGGCTCGACGGATTCCGGCAGTTCTGGAGCGGTCCTCTCGACGCATTGGCCACAGAACTCGCACGCGGGAAACGACGCGGCTCGAAGCGGAGCAGATCTTCACAACCGAATTCTTCCGACGAAGGAGACTCACAATGACCGAGATCGCGAACCAGGACACCAGCCTCACCGCGGTGGAGCGGAGCATGGGTAACCGCGACATCGCAGAAGGTTCGGCTCGAACAGCCGTACTCAAGCGCCGCTACAACGCGTCGGTCGACGACGTCTGGGATGCCATCACGACCCCTGACCGCATCAACCGTTTCTTCCTTCCGGTGAGCGGAGACTTCCAGGTGGGCGGCTCGTACGCCTTCGAAGGCCAGGCAAGTGGCGAGATCCTGGCCTGCGACGCCCCACACCTGCTGCGACTGCAGTGGACACCGCCCGGCGATCGCGGATACAGCGATCAGGTCGAGATCCGGCTGACTGCAGACGGTCCCGACGCCACCTGGCTCGAGTTGGAGCACGCCTCCGTCGCCGATGTCTTCCGCAACGACCCTGACACCGGCTGCTACGGCGTCGGAACCGGCTGGGAAGGCCCACTTCACTACCTGGGCGAATACTTGCGCGGCACTCTCCCTGATGCGCCGAGCACCGAGTGGTACACCTTCGACGAAGCAGAGGAGCTTCGTCTGGCCAACTTCCGAGGGTGGGAGTGGGCAAAGATCGAGGCAGAGCACGGCGACCGATAACGCCCAATTCTTCGAAAACGGTCACAGGATGGCCGTTTGCTTTGTATCGTGACCGAGCTGGACGTATGTCCAGCAGTTTTGGTGGCTTCCTTTCGTGCCACACCTGCTTCGGTCCACGAGAAGAGAGCTCCACATGGCGCCACAACCCGTAGTCGACAACGCGGCCACGACGCGACGCACGCACATCATCCGGACAGTTCTCGCTGTCCTCGTCATCGCACCGCTGTCGATTGCGGCGTTCTACATGTGGGCACTGTGGGATCCGGGCGACACGGTCAACCGCTTGCCCGTCGCCATCGTCAACGCCGATGCGGGCACAGAACTCGACGGAACACGTCTGCAAGCCGGCGATGAAGTTGTTGCCGCACTCGTCGAGAGCGGAGACGTTGCATGGAAGGTCGTCTCGGAACAGGAAGCCGCCGACGGCGTCAACGACGGCACCTATTACTTCTCTGTCGTCATTCCGAAGACTTTCAGCGCGGATGTGGCCAGTGCCGCATCGGGTTCGGGCCGCAAGGCCGAACTCGACGTCTTGTACAACGATTACAACAGTCTGGTCGCCGGCCCGGTCGGTGAAAGCATCATCGCTCAGGTGCGCTCTGCGGTCTCCGAGTCGATCGGCGAGCAGTCCATCGACCAGGTGCTGGTCGGGTTGGGTGAACTCGGAACAGGATTCGGTGAAGCAGCAGCAGGAGCGCAACAGCTGTCCGACGGATCCTCCGAAGCGCTTGCCGGAACCAACGAGCTCTACGCTGGAAGCAAGGAACTCGCCACCGGCATGGGCGAAGCAAATCAGGGCGGCAAGGAGCTGGCCGCCGGAGCCGGCGAGCTGGCTGCCGGAGCTGGCGAAGCTGCTGCAGGCTCGGGCGAGCTGAGCAGCGGACTCAACCAGTTGGTCGGGGGCACCGACGAACTCGGCGCAGGCGCCCGACAGATCAGCGAAGTGGTCGACATGGTCACCACCCCGGTACTCGACCTCGCGGGGTCCTCGGACGCCGTCGTCGGTCAGATCGACGCCCTCACGTCGATGCTTCGAAACTCGGCCGATCCGGTCTCCGCCGGACTCGTCGAAGCCCTGGGTGGACTGCGGGCTTCCCTGACTGCACAACCGTCGGACGACGACGTGATCGGTCAGCTCGGCCAGCTTCGCGACGGCGCGCGGGAGATCTCGCGCCAACTCACCGATCCGAGCAGCGACTACCGTGGTGGGCTCCTTGCCGCCGCGGCCGGTGCAGGTGAACTCAACACCGGCCTGGGCCAACTGTCCAACGGTGCAGGCCAACTCGCTACCGGTGCACAGGAACTTTCCACCGGGCTTGGGCAGTTGGACACTGGAAGTATTGCGCTCCGTGACGGTCTCGGGCAGCTATCGGCCGGCGTCGGCGAGCTCGACGCGGGCAGCGCGGAACTCGCCACCGGTTTGTCCGACGGTGCCGCCCAGGTGCCGCAGTTCACGGACGACGAGCGCGCCACCACGGCCAATCTTCTCTCGTCCCCGGTTGCCGTCGACGCGCGGAACAACTATCCCGCAGCCGGTTTCGGACCGGGAGCCGTCCCTGCCGTGATCTCAGTGGCACTGTTCCTGTGCGGAATTCTCACGTGGTTCGTCGTCCGCCCACGACGCGGACGTTCACTGAACTCGCACACCAGCGTGGTACGTGAGGGGCTGCGCCGCTACCGCATTCCCGCCCTGGTCACCTTGGTCGCGGCGCTCGTGTTGTCGGTGGTGTCACTGACCGTGGCAAACGTCGAACCACCTAGTGTTCTGGCGATGATCGCAGTGATGATCCTGGTGGGTGCCGCCGCGGTCAGCTCGGGCAGGCTCTTCACCGTTGTGTTCGGTGCCGTCAACGGAACCTTCATCGCTCTGGGCGCCTTGATGATTCAGATCTTCGCCTTCGGCGCGGTATACCCCATCGAACAGATGCCGACGGTTCTGCAGTGGCTGCACGCTCTGATGCCACTCACGTGGGCGCGCAACGCCATGCGCATGGTCCTTGTCGGATACTACGGCCCGAAATTCTGGGTGGCGGTAATCGCTCTGGCTGCCTTGGTGATCGGAGCCGTCCTGTTCACCATCTGGTGGCGCCGCCGACAAGCACCGCCGACCGACGCCGATGACGACGCGCCGATCACCGAGGAGATCGTGTACCTCCAGCAAACGCAAGCGTGAGCCGGATCAGCGAACGAGCGTCGTACGCATCAACATGACGTTGTAGTCGGCCCACGTGGTGGCAAGGAAATACAGATCCGAACCACTGGACCACGGGTGGATGTATGCGGCGTAGATACCGGGAACCTCGACCAGATTGACCAATGTTTCCGGTGCCGTCCACGGACCGACCGGACTGGGAGCGGTTCGCATCACGATCGAACTGAACGCGTCGGCGTACATCGCCACGAACTTGCCGAGGAACTCGTTGTACTGAACGGAGATCTCCCCGATGCGGCCGTCCATGACGGGTACGGCCGCAGCGGGATCGGCAAGGATCCAGCCGTTTCCGTTCCAGTACTCGTAGGCGGAAAGATCGAGGATCGCCCCCTCGGGCACGCGAGAAAGTCGAACCTCGCCGGATCGTCCCGCGGGGGTTCCGTAGTTGTAGACGAACCCGCCGTCCTTCACCATCGAGCTCATCTGGAAGTTCTCGCTACCGGCGACGGGGGCGACACCCGCGGGAAGAACCCCACCGATGTTGGGGCGCAGAGTTTCCGGACGAGTGGTCCACGTTTCGCCGTTGTCCGAGGAGGTGGCAATCTGCGAGTAGTTCGTGCTCCACTGCCCGGCCTCGCCCCAGTTACGCACCGACATGTAGCTCAGATACTGCACACCGTTCACTGCGATGCCGCTCGTGGGGATGCTGGAGGCCTCGACACCCGGAATCTTCAGACCGGAAATGATCTCACGCGCCTGAGCTGTGCCGTCCATCGGCGCACTGTCGATGCGCATACCGTCGGCCAGTACCCGATCCGAGCTGCGGAAGAGTACATTGCTTCGCCACTCGCCCACCAAACCGTCGCAGCCGGGGTTACGACTGAGCCCGGTGGTATCGCCGAAAGCGGTCAGAATCTGCCCCGCACCGTTGTCCCACATGATGCCCAGGTCGGTACCCAGGACATTGAAGCGATCAACGGTCTTGTTTGGACTGTATGTCCCGGTGACCTTTTCGATCGCGGCAGTACGACCGGACAGACCTGGCAACCCTCCGGTGTTGCCGTTGAGCCACGGCGCCGCATTGGCCGGACCACCGCTACTACCGACGCCACTGACTCCGACGCAGCCCGGCGCAGCCATCGCCGGCGAAGCCACCGCCGTGACGGCAGCAGCTGCCAGAGCAGCAACTACCCCGAACACCCCCAACGATCTCCCCGCGCGAAACATGACTCCCCCATGGCCGGGATTGTTGGTGTTGTCGTCGTCGTTCCCCCCGAACCTCGGACAATCTAGCAACTGCAGTCACAGATAACCCAATCAGACAAAGACGCGAAAAGGCCTGAAAGTCATAGTAGTTCAGACTTTCAGGCCTTTTCGGACAGAGAAGATCAGTCAGTAGGTCAGCGCGCTCCGCTCGCACCGCCGTCGAGTGGAATCACCGCGCCGGTCAGATAAGCCCCGGCACGTGAAGCCAGGAAGATGGCAAGACCTGCGGCATCCTGGGGAGTTCCGACCCGGCCCAACGGGACCGAGTCCGCCACAGCCTTTGCACTCTGTTCGTCCTCGAGGAGGAATGCCATCATCTTCGACGGGAACGGGCCCGGCGCAATGGCATTGACCGTGATCTGTTCCCCCGCAAGCGTTGCCGCGAGCTTGCGCGTCAACATGTGCACCGCAGCCTTACTGGCTCCGTACGAGAAGTTCTCCGAACCCGACACCACGAGTCCGTCGATCGATCCGATATTGATCACGCGCGCGGGATCTTCCGCCGTGGCTGCAGACCGCAACTGCGGCAACAGCTTCTGCGTCAGTAGGAAGATTGCCTTGACATTGATGTCGAAAATCTTGTCGAAGCCTGCGGCCGGAAAATCGTCGACGGGAGCTCCCCACGTGGCACCGGCGTTGTTGACCAGTACGTCGAGCGTCGGCGAAATCTCGGCGACCTTCGCAGCGAGGCTCTCGACCCCCTCGTCCGTGGACAGATCGGCCGGATGCGAAATGCAGGTGCCGAACTCCGAAAGCTCTCGCGCGGCTTCGTCACAGGCTTCGGCTTTTCGGGCCGAAATGACGACCGTCGCTCCGCCTTCGACAAACCCGCGAGCGATCATGTATCCGATGCCGCGTGATCCACCGGTGACCACAACGGTCTTGCCACTGACGTCGAACAGTCCCTCGATCAAGCTCATGCGACCTCGAAAAGCCCGGCAGCACCCATACCGCCGCCGATGCACATGGTCACCACCACGAGCTTGGCTCCGCGCCGTTTTCCTTCAAGAAGAGCATGGCCGACCAGACGAGCCCCCGTCATTCCGTACGGATGGCCGACGGAGATACCGCCGCCGTCGACGTTGTACTTCTCGGGATCGATCCCGAGCTTGTCGCGGCAGTACAGGGCCTGAGAGGCGAAGGCCTCGTTGAGTTCCCAGAGATCGATGTCGTCGACCTTCAGCCCGTGAAGATCCAGCAGACGCGGAATCGCGAACACCGGTCCGATGCCCATCTCGTCGGGAGCGCAACCCGCGACAGCCATGCCACGGTAGATACCGAGAGGAGCCAACCCGCGGCGTTCCGCCTCGCCTGCCTCCATCAGCACCGACGCCGAAGCGCCGTCGGAGAGCTGAGACGAGTTGCCCGCAGTAATGGACGAATGAGCACTGACAGTCCCGTCGGCCAGAACCGGTCGCAGACTCGACAGCCCTTCCAACGTGGTGGAAGCGCGGTTGCCTTCGTCGCGGGTCAGCGTCACGGACTCGCTGCGGATCTCACCGGTCTCCTTGTCCTGCACCTGCTTGATCGAGGGCAGCGGGACGATCTCGAGATCGAACCGACCTGCGTCCTGGGCCGCTGCGGTCCGCTGCTGGGAGACGAGCGCGAACTCGTCCTGCTGCTCGCGGGTGACTCCGTAGCGCTCGGCGACGATCTCGGCCGTGTGCAGCATCGGCATGTAGATCGACGGCTTGTTTTCCTTCAGCCACGGATCAGCCGCGCGGAAGTTGTTCATGTGATCGTTCTGGACCAACGAGATCGATTCGACTCCGCCGCCGACCGCGATCTGCATTCCGTCGTCCACGATCTGCTTTGCTGCGGTCGCGATGGCCATGAGCCCGGACGAGCACTGACGATCGATCGTCATTCCGGACACCGAGTCCGGAAGCCCGGCCCGCAGTACCGCTTGCCGCGCGACGTTGCCGCCGGAAGAGCCCTGCTGCAGCGCGGCGCCGAGGATGACGTCCTCGACCTCGCCACCTTCGAGGCCCGCGCGCTGAACTGCATTCGAAATAGCATGTGCAGCAAGCTCTTGAGCCTGAGTGTTGTTGAACGCGCCGCGGTACGCCTTACCGATCGGGGTACGGGCGGTGGAAACGATGACAGCTTGCCTCATCGGGGAATCCTTTCGTCGAACACGAAGTGCTGTGCGCCTTTATTAACCGCCGGGGGTTAATAAAGGCGCACAGCAAGAATCAGGGCTGGAACACGACGCGACCGACCGTGGTGCCGTCGCCGAGGCGACCGATACCGTCGGCAACGTCCGTCAACGACAACCGCTCACTGATCAGTGGTTTGACCAAGCCGGCATCGGCGAGCCTGGTGAGCTCGACGTGGCAGTCGTCGATGGCCTGCTGGTTGTAGGCCTTGTACAGCCCCCAGTGCAGTCCGATGATCGAATAGTTCTTGATGAGAGCGTGATTGAGTGCCGGCTGCGGGATCGTGCCACCGGCGAAGCCGATGATGACGATCCGTCCCTCGAAGGCGATGCACTTGGTGGACTTCGCGTATGCGTCGCCGCCGACCGGATCGAAGACCACGTCGGCGCCCTTGCCGCCGGTGAACTCCTTGACCGCTGCCACGAAGTCCTCACTGTGACGGTCTACGACGAGGTCTGCGCCGAGCTTGCGCGCGTACTCGGCCTTGTCCGGGCCGCCGACGACACCGATCACCTTGGCGCCTGCCGCCTTGCCGAGTTGCACTGCCGCACTACCGACACCACCCGCAGCAGCGTGGACCAACAACGTCTCACCCTCGAGCAGTTGGGTGCGGCGATGCAGAGCGAACCACGCTGTCTGATAGCCGATGCTCAGAGCGGATGCTTCCGCGTCGTCGAGAGCCGACGGCGCCGGGAACGTGTTGTTCTGATCCAGTACCGAGTACTCGGCGAATCCGCCGGACGGCAGACTCGGATTACCGATCACCCGGTCCCCCACTGCGAATTTGGTCACCGATTCACCGACCGAGACCACTTCACCACACAGTTCGACACCGGGTGTGAAGGGCAGCGGCGGCTTGATCTGGTACTCACCGCGGCACATGAGGACGTCGGGGAAGTTGGCCGGAGCCGCCAGCACCTTGACCAACATCTCCGTCGCATTCGGGGTGGGATCCGCGGTCTCCTCCAACGCGAGCACATCGCGGGGTTGACCGAGTTCGTTGACGCGCCAAGCCTTCACAGCAATTCTCCAGACAGATAGTGGGTGAGTTTCAGGACGAGATCGGGAGGTCGACCAACTCGGCGAGGCGTGCCCGATGCTGATACGCGGTTCCCAGCGACAGCTGATCGCTCTTCGCCCGTTTGAGGTACAGGTGCGCCGGATACTCCCACGTCATTCCGATACCACCATGAAGTTGGACGCACTCCTCCGCAGCATGAACCGCGACGCCGCTGCAGAATGCCTGGGCCACCGTCGCTGCGATCGCCGCATCGGCGTCGCCGCGTGCATAGGTGTCCGCCGCATAGCGTGCTGCCGCGCCCGAAGAGCTGACTTCGAGCCAGAGATCGGCGAGGCGGTGCTTGATCGCCTGGTACGAACCGATCGCCCGGCCGAACTGCTTGCGCTCCTTCACATACGCGAGAGTCGTTTCGAGGCACCACTGAGCTACAGCGAACTGTTCGGACGCCAGAAGTGCGCTTCCGCAGAGCAACGCTTCCTCAACCGCTTGCGCCGCATTGCCGCTGTCGACACGGACCGACGACGAACCCGAGAACTCGACGTCCGCCAATCGGCGCGTCATGTCCAGGGACAGAACCGGCGTGACGGTAGCGTCGGCGATCCGAACGGTGTGCAGCTCCAGACCGCTCTCACCGGCAACCGGAACAACAAGAACATCGGACTCGGCGACGCCGGCAACCGTCGTGACGCTGCCGACGAGTCCACTCGCCGTTGCCTTGACAGTGGGTGTGAAAGTTCCTGGTGCAGTGGACAACGGGACGATCAGAGCAGCCGTCGAATCCCCCGCCGCCAATTGACCGAGCACCTCGGTCTCGCCGGCCTTCAGCAACGCCGTGGTCGCCAGCACAGCGCTGGTGAAGAACGGAACGGGAGCGACCGCACGTCCGATCTCCTCCATCACGACCGCCGCCTCACGCGTCGACGCACCTGCCCCGCCCAGTTCCTCGGGTACCAGCAGTCCCGCCAAACCGAGTTCCGACGCCAGCGACTTCCACAGCCCGGTGAAGTCGGCGGACACGTCGTCGTACGCCGTGACCACGGTGTCGGCGCCGGCCCGCTCGCTCAGCAGTCGTCTGACGCTGGCTCGCAGATCTTGTTCGGTCTCGGAGTACAGCAGATCGGCGCTCATCGGGGTAGGTCCTTCCAGGCGATGTCCTTGTCGACGCGATGCTCGGGTGGCAACCCGAGTACACGTTCTGCGATGACGTTGCGCAGGATCTCCGACGTTCCGCCCTCGATCGAATTGCCCTTGGCTCGCAGGTACCGGTATCCGGGTTCACGCCCGGTGAAGTCGACGGAATCCGGTCGACGCAGTGTCCAGTCGTCGTAGCGCAGACCGGCTTCGCCGTGCAGTTCGAGGTCGAATCCAGAAATCTGCTGAGCCAAACCGGCAAACGCGAGCTTCATTCCCGAGCCTTCGGGGCCGGGCTGGCCGGCGGCGAGCTGCTGGCGCAGTCGCTCACCGGTCAGACGCGCAACTTCGGATTCGGTCCAGAGCCGCATCAACTCGTCGTGCATCGCCGGATTACGCAGCTCGGGCTCGTCACGCCAGGCCTGAGCGACCTTTCCGATCATGCCTCCCTCACGCGGTGCGCCCGAACCGATGGCAACACGCTCGTTGTTCAGGGTGGTGGTCGCAACCTTCCACCCCTGGCCTTCGGCTCCGAGGCGATTGGCGTCCGGAATCCTGACGTCCGTGAGGAATACCTCGTTGAATTCGGCCTCGCCGGTGATCTGACGCAGCGGCCGGACATCGACGCCCGGATCGGTCATGTCGCAGATGAAGTAGCTCAGACCCGCATGCTTGGAACGTGACGGATCGGTCCTGGCCACGAGAATCGCCAGCTGCGCATTCTGCGCGCCCGACGTCCATACCTTCTGCCCGTTGACTATCCAGTCGTCGCCGTCGCGGACGGCGCGGGTAGCGACGGCCGCGAGGTCCGAACCTGCGCCCGGTTCACTGAACAGCTGGCAGTAGACCGTCTCCGCAGTCCACAACGGGCGCAGGAACTTCTGCTTCTGCTCCTCGGTGCCGAAGGCAGCGATGGTCGGTGCCGCCATGCCCAGTCCGATCCCGTTCTTGCCGGTGGCCGGGCCCGGTGCACCGGCGGCCTCCAGCTGAGCGTTCACCTGACGCTGAAAGCTCTGCGGTACACCGAGTCCCCCATGACCTTCGGGGAAATGAACCCACGCCAGTCCGGCGTCGAATCGTGCGCCGAGGAAATTCGATACCGACACGCTGCTCGGATCGTTCTCCGCGAGAAGCGTGTTCACCTTTTCGGTGAGATCACGCGATACTGCCTCTTCGTCGAAAGCCATGCCCATTCCTTCGGTTCGAGCGGTGAGCGGACGGTCAGTCCTTCGGTCCACCGGCGACGTAGACGACCTGACCGGAAACGAAGCCCGCGCCTTCGCTGACGAAGAACGACGCGGTGTGCGCGATGTCCTCGGGCTGACCGACACGGTTGACCGGAATCTGCGAAGCGGCAGCGGTCTTGAAGTCCTCGAAGCCGACGCCCATGCGCTCGGCCGTTGCGGCGGTCATCTCGGTTTCGATGAATCCGGGGGCAATAGCGTTCGCGGTCACGCCGAACTTGCCCAGCTCGAAGGCCAATGTCTTGGTGAAGCCCTGCATTCCGGCCTTCGCAGCGGAGTAGTTGACCTGTCCACGATTACCGAGAGCCGACGTGCTCGAGAGGTTCACGATGCGGCCGAACTTCGCTTCCACCATGTACTTCTGCACCGCACGCGACATGAGGAACGCTCCGCGCAGGTGGACGTTCATCACCGAATCCCACTCGGCAACACTCATCTTGAACAGAAGGTTGTCGCGAGTGATACCGGCATTGTTGATCAGCACGGTAGGTGCACCCAGGTCTGCGGCCACACGATCCACCGCTGCGGCGACCGAAGCCTCGTCGGAGACGTCAGCGCCGACGGCCAGCGCCTGTCCGCCTGCGGCCTTGATCGCGTCGACGGTTCCGGCACACGCCGCTTCGTCGAGGTCGAGCACGGCGACGGCAAAACCGTCTTCCGACAGTCGCTTCGCTACTGCCGCACCGATTCCGCGTGCTGCACCCGTGACAATTGCGGTTCTACGTTCCTGGCTCACTGGCCCTCCATACTTTCGTGATTCGACGGACACCGGACGATCTCGTCAGATCCCGGCCTGATCTGCAATTTCCCTGGCTTTGGCGACCAAGGCGTCAATACGTTCCACGGTGGGAGTTCCGCTCTCGGCGGCATTCTGCGGTTCGTCGCGGGCGCGACGCATCACGCCCTCGGCGATCACGGCAATCTTCCACAGTCCCAACGTGTGCCAGAACTTCAGCGCAGCAGGATCCCGTCCGGTGGCCTCGAGATAGATCCGGGAGATCTCCTCTCGCGAGGGGAATCCCGGGAGTGCCGACGCCGGGAAATCGCCGCCGGTATTCTCACCAGCCGCCGGCCAGTACGCCAACAAGCTTCCGACGTCCGCCAACGGATCACCGAGTGTGCACAGTTCCCAGTCGAGGGCCGCGACAACTTCGCCGTTGCTCGCCGAGGTGATCACATTGCGTAGGTGAAAGTCGCCGTGCACCAACGTGGTTTCAGTGTGATCCGGCTGGGCTGCAATCAGGCGTCGGGTGAGATCGTCGAGATCAGGGCATTCCCGCGTCTTCGACTGTTCCCATTGACCTCCCCAACGCTTCAACTGCCGTGCAGCGTAGGGCTTGTGGCTTGCCAGGTCGTCGAGACCGGCCTGCTCGAGGTCGACGGCGTGTATCTTCGCCAGCGTCTGAGCGAGCGAGATTCCGATTGCCCGGCGACGATCTTCCGACAACGCCTCCGCAAGAGGCATTCGGTCCACCACTTCGCCGTCCACGAATTCCATGAGGAGCAGCGGAACTTCGGTGACGGCAGGATCCTCGGTCAACCCGAATACTCGCGGCGAAGGCACGTCGGTGGATTCGAGAGCGCTCAGGATTCGAGCCTCACGCGCCACGTCGTGAGCCGAGGCCAGCAGATGCCCCAGCGGTGGGCGTCGTAGCACCCAGCGATTGCCGTCCTGATCGCGAACCAGGTACGTGAGATTCGACTGCCCCAAGCCGATTCGATCGAAGGACAACGGCCCGGAAAAGTCGATCCCCAGGCCTGCGATCCACCCGGTGACCGCTTCGGTATCGAGTCCCACTACTCCGACGCTAGCCACCGACGGACGCTCCCTGCCGGAACGGGAGTGCGTCACCCAACAACTGGCCACCGTCGATGGTCATGATCTCGCCGGTGATCCACTGGGCTGCATCCGAAACCAGGAAGGCAATGGCAGCGGCCACGTCCTCGGGTTCACCGATGCGTCCGAGAGCAGTCGACGCGGACACCGCTTCTTCGTGTTCTTTCCACAGAGCTTCGGCGAGTTTGGTTCTCACCACTCCCGGCGCAACGGCGTTGACACGAATCTTCGGTGACAACTCGAGCGCCAACTGCTTGGTGATGTGGATCAGAGCAGCCTTCGACGCGTTGTACGTACCGATTCCCGCCTCGAACGCCATGCCGCCGATCGAAGCGGTGTTGACCACGGAACCACCGTGCTCGCCCATCCAGGCCCGCGCTGCGAGGCCGGTCCACAGGACTGGAGCCCACACGTTGACGTCGAAAGTCTTGGCGAAGCGCGAGTGATCCTGGTTGATGATCGGCCCGAACGACGGGTTGGTGCCCGCGTTGTTCACCAAGATGTCGAGACTGCCGAAACGCTCGATCGTCTGCTCGACGCACTTGCGTGCAGCATCCTCGTCCGTCGCGTGAGCGCCGACGCCGATCGCGTTGCCGTTCACCTGTGCGGCAGCCGCATCTGCGGATTCCTGTGAGCGCGAAGTCAGTACGACGTTTCCGCCCGCCGCCGCAATCGCCTGCGCGGTCGCGAGGCCGATGCCCCGCGATGCGCCTGTGACGATTGCCGTCTTACCTGTGAGATCCAGTCCTGCCATGTCAGTTCGCCTTGACTTCGCGGTACTTGCGCAGTTCCTGCTTGGCGATGGCGCGCTTGTGCACCTCGTCCGGGCCGTCGGCCAGGCGAAGGGTGCGCATGTGGGCGTAAGCCATCGCGAGCGGGAAGTCGTCGGTGACGCCGCCACCGCCGTGAACCTGGATGGCGCGGTCGATGATCTTGAGCGCGATGTTCGGTGCCGCAACCTTGATGGCTGCGATCTCGGTGCGCGCTTCCTTGTTGCCCACCGTGTCCATCATGTGTGCGGCCTTGAGCGTGAGGAGTCGAACCATCTCGATGTCGATACGAGCCTCGGCGATCCAGTCCTGGATATTCGCGTTGTCACTGACGGGCTTCCCGAAGGTGATGCGGGTGGATGCGCGCTTGCACATCAGTTCCAGTGCGCGCTCGGCCATTCCGATTGCACGCATGCAGTGGTGGATGCGGCCGGGGCCGAGGCGGGCCTGGCTGATCGCGAATCCTTCACCCTCACCGGCGAGAATGTCCTTGGCCGGGACGCGCACGTCCTCGAAAGTGATCTCGCCGTGTCCTTCGCGGTCCTGGTAGCCGAAAACCGGCAGGTTGCGCAGGATCGTGACGCCGGGAGCATCGATCGGCACGACCATCATCGACTGCTGACGGTGGGTGGCGGCATTGAAGTCGGTCTTACCCATGACGATCAGAACCTTGCAGTTCTGGTGCAAGGCGTTGGAAGCGAACCACTTACGGCCGTTCAGCACGTACTCGTCGCCGTCACGGTCCATACGGAGCTGGATGTTGGTGGCGTCGGAGCTGGCAACCTCGGGCTCGGTCATCGCGAAAGCGGAACGAATTTCGCCTTCGAGAAGCGGCTTGAGGTACTTCTCCTTGTGCTCGTCGGTGCCGAAGAGCGTGAGCACCTCCATGTTTCCCGTGTCCGGAGCGGCGCAGTTGGTGGCCTCTGAGGCCAGGTGGCTGCGGCCCATGATCTCCGCGAGCGGTGCGTATTCCAGGTTGGTCAGGCCGGGGCCCCATTCGGGATGGGGATGGAAGAGGTTCCACAGCCCGCGGGCCTTGGCTTCCTTCTTCAAGTCGTCGATGATCGGCGGCTGAAAGTGCGGGTTACCGGACTCACGCATCTGCTCTTCGTAGACCGCTTCGGCCGGGTAAACGTGCTTGTCCATGAAATCGAGCAGTTCGGCCTGGTACTTCTTGGTGCGATCCGAGAACTCAAACACTGACATGTGAACTCCTGACAGAGAGGGAAGGAAAATTGGGGGCTCGATGTTCGAGATGGCTGTTGACACCCTCGACGACATCCGGGCCGTGAAATGCGTTCAGCATCAGCGATTCCGCATGCCTGGCGGAATCAGTGAAGGTCGAGTGCGCGTCGGCACTCATCTGAGATTTGATGACGGAGAGGGACGTCGGCGAGCAGTTCGCCGCGATGTCCTCGGCGTAAGCAATCGCCGCATCCAGAACGTCACCGCCGGTGACCAGGTGGTCGATCAGACCGATGCGGTACGCCTCGTCGGCGTCCACCATCCGGCTGGAAAGCAGAAGATCGACTGCTCGACTGTGCCCGACCAAGCGGGGCAACATCCAGGAGATGCCGTACTCCGCAATCAGGCCTCGACGCGCGAACGCGGTAGTGAATCGTGTTGCGCTCGAACCGAAACGAACGTCGCAGTACAGAGCCTCGACCATTCCGAGCCCGGCAGCGACGCCGTTGACGGCGGCGATCAGCGGCTTGCGGATGGTGGTCGGGAAATGACGGTCTCGCGGCCGGACAAGATCACTTTCGGAGACTTCGCCGACGTTCTTCAAATTGCCGAGGTCAGCCCCCGAGCAGAATCCTCGGCCGGAGCCGGTGACAACAATTGCTCGGACACTGGGATCTTCGTCTGCCACGGCCAGAAAGTCGTAGTACTGATCTTCGAGCTCGTTGGTCCACGCGTTGAGAACGCGGGGCCGATTGAATGTCAGAACCAGCACCGCTCCTCTCTGCTCGGAGAGGACGAGTTCCTCGGTCATCGTGTTCCCGCGAGGAGCGACGCCTGGTACCGGCGCATCCCGCGCAGCCAACGGTCGTAGTCGGCGCCCTTCTGCCGGTACATGTCCAGCACGTTCTTGTGCGGAAGGATGAGAAATTCTTCGGCATCCACTGCCGCAAGAACGATTTCGGCGCATTCGGCAGGCTCGAGAACATTGCCTGCCGCAAGCACGGCTCCGGTTGCGGCCTTGCCGACCGGATCGCCGGAGTTCTCACCTTCGTAGAGAAGCTTGGTGTTGACGCCCATCGGGCACAAGCAACTGACGCGAACACCCTGATCTCCGTAGGTGATCGAGAGCCACTCGGCAAACGCGACCGCGGCATGTTTGGTCACCGAGTACGCGGCGGACCCGACCTGACTGAGCAAGCCGGCCGCAGAGGCCGTGCTGATGAAGTAGCCCTCCCCGCGCTCCGTCCAGCCGGGGACGAGGAGCCTGGCAGCGCGAATGTGGGCGCGAACGTTGACGTCGATCGTCGTGTCCCAGACGTCTTCACTGATGTCGAGGCCCATGCCACCGGTAACGCCGGCATTGGCGAAGTAGAGGTCGACCGGGCCGAATTCCTTTTCCGCCTGCGCGATCAGGCCCGCAATGACCGTCTCGTCGGAGACGTCGCCACCGGCAGACACGGCCGCTCCGGGACGCTCCGCGTTGATCGCCTCTGCTACTGCCGAAGCTGCTGCCCCGTCCAGGTCAGCCACTACGACGCGAGCACCCTCGGCAGCCAGTCGCTCGGCCAGTGCACCGCCGATTCCCCCGCCGCCACCGGTGACAATTGCTACCTTCTGGGCAACCTTCATGAGCGATTCCTCTCGCTTGCGTCATACCTACGCGCTGACAGTGATCCACGTCTCCCCTCATGTATAGTTGAATCCGGCGTCAGTTTCAACCGTCGAATCGCGACGGTCACCCGAACGGCCCGTTCCGTCCTCCTGAACTGCGAGTAAAGGGATAACGATGACTGAAAACCAATTGCCCGTCCGCCCGTCCACCTTCGCCGAGCTCGAGAAGCTCATCGGCCAGGAACTTGGCCCGACGGAGTGGTACGACATCACCCAGGAGCGCATCAACGCGTTCGCCGAAGCCACAAACGATCATCAGTGGATTCATGTCGACCCGGAACGAGCCGCATCGAGCCCGCTCGGCAGCACGATCGCGCACGGACTCTTCAGCCTCTCACTGGGACCCCAGTTCTCCTACCAACTCATCCACTTCGACGGCTTCGCCCACAGCCTCAATTACGGCTACGACAAGGTTCGCTTCCCCGCTCCCGTTCCCGTGGGATCCCGGGTCCGCATGCGCGCAACCGTCGTGTCCGCGGAGCAGTTACCCGGCGGAATCCAAGTGAAGATGAGCCAGGTGGTCGAGCGCGAGGGTTCCGACAAGCCCGTCGTGGTCGCCGAATCCGTCGCTCGCGTCGTCGAAAAGAGCTGAACCGAAAAGAGCTGAACCGAGACTGGGACGCCCGGCCGCTCGAACATCGATGCAGCCGGGGCGGCCCACCTCGTCAGAGACGGTCGGGGAACTTCAGAGCGTTCGCCCACAGATCGGTCACAGTGGCGACAATCTGATCGAACTCCGGTGAACGCCCGTCCACCTCACCCTCACGAAGGGTGAACAGACTGTAGGCGAGTCGACTCACCATGCCGGACAGAGCAATCGACGCCGTCATCGGATCCAGCGTCGTGTCCGCGATGCCGCGGGACTGCAGATCTGCAATCCCGCGGGCGTTACGGCGTATGAACGCATTGGCGCGCTCGCTGCGGAACTTCCGGAACTCCGGGTCGATGTGAGCAACCTGCTCCATGAGCCCCATCAACTTCGCATTGCGTTGATACGCGGCCAGATACGCTCGATTACTTGCCTCGAGCACGGCGTACGGATCGTCCGCGCTCGCAACGCGTCCCATGCCCGGGTGCATCATGTCGTCTCGCGCGACCTCGAGGACGGCGGCGAACACCTCTTCCTTGTTCGCGAAGTACGTGTAGAACGATCCCGTCGCGCAACCGGCTTCTTTGGCGATGTCGATCAAACGTGCATCGAGATAGCCACTGCGCTCGAAAACCTTACGGGCAGCAGCAACCAATGCCGCACGCGTGCGTGTCCCCCGCTCGGTGGTCGGTCGATCCCGGAGCAGCGCGGGCGGCGCCACCGGTAAGGCGGCAATTCGCGATTCGTCGTCGAGCACGGTGCGCTCCTCATCCTTCCGATCAACATCATTTTCGGGACAATCCCAGCAGACTCGATGTTGACGCCGGATTCAAGTGTACGCTCTGGTGAGACCCAGGACACACAATCGGTCGATTCCTCCCGAAAGGCAGAACCATGGTTAGCGTTCTCGACCCGGTGACCCGTCACGCGGAAGCCACTCCGGAAAATATTGCAATTCGCGGCACGGATAGTCATTGGACATACCGACAGCTTCACGACGCGTCTCTGGCGTTCGCCGGCCGCATTCGCGACGAAGGGTTGAGCATCGGCGACCGGGTTCTGCTCGCGGCGCCGTCGGTGCCTGAATTCATCGTGGCATACATGGGGATTCAGGCTGCAGGTTGTGTCGTGGTGCCCATCAACACGATGTCGGCGCAACCCGAAGTCGAGTACGTACTGGACGACGCCGAGATTTCGCTGGCGATCGCCTGGCACCAGCTCGGTCCCGCAGTTCAGGATGCAGGGAGTGCGCGGGGCGTCCCGGTGTGGACGCTCACCGAAGAATCGGCGAAGGCCGACCATCCACCGGCAACGGTGGTCGACCGCGACATAGCGGACACCACGGCGATTCTCTACACCTCCGGTACCACCGGACGTCCGAAGGGCGCTCAGCTGACAGTCGGGAATCTGTTGTCTGCCGGTGAGATCGGCGCCGAGAGCAGCCGCGGAAATCCCTCGGACCGCACCGGCACCGGACTGCCGCTCTTTCACATCTTCGGCCAGGGTTCGGTCATGATGGCAACCTTCACCGGCGGCGGATCACTATCCCTGCTCGCCCGGTTCGACCCGGCCGCCATGCTCGATCTGGTGCGTCGGGACAAGCTCACCATCATGGCGGGCGTCCCCACCATGTGGAATGCCATGCTGCACGCCGCAGCCGACGTGGACAGCTCCGACTTCGAACAACTGCGGATCGCAATCTCCGGTGGCGCATCACTTCCCGGTGAAGTCGCTCGCGCCTTCGAAGCACGGTTCAACTGCACAATCCTCGAGGGCTACGGCCTGACCGAGACGAGCGCATTCGGAACTTTCAACAGCATCGACCGCGTCGCAAAGATCGGATACACCGGCCGCGCCGTACCGCGCACCGAGGTCGAGGTCCGTGATCACGACGGAAATGTCTGCCAGGCAGGCACAGTGGGCGAGGTATTCATCAAAGGACCGACGGTCATGAAGGGCTACTGGAGGCGCCCGGCCGACACGGCCGCAGTCCTGTCCGACGACGGATGGTTCCGCACCGGAGACCTCGGCGAGACCGACGCCGACGGTGACCTTCGCATCGTCGACCGCGTCAAGGACCTCATCATCCGCGGTGGATACAACGTCTATCCAGGCGAGGTCGAAGAGGTGCTCTACCAGCACCCCGACATCATCGAGGCCGCGGTGATCGGTATACCCGACGACTACTACGGCGAGGAGGTTGCGGCGGTGGTGGCCGTGCGCCCAGGCTCCGACCTCGAAGCAGATGACGTCACCTCGTGGGCTCGGGAACGTCTGTCCGCCTACAAGATTCCGCGGGTGGTCCAGTTCATCGACGCGCTCCCGAAGGGTTCGACGGGAAAGATCCTCAAGCGATCGATCGACCGCACCGAACTCCTCGCCCAGAAGCAGAACTGAAAACACAGGTGAACCCCGGCGAGATTTCGCCGGGGTTCACCTGTCCATGCGCTCAGAGTGCGTCGAAGTACTCGATCTGCGGGGCGCCTGCGAGGAAGGGCGCCATCGCCTTTCCCGCGGCCTGGAAATGCTCGGACGATCCATGGGCCTTGATCGCAGCACTGTCTTGATACAGCTCCATGAACTTGTACGAATTCGTATCCGTCTTCGAGCGGATCAGTTGATACAGAACCGTTCCGGGCTCTTCCGTGCGCACCTTCTCGGCAAGTTCGGCGACTACGGCTTCGAACTGTTCGCCGCTTCCGTCTTTGACGGTGATATCCGCGATGACAGCAATCATTCATTCCTCCAAAAGTGTTCCAGCAGTATTCGAGTGTTACCGAGAACCTACAGTTTCACTGCATGGGCAGTAGTCCGAACGTCGATTCCAACTGACTGCGAGTGCTTTCCGCATCGGTGTGGAGAATGCCGGCGATCCCCAATCGTGCCGCGCCGTCGAGGTTCTGTTGCAGGTCGTCGATCATCACGGCGCCTTCGGGCGCTACACCCAGCCGCTCACACGCGATGGTGTAGATCTGACGAGAGGGCTTACGAATCCCTACTTCCGAGGAGATCACCACTTCGTCGGCGAGGTCCTCGAGCACAAAACCCGCGTAGCAATCACGCCCGAAAGCATTGGACACGAGCGCAACAGGGTGACCCGCCGCTCGGACGTCCGCAATCAGTCGCACCATCTCTTCGTCTCGGACAAGCCCGGCCTGCATACGGTCGACCAATCCTTCGCTGTCCACGACGGCGCCGTGCGCTCGTAGCCGTTCCCCGAATCCTGCTTCGAAGGCCTCCTGGTCGATCTTTCCGGATTCGTGATCGGAGAGCAGTCTCTTCGAGACGTCGTCGCGGGAGAGCAGGGTCAACGGAAGTCGTGGGTCGCCCCCAAGCGAGGCCCCGAAATCTTCGAAGGCCCGCAGCACACTGGAGGTGAGAACTCCACCGAAATCGACGAGCACTGCCGTACGCGTGGGTGTCATTGCTCCATCAGACACCAAACATGAACCCGGCGTCAACATCAATTTTGGCGTAGCGAGAATTGCAAAGTGTTGATCCACAACCGGTTGACGGTATCGAGCAGACCGTCGAAGGTCACTCCGGCGGCGCCGTCCTCGCCGCCGCGGGATACGAAGTACCCGAACGCAAGTCGACTGATCATCCCGGAGAGTGCCCGAGACGTCAGTAGCGGATCCAGATTCGCGTCCGCCAGTCCGGCTTTCTGCAGCTTCTCGATACTGCGCGCGTTGCGTCGAACAAACGCGTCAGCACGCTCGAGGCGGAGAACCCGGAACTCCGGATCGATGCTTGCCACCTGCTCGAGCAGTCCCATCAGCTTCGCGTTCCGTCGGTACGCCTCGAGGTACGCGCGGTTACTCGCCGCGATGACCTCAGCAGGATCCGCGCCTTTCGGAGTGTGCGGCATACCCGGATGCATCATGTCTTCGCGTGCCAACTCCATCACTGCCGCGAAGATCTCTTCTTTGCTCGCGAAGTAGGTGTAGAAGGTACCGGCCGAGCACTGCGCCTCCACAGTGATGTCGATCAGCCGCGAGTCCAGATAGCCGGACCGTTCGAAAACGGTGCGGGCCGCATCGATCAACGCTCGCCGCGTACGCAAACCACGCTGAGTGGAGGGGAGTTCCCGTGACACTGTCGACGAAGCATCTTCGGAGCCTGTGCGTGCTGCAGCCATGCTCCAGTTATACGTCAGACGCCCGCTACCGGTGACCGATAGCGGGCGTCTGCTCGAAACCGAAAGAGTTACTTGGCGTACAGGTGCGCGCCCGGAATTGCGTTCGGATCGTCCCGAACTTCCTTCGGGTTGGTCTCTTTCAGCACCCAGGCACTGAAGAAGGTCACCAGACCCATGAGGGCTACGAACACGGCAACCCATGTAGTGGTCCCGGTCTTCGCGATGAGTGCCGTCATGATGAACGGAGTACCACCGCTGACCGTGATCGCCGCCAGCTGGTACGCCAACGATGCTGCCGAGTAACGCACGTTGGGCGCGAACAGCTCACCCATGTACGCAGCGATCGGCCCGTAGGTCATCGACTGGAACACGCTGCCGACTGTCACCGCGATGAAGAACAGCGGCAGGGACTTGGTGTTGATCAACCAGAAGTACGGGAATGCCCAGACCACGATCGCCGCGGCGCCGATCAGGATCATCGGACGACGACCGATCTTGTCGGACATCTTCCCGGACCACAGCACCACACCGACTGTCAGCAACGCACTCAGGAGCGAGATGATGAGCAGTGAGTTCCGCTTCAACCCCAGTTCGGTTGTGCCGTAGCTGAGCACGCCGGCGATGCTGATGTAGAACAGTGCATTGGTGGCGGCCAGAAGTCCGCAACCGAGCAGAATCTTGCGCCAGTGATCCTTGAGCGCCTGCGCCAGTGGAGCCTGAACGACGACGTCCTTTTGGTTCTTCTTGGCGTCTTCCTGCAACTCGAGGAATTCCGGCGTGTCCTCGACCTTCGTCTGGATGTACAGAACCACGGGGAAGAGCAGCGCGCTGGCGAAGAACGGAACCCGCCAACCCCAGCTCAGGAATGCTTCGTTGGAAATGGTCGCGGTCGCGACGAGGAAGACCAGGTTGCCAAGCACTACACCGAACGAGACACCCATCTGACCGAAAGTGCCTGAGAATCCGCGCTTCTTGGGACTCGCTGATTCGGTGAGGAGAAGGACGATTCCGCCCCACTGGCCACCGCAGGCGAGACCTTGGATGAATCGCAGTGTCACCAGAAGAATCGGAGCGACGACGCCGATTGCCGACGCACTCGGGATCGCGCCGATCAGGAACGTCGCGACGGCCATCAGCAACAGGCAGGTGACGACAGCGGGCTTACGCCCATACTTGTCGCCGAAGTGTCCGGCGACCAAACCGCCGATGGGGCGGGCAACGAAGCCGGCCCAGAACGTACTGAACGAGAGCAATGTGCCCATCAGTGCGGATGAATCGGGGAAGAACACATGCGGAAAGACCAGTGCCGCAGCCGTTCCGTACAAGAAGAAGTCGTACCACTCGATGGAACTGCCGAGCAGTCCCGCGCCGAGAAGTTTGCGGTGCGCTTTCTTCTTCTTCCGTTCCTGATCGGACAGGCCCCCTGCCTGCGTGTTCGAATCCACTGCCGATCTCGTCATGGGTTACTCCTCGATGGGTCGGACGCTCGTCGCGCCGGGAGTTGAGAAGCGGAACCGGGCCAGAAGTAGAAACTGACACCAACTTCAACTCTGTGGCGTTGCGATCAGTCTGCGATACAAAAAGAGTGATGTCAATCACTGAAATGCATTGCCGCATAGGGGACTAAATCCCCTACCGATGCTCGTCAGCCACCACGACGAATGGCCGGCTCACCTTGTCGGCGGCCGGCAATTCGTTTGTCAGGCAGATCTAGTTCGGTACCCGCAGTTCACGACGAAGAATCTTGCCGCTCACTGTTTTCGGGAGGTCATTCATTACCTCGACGATGCGTGGATACTTGTATGCTGCAAGCCTTTCCTTGCAGAACTCGACCAGATCCTCGGTGGTCGCCTCGGCACCGTCCTTGAAAGACACGAAGGCCTTCACGGTTTCGCCCCGATACGGATCCATGACACCGACGACGGCAGCTTCTCGTACGGCGGGGTGTTCGTAGAGAACATCTTCCACTTCGCGTGGCCACACTTTGAAGCCCGACGCATTTATCTGATCCTTCATCCGGTCGACGATGTAAAACCAACCGTCGCCGTCCATGAATCCGATGTCGCCGGTGTGAAAACGCCCGTCCGGCATGGCATGTGCGGTCTCGTCCGGCTTGTTCCAGTATCCGAGTGCAACCTGGGGACCGGAGACCACGATCTCGCCGTACTCCCCGACCTGTACCGGCTTGTCGTTCTCGTCCACCACCTCGGCGTACGTATTCGATACCGGTACGCCGACAGCAACGGCCCCCGACGCCGGATCTACCGGCGCTTCACGCGAATTCGGCACCACGATTGCCGGGCTGTTCGTCTCGGTCAGCCCGTAGCCGTTGTGAATGTAGTGACCGAACTTCGACCGGAACGCTTCCAACGCCGCGTGCGGGATCGGCGCGCCACCTGAATACACCGACTCGAGAGAGCTCAAAGATTCCTTCGAGACTGCGGCGCTGTCCGTCCACGCGATGAATACCGTGATCGCTCCGATGATCGCGGTAGCCCGATGCTCCGAAATTGACTCCGCTGCAACGATGGGATGGAATCGGCAGGTCAGAATCGTGGGCGCGCCGGCCAGGAGTGGAGCCGCGACGTGCCCGATCAACCCGGTGATATGGAACAGTGGCGCCACCGCGAACATCGCGCCGCCGGGGCGCAACCCCAGCCAGTCCCGATAGATCTGCGCTGCGAACACGACATTTGAGTGCGTGTTCATCGACCCCTTCGGCGGGCCGGTCGTCCCCGACGTATAAGGAAGGTAGGCAAGGTCTTCCGGGGACAGATCGACCTTCTCGGGCTTCTGCCCTCGATGAGCCTCGATCAGTTCCAGTAGGTCCGGAAATCCATCATGACGAATCCTGGACGCCGAACCGAAGATCCGTTCATCGTCGCGCGACTGAAAATCCCGTTCCGACGTAGTGATGACCCGTCGCACTTCGGTGCCCTCGGACGCAGTCGCCACGGTCTCGGCCGAGGACTCGAGACAGATGACTGCTACCGCTCCGCTGTCGGCCAGTACGGTGGACAGCTCACGGTCGCGGTACATCGGATTGACCGGAACGACGACGGCACCGAGCTTCCAGACCGCGACTGTCGCGATCACGAACTGCGGAACATTCTGCAGGACAAAGGAAACTCTGTCTGCGAACCCGATTCCATCCTTGGCGAGGGCTACGGCAAGCGCATCCGACATCTCGTCGAGCTCGGCAAAGCTGACGGTGCTGTCGAAGTACCTGATGATCGGGGCGGTGCGATCGCGCTCCAGCGAAGCACGGAACATCGCGAGGACGTCGACGTGCTCGATGTCTACGTTCGGCGGAGTGTCGGCGTCGTAATTGGCGAGCCAGGGCTTGCTCTCGTACACGTTGGTCATATCTCAGCTCTCGAAGTACCGACGTGGGTTGTCCACCAGCATCGCCTTGACCTGGTCTTCGGTGACACCACGTTCGAGCAGCGCCGGAATGACATCATCACTGATGTGGGTGTAGTTCCAGTTCGGAAGTGCCACTTCTCTTGCAGCACTGGGGAAGTAGTCGATGAAACACGACGCGTCATGCGCCAGAACCATCTTCTCCGCGTAACCGCGACGGGCCATCTCCACCACGGTGTTGACACGATCCTCGAACGACAGGAACGGTTCGAGACCGAAACGGTCCATCCCCAGTAGCGAACCGGCATCGGCCAGCGCACACAGGTAGTCGAGATCGGTGGTGTCGCCGGAGTGACCGATGACCACCTTGGTCAGATCCGCACCCTCTTCGGCCAGAACCTTCTGCGCGACCAGCCCGGATTCAGTGTGCGGATTGGTGTGCACGGTGATCGGCACTCCCGTTTCCACCTGCGACTGTCCGACCGCGCGCATGACCCGCTCGACGCCGGGGGTAAGGCCCGGCTCCTCGATGGCGCACTTCAGGAAGGAGGCTCGGACACCGGTTCCGGCGATTCCTTCCCTGATGTCCTTGACGAACAGTTCGACCATCGGCTCGGGGCCGTCGAACAGCAATCCCGGTCCGGTGTAATGGAATTGGAAGGGAATGTCGTTGTAGGTGTAGATGCCGGTAGCAACGATGATGTTGAGATCGACCTGCTCGTTGATCCGGACGATTCGCGGAATGTACCGGCCGAGGCCGATCACTGTGGGATCGACGATCGTGCTGATTCCGCGGGACTTCACCTCGGTCAGCTTTGCTACTGCGTCCGCTACCCGCACTTCCTCGTCCCAGGGTTCGGGGTAGTCGGGGTAGTTCTGGCGCAACTCCTCACCCAGAACGAAGACATGCTCGTGCATCAACACCTTTCCCAGATCGGCTGTATCCACCGGCCCACGAACGGTTTGTACTGAACTCATCGATCGAACCCCTGACTGTGATCGCCATCACTAACATGAGACAATGAGCTAGTGTGTCTCACGTGGCCAGGTTCGTCAATAGGCTCGATCCCCCGAGGCTCACCATTTTTCAACGGCCGAAATTGTGCAGTACCGGACAACCGGAGAGAATGTCCCGATGCCTACCGACCTCGAACGCCGACGCGCGATCGACACCGCCGCGAGCATGTACCTCGCGGAGGAACCACTCGACATGTCACTGCTCGCCGAACGTCTCGGCGTAGGCCGCGCGACGCTGTACCGCTGGGTCGGCAACCGCGACGAGCTGCTCGGAACAGTGCTGGCCGAGGCCACCGAACGGACATACCGAAAGGCGATGTCACAGGCGTCGGGGCAAGGTCCGGAGTACATTCTCGACGTCTTCGGCCGCGTTATGCGATCGGTGGAATCGTCGACAGAACTGCGCGCGCTGACCAAACGCGAACCGATGGTGTTCATCAAACTCGCGATGATGCCCGGCTCCATCGAATCGATCTCCGCCTCCATCACCGCCGAAATCTTGCAGTCCCAGGTCGACGCCGGCCAACTGACGATCACGCTCTCGCCGCAAGTGCTGGGCGAAGCCCTCGTTCGCATCTGCGACGTACACCTCTACGCCCCCCTGCTCGGCCGAGAAAAGGCCGAGATCGAGACAGCCCTCGACCTGATCGCACTGCTCCTCGGCGTCACCCGCAACTGACACGCTTCGACCGCGTGAACACTACGGCGACACACCGGCCACCCGAGTCCTCAGACGTCTGATGAGTTGTTACTCTTTCGGTACCCACCCGAGAGGCGAGCCGTGTCCGACGACCACACAGGATTCACACTTCGCAGTGGTCCGCTGGTACCGCAACTCGAACAGTTGCTGCGCGGGCGAATCATGCATGGAACGTGGGCGCCGTCCGAGCGCATACCGAGCGAGGCGGCCCTCGCCGTCGAACTCGGCGTCGGGCGTTCCTCGATTCGCGAGGCAATCCGCCTCCTCGCTCGCGACGGACTACTCGAAGTCCGACACGGCGTCGGAACCTTCGTGGCTGCCGCGTCCGAACTCGAGCACGTCGACGAATTCACCAAACTTCTTCGACGCTCGAGGATCCTCGAGGTCTTCGAAGTCCGTCGCGCACTCGAGATCGAGGCCGCCAGACTGGCCGCGGAGCGGGTACAACCCGAGGACCTCGACGGCCTGCGGCGGCGACTGACCATGCGACACAGTCATTTCGAGGGTGATGTCGAGAAGTTCGTCGACGTCGACCTCGACTTCCACACCGAAGTCGTTCGACTGTCAGGAAACGCAGTTCTGCTCTCGCTTTTCACGTCGGTGCGTCCACTCCTTCGTGAATCCCTCGTCGAGATGATGGCCCACGAGGCCGGCGTCCCCGACACCTCACATGCCCATGATCAGTTGGTCGAGGCCCTTCAAGACGCCGACCCAGAAGCCGCGGTAGCGGCAACTCGAGCAAACATCGACACCGTCCTACGACGACTGCGTGTGCTCGACGCCTAAGAGAGGTTAGTTCTCGTGCAACACCCCACCGGCACAGTTCTGTCGACCGAACACGTGGATCTCGTCCGCGACGGCCGATACTTGTTGAAAGACATCAACATTTCGATCGAACCCGGACAACACTGGGTCCTCCTCGGCGCGAACGGCGCGGGCAAGAGCACGCTTCTGAGCCTGCTCGGAGCAACCGCCCACCCGACTCGCGGTTCCGTTTACGTCCTCGGCCACAAGTTGGGCCGCGTCGACATGAGGGAACTGCGGATGGACATCGGGCACGTGAACCCTCGTCACACGATCGGAATTCCGATCACCGTCCGCAACGTCGTGATCACCGGCCTCACCAACACCACCGAGGTGATGCCGCGCTGGTCACCGACGCCGGAGCAAGAGGCTCACGCCGACGCACTGATCGATCTACTCGGAATGAGTCCGCGTTCGGACGCACTGTGGCCCAACTTGTCCCAAGGCGAACGGGGACGAGCCCTGATCGCCCGCGCACTCATGGTCGAACCGCGCCTGCTTCTGCTCGACGAACCGGCGACCGGGCTCGATCTTGCTGCACGCGAACAACTCTTGACGGCACTGGACGACCTCCGCAATCAGAACCCGTCACTTGCCAGCATCCTCGTGACGCACCACATCGAGGAGATCCCCAGCACCACCACACATGCTCTTCTGATCAAGGACGGCGTCGTGACCGCCAGCGGCCTCGCCGAGGATGTGATCACCACCCAGAACATCAGCGAGTGCTTCTCGCATCCCATCGAGATCGAGCGTCGTGGTGGTCGGTGGAATGCTCAGTCGCGGCCACGCGAAAGAGTGTGACCGACAGTAGTTTCAGAGACGTCTGGCGCCGGGTCCCTCCCGGCCCAGTTCGTCTCCAGGGTTGAGCAGGTTGCATGTTTTCAGTGACAGACACCCGCAGCCGATACAGCCCGTCAGTTCGTCCTGCATCCGGTTGATGGCCTGCTTGCGATCCTCGAGGCGCTGATTCCACTCCGTGGAAATCTTGCGCCAGTCCTTCTTCGTCGGAGTTCGCCCCTGCGGCAACGATCCGAATACTTCGGCAACTTCGGCCAGGGGTATCCCGAATCTGACTGCCAACTGGATCAGCGACACCCGCCGGATCGAATGCCGCGGGAACTTCCTCATATTTCCTGCCGTCCGCTCCGCAGGAACCAGACCGAGTGTTTCGTAGTAGCGCACAGCCGACACGGCGACGCCAGTGCGCTCCGATACCTCGCCGATCGAGAGAAGTTCGTCACTCTTACGGATCATTCTGCCTCCCAATGGCTGCGCGACATTGACCTGAAGCGCACTCGAGATTCTACCTTCGACAACATGCACTCCCCCACCGATGCTCCCACCGGAACCTGGCGGCAGCTCCTGAGCGGTCGATACCTCGGCACCGCTACCGTCCTCGCAGGCGGCGTTGCGCTGTACGCGACCAACGTCTACCTGACGACCAGCCTGCTTCCGACTGCCATCGACGACATCGGCGGTCAGCAGTACTACGCCTGGACCGCGACGGTCTTCCTCATTGCTTCCGTCATCTCTTCGATGTTGGTCACCAACGTCCTCGCTGCCAGGGGACCGCGCGGGGCCTACCTGATCGGCCTCGCGATCTTCGCGCTCGGCACCGTTGTCTGTGCGGTCAGCCCGACGATGGAATTGCTGTTGGTCGGCCGCACGATCCAGGGTTCGGGCGGTGGCCTGCTGGCCGGTCTCGGTTACGCCGTCATCAATGCCGCGCTCCCCAGACATCTGTGGACTCGCGGGGCCGCGCTGGTTTCGGCGATGTGGGGAGTCGGCACCTTCGCCGGCCCTGCAATCGGCGGTGTCTTTGCTCAGTTCGGAGCCTGGCGATGGGCTTTCGGCGTCCTGGTCATCGCGACGATCGCAGTCGCCGCTCTCGTCCCCAGCGCGCTACCGGCACATGAACCGGGCAGCACCACCAGTAGCCCGGTGCCGGTCCTCTCGCTGGCATTGCTGACTGCGGCAGCTTTGCTGGTCAGCGTTGCCGGAATTCTGTCCAACCTCGCCGTGACCGCCGCAATGGTTCTCGCCGCTGTGCTGCTACTGATCGCTTTTGTCGCCGCTGACCGTCGCTCGCGCCACGGCGTACTACCGCCGTCGACGTTCAACGCGTCGTCCCTCAAATGGGTGTACCTGACCATCGTCGTCCTCGCTGTCGCGTCGACCGTCGAGACGTTCATTCCACTCTTCGGGCAACGACTTGCCGGCCTGGCGCCGCTCGCGGCCGGATTCCTCGGGGCCGCACTCGCTCTCGGCTGGACTCTCGGCGAAATCCCGAGCGCCTCGGCAACAGCCCCTCGTATCGTGCGACGAATCGTTGTCAGCGGTCCGATCCTCGTCGCGATCGGGTTGGGCATCATGGCAGCATTTCTCACCGAACACGCCGGCGCCGGTGCGGTGGTCGCGTGGGTGATCGGACTGCTGTTCGCCGGCGTCGGAATCGGCATCGCCTGGCCTCATCTTGCAGTCGGGGCGATGACCTCGGTCACCGATCCCGGAGAAGGTGCGCGTGCCTCCGCTGCCATCAACACCGTTCAGCTGATCGCCAATGCCTTCGGTGCAGCCCTGGCCGGAGTGCTGGTCAACATCGGCGAACCGTCGACGCTTCGTTCTGCGCAATTGCTTCTCTTCACCTTCGCCGCTGTCTCGATCATCGGCATTGCCGTGGCAGCTCGCGCACTTCCGCGAACGCCCGACAAAATCGGCAGCCCCGAAATCGTTCACGACGCTCGCTAAACTGTGAGAAACCCACACGGAGGAGTTGGCCAGTGACAGAACCGGATCCGGGCACAGTGGAAACCGACTTCCCGAAGACGGGAGCTCCCGCACAGCGCGCGCTGATCGCAGCGGGTTACACCCATCTCGCGCAGCTGACGTCCGTGTCCGAGAAGGAACTCGGCGCTTTGCACGGGATGGGACCGAAGGCCTTGAGGATTCTGCGCGAAGCACTCGCCGAACGTGGTCTGAGCTTCGCCGACTGAGCTCTCACATCAGACCAGGCTCGCCCGCACCTGGTTGCCACCTTCGCGCTTCGCTTCGTACATCACCGAGTCCGCGACGCGGAAGAGTTCGGCAAAAGCAGCGTCGACGGACTCACCCGGATTCCGGGGCGCGGTGCGGACCGCCATTCCGATGCTCGCGCTCGTCGGAGGGTCATCGTTCGCTCCGTCCATCGCGGAGCGGATCTGTCCTTCCAGCCTGGAGATCACGCTGACCGGTACCCGTTCGACCACGACGAACTCGTCACCGCCCATACGAGCAGTCAAGGCGGACTGGGTTGTCCACAAACGGATGCGCAGTGCAGTTCGCATGATCGTGCTGTCTCCTACGTCATGGCCGTGAACGTCGTTGATCGTCTTGAAGCGATCGAGGTCGATCACCACTACGAGCAGTGCATCCGCTTCGGTGACCGGAGCGCCCATCAAGTCATTCACCCGACGCGCCAATCCGCGACGGTTGAGCAGTCCGGTCAACGGGTCGATGTCGGAGGTAGTGGCATCCGAACCCAGGACCGCCAGAACAATCTGTGACACAACAGGAATCACGATGATCGTAGCCAGCACAACCGAGATCTTCGCCAGTCCCAAGCCGACGTCCGCTGCTGGCCCGAACAACAAAGTCCACCCCGAAAGCACCGTGACGGTCGAGGCGAAGACCAAGTGACCGACTTGGAGTTTCGGATTGTGGAAGAACGCGATGTAGCCGCCGATCGACGCGAAAACGACGCACGCGATGAGTCGTCCCAGCGGTTCCGAGTCGGTTTCGGCCGCCGCCGCAATCGCGACGTCGGAACCCACGACAAAGGTGTACGACCACAGCGGCGTAGGCGGAAACAGCCACCAGATCAGGGCCGCGCCGAGGCACAGCGCGATGACCGCCAGATTGACCGCTCGCCAGAACGTACCTTGCGGACCGACGTCACTGAATCGCGCCGACAGCAACACCAGCCCCATCCAGAATGCTGTTCCGCCGACCAGCGCCCGGCAGGAAGTCAAGAACCCGCGGTCCTCGAGGTACCTGCTGAAACTGTGGAACTGGTCCGGCAACTGCCACCAGCGCATGACGACGTCGACCAAACCGTTCATCGCCGATCAGCCGATGCAGCTCCGCAACTTTTGGGCGTACTTCGACGAAACGGACTCGCTGATTTCCCCCCGGAGCACACTGGCATATCCGGCAGCATAGTCAGCGGCGACAGACAAAAACCGTTCTGCCGGATTTGAATCGGTCGATCAACTCAAAGCGTCGTAGGCCGCCGATACGTACTGCGCCGATCTCTCGGAACCGAGCAGACCCGGCCCCATCTTGTTCATCACGTACGAGAACGTCATGCGCTTCTCGGTGTCGATGATGATCTGCGAGCCACCCCAACCTCCCCAGAAGCAGATTCGCCCCTCCGGAATGAACGGGACGGACTCGGGCGTCGGCAATCCGAATCCGACGCCGAAGCGGACCGGCACGCCGAGGACGAGGTCGACCCCGTACGACTGCTCCTCGAAGATCTTGTCGATCGTTTCCTCCGACAGCAAGCGAACGTCACCGACCTTGCCACCGCACGCGATCACCGATTGGATCCTTGCGAGTGCCCTCGCATTCGAATGACCGTTGGCCGCACCGATCT
The DNA here is from genome assembly GCF_030056935.1 of Rhodococcus sp. IEGM 1302. Lineage (NCBI taxonomy): Bacteria > Bacillati > Actinomycetota > Actinomycetes > Mycobacteriales > Nocardiaceae > Rhodococcus > Rhodococcus sp. IEGM 1302. Next base: position 565,235 of record NZ_JASHKY010000001.1, on the reverse strand, counting down.
CGGCGGCGCGCCACCCGTCGGTCCACGAACCTGTAGCGTCAGCGGGCGGCGCGGTGAATGTCTTCACCATGATGTTGTCCATCCCGAGTGCCGCGATGTCGATCGGCAACGGCGGTGGCGCAATCACATTCGAGACTCGCCCGTATTCCGACTTCGGCAAGCCCAGGCGGAAATCAGCATCGAGTGGGCCGGCGATTTCCTCGTCGATGAAGCGGCCGAGGGTTCGTCCGTCGATGCGCCTGACGACCTCGCCGATCAGGTGGCCGTAGTTGAGGGCGTGGTATCCGGATGCCGTACCCGGTTCCCACCACGGAGCCTGTGTCGCCAACCGGGCGGTGGCATATTCGTCGTCGCAAATGTTCTCGAGGGTGAACGGTTGATCCCACCCCGACACACCCGAGGTGTGCGACAACAGTTGCCGGACCCGAATTCGGTCCTTGCCCGCTGCTGCGAATTCCGGCCAGTACTGCGCGACCGGGGCGTCGAGATCAAGCAACCCGCGGTCGACGAGCATGAGCGCGGCCAGTGCGGTCACGGTCTTGCTGCAGGACCAGACATTGGTAACGGTGTCGCGAGACCAAGGAGCAGTGTGCTCGACGTCGACCCAACCGCCCCACATGTCGACGACGGATTCGCCGTCGATCGTCAGTGCGATCGCTGCCCCGACGTCCTCGCCGGAATCGAGATTGCGCGCCAGCGCCTCCTTCAAGCCAGAGAATCGCTGGTCACATACGCCTTCGATGTTCGCCACTGACAGCCTCCACAGGAATGATGAAACTTGACGTCAACTTCAACTACGTTGAGTATGTGTCCGATTCACCTGTGGTGTCAATCACTTCAAGTGCCAGAGTCGGCTCAGACCAACGGGATTCCCTTGGCGATGCGCCGACGCAGATCCCAGAGATAGAAGTTGTAGGGAAACATCCGCAGAATCTTCGGACTGAACCGATTGACCAGCGCGGCGACGCGCATGGATCGGTCGAAGTTACGCTGCTGACGCACTGACCACGGGAGCCGCATTTCGTCACGAAAGGCTTGGGGCAGGAACCCGGTGGTGACAAATCGGTTGAGCGGACCGACCACGGGATGCAACAACTTCGGAGTGAAGGTCGCCGACGCGATCCCGTAGAGATGCTCACGAATCGTCTCGTCGATCGCCACCTTGTCGAGGTTCTCGTTCCAGTAGACCTCGAACGCGTCCCGGTCCGCCGGCCACATGTCGCGTCGCATCTGAAGGGTTGTACCGAACGTGGCGCTGCGCTGATAGAACGCATCCCGGGTTACCGGATCGAGATCCCCGTACAAGATTTTGTAGACGTCCTCGAAGCCTCGGTACAGGCAGGCGGCTACCCACAACTGCAGTTCGGGATCGAACGCGTTGTATTCGACCGCGCTGTTCTCATCGGAGCGAACGTGCTTGTGAGAGCCGTTGACTGCGCGTCGGTACAGCTTCTTTTCTTCGTCCGTCGCCAGGCTCGCCACCGCGAGATACGTCAGCGTCGTCCGGGTTCGCTTCACCGGATGCCGATCCAACCGACCCGTCTCGACCTTGCTCTCATACACGCCGTACCCCACCGCCGGGCGCGCCAACTGCATGATGACGTTGGCGCCGGCGGCCAACAGTCCGAGCCCGGACATCGCCTTTTCAACCTCGGCGTCGATGTCGACCGCCTGGACGCCGACCGCTCCGATGCCGCCTACCACCGCTTCCTCGCGCCCGTCCATCGAATCCCTACTCACCGTCATGGCAGAACCCCTTCGAGTCGATATCTGCGAACGCATGTTCTCAGATGAGTGAAACGCCGAAATTCCGAGATGTCAAGCAATCTCGGGATGCAAAGATGGTCTTCATGAATGACCAACCGCGTTCGTACGGTGGCGTCGACGGCGCGCTCCGCATAGCCCAACGACGGGAGGCGCTGATCGAGGCCGGTCTGGAACTCATGGGCTCCGCCGAGCCCGAACTGACGGTCCGCGGAGTGTGCAAGAAGGCCGGTGTCGCGGCGCGGTACTTCTACGAGAGCTTCACCGATCGTGATGCTCTGATGTCGGCCGTCTACGACACCGTCATCACGGACATCGCCGTTTCAACCCAGGCTGCAGTGGACGCCGCCGAGACCGAACGCGGCAAGGCGCTCGCTGGAATCGCGAACATCGTCCGCACTATCGCGAACGATCCCCGTCGCGGACGTCTACTGTTCTCCAGCGCCCTGACGAGCCCTGTCCTGGCCGAGAAACGCCAAGCGTCGACGACGATATTCATCGGTCTCCTGGCCGCCAACGCGAAGACCTTCTACCGATTGAACGACAGCGGTCATCTGACCCTGACGGCCACGTTCCTGGTCGGCGGCCTGGCGCAGACCCTCAGTGCATGGCTCGACGGGTACATCGACGTGACGGAAGAAGAACTGGTCGCCGAATGTGCGGCGATCCTGCTCGCACCCGCCATGCCGCCGTCTTGAGCTCCTGCATTCAGTCCCAGATCCCGATGTTGTCGAGGTGAGCGAGAAGTCGAGCAGCGCCGTCGGAGAACTGCAGACTCATCTGCGCGTCCACCTGTTCTCGATCGTGCTTCTCGAACGCCGCGATCAAAGCATCGTGGCTCGATACCGCAAGCTCACCCCAGCCTGGATCCGTCGCGTAGAGACGAGCAGGGGTGTACCGAATCGCGCCGAACAGGAACCATGCCAACTTCGCACCACCCGCAGCGCGATTGATCAGGCGATGGAACTCGAATTCGCACTGCTCGATCGCAGCTGCATCCGAAGCGCCGACCGCCGCTCGCAAATCGGCATTGAGTTCCGTGAGTTCCGCGAGTTGATCAGCGGTGATGCTGTCCATCGCCCGCAACGCCAGCTTGACCGCGATCTGCCCCTGCAACCAGAAGATGTCTTCGATGTCCTGGCGACTGAGGGGCGAGACGAGATAGCCGCGATGCGGAACCAACTCGACCATCCCCTCGCCGCGTAATGCGACGAGGGCTTCTCGCACCGGCGTGACGCTGACCCCGAGGTCGGCCGCGGTTTCGTCCAGCCTGACGAACTCGCCCGGACGGACCGAGCCGGACATGATCAGGTTGCGAACGTGGTTGGCCACGTCCTCCGACAACTGTGGCCGTCTCCTCAGCTCAGATGTCGCTCTCCGAGTGCGTGCAGACGTTGCCACAACCGATCCTCACAGTCCGTACGTTTTGCCGATGATGTCTCGCTGAATCTCGTTGGTACCACCATAAATGGAGGACACAAGAGTCTTTCGCACATGGTGCTCCATGTCGAACTCAGTCGCGTAACCGTACCCACCCATCATCTGCATCCCCTCGAGCGCGACCTTCTTGGCGGTCTCGGTCAGCTTGAGCTTGGCCATCGACGCTTCCCGCGGGAACATCTTGGTCGGGTTGGCGTCGACCATTCGGGCCACGCTGTAGACCAGCAGACGGCCGCATTCGATCTCCGTGGCGAGATCCGCGATCCGGTGGCGAAGCGCCTGAAACGATCCGACCGGACGGCCGAACTGCTTACGCGTGGTGACGAATTCGAGGGTGTCGTCGAAAGCGCGCTGCGCGGTCCCGAGCATCATCGCCGCGAGGATGAGGCGTTCGATGTTGAGTCCGGCCATGAGTTGACGCCAGCCGTTGCCGACTTCGCCAACCACCGCGTCCTCGGGCAGGAATGTGTCGGTGAAGTAGAGATCGTTGACCTCCTTGCCGCCCATGGTGTCGATTCCACTGATCTTCAATCCGGAGATGTCGGCCGGGACATGGAACATCGTCAGGCCCTCATGCTTGCCTTCACCTCGGGATGTGCGAGCCACCAGAAGGATGTTCTCGGCGAAGTGCGCGTTGGAACACCACGTCTTCTGGCCGTTGATCAGCCACCCACCGTCGACCTTCTCGGCGCGGCAACTCAGATTTCCCACGTCGGAGCCCGCTTCGGGTTCGGACATCGAGATCGACTGAGACGCGCCACGGACGATCCCGCCGAGCACTGCCTCCTTCTGGGCCGGACTGCCGAACTTCTCGTATGCAGCCCCGGTGATGACGGTCGGGCCGAGTCCACCGATCGGCGCCATGCCCTTGGCGGCTTCCTCCAGAAAGATGCACAGGTCGACCGTGCTTCCGGCGGATCCGCCGTATTCCTCCGGGACAGTCAGCCCGAGCCATCCCAATTCCGCCATCTTCTCGTAGAACGCCTGGTTGTGGTTATGGGCGCCATGATCGGTCAGCAGGTCTCGCTGCTCACGGGTACCACTTTCCTTCTTGCAGAACGACGCTACCGACTTGGCGAAATCAGACTGCTCCTGCGTGAAATCCATGTACATCGAAAACTCCCGAGTGAGATGAGGCTGGAGGCTTGTCGGAGCTCGGTCCGACGCATACTGTGACTACCAGCACAGTAAATCACATCACATATATGTGATGCACCGACATGTGGAGGATCTGAAGAACATGACAGAACAGCTCGGCCGCCAGAGCACGTCCACGTCGACAGATCCGAGATCGGACGATCACACTTTCGCGAGCCTCGACCCTCGCAATGATTCCGTGGTCGCGCAGCACCCCATTGCAGACCAGCAGGAGATCGAGAAAGCGGTCGCCGCAGCACGCACGGCGTCGAAGTGGTGGGATCAACTCGGATTCCAAGGCCGCCGGAAGGTGCTCGGCAATTTCCGCGCCGCGATCGCCACTCACGCCGAATCGATGGCGGCGATCATTTCCGCCGAGACCGGAAAACCCAGCGACGACGCACTACTCGAAGTCATGCTGGCCGTCGAACATCTCGACTGGGCGGCACGCAACGCACAGAAAGTGTTGCGCCGCAGACGCGTCGGTGCAGGACTGATCAGCGCCAACCAGTCTGCATCCGTTGGCTACCGGCCGATGGGCGTCGTCGGCGTGATCGGCCCCTGGAACTATCCGCTGTACACACCGATGGGGTCGATCGGCTACGCACTGGCCGCCGGCAACGCCGTAGTCTTCAAACCGAGCGAACTCTCACCAGGCGTCGGCGTCGAATTGGCCCGGCTGTGGAACATCGCCGCACCCGGACACCCTGTCCTGCAGACCATTACCGGTGACGGAAAAACCGGTGCACTTCTGTGTTCGTCCGGTGTCGACAAGATCGCATTCACCGGTTCGACCGCTACCGCAAAGCGCGTAATGGCCGCCTGCGCGGACACCCTCACCCCCCTGGTCGCCGAATGCGGCGGCAAGGACGCCATGCTGGTGGACTCCGACGCCAACCTCGATGCGGCCGTGAGCTTCGCGGCATTCGGGGCAGTGGGCAACGGCGGACAAACCTGTGCCGGCGTCGAACGAATCTACGTCGCAGCGCCCGTGTACGACGCCTTCCTGTCCAAGCTCACCGCCGCGCTACGAGACGCCCACGCCGGCGCCACCGACAGCTCGACCTACGGGCCGATGACGCTGGGAAAGCAGACTGGGATAGTCCGGGGCCAGATCGAAGACGCTCTCAGTCGCGGCGCGAAAGCTGTACTCGGCGGACTTGATTCGTTCAACGGTCCGTTCATCGATCCGATCATCCTGACGGATGTTCCGGAGGATTCCACGGCGATCACCGAGGAGACGTTCGGCCCGAGCGTCGTGGTGAACAAGGTCGCCGACATGAACGAGGGGATCGAGCGCGCCAATGCATCGAAGTACGGCTTGGGCGCCTCGGTGTTCACCAAGAGTTCGTCGAAGGGCCGAGCGATTGCCGAAAAGCTCGAATGCGGTGTCGTCACGGTCAATTCGGTTCTCGGATTCGCCGGAATCGCCGCCCTGCCGTTCGGCGGGGTCGGCGATTCCGGATTCGGCCGTATCCACGGAGCCGATGGGCTGCGTGAGTTCAGCAGTGTGAAATCACTGGCCGTTCAGAAGTTCAACGCTCCGCTGGACCTGCTGACCATCGAGCGAAAAGCCAGGGACATGAAGATCTCACGTTGGATGCTGGCGAAACGCCACGCGAAGTCCTGAGAGATCAGGCGATCAGCCGGCGGTGACGAGCACCTGCTCGTCGCTGTCGGCTGCTTCGAGTTCACGAACCAGCGGAAGCACCTTGGCCCCGAAGTATTCGATCTCCTCCTGGAAATGCAGGAATCCGCCGAGAATCAGATCGACACCGCGACGGCGATATTCGACGATCCGATGCGCGATTTGTTCCGGCGTGCCGATCAGTTGCGAGCGGAAACCGTCGTTGTACTGAACCAAGTCCTCGAACGTCGAATCCGCCCACATCCCGTCCTTGGACGCGGTCGACGCGCCGGCCTGTTGGACTGCATTCTTGAATCCCTCGACCGCAGGGCGGTTGGCCTTGGCGATGATCTCGCGCAGTGTGTCCTTTGCTTCCGCCTCGGTGTCGCGGGCGATGATGAATCCGTTGAGCCCGAACTTGACCTCCCGATCGTTCTCACGAGCAACACGGCGAACGTCGACCAACTGTTCGGTGACGCCGTCGTAGTCCTTGCCGTTACTGAAGTACCAATCCGAATACCGGCCCGCGTTCTCACGGGCTGCCGCCGAGTTACCACCTTGGAACAGTTCGGGATTGGGGCGCTCCGGAGTGTTGAGAGGCTTCGGCTTCAACGTGAAGTCGTGGATGCGGTAGAAGTCGCCACGGAAATCGACGGCGTCCTCCGTCCAGATCTTACGAAGAACCTGAAGGAACTCGGCGCTACGCCGATAACGCTCGTCGTGCTCGAGCCACGGCTCGCCTAGATGTGTGAACTCGTCCTTGAACCAACCACTGACGACGTTGACGGCAAATCGACCGTTCGACAAGTGATCGGCGGTAGCGCCCAGTTTCGCCAACACGGCCGGCTGCCAGAGTCCCGGATGCACCGCGGCGATCACCTTGAGCTTCTCGGTGGCCAGGAGAAGCGCAAGGCTGAAGCTCGTGGATTCGTGCTGGAATTCGGCCCCGTAGCTCGCCTCGTAACGTACCTGGCTCAGGGCGTACTCGAAGCCGTTGTTCTCGGCGGTCTGTGCCAGCTTCTTGTTGTACTCGTAGTCCCAGCTGGTCCGCTGCTCGATGTCGGAGGTGACCAGACCACCACTGACATTGGGCACCCAGTAGGCGAACTTGATCTCGTCGGCGATACGTTCAGTAGACATGAAACCCAGCAAACATGCAGTTCCCAGTGGTTTCCAGGGTAGCGATCACACAGGTTGTAAGTGTTGGGTGGGTGCTGCGACTGTGAAACGGTGGCAGCATGACTGCTGTGGACATTCAGGAGATCGCGCACCGCATCACCAGCGAGGACGAGGCGCTCTCGGTGGCGTCACAGCTGTCCGACGAGTTCGCGGCAGGTGCCGGAGTCCGCGATGCGCAGCGCCTCCTTCCCCACGACGAGGTTCGCACCCTGGCGCGGTCCGGCTTGCTCGGACTCTCGGTGCCGAAGGAGTTCGGTGGCATCGACGCAAGCACCGAGACGTTGGCCGAGGTCTTCCGCCTACTCGCCGAGGGCGATCCCAGCATCGCGCAGATTCCGCACAGCCACTTCACTTTCCTGGAAGCGCTCCGGTACCAGGGGTCTAACGAGCAGAAGCAGTTCTTCTACGCCGAAGCATTGTCGGGTAAGCAGTTCGCCAACGCCCAGAGCGAGCGCGGCAACAAGACCATCGACATCGACGGCACCACTCTCACCCCCGACGGGGAAGACTTTGTGCTCGAAGGTCGAAAATTCTATTGCACCGGAGCGCTTTTCGCAGATTGGATCGTGGTGCGTGCCGCCAATGCGGATCAATTCACCGAGACCGGCGCACAGGTGAAATCCGCGGTCTACCTACCCCTGAATACTCCCGGACTGTCGATCGTCGACGACTGGGACGGCATGGGACAGAAGACAACTGCAAGCGGAACTGTGACCCTGGAATCCGTTTCGGTGCCGCGGTTCAATGTCGTACCCTTCACGTCGCTCTTCACTCACCCGACCACCTACGGAGCACAGGCCCAGATCCTGCACGCCGCGATCGACACCGGCATCGCGTCGGCTGCACTGCGTGAATCCGTGAAACTCGCGGCAAAGGCGCGTCCCTTCTTCGAGGCGAAAGTCGATACAGCGGTGGAGGATCCACTGCTCGTTCAACTCGCCGGCGAAGCGGCAATCGAGGTTCGCGCTGCCAGATCCCTCTTGGCGGAAGCAGCGCGATCGATCGACGTGGCGCGTCGTGATCCCACCGAGGACTCCACGGCCCGAGCATCCATCGACGCTGCAACTGCCAAAGTGGTCGGTGCCAGGGCGTCATTGGCGGCCACGAGCACGCTGTTCGAGATCGGTGGCACCAGAAGCGCAGGCGAATCGGCGAACCTCTCGCGGTTCTGGCGTGACGCGCGCACGCACACCCTGCACGATCCGACGAGGTGGAAGGTCCAGCACATCGGCCGGTGGACACTGTCCGGGACAATCCCACCGCGGCACGGGCTGCTGTGAACACACTCAGTCGGAGTTCATATATCCGCTGATCAAGACTTCCAGTCCTTCCAAGTAGCTCTCAGTCGTCGTCCCTCCCGGCCAGTCCTCGAGCACCTCACTGAGCACCGGCAGTTTCTCGGGCCCGATTTCTCGGATCTTGACCGCGAGAGGTGACACGCTGCCTTCCGGTCGCGTAGTGGTGTCGTAGATGTTGAGCAATGCGCCGAGTGTGTAGTTCCACAGCGCTCGATAGATCAACAGTGCGCGACGAGGTGACATACCGAGTTCGACACACGCGGCCATCGCCCGATCGACCAAGACCACAGCGCCGCTCCCACCACGGCCACCGCGCTGAAGCAACTCGATGATCCAGCGCTCCGACGCCAGCTTTTCGAAGATCGCGGTGAAGATCGTGCGAAGCCGTTCGACCTGATCCTGCGGCAGGACCAGCGCGCCGAGATCTTGTGAGTACACATCGAGCACCGCGCTGATCAGCTGTTCCTTGTCGCCCACGTGCCGGTACAGCGCCATCGGCGTGGTGCCGAGCGACTTCGCCAACGCTCGCATGCTCAACGCGTCGGCGCCGCCGGTCTGAAGCTGCCGTTTCGCCTCGTCGACTATCTGCTCCGACGTGATCGTCGGGGGACGTCCGAGCCGCGGTGATCTCGGTTCCATCTTTTCGGCCATCCGTCGATTGTGCGCGCCCCTGCTACGACGCTCTCGCCCGGGGAACCCCTTGCATCTCAGTCGCCAGCAAGGTAAACCTAACTACTTATGAGAACGCGTATACAAATTAGGTACCTGCAATGACAACAACAACTCGAGCGGTAGCCGCACCGGCTCTGGTCCTCACAGCCGCCGCGGCAGCGCAGTTCCTGGTGGCCTTCGACATGTCGGTCATCAACGTCGCGCTGCCCGACATCCAGGAATCGCTGAACTTTTCCGACGCCGGGTTGTCCTGGGTCGTCAACGCGTACGCCCTCGCCTTCGGCGGACTGCTGCTTCTCGGCGGTCGTCTGTGCGACGTGATGGGCACTCGTCGAGTTCTGGTTTCCGGGCTTCTGCTGTTCGCCCTCGTCAGCATCGTCGGCACCTTCTCCGTGTCCGCCGAAATGCTTGTCGGAGCTCGGGCGCTTCAAGGCGTCGGCGCTGCACTGATCGCGCCGGCCGGGCTCGCCGCCCTCAGTCAGGCCTTTCCCACCGGACGCGCCAGGGCCAAGGCATTCGGCATCGGCGCAATGTCGTCAGCACTGGGCGGCGCACTCGGTGTCGTCCTGAGCGGCATTTTGACCGAAGGGCTCAGTTGGCGATGGGTGATGTTCGCCGGCGCACCAGTGGCCCTGATCGCCGCAGTTGCCGGTGCCCGCGGCCTGCCGGCCGGCCAAGCCGCCAGAGGCGGCTCTCTCGATCTCCCCGGAGCCATCTTGGCGACGGCCGGAATCACCGCCCTTGTCGGCACAGTGATCGCCACGGAATCACATTCCTGGACTTCAGGTTACGTGCTGGGTGGATTCGCGCTCACGATCGCGCTGCTCACTGCTTTCGTTGTGGTCGAAAGCCACTGCGCCACACCACTGGTACGACTGTCCACCCTGCTTCGACCCCGAATCGGACTGGCCAACGCCATCATGTGCCTGGTGTGCGCGGCACAGTTCAGCGCGTTCTTCTTCGTCTCACTCTTCCTGCAACGCGGGCTGGGCTATTCACCGACCACCACCGGTCTGGCTTTCCTGCCCTTCTGCTTCGGCCTGGTGATCGGCATCCTCGCGTCCACCAAACTCCTTCCGCGCTACGGAGTTCGACCGCTGCTCGTAGTCGGGACAGCAGTCGCCGCAATCGGAACTTTCATGTTTTCGACCATGAACCTCGACAGTCCCTTCTGGGCCGTCATCCTGGTGCCTTCGCTTCTGGCGAGCATCGGCATCGGTCTGTCGTTCATGCCGCTCAGTAACGTCGCCACCGCCGACGCTCCCCCCGAAGAAGTCGGCATGGCATCCGGGCTACTGAGTACATCGCGTCAGATCGGCGGTTCACTCGGACTAGCCGTTCTCGTGAGCGTCGCCGCTTCCTCGACGGCACGTTCGGACAGCGCGCCGACCGAAGCACTGGTTTCCGGATACTCCCAAGCCCTCTTCGTCTGCTCCGGCCTACTGCTGGCCGGTACCCTCCTGTCCTTCTTCTTCCCACGAATGGATCGTTGACCTCAGATGTTCACCACCCGAACCGCATTCGGCATCGTCTCGGCGCTTCTCCTGACCGTCGCCGGCGCAAGCGCGTGCAGCAGCTCCGCCGAGTCCGACACCGCCTCTGCAACTCGCTCCGTCACCCACGAACTCGGCACCGTCGAAGTTCCGGCCTCACCGCAGCGCATTCTCGCGCTCGACGAGTACGCGGGGTTGAGTGCACTCGCACTCGGCGTGAAGCCCACCGTCGTCTACAGCACCCTGCGATCGGACGTCGCCAAGTCGATCCTGCGCGAGCAGGGCGTCGAAGTTCTCGACAAGCCAACCTTCTTCGCCAACCCCGCCGTCGAGGAGATCGCGTCCGTCGAACCCGATGAAATCTTGATGAGCAATGCCGGTCCATTACCGAGCCTGTTCGCTCAGATCAACGCCGTGGCGCCAACCTTGGTCCTCCCGTACTCGGCGCCGTGGCGTGACGTGCTCGAACAAGCTGGGGCACAGCTCGATCGAGGCAGTGAAGCAACCGCCATGATCGGAAAGCTGGAATCCGGTCTCGAAGACGTCAAGTCCGCGGCTGCCGGCCAGAGCCTTGCGATCCTTCTCGGCTACAGCGGAAACCTGTTCACCGTGCCACCGACCACTCCCATCTCCACACTGGTCACCGAGGCCGGATTCACCAGGCCGGCATCGGAAATCAACGCGACCAACAATCAAGACACCGGCACGATTTCGCCCGTCTCACCGGAACTCCTACCCGAGCATGCGGCGCAGACCGTCGCCGTACTTTCCGGGCAGCAGTACGACGCATCCATCGTGCGAAACACTCCACTGTTCGACAACCTGACACCCGATCCGGCGCACGCTCTGGACGTCAGCGGTGATCTCTGGTTCGGCAGCCATCCTTTTGCCATCTACTGGATCATCCAGGATCTGGACGGCATCGCACATGGCAAGGGGCAGAACAGTATCGGAACCCTCGACAGCGCCGACGCGCGATGGGCGGCATTCAGCGCGCTCTGACGTCCTGACGAAAGGTCAGCGGAGAAACACCCACCCGGGTGGCGAAGAACTTCGTGAAGTTCGCAGAATCGTCGAACCCCAACTTCGACGCCACCTGGGTGACCGTGTCCGTGCCGAAAGACAGCAGACGTTTCGCTTCGAGAACCACACGCTGATCGATGTACTGCTTTGCCGTCATCCCGGCAGCGGCTCGGGTGGCCCGCAGCACAGTCTTCTCGGAGTACCCGATCTTGTTGGCGTACTCCGAAACCGAACGGACCGTGGCGAAGTCACGTTCGACAACGGCATGAAACCTTTCGAACACGTCATTGTGCGCCAGCACGGAACTCTGTTCCTGTCCACCGAGATGGGTCAGTTTCAACAGAATTGCTGTCAGCGTGTGCCGCAGAATGGCCGCGCGAACGACCGGCGCGGAAGTATCCGGGCAGCCGTAGTTCAGGTTCAGGTGTTTCATACCCGTGCTGATGGTCTCGAGGTTCTCGCCGGACAACTGCCACGCTGCCTGCCGACTGCGAGCGTTCCCGTCCAACAACTGCTGACTGACGGCATCGAGCGACGAGGGCGTGAACAGAACAACCGTCGCCTCGAAATCCTGGATTCGCCCCCACTGTTGCACCTGCCCCGGTCTGACCCAGAACACGGTCCCCGGGCTCACCGCGTAGTTCACGAAGTCGATGGTGTGTAACGCCGAGCCCTCGGTCACCAGCGCGAGCAAGTGAAACTGCGGACGTTGGGGGCCGACGAACTCTGCGCTTCCCCCGTTGATGCGAATGGTGTCCAGGCTGAGTACTTCGATCTCGGTCGCGTCAGCCACCGAAGATGCGTACCCGACGTCCCGGACGGGTACTTGTCTGTTTTTCACTAGTTCGGGACTCATCTTCACCGTGACCGAATACCCGAATGCGACATATCGTCAGGGTATCAATCAGTTCACGCTCGGATAGGAATCTTCCAGTGCAGACATCACGCTCGGAAACAGCAGGCAAGACGCAACTCACCTACGTCTTCGACGCCTATTGCGGGTGGTGTTTCGGCTTCGGCCCTGCGTTGACGGAGTTCGTCCGTCAAAATGCCGATTCCATCGACTTGTCCGTGGTCAGCGGCGGACTGTTCACCGGTGAGCGCGTCGCGCCCATGTCTTCGGCTCCGTACCTGAAATCAGCCAACGCCACCATCGCCGCCCAGACCGGCGCTGTCTTCGGTGACGGATATTCACAACTGGTGACTGATGGGCGGTTCGTCATGGATTCGACGGATGCAGCGATCGGACTCGCCGCACTGCGCGCGCAAGATCCGACACGCGCCCTCGACATCGCGGAGGCCATGCAGATCGCGTTCTACCGAGACGGTCGCAGCCTTTCCGATCCTGAGACGTACCGATCCATCGCGGAATCCCTCCAACTCGACCCATCTGCCGCGGTGTCTTCCCTGTTCACCGCCGCCTCGAAGGATGCCGCCCGCGCTGATTTCGTCCGAGCACGCAGGCTCGGCGCCACTTCGTTTCCGACGCTGTTGTTCCACGGGAGCGACGGGTCCGTCGTGAAATTCGGTTCTCCGACCAGTACCGCGGCCGATCTCACCCGCGACCTGAACACGTGTGTGCGGGCGTATGCGGTGGCTTGACCCACCCACCTTGCGAGCGAAAGGTACGCCCGGCGCCTTCAGTACGCCGAACGTACCTTTCGCTCAGCGTGACTTCACCCAAATCACTTCGGCCCCCCTTCTGGTTTGATGAACACCGAACGAATCGCACCAAAGGGGAAACGACAGTGGTTTCAGATCCGATCACGGGCCTGGAGATGGAACTTGCCGACATGTGGCAACGAGGACGCGCCCAGGCGCGCACCTATGCGCGCGCAATTCATCCCAAACTCGATCCGGCGCTCTACCCGGTTCTGGTCATCCTGAACCGTTCGGATGCGGTGCGGATGTCCGACCTGATCTGCACCCTCGATATCGAGAAGTCCACCTTGACCCGGCAAATCGACGCCGCAGCTCGACTCGGTCTGGTGGAACGAATCCCCGATCCCGACGACGCTCGCGCCAAGTTGGTAGCTCTGACCCCTGAGGCGCGAACGAAGCTCACGACCATCCGCAATCACCAGATAGATCGCTGGCGCGCCCGACTCGCGAAATGGGATACGGACGACATCACCACGCTGACAGCGCTGCTTCACCGACTGGGCAGTTCCGAGGACTGACGACAAAGTAATCGTGATGGGCAGCCCACTCGAACAGCCGGACGATTTACGCCGTCACGACAATTCTGCAGCAGCACGCAGAATCAACTGGGTGACCTCGTGCGGGTGGGACGCCAAGGATGCATGGCCTGCGTCGAGTTCCTCGATCTCGCGGGCACCGATACGCTCTGCCATCCATCGCTCGGTTTCCGGCGGAATCATTCGGTCCTGCCCTGAAACCTGATACCAACTGGGCTTCCCACGCCATGCCGGCGGCCCTGACGGGTCCGAGAAGCACTGACCCGCAATGGGTTTCTGCGTCAGCGCCATGACCAATGCTTCGGTGTCGTCGAGATCCTGACTGAAACTCTCCTGAAACTTGTCCGGGGCGATCCACAAGAAGCCCTCGGCGTCCGGCGCGATGTTCGCCGCGCCCGCCGGCTGATCCGTGCGGGCGAAGATACTTCCCAGGCTGTCACCCTCGTCCGGCGCAAAGGCAGCGATATATACCAGTCCCACAACGTTTTCCGCATGACCCGCGCCTGTGATCACCGCGCCGCCGTACGAGTGTCCGACCAGCAGGGTCGGGCCGTCCATCGATTCGGCCAACTTCCTGGTCCGGTCCACGTCGTCGGCGAGCGAAGTAAGTGGATTCTGGACCGCAACCACTCGATGCCCGGCGTTGTGCAGGGTGGGTATGACGTGACGCCAATGAGAACCGTCTCCCCAGGCTCCATGCACCAGAACGATGTTTACCTTCTCTGCCATGACCAACTCCTCCAGATACGCAGTGCGACGAATACTCCGACGATCGGCAAGCCTTCGAAACCCAGACCTTGCCTGTTACCCACGTTAAGGGGATCCTGGATCAATAACCATGACCAGATTGCCAAGTTTTTGTGCAGAAACGCCGAATGCTCGAGACCATCGGAGTGATCGATCCATGAGGACAACATCATCACAGCGGTACGTACCCACCACCGACGAGACTCGAACCCGGGACACCCTCTCGCACGTTCTCGAAGTCGTCCACCTTCGCGGTGATCAGATTCATCGCTGCGTCCACGGCGAGAACTTCACCGTGGAGGTACCCACTGGGGTGCGAGCACTTCACATTGCCGAGCACGGTGACATCGTGATCAGAACGCAGGGCAAAGCCCCGATCGAACTCGGCCCCGGGGAACTCGTACTGTTACCCCATGGGCATGCTCATACGATCGAGAATGCGATGCCGATGCACCCGAAAAACGAAACATGTTGGCTTTTCGGTACTTTCACACTCGACGACGTCGCAGCGCAGCGACTGCTGTCCGTTCTGCCGGACTTCGTCGAACTGCGCGCGACACAAGGGACCCCGGTCGAGTGGCTCGATGTGAGCAGCCGACTGTTGGGCGCCGAGGTGGACGATCCGAAACCTGGTTCCTCCGTGATGGTTTCCCGGATTCTCGACCTTCTCTTCGTCCAGATCCTCAGAGCGTGGGCTCGAGCGGACGGATCGAACGGCGGATGGTTGACCGCAGCAATGGATCCACGAATCGGGCAGGCCCTCGAGGCCGTCCACAACGACCCGTCACGCAACTGGACCATCGACGAACTGGCGACGCTGTCCACCCTGTCGAGATCGTCTTTTGCGGAGCGCTTCTCGCGACTGGTCGGCCAGACGCCCGGCGCTTACATCACCGAGCGCCGACTCGACCGTGCCGCCGAACTACTCGTGCAAACCACCGAGCCGGTCGGAACCATTGCGATAACTGTCGGCTACGAATCCGATGCCGCGTTCAGCCGCGCCTTCCGTCGACGATTCGACGCCTCGCCGTTGAACTGGCGAAAGTCCAACTCCCACAATCACTGACGTCAGGTCGCAGCGATTACACCTGCGACCGGGATCCGGCCGAGAACTGCAACGCGGAAGTCCACCATCGCGCGCTCCACGTGATTGGCGCTCGAGACCACAACCACGCCGGTCGCGCCTCGATCGGCGAGAATCCGCGCAGAGTTGATCGCATTCTCGACTGTCGACCACGAAGTTCCCTCTTCGGTGATCCGGCCCGGGTTGACGCCGTTGGCAACGAGCCATTCGCGCATCGCCCTGGCTTCCGTTACTCCGGCCTTCGGAGCCCCACCGCTTGTGATGATCGGAGACTGCGGGGACTGACGGGCCAGCTGGAGCGCCGCCTGAAGCCGGTCGACCAACATCGGACGCATCGTGCCGTCGTCGAAGAGGCCGGCACCCAAGACGACGATGTTCGTGCCCACGGGGTTGAGGTCGAGCAGCACGGGCGACTGGCGTGTCAGCGTCTCAGCACTCGTGCACGCAAGAATGAGAGACCGCACCGGTGTTTGGCAGCCGCCCACCGTCGACAGGATGCCGTTGACGACCGTCGTCGGAGTGATGTCGGCACTCGCTGTCGCCGGCGACAATCCCACTCCGGCTGCGGCGATTACCGAAGCAGCAATCAATCCCTTCGTCAGAGACCTACGAACATTTGCCATGTAGCCGAACCCCCAGATTGTCGATTGTCCAGCCCACGGTAACGAACATTTCGTCGCGATTGCATCATTTGACTCAAATTTACTGTTCACTGACCGTCACACAGATTAAACATAAATATTGGGCAACAATTCGGGTTCGAAACCGTCATCTACCAGCATCTCGAATCGACGCGCCTGCCGCGTTACCGATCTGAGCTGCAGCATCCCCGAGCAGGCCGGCGACACTGAACGGCAACAATTCGTTGTTGCAGATCACGATGTTGCATCCGGGTGTTCCTGCTCGCCCCGTCCCGACCATCGTGTCGAAGATCAATTCGGGGTTCGCGAAGCCGACGAGCTGTGACGGATCGTCGATGAGCGGACCACCCGACCCATGCACGGGAGGCTCGACGTACGGCGGCGGTGGAACGTCCACGATCGAAGCGACGACAAGCCGCAAGAACTCCTGGAGATAGAGATCCCGAGGCGCGTTCTGCCACACCGGATGCGAAACATACTTGCTCACCGGCGCATTCACGGAGTAGAAGTCCTCGCCCGCGTTCACCCAGGTCAAGAAGCCGTACCCCCCATTGGACGGAGAGGGCGCGGACAACTCGTCGAGGTAGGCGGAGCCGATCAACGTCTGATCACGCCACGCGCCTCGTTGCACCATCAGCTGACCCAGTCTGGCCATGTCTCCCGGCCGGATTGCCAATCCGAGAATCAGACACGTTCACAGAGAACCACAGACGCATCACGTTTGGGAAGAGTCCGCCTCCATTCCGAGCGCGCGACGCGCTCCCAGCGCCATGGTGACCTGTACAAGATCTTTCGGTGACGACAGGTCAAGTCCCGTCAGGGAACTCGCTTTACGCAGGCGGTACACGACCGTGTTCGGGTGTACGTGCAACTGCCGAGCGGTGGTAGCTCGATCGAATCCGGAGTCGATGAAAGATTCGAGCGTCTCGAGCACGGCAGGATCGGACTCCAACGGCGACAACACATCTGCGAGGATCGGCAGCGCAGCGCTCGGGCGGGTCAGTTGATACTCGACTGCAAGATCCTCGAGACGCACGACCCCACTTGTACGGCCGTACTTTCGGGCAACGTTCAGCACCTCGCGCGCCTGCGACACCGCTGCGGGAATTGCGGGCGGTGCCGCGACATGTACGGCGGCAACCGTCGATGCACCGATGACCTTCTCGAGATCACCCAATCGTCGACACAATGAAAGATATTGCGGACTCGACGCCCAGTTCCCCTCAGCGGGTTCCGATTCCACAATAGGAATCAGTACGGCTCCGCCACTGCTCCCGAGCACCCCGAGCGCTTTGTCACGCCCCACCTGATCGAGCTCTCGTTGCAGGTGGCGCACCTTTCTCCGCTCGGCGACGGCAGTGTCCACCTCGGTCGAGGACTCGTCGTCATTCCGTTCGACGTGCAGCGCCACCACCCAGTACAGGCGCGCCAACCTGATGCCCACATCGTCGGAGACCCGATCAACATCGACACCCGTCGAAAGTGCTACGAACAATGACCTTCGCGCAGAATCCTCGTCCGTCTGGGTGGCATGGTCGGAACCGTAGCCGGCAAGAACCGCCGACGCGGAGGCCGCGGTGTATGCATTCAGGAGTCGTCCGGTGCGGGCAAGTGCGACACCGTCTTCCGGGACCGCCCATTCGCTGATGGTCTCCCACCACAGCCCGGCTGCCAGGTGATATGCCCGCAGCACCTCACCGAGTGGAACCAATTCCTGAGCCCGTTGGCGAGCCGATTCGCTGATGTCGGCGAGCAACTCGGGCGTCAGATCGGCGCCGGTCCGCAGCATCGAAATGAACAGTTCCAGATTGCGCCTCACGATGGTGGTGACGTCGTTACGCAATGCCTCGTCAGGGAGCAACCGGTAGAAGGTGACGTCGCGGTGGACCAGATCGACTGTCTCAATGACCAGTGGATGGGTGCGTTGCGCCAGTCGGTCGGCCAGAGATCTGCCACCAACCAGGATCGGCTCGAACGGCAGATTTTTGTTTCCTGACACAAAACCCTCCACAGAATTGAATTGCCACCACAAGGCCGACCTGCCTTTTTCCTATCACTATGTAACCCACGCCACTCACGAATTCACAATCAGCGGCGTAACTGGAAGTCCCACCTTCGACCAAGAGGAGCCTCGAGTGACGTGGAAAACGCGCAGCGCAGCCATTCTGGCAGGCGTCGTGGCTGCCGGTTCGATCGCGGCTCTCGGGACCGGTGTGTCGAGTGCCGAGACACCGGTCAGCACTATCCAGTACGTCGCACTCGGCGATTCCGCGGCGGCCGGCCCACTGGTCACCGCGCAGGACTCGTCGTCACCGGGCTGTCTACGATCACTCGACAACTACCCGTCCGTGGTGGCGCGAGAACTCGGCGCTCAACTCACGGATATGACCTGCTCGTCGGCGCGATCCGCCAACGTCACGGACACCGCACAATCGACGTTCTCCGGTCAAGTATCACCGCAGGCAACAGCATTGGGGCCTGATACCGACCTCGTCACCATCACCATCGGTGCCAACGACATCTCGTTGTTCCCGACAGTTCTGAGTTGCGTCAATCCACTCCCCGAACCCGCCGGAACGTCCTGCCGTGACAAGTTCACCTCCGGTGGCGTCGATCAACAGCGACAAATGATCGAAAATGCGTCCACAGGTTGGAGTTCCATGATCGAAGTCGCGCAGGATCGAGCACCTTCGGCGCGCATCGTCGTGGTCGGATACGGAACATACATCCGTGGTGGCGGCTGCCCCGGCACTCAGCCGTTCTGGCCGCGCGACGCCGACTATCTCCAGAGTGTGATCGACTACGGCAACACGGTCATGGCAGCAACTGCGGCCCGTCACGGCGTCGAGTACATCGACATCACCGAAACCACTGCCGGGCATGACATCTGCACGGACCCTGCCACTGCTTACTACACGGGAATCGTCCCTACCCAGCCGGCGGTTCCACTGCATCCCACTGCGGCCGGGATGCAGGCGATCGGGAAAACGGTCGCCGACGCTCTGTCCTGAGCTTCTCCCCCAGCACAATTCATTCAGCACTCGCGAAAAGGGTGGAACAATCATGTCAATTCAACGAGACGCTCCGCCGCTGCCGTCCGTCGACGGCGCCCCTGTCGGAACACGTGACAAACTTCTCGGCGGCACACTCGTCGCCCTGTTTCTCGCGAACATGCTCAACTTCTTCGACCGGGCGATCCCCTCGGTCGTTGCCGAGCCGATCAAGAACGAGTTTTCGCTCAGTGACTTGCAATTGGGATTGATCACCTCTGCATTCACCCTCGTCTACGCAGTCGCAGGACTGCCTCTGGGCCGGTTGGCCGACACGAAGAACCGTCCCAAGATCATCGGGATCGGACTCCTGGTGTGGAGCGGACTGACGGCAGCAACCGGTGCCGCCGGCAGCTACGTGCTGTTCATCCTCGCGCGTCTCGGCGTCGGTGTGGGCGAAGCAACCTTCACACCCGCAGCAAACTCGATGATCGGCGATATCTACCCGGCGGAACGACGCTCACGCGCACTTGGTGTCTTCATGCTCGGTTTGCCAATTGGCCTCATGCTCGCCTACTTCACCGTCGGCAAGATCGCCGAGGCATTCGACAGCTGGCGTGCACCGTTCTTCCTCGCGGCGATTCCCGGTGTCCTGCTGGCAGTCGTGCTCTACCGCATGGCAGATCCGGTTCGTGGTGGTTCCGAAAGTCCGGAGGCCCGCGCAGCCGCTGTTTCAGAGGCACCGATCACCCGCCCGATCCGTCGTCTGCTCGCAATTCCCACGCTTCGTTGGCTCATCCTTGCCGGGCTGACGTTCAACTTCGCCGCCTACGCAGTGAATTCGTTTGTCGTCCCACTGCTCATGCGCCAGTACCACCTGAAACTGACTGCGGCGGCATCGGTCACCGGCATCATCGTCGGAATCACGGGCCTGATCGGATTGCTTCTCGGCGCTCGCTACGCTGACAAGGCCAGCGCACGCTCACCGCGCGCACGGTTGATGATCGGTGTCGGAACCTCGGCATTGGCGGCACCTTTGACGGCGCTGGCACTGTTGCAACACGGCGGAAACGTCGTGATGTTCACGCTCTTGTTCTCGGCCGGGTGGCTTCTGGCCTACGGCTTCTACATCAGCGTCTACCCTGCCATTCACGACGTCGTGGTTCCCAGGCTCCGCGGCACTGCGACGGCGCTGTTCTTCGCTGCCATGTACCTTCTCGGCGGATTCTCCGGACCGGTTGCCGTTGGAGCGATCTCGGACTGGTTCGCCAAGCGTGCACTTGCAGATGCCGGTACCGGGAAGTTGGCTCAGTACGCCGGCGACGGGTTGAACTCGGCCATGTATCTCGTGCCGATCATGTTGGCACTCACCGCGGTATTCATCTACCTGGCTACCCGCACTGTCGGCAAGGACTCCGCGCGCATGCAAGCAGAGCTGAGCCAGGCCTGACCGACAAGTTCACGGGCGGTGGCGGGACCCTGAGGCCCCGCCACCGCCGAGTTCAGTTGACCGTAATCGCCAGAGTCGACAACATGGACCGCAACATGTCCGGCAAGCGAGCGATCATTCGCTGCTCGGTTATCCGAACGGAGACGGGCGCGGCCAGCGTCGCTCGCCACAGTTCCGGTTGATTCTTCATCAGGTTGTTGTAGACCGGGAGCAACTGATCGTTGATGTAGGTCCAACGACCATCCCGGTCCGCCCAGTTGAAGTCCGGAAGCGGCGTTTGCACAACAGCATTGCCCACCGCGAACGAGAGCGGGTTCGACTCGCGTGGCGGCACGACGCCAGGCATCGACGGTGATGCGGCGAAGGTGGTCAGGTAAGTCAACGAGCGACCAACGCTACTGCGGTAGGCCTTCGCCTCGTCCCACTGATCACCCACCGACTGGTACTGCTCCCTTCGCAGCAGACGCACATTGCCGTCGAAGACCGATTCCGGTGTCCCCGAAGCAATGTTGTTCCACGCGATACGGGCGTTCTCGTCGAGCAGCCCTGCGCGATCGAGTTCGGCGATGCCGTCGACACCGTCGTGAACCCACGCCATGTGCATGGGAATCAGGTCCGAGAAGATGTGTTTGCTCATCGCAATCACTTTCCCCTGGAACCACATCACGTCCTCGGGGCGAATCTCGTGGCCGACCTGGAGAAGTGCCGCAATGTCCTCGGGCGCTCCCATCGACGATGCAACCGGCGCCCCGATGCGGTCGATCTCTCGCCACACCAGTGCCATCGCCTCGCTGATCGCTTGGACTTCCAGCACAACCCGCCCGTAGTCCAAGTCGAGGAGTCCACCGGCGAAAGCGGGCCCGACCATTCCTCCCATACCTGCCCACTGCAGCTCTCGATGCTCGAGCTGGAGTCGCTCGTAGAATTGGAAAGTGTTGGTGAGATTTCCGAGATTCGCGTGCACACCGTCGAACGGAGTCCACGAAGCGAGATCGATACCTGCCGACTCCGTCCCGACCGCGAGCCAGTACTGCTTGAGCAGTGTCTGATAGCGATGCGGATCCACTCCCGAGGCTCGGGCGGTATCCACCAAAGACCGCAGCGTCGCGGAATCCGATGGCAGAGAAGGATGCAGGCCGCCCGTGGCTTCGGCGTTTGCGTTCACTGCTTCCAGGTCGAGGTACCTGTCGAGCTCACCAGTACCCGCGGACGCCCTGCCTCCCAGTACGACGGCACCGCCGATACCTGCCGAAGCAACGAGAACCGTGCGCGCAAAATCCCTGCGCGTCAGAGACTTCCGCAAGCTCATCGTCCCTCGGCTTCGTCGAACGTCTTTGCCAGCCAGGCGATGTCCTGCATACCCAGCTGATCGGTCACCGTCTTGTACAGGTTGGTCACGTAATCGAGCGGCCCGCACTGCGACGGGAGCAGGTCCACGTTGCCGCCGTCTGCTCGATATGTCTGCGCCAAGTGCTCTGCCTCACTGAAGGGAACGAGAAAGTCGTCCTCACAGGAAGAAATCAGAAGCTTGGAAGCCGGCGCCTGCTTTCCCAACGTGTTGTCCGCGTACGCCGCGGCCAGCGCAGGGATCGTTCGGGGCGAAGGGTTGGCGAGTAGGACGTCGAACGGAACGAATGGGAGTCCGAGGTAGAGCGCCTGGCAGGACGCGCGGAAGGCTGCGGCGACGTTGTGACCGATCGGAGTCAGATGGTCGTCGAGCCGAACGTCGGGGTAGCCCGCGTCGAATCCGAGAATGCTCGAGAAGACGAATCCGGAACCGATCCCACCGGCCGCTGTTTCCTCGAACGTTGCGGGGTCGATCATCATCGCCTGAATGGCACTGGCCTGGACGTTCAGTTCCGGCGCATAATCATGGGCTTGTTCCGCGGCAAAGCCCGCTGCGACACCGCCTCCGGCGACACCGTAGATGCCGACAGGGGTGTCTGATTCGAGGCCGCCTTCCGGAAGCGCGAGTGCTGCCCGAACGCCGTCGAGCGTTGCCTTCCCTGAGAACTGTCCGATCGAGAACGGATGGGGAGCAGTGTCGCCGTCGTTGCCGACGTCGCTCATCATCACTGCCCAGCCGTGGCCGAACATCTGAGCCACCGGGCCGAGCGCCGAGAACATCGCCGGGTCGCTCTGATTGCCGCCGGTCCACTGGTGACTTGGTGCGCAGTTCGCGCCGAGGCTGTCGTTCGCCTCGGCGTATCCGATGATCTTGCGATCACCTGGCGCAGTTCCGTCCTCGGGAATCATCAGAATTCCGGTGCTGATCACCTGCCGACCGAAGTGATCAGTGGTGGTGTACATGAGTTGGTGAGCCGAGACCACGTCGGGACGGACCTGGTAGACCTGCACGCTGACCGGACGCGCTTTGAGAAGTGTGCCGGGGGCGGTACCCGGCTCGATTTCAGGTTCGTCGAACCACGGATCATCGGACGAGAGCCCGAGTGGAGTCAATTCGGTGGAAATGTCAGCGCCTTGGAGTGCCTTCACGACCAACGGGTTGAACACGTCGGCCAGGTCGACGGTCTCCTGCGCGCCAGCCGGCGACCCCACCGCAAACAAGGCCACTGCCAGGGCCGATGCCGTTCCGGCGCGCCATGACCACCGTCGCCACGTCGAGTCAAACATCGTTCACGAGTTCCTTACTTTCGGGTAATGAGCACCCCTACACTCCCATTCACCTGCATTAACAGACAAGTCGGGCACCCATCCGTTGGCCGAAAACCTCGATCGGGCTTAGGCTGACGGCACCTGTCCGGCAAGTCTGGCGTGGGAGGTTTGTCTGTGAGTGCTCCGACCCGTGTATCGCGAGCTACCGGCGATTCACTCCAAGCTCGAGCGCGGCCGTCCAACATCACGTGCAAGATTCTGATGGCCGTGACAGGACTGATCTTCGCCGCTTTCGTTCTCGTTCACATGATCGGAAACCTGAAGGTCTACACCGGTGCCGATCACTTCGACGACTACGCACACTGGCTACGAACGGTGTTCGAACCCTTCCTGCCCTACGAGGGACTTCTGTGGATTCTTCGCATCGTCTTGCTCGCGTCATTGGTCGCACACGTCTGGTGTGCCTGGCTGCTCACCGTCCGCGGACGCCGAGCTCGAGGAAAATTTCGACGTAAAGGTCTGGGAATCAAGTCCTTTACAGCGCGCACGATGCCCGTCACCGGAGCTGTGCTGCTGCTATTCGTCATTTTCCACATACTCGACCTCACGACCGGAACCCGACCCATCGGCAGCAGCGAGTACGAAGCGGCCACGCGCACACAGAGTTACGCATACGACAATCTGATTGCCAGCTTCGAGCGTCCGCTGGTGGCAGCGTTCTACATCGTCGCGATGGCTCTGCTGGCAATGCACCTCGCACACGGACTCTGGAGCGCGGTCAACGATCTCGGCGTGACCGGCCAACGACTGCGCCAGATTGGCGTTGCACTCTCCGGAATCTTTGCGCTCGTCGTGATGGTCGGAAACATGTCGATCCCCATCGCGGTCATGACCGGCGCCATCTCGAAGACAGGAGCGTCATAAGTGAACAGCTTCGAACTCGACGATCTGCGCAGCATCGGGACACCGGTGGACGGTAAGGTCCCGGCCGGCGATCCGGCGACGGCCTGGCCCACTCGCAAACTCGACTACAAGCTCGTCAGCCCACTCAACCGGCGCAAGTTCACGGTCATCGTCGTCGGTACCGGCCTCGCCGGCGCGGCCTGCGCCGCCTCCCTCGGTGAACTGGGCTACCACGTCGAGTCCTTCACCTTCCACGATGCACCCCGCCGTGCACACAGTGTCGCCGCGCAAGGAGGCATCAACGCTGCTCGCGCTCGAAAAGTGGACAACGACAGTCTCGCCCGCTTCGTGAAGGACACCGTCAAGGGCGGTGATTTCCGGGGCCGTGAGGCCGACTGTTTCCGTCTCGCCGAAGAATCCGTACGCGTCATCGATCACATGAATGCCATCGGGGCACCGTTTGCTCGCGAGTACGGCGGCACTCTGGCCACCCGATCCTTCGGCGGCGTTCAGGTGTCGCGCACGTACTACACGCGCGGGCAGACAGGCCAGCAGTTGCAGATAGCGTCGTCGCAGGCACTGCAACGTCAGATCGCAGCCGGAACGGTCAACCTACACACCCGAACCGAGATGCTCGATCTCATCGTTTCGGACGGGCGAGCACAAGGGATAGTCACACGCGATCTCGTGACCGGTGAGATCGGCGCCACCACAGGCCATGCCGTCGTACTGGCATCCGGCGGCTACGGAACCGTATTCCACAAGTCCACACTTGCGAAGAATTCCAACGCCACGGCCGCGTGGCGAGCGCACCGACGCGGTGCGTTGATGGCTTCACCCTCGTTCATCCAATTCCATCCGACGGCGCTTCCCGTCAACTCCGAGTGGCAGTCGAAAACCATTCTGATGAGCGAATCCCTGCGCAACGACGGCCGGATCTGGGTACCGGCCAAGCCCGGAGACGATCGTGAGCCCGGCGACATTCCCGAAAACGAACGCGACTACTACCTCGAGCGCAAATATCCTGCGTTCGGGAACCTCTCTCCCCGCGACGTCTCTTCACGGGCCGCCCGCGAGCAAATCGACTCCGGTCACGGCGTCGGCCCTCTGAAAAACAGTGTGTACCTGGATTTCCGCGATGCGTTGGCACGGCTCGGCCGCAAGACCATCGAGGAGCGATACGGAAATCTGTTCTCGATGTATCGCGACGCCACCAGCGAAGACCCCTATACGGTGCCGATGCGCATCGCCCCCGGAGCCCACTTCACCATGGGAGGACTGTGGAACGACTACGACCAGATGACCTCCATCCCCGGCTTGTTCGTCGGTGGTGAGGCAGGCTGGGGATACCACGGGGCCAACCGCCTCGGCGCCAATTCGTTGCTCTCGGCATGCGTCGACGGCTGGTTCACCCTCCCGTACGCGATTCCGAATTATCTTGCACCGCTACTCGGATCCACTCCACTCGAACTGTCCGATCCCGCTGTGACGTCGACGCTCACTGACGTGAGGGGTCGGGTGGACCTGCTGCTCTCGGTCGGCGGAACACACGGCCCCGACAGGTTCCATCGACAACTGGGCGAGATCCTCTATGCGGGTTGCGGTGTCACCCGAACGGCCGAGGGCTTGACCAAGGCGATCGCCGAAATCCGCGCACTGCGAACCGATTTCTGGTCGAACCTGCGAGTTGCCGGCAGCGGAAACCAGTTCAACCAGGAGTTGGAAAGGGCCGGCAGGGTAGCCGATTTCCTCGAGCTCGCCGAACTGATGTGCGTCGATGCTCTCGATCGTGACGAGTCCTGTGGAGCGCACTTTCGTGCCGAACATCAGACTCCCGACGGCGAAGCGCAGCGAAACGATCAGGACTGGTGCTTCGTCTCCGCGTGGGAAACCGCCCAGGACGGCAGACACGTTCGACACGACGAGCCGTTGTCCTTCACCGCTGTTCCACTGCAGACGAGGAACTACGTATGAAAATCACCGTGGACGTGTGGCGCCAATCCGGACCTGAGTCGTCCGGCGCATTCGACACCTACCAAATAGACGACGCGACGGTGGAGATGTCGCTGCTGGAGCTCCTCGACCGACTCAACGACCAACTCGTGGAGAGCGGCAACGAACCCATCGCCTTCGATTCCGACTGCCGAGAAGGGATCTGCGGGTCCTGTGGCATCACCGTCGACGACGTTCCCCATGGGCCGGTTGCGAACACTCCCACGTGCCGTCAGCACCTGCGCAGCTTCTCCGACGGTGACCGAATCAAACTGGAGCCGTTCCGCTCCGCGGCCTTTCCCGTGGTCCGAGACCTCGTCGTCGATCGCTCTGCGCTCGACCGGGTGCTCGAAGCCGGTGGATACGTTTCGGTCAATGCAGGAACCGCGCCGGACGCAGACAGTCAGCCGCTCTCGCATCAAAGTGCCGAAGCTGCACTGGACTTCGCCGCGTGCATCGGCTGTGGCGCTTGCGTGGCAGCCTGCCCGAACGGTGCCGCGCACCTCTTCACCGGGTCCAAACTGACCCACCTGTCTCTCGTCACGCAGGGCCGCAACGAACGTGGCAAGCGGGCCCGAGCGATGTCGCACCAGATGGAGGCCGATTTCGGGCCGTGCTCGACCTACGGTGAATGTGCGCAGGTGTGTCCCGCGGAGATACCGCTGACCGCGATTGCCGCTGTCAACAAGGAATCGATGCGATTCGGATTGCGGCGCAAGGACAACTGATCGTCACCAGGCGCCGATCAGCTTCATCCACGCGCCGCCGATGATCGTCCAGATCAGGATGATCACGACGCTCATCACGAAACCGATTCGGAACCACTCCGAGGTCTTGATGTATCCGGAACCGTAGATCACTCCGGCCGGACCGGACGCGTAGTGCGAGATACCGCCGAACAGGCTGCCGATGAAGCCGAATACCAGGGCCGAGAACAGCGGCGGCGCACCGGTTGCCACCGCCGCGCCGAGAAACACCGCGTACATGGCGACGATCTGCGCGGTGTTCGACGCAAACAGATAGTGCGCGTAGAAGTACACCAAGGTCAGGATCGCAAAAGCCCAGATCCACGGCAAACCGTCGACGCTCGAGGAGACCTGGGTTCCGATCCACGAGATCACGCCGAGTTCTTCGAGATGGCTTGCCATACCGACCAGAACGGCAAAGAACACGAGCGTCTGCCACGCCCCGGTGTCGTGGACCAGGTTGTTCCACGTCAGCACCTTGGTCACCAACAGGATGCCGATTCCGACGAATGCTGTTGTAGTGGCATTGACGTTGAGCTGCGAGCCCAGGCACCAGAGCACCAGCAGCAGAACGAAGGTGGCGGCCATGATCTTCTCGTTGCGGCTGATCGGACCTGCCTTGCGCAGTTCCTCCCTGGCTTGCTCGGGTGCTTTCGGAGTCTTCAACATCGTGGGCGGGAAGATCTTCGACATCACCCACGGGATCGCGATCAGACTCGCAATTCCCGGAACCGATGCTGCCAGCGCCCATTTGCCCCACGAGATGTCGATGCCGATCTTGGCAGCCGCATCGACGGCCACAGGGTTACCCGCCATGGCGGTGATGAACATCGCGGAGGTCACGACGTTGACTTGCAGCGACGTGAGCAGCAGATATGCTCCGAGCTTCTTGCGAGAGTCCTCGGGCTCGGGATTGGAGTCCTCCAACTTGCTCAGCGAGACGATGATCGGATAGACGACGCCACCCGCACGGGCGGTGTTCGACGGCGTCGCCGGAGCAAGTATCAAGTCCGTCAACGCCATTCCGTAGGACAATCCGAGACTCGACTTGCCGAGTTTGGTCACGAACATGAGCGCAACCCGTTTGCCGAGTCCAGTGACCAGAAAGCCCTCGGCAATGAAGAACGATGCGACAATCAGCCAGATCGTGGTGTTACTGAAGCCGGACAACGCTTCCGTCGGCGTCTCGGTCTGGGTGATCATGGCGATCGACAGGCCTACCAGCGCCACAGAACCCGTCGGCAGCGGCTGCAAGATCAACGCCACGATGGTGCCGACGAAGATTCCGAGCATGTGCATGCCCTTGGGATCCACACCGTCCGGAACAGGCATGAAATAGATGATCAAGCCGAGGACGACGGGCACCGCAGCCGGGTAGTACCGCCTGAGCACTGATTGTTTCGACGGCTCCGCCGGCGGTGTCGTCTCAGAAAAAGACTCAGTGCTTTCGGATTTGGCCTCGGACATTTGCATCTCCTCGACTTGTCGCCCCAGGTGATCGCCCCAGATGATTGTCCCCCAAACATCAGGTTTTCGTGCGGTCAATCCAAGTTCGAGAGAAATTGCCCGGAAGTACAGTCGTCCTTACGAGGCGCTGTCTCGCACCGACGCTTCAGTGGGAGAATGCCCATCTCTCGCAAAAGATTGTGCCAATCGATCAACAGAGGCGCCGGCGTGCTGCACGCTTGAATCTCGGAGAGTTGTTCAACCTGCTTCTGCGAAAGGTATTCGTCGGCACGATGTTTGGGTCAGGACTGCGCGGATTGCCGATCTCGACCGGATCTTCGCGCGTGATGTGATCCAATTCCGAAGCATGTCAGCCGACAGACAGACCCACGAACCGAGAAGATTCGTATCGGGCCGACGACTGGTTGCGCCATCTATTGTCGGGAGTGTGACGGAATCCGACGCCCACGAGGACTCGACCGACTCCACTGAATCGGCAGTGGCCGATCACCCGAGGAAACGTCCACTGTGGCGTGAGATTCTGATCCTCGTTGTCGTCGCACTTGTCCTGAGTGTTGTCATTCAGAACTTCGTCGGACGCATCTTTCTGATCCCGTCGGAGTCCATGGAACCGACACTTCACGGATGCACCGGCTGCACGGGAGACAAGATCCTCGTCGACAGAATCAGCTATCGATTCGGGGATCCGCAACCTGGGGATGTGGTCGTGTTCAAGGGACCCGAGTCCTGGAACGACGAGTACAAATCCATTCGATCCGACAATTCGATTGTTCGCGCGTTTCAGGGACTCGGGTCCATCGTCGGCTTGGTCCCGCCGGACGAAAACGACCTCGTGAAGCGGGTAGTCGCGGTCGGTGGCCAAACCGTACAGTGTCTGTCCGAGGAAGAGGGGCTTCGGGTGAACGGCAAGCCGCTGACCGAGCCGTACATCGACAAGCGCATTCCGGGCAACGATACCTCTTGTCAAGGAAGGTATTTCGGGCCGGTCACGGTTCCCGACGGGAACCTGTGGGTGATGGGCGACAACCGCGCCCATTCGAAGGATTCACGTTTCCATCTCGATGACGAACACAGTGGAACGGTGCCGATCGACAATGTCATCGGCAAGGTTCAATTGATCGTCCTTCCCTTCTCACGGTGGGGAACTGTGAGCTCGTTCGATCCGCAGTGACAGATCGAATCAACCAGGCGGCCCGCATCTTCGGACGGCACAGTCGACATGGCTCCGCTTTCGGACGATCATCGAGCGCATCTGTTACCGAGGGTAGGAGAACCACATGCGCGCTCGACGCATCACCGCCAATCTCAAAGTCGCCGATGTCGGAACCGCCAAGAGCTTCTACTCCGACTTTCTCGGCCTGAGCACCGAAGAGTTCAACATGGGGTGGGTCGCTCGCTACACCTCTCCCGACACCGGCGCGAACGTACAGCTCGTCACGCACGACGCCACTGCAGCCGAGGACTCGGTCATCTCAGTCCACACGGACGACGTCGACGGCGCCTACGAAGAGGCCCGCAGGCTCGGCTACGAAATCGTGCACCCCATAACGACCGAAGAGTGGGGTGTTCGCCGATTCCTCGTCCGGGCACCCGATGGCAACGTCGTCAACATCGTGCGACACCGGGACTGAGCAGCGGAAAGAACCCCATTCGACGCTTTAGGTCATTTGACCTAGAGTTAGGTGCATGACCGATTCATTGCAGTATTCAGCCGACGGCCCGATCCTCGTGGCCGGCGGATACGGAACCGTGGGCAGCGCCCTGACAGCGTTGCTCGCCCCCGACTTCCCACTACTCCTCACCGGACGCACCCCCGAGCGAGGCGACGAACTGGCCGGCCGTCACGGCGCTTCCGTCCGCCGCTGGGACCTCCTCGACCCGACACCCTTCGACGCGTCCGTACGCGCGGTCGTTTCGACGGTCAACGATCCCCACGATCGTGTCCTGTCCGCCGCCGTCGAGGCCGGCATTCCGTACGTGGACATCACCCGCTGGACAACCCGCGTCGCTCGCGCCGCCACTCTGGCGGGTCAGAAGTCGCCGAGCGCACCGGTGTACCTGTCGTCCGGATGGATGGGCGGAGTCACCAATATCGTCGCCGCAGCGCTGGCCGAGGAACTGGGTGGCGCGAGCACGATCGACGTCTCGATTCGCTACGACGTCAACGACATTGCCGGGCTGGACTCCGTCGACTTCATCGATCGGCTCGGGCAGGATTTCGAGGTGATGCAGCAAGGAAACCCGATCACCGTCAGCCCGTTGACGGATACACGCTGGGTCGACTTCCCCGGATCGCGCACCAAGGTCGGAAGAATCGACACTCCGGAACAATTCACGTTCCCCATGACCTTGGGCGCCGAAACTGCCAGCACTCGAATAGGTTTCAGTTCGAATGCATCCACAACTGCGCTGCTCGCCGCCAAGAAGGTGGGTCTGTTCCGTTGGGGTCGCGGCGACCGCTTCACACCGCTACGACGCGGACTCCTGTACTCGCCGGGCAAGGGCGGGAGCGCGCAAGTACGCATCGATGTCACCGGCCCGAGCGGCACGACAAGCGCGACAATCGTCGACCGGCAGGGCCAGGCTCACCTCACCGCGGTGGGCGGCGCGTTGGCCGTCAGACGAGCCTTGGCCGACGATGCCCGGCCTGGAGTCACTTTCCCCGAATCGCTTCCGAACCCTCGCCGCACCGTCTCCGAGTTGGAGAGCTTCGGGGTGGCAGTATTGCGACCATGACCCTCTCCAAGGGCGCCGCCCGTGCGGCAGCACTTCTCGACGCAGCAGAACAGGTCCTCACTACTCAGGGCAATGCCAACTCGGCAATGCGCGATTTCGCAGCCGCGGCCGGAGTGCGGGTAGGACATCTGCAGCACTACTACCCCACCCGTGCAGATCTG
Source organism: Rhodococcus sp. IEGM 1302 (assembly GCF_030056935.1). Lineage (NCBI taxonomy): Bacteria > Bacillati > Actinomycetota > Actinomycetes > Mycobacteriales > Nocardiaceae > Rhodococcus > Rhodococcus sp. IEGM 1302. The sequence continues at coordinate 533,871 of NZ_JASHKY010000001.1, read as the reverse complement.
ATACGCGCAGTGATGTCACGTGCATTGACCCGCTCACTGGATCGCCTTGCCGTCGTCCCCGATACGGATCAGAGCCTTTCCCGCGAGGAATCCGAACACTTCATCGGAGTCCTGCTCGGAGAACAGGACGACCAGGCCACGGTGCGTCTGTACGTCGAAGTATGGGCCATTGCAGCGGCGGACCAAGAAGTCGCGGTCGTGCTTCGAGACTTCTACGCCCAGTACATCGCACACGTAGAGCGCGCAGTCGCGTGTGCACAACCGGAGCTGGATGCGGCGGAACTTGGCGCGACAGCGCAGACCATCGTGAGCTTGCTCGAGGGTTCCGCAATTCTCCGATCGGGAATCACCGGCCGAAAGTCCGAGGCTTCGGACCGAAAGCTCGTGGACACACTGCAGTACCTGATTCACGGGTCCTGACTCGGACGTATCGTAAAGCCCATGAGCGTTGCAAACGAATGGAGCCGAATCGAAGCGTGGTGCCGTACACACGCACCGGTGACGGCTGCAGCGTTTCAACCAGGACTCGGTGACGCCGTTATCGAGGAATTCGAAGCCTCGACCGGCGTCACGTGGCCCCAGGAACTTCGCGACCTGTATCGGGTCCACAACGGCAGCCTGACCCACGACGACCGGACCGGCCTCTTTCTCGGCAGCGTGCTCCCGGACAAATTCTTCTACCCCATCGACGTCGCAACAGAAGTTCGTCTCACTCTGCTCGAAACGTGGGATGAGACGATCTACGAGAATCCAGACCTCTACGCCGAGGACGAGATGGATCGACACGATCAACGCGACGCAGGCACTGCCGCAACCATGTTCATCCCCTCGTTCGTTCCCTTCGCCGGACTGGACGAGTACCACTACTTCGTGGACACCCGCAGCGGCGCACTCCACCATTGTGTGACCGAGTATGCCTCGGACGCCACTGACAACGGCGGTCCGATCTGGGCGTCCATCTCGGTAATGCTGGCCGCCCATGCCGTAGCGCTGGAAACAGGATCAACGATCGGAGTGTGGAAACCCGTTGTCAGCAAGGGTGTTCTGGAATGGGAAGTCGACGCATGACACCCAAGCAGGATCCGACCCGTCGCACCCTCGCCGACGGGCGTCAGATCTTCTACTTCGACGATGCCGGCAGTGCCCGCGCCCACTCTGCGCGAGATTCCCGCGAATTGCCGGCTCTCGACCACTCGTCTCGGATGAGATTCGACGTTCTCACCGGGGAGTGGATCACCATGGCTTCGCATCGCATGACACGGACACATCTCCCCTCCGCCGCCGAATGTCCATTGTGCCCGACCGACGAAACACGCACGCCCACAGAGATACCCGACGGAGACTACGACGTCGCGGTGTTCGAGAATCGGTTTCCGAGCTTTGCCGCGGCGCCCGAGGAAGACATTGACAGTCCCGGAGACGGTGCGGGCGATCGCCCAGCGGCCGGTCACTGCGAAGTGATGTGCTTCTCGAGCGATCACACGGCGTCCGTCGCCGAGCTTCCACTCGAACGCATGCGCACGATTGTGGGTGCCTGGATTTCTCGGACCGAAGAGTTGTCGGCGGATCCGCTTGTGGAACAAGTGTTCTGCTTCGAGAACCGCGGCGAAGAAATCGGGGTGACACTCACCCATCCACACGGACAGATCTACGCATACCCGTATGTCACGCCACGCACCCGATCGATGCTGACGCAGGCGCACAAACACTTCGAGCGCACCGGTCGCTCACTACTCGGCGATGTTCTGGCGTTCGAGCGCGAGGACAAGGCCCGGTTGATCTACGACGGAGATCACTGGAGCGCCTACGTCCCGACCGCCGCACGATGGCCCATCGAGATTCACCTGGCACCGCACCGAGACGTCCCGGACCTCCCCTCGCTGAACGACCAAGAGCGCGAGGAGCTTGCGGTCGTCTACCAAGATGTCCTACGCCGTATCGATCGCTTCTATCCGGGCGTCGACCGGGTACCGTACATCGCGGCTTGGCACCAAGCTCCCGTCCGCATCAACCGACCTCTGGGCCGACTGCATCTTCAGCTGTTCTCGATCTTGCGCGCACCGGGCAAACTCAAATACCTCGCCGGGTCCGAGTCCGCCATGGGCGCCTGGGTGAACGACACCGTTCCCGAGGCAGTCGCGGCCCGTCTACGGGAGTTGAAATAGTGGATACCGTCTCGAACAATTCTGTGCTCCAACAGTTTCACGCCACCTACGGCTATCCGGCAACCGGAGTGTGGGCGGCACCCGGTCGAGTCAACCTGATCGGTGAACACACGGACTACAACGGTGGATTGTGCCTACCGGTCGCTCTCGAGCAGCGAACACTGGTTGCCGTCGCACTGCGCAGCGACGGGGTCGTCCGCGTGCACAGTCGGCAATCCGCCGAGACGTACACCGGGCCCCTCGGCGACATCGCCGCAGGGTGGGCCGCCTACCCCACAGCCGTTCTGTGGTCTCTTGCGCGCAGAGGCCTCCCGATCGAAGGAATCGATCTTGCCGTCGACTCGTCGGTACCGGTCGGGGCCGGGCTATCGAGCTCCGCTGCCCTCACCTGTTCGGTTGCGTTGGCCGTCAACGAACTTCATGATTCACCTTTCGCCCGCGATGAGCTGGTACAGGTGTGCATCCAGGCCGAGAACGACGGCGTCGGCGCACCGACCGGAGGGATGGATCAAACCATTGCCCTCTTTGCTCAGCCCTCGACTGCGCTCCTGCTGGACTGCCAGGACGGATCCACCGAACCCATACCTTTCGAACTCCACGGTGCAGGGTACGAACTGATCGTCATCGACACCCGGGTCAAACACTCGCTCGCAGACGGACAGTACGGAATGCGGCGCTCTCAATGCGTCGCTGCAGCAGCAGCTCTCGGCGTCGGCAGCTTGCGAGAGGCTACAGCAGACCAGGCCGAGACAGTGCGAGACCCGATCCTCCGGGCGCGGGCACGGCACGTCGTGACCGAGATCGAGAGGACGCGGAAGACCGCAGAACTTCTGCGCAGCAGCAGATTCAGTGACGTCGGCGAGCTGTTCGACAACTCGCACGCCTCGTTGCGCGACGACTTCGAGGTCTCGTGCGATGAACTCGACGTCGCCGTTGCCGCAGCACGACGCGGCGGCGCGATCGGTGCGCGGATGACCGGCGGCGGATTCGGAGGCTCAGCCATCGCGCTGGTTCCGGAAGGAAGCGGAGCGGAGGTCATCGCATCGGTGAGCCGCGACTTTGCGGCGCGAGGTTGGCGAGCACCACACTTTCTCGGCGTCGTTGCCGGGGGTTCGGCCGCCCGTCTCTGAGCGAACGGCACGTTCAGCGCACTGGAGGTGCCGAACGTACCGTTCGCCCTGGTTGGGACACCTCGAGATCCCCCTCACATAAATAGTCATTTCAGATGCGAATTATGTAGGTTCAGATCATGCAACTGACGCAGTTCACCGATCTGGGATTGCGCGTCGTCATGCGGTTGGCAGTACTCGACGCGGATGCCTCCCCCAGTACCCGGGATGTTGCGCAGCAGCTCAACGTGTCGTACTCCCATGCCACCAAGGTGGTTACACGGCTCGGTGAGCTCGGCATCGTGACAACCAGGCGCGGCCGCGGCGGTGGGCTTTCCATCACCGAACTCGGCCGCACCGCCACCATCGGCTGGCTGGCCAGACGCCTCGAAGGCCCGGGTGAAGTCGTCGACTGCGAAGGCGACAAACCGTGCCCACTGCGCGGAGGTTGCCTCCTTCGAAGTGCGTTGCGCGAAGCACAGGAAGCGTTTTTCGTTTCACTCGACGCGGTCACGATCGAAGACGTCATCCGGCAGCCGTCCAAAACTGTCCTGCTACGCCTCACCACCCGGAGCGACGAAGCAGGCTGATCAATCGAATTTCGACCGAACGGAGCAGCTCATGCTTTCCCCACAGTCAACCGAGGTCATTCGCGCCACCCTTCCCGTGGTCGGCGCCGCCATCGGCGATATCACAACCCTGTTCTACCGCAAGATGTTCGACGCACATCCTGAACTCGAACGTGATTTGTTCAATCGCGGCAATCAGAAACAGGGCGAACAGCAGAAGGCTCTCGCCGGCGCCATCGCGGCATTCGCGACGCTTCAGCTCGAGCCGGACAGCGCCAAGGTCGATCTCATACTTTCACGTATCGCCCACAAGCATGCGTCGCTGGGAATCACTCCCGACCAGTACGCAATCGTGCACGAACACCTCTTTGCCGCGATCGTCGAAATACTCGGCGATGCAGTCACTCCCGACGTCGCGGCAGCCTGGGACGAGGTCTACTGGCTGATGGCGGAAACCCTCATCACGATGGAGCGTGGCCTCTACCAACTCGCCGGCGTCGACGCCGGTGACGTCTGGCGCACGGTAAGGATCAGCGAACGAGTTCTTCAGTCCGCCGACACCGTCTCACTGACGCTCACGTCGCTCGACGGTAGCGCACTCCCCACCTTCGCTCCCGGACAGTACCTTTCAGTCGGGGTTACGCTGCCCGACGGCGCCCGCCAGATCCGTCAATACAGCCTGTGTTCGATACCGAGCAGCGCAGACTGGCGGATCAGCGTCAAGCGAATCTCCGGAACTCCCGATGGCGAAGTGTCGAACTTCCTCTACAACAACGTATTCGAAGGTCAAGAACTCTCCGTCACCACACCTTTCGGCGATCTCACCATGCCGGACGACAACTCACCGCTCCTGCTCGCGTCGGCCGGAATCGGTTGCACACCGATGATCGGGATGCTCAATCATCTCGTGGACACCGGTGCTGACCGTTCGGTATCTGTCATCCATGCGGATCGATCCATTGCGGATCACGCGCACCGCGCAGAACTCAGCACACTCGTCGACCAGATTCCCGCCGCAACCCTGCACCGTTGGTACGAGGATCTCGGCACGCACGTTGCGTTCGGATCGGTTCACGAAGGACGGGCGGATTTGCAAGGTATTGCAGTGGAGCCCGATACCCAAGCCTTCCTTTGCGGGCCGATGCCGTTCATGTTGGCGATGCGCGCATCGTTGCTCGAAAGGGACGTCCCGGCACAGAATATCCACTACGAGGTCTTCGGGCCCGACAGCTGGGCCAACACCTGAGCGGACCACTGCCTGCGAACTGGACCTTGGCGCGCGACTGCAAACCCTTGTGTACTCGACGAAACATACGCATCGAGTAGTGGGAGACCGACATGATCACGTCAGCGTCGATGACGGGAGTCGCGCTGATCGCCCTGGCGATGGTTCTGACACCGGGCCCCAACATGATCTATCTGGTGTCCCGCAGCATCAGCCAGGGCCGCCGGGCGGGTTTGATCTCGCTCGGCGGAGTCGCAACCGGTTTCCTGGTCTACCTCGCCGCCACGTGTGCAGGGCTGACGGCGGTTCTCTTCGCCGTACCAACGGTGTTCACCGCGGTGAAAATCGGTGGTGCCCTGTACCTGGCCTATCTCGCCTGGTCGACACTCCGACCAGGTGGGAAGTCCGCCTTCGAGGTGGGCGAGGTCGACCGCCACGGTAGCGGCCGTCTGTTCGGGATGGGGTTGACCACCAATCTGCTCAATCCCAAGATTGCGCTGATGTACGCGGCCCTGATCCCCCAGTTCGTCGATCCCACTGCGGGTCCGGTCTGGCAACAGGCACTCGTACTCGGCGGCGTGCAGATCCTGGTCGCAGTCACCGTCAACGCGTTGATCGTGTGCTGTGCGGCAGCCGTGTCGACCTTCCTCATGGCGCGTCCGGTGTGGATGCGGGCTCAGAAATGGCTAGCTGGTGGCATTCTCGGAATCTTCGCCACCCGCATGGCCCTGGAGTAGTTTCAGTCCTTCGGACGTTGGTCGATCAGACGACGCGCTTTGCCGATCGAGCGTTCGAGTCCGCCGGGTTCGAGAACGCTCACCTCGACCGTGACACCGATCTTGTTCTTCACCAGCTTCTCCAACGCCGAAGACGCTGCCGCATGATCGGAAATTGCCGCGTCAGGGCGAGCCTCGACGCGCACTGTCAGAGTATCCATCCGGCCCGGACGCTCCAGCACACACTGGAATTGGGGTGCCAGGGCGGGGACGGTCAGGATCAGCTCTTCGATCTGTGTGGGGAACAGATTGACCCCACGCAGGATGATCATGTCGTCGGTCCGGCCGGTGACCTTCTGCATCCGACGCATCGAGCGCGCCGTACCGGGCAACAGACGGGTCAGGTCCCTGGTTCGGTAGCGAATGATGGGCAGCGCTTCCTTGGTGAGAGAGGTGAAAACCAGCTCACCTTCTTCACCGTCCGGCAGCACTTCGCCCGTGACCGGATCGATGATCTCCGGGTAGAAGTGGTCTTCCCAGATATGGAGCCCGTCTTTGGTTTCCACACATTCCATTGCCACACCCGGGCCCATGATCTCGGAGAGTCCGTAGATGTCGACCGCATGCATGTCGAGTTGCTGTTCCAGCTCGGTACGCATCTGTTCGGTCCACGGCTCCGCTCCGAAAACTCCCACCCTCAGTGAGGTCTTCGAGGGATCGATGCCTTTCTTGATCATCGCATCCACGATGGTCAACATGTACGACGGAGTCACCATGATGGCGTCGGGCTCGAAGTCCTCGATCAGTTGAATCTGCCGCTCGGTCATGCCACCGGACATGGGAATGACCGTGCAGCCCAAGCGCTCCGCACCGTAGTGTGCTCCCAACCCACCGGTGAACAGACCGTACCCGTAAGCCACGTGAACCTTGTCCGAAGACCGCACGCCGCCGGCCGAGAGACTGCGCGCGATGAGATCGGCCCAGTTGTTCAGGTCGTTGCTCGTGTACCCCACCACCGTCGGGCGACCGGTGGTCCCCGAAGACGCGTGAATTCGCGAGACCCGGTCCTGTGGCACCGCAAACATCTTGAACGGATAGTTCTCACGTAGATCCGCTTTGGTGGTGAAGGGAAACTTCGCGAGATCGCTCAGATCCTTCAAGTCGCTCGGGTGGACGCCGGCGTCGTCGAAAGCTTTGCGGTAGTGCGGAACATTGGTGTACGCGTGCATCAGGGACCATTGCATCCGCTCGAGTTGGAGCGTCGAAATGCGGTCCCGACTGGCAAATTCGATGTCTTGCGATGTAGCAGTGGCGAGTTCGGTCATGATTGTCTCCGGTGGGCTCAGTGAGGGCGCTGTGCGGGCGGTCAGGCGTCGAAATCGACTGTTATCTGTTCACCGACAGGGAAGGTCTGGCAGGTCAGTACGAAACCCGCGTCGACTTCGTAGTCTTCGAGTGCGTAGTTCCTGCGCATCTCGACGTCACCGCAGGTGACCTTGGCGCGACACGTTCCACAGACCCCGCCCTTGCACGCGAAGGGCAGATCCGATCGGTACTGTTCCGCTGCATCGAGAATCGACTGGTCTCGCGGAAGTGTCGCGGTGGTCGATCGACCGTCGAGAGTAATAGTCACCTCGCTGCTCGGTCCGACAATTCCGCGCTCACGATGCACTGCAACCGGCGGAGCGACGTCGTCGACGTAGAACAGCTCGTGATGGATGCGATCCTTGGCAATTCCCAAGCCGGCCAGTACTTCCTGGGCGTCGTTGACCATCCCGAACGGACCACACAACCAGAAGCCGTCGACCTGGTCGCACGGAACGAGAGAGGTGAAGATCTCGCGCAACCGGTCGGCGTCGAGACGGCCCGAGAACAACTCGACCTCGCGCGGCTCGCGAGAGAGGACATGAATAACGTCCAGGCGTGCACCGTACCGGTCCTTCAGGTCGGCGATTTCTTCGGCGAACATGACCGAACGGGTGCGCCTGTTCCCGTACAGCAGGGTGACATCGGCCTCGGGGTTCACCAGCAGTGTTGCAGCGATGGACAACATGGGCGTGATTCCGGAGCCCGCCGCGATCAGAACGTGCCGTCCACCCAATGCCGGATCGGCGACAAAATTGCCAGATGGGCCCAGGACGTCGATTCGATCCCCGGCCTTGACGTCTCGCACCAACCAGGAGGAGAAGAGTCCGTCTGCTACTTCGCGAACCCCCACACGTGGAGACGCCCCGACCGGTGCACAAATCGAGTAGGAGCGACGGTGTTCGACGCCGTCGATCATCCGCCGCAGTGTCAGTGACTGCCCGGCGCCGAAGTCGAATTGATCGGCGATATCGGCAGGCACGTCGAAGGTGACGGCAACTGCGTCGTCGCACAGTGATTCGACACCGGCGACCGTCAACGGGTGAAATGGTTTGTTCCGGTCCGTCGTTGCGGTACTCATCTGTTCAGATCTCCTTCACGTGATCGAACGGCTCGAGGCAGTCGAGGCAGCGATAGAGCGCTTTGCACAGGGTCGCACCGAATTCCGAACTCAGTCTGGTGTTTGCCGAACCGCACTGGGGGCACAGGATGTCGCGCGGCTTGGCCGTCAAGGTCAAGGCGATCGGGCCGGAGGTGCGACGCGGCGCGGCCCCCGGCACCGAGTACCCGGCCGTCCGAAGTTTCGCGAGCCCCTCTTCGCTGATCCAATCCGAACTCCAAGGCGGCGACAGTTGAGTCTTGATCTGGACGCTGCCGTACCCCGCGTCGGTCAGCTTGTGCTCGATGTCGTCTCGCATCGTCGCCATCGCCGGACACCCGGAATAGGTGGGAGTGATTGTCACACAGACCAAGTTCGCTTCGACGTCGACCGATCGGATGACGCCGAGATCGGCCAAGGTCAACAGTGGCATCTCCGGATCCATCACCGAGGCGACGATCTCCTGCGCCGAAGAGACAGTAGCGGAAGAGACGGTAGCGGCAGTCACGGTCACCACACCCCTTCCGGATGCTCCCGAGCGACGCTCTGCATTTCGGCGAGAAGTAGCCCCAGTGCCCCGGTGTGCAGTCCGGCACGCCCGCCGCGGCCGCCGACGAAACCGGAGAAACGCGAAGGGGGCTCTTCCATTTCGGCTGCATGGAGGACCTGGGCAAGAACAGCGTCGAACTCCGGCCGAACAGTACGCGGATCCACTCCGACGCCAACTTCTGCCAAAACGAGTTCGTCCTGGGTGGGAACAAAGAGTTCGTCCACGAACGGGAAGATCTCGAGCAGGGCCGCGGCAGTCCGACGCTTGGATTCTGCCGTGCCGGCGCCCAACGTGACAACCCATCTTGCCGCGTAGTCGCGGTGGTAGGTCAGTTCTTTGACGCCCTTGTTCGCCACGGCCGCGAGGACCGGGTCCCGCGATGTGCGGAGCCGATCGAACAGCGCCAGCCGCCAGGTCGAGAACACGAGTAGCCGAACGACCGTGTGCGCGAAGTCGCCGTTGGCGAGCTCCACCAGTCTCACGTTGCGGAAACCGAACTGATCACGAAAGAAGGCAAGCGCATCTTCAGCCGGCACCGGCGACGTGTCCGAGATGAACGGAACGACAGTGGAATCGGCTGCTGCCGCGCGAGCCAGCAGCAGCCTGGCCTGTCCGATCAGATCCAGACCGACATTCGCGAGAGCTACCTCTTCTTCGAGTTCCGGTGCCCGCGTCGACCATTCGGCGAGGCGCTGCGAACTGACGAGCGCGTCGTCGCCGAGCATGAGGCAGTAGCGCGCCAGCGCACCGAGATCGACGTCATCCGGCACCGTGGTGTCGACTCCGGCGAGGGGGTCGTCGAAGCTGGTTCCGAACGCCCACTGACCGTGGCCGTCGCCGTCGACCAGGCCGTCGTAGGCACTGTCGTGATCGTTCATCTGTTGGTCCTCGAAGTCGAAGTGATTCTCACATGTGCGGAACGGAGTCCGGGATGTCGTAGAAAGTCGGGTGCCGGTAGACCTTGTCGCCGCTCGGCGCGAAGAACGGATCCTTTTCTGCCGGACTCGAAGCCACGATGTTCGCTGACGGCACGACCCAGATGCTCACGCCTTCGTTACGTCTGGTGTAGACGTCGCGCGCGTGGCGTAGGGCCATCTGATCGTCTGCCGCGCGCAGGGATCCGACATGCACGTGGTTCAGTCCGCGCTTTCCCCTCAGAAATACCTCGTACAAAGGCCATTCGCCCCGCACCTGATCGCGCTGTACCTGATCGTTCTCGCTCATGATGTTTCCCCAGTCGTGCGATCGTGCGCGAGTCTCTCGCGCTGTGCAAAGGCGTACGCGGCCTCGCGAACCCAGACCCCGTTGTCGTGTGCGGCTTTCCGATTGGTGATCCGCTCGACGCTCGCCGCTCCGTTGCCGCGGACCACGTCCATGAATTCGCTCCAGTCCGGCTCGCCGAAATCGTGTGCGCCACGCTCGGGGTTCCAGCGCAGGTCGGGATCAGGGAAGGTCACACCGAGTATCTCGGCCTGCGGTATCGACATGTCCACGAATCGTTGCCGCAGTTCGTCGTTCGTGTGCCGCTTGATGCGCCACTTCATCGACTGCTCGGTGTTCGGCGATTCGTCGTCCGGCGGTCCGAACATCATCAGAGCGGGCCACCACCATCGGTCGACGGCTTCCTGCACCATTGCCCGTTGAGCTTCCGTGCCGCGCATCATCGTCGCCAACAGCTCGAAGCCTTGCCGCTGATGGAACGATTCCTCCTTGCACACACGGATCATCGCGCGCGCATACGGCCCGAAGGAGCTGCGGCACAGCGGAACCTGATTGCAGATAGCGGCTCCGTCGACCAGCCAGCCGATCACACCCACGTCGGCGTAGGTCAGTGTCGGGTAGTTGAAGATCGAGGAGTACTTCTGCTTTCCCTCGATCAGTTTGGTGGTCAGATCGCCACGATCGGCACCGAGCGTCTCGGCCGCGGAGTAGAGATACAGACCGTGCCCGGCTTCGTCCTGGACCTTCGCCATCAGGATCGCCTTGCGTCGCAACGAAGGCGCACGGGTGAGCCAGTTTCCCTCGGGCTGCATTCCGATGATTTCGGAGTGCGCATGCTGGGCAACCTGACGGATCAGAGTCTTGCGGTAGCCGTCCGGCATCCAGTCGCGAGGCTCGATGCGCTGGTCTGCCGCGATCGTCTCGTCGAACAGGTTCTGCAGGTCTTGTGGAGCTTCCACGTTGGTCATCGTACCTACCTTTTATTACCGAATGATCGGTTGGTAACTAGTATGCACCGAGGTGTCCCAGCACACAAGAGAATCTTTCGCCGCACCAGAAATCAGCGGCCCTCGAAAACCGGCTTCTGCTTCGACAGGAAAGCCGTGACTGCGCCTCGATGATCTGCCGTGGAACCCAGCTCCACCTGTGCGTTCGCCTCGGCCGCCAGCGTCCGGGAAAGCCCAGGAGCAACGGCACGGATCAGCGATTTCACGTGGGCGAAGGCCGCGGTGGGTCCGTCGGCAAGCCGACGCGCGAGTACCCGAGCCTCAGCTGCGACGTCCTCGTCGGCCACCACGCGATGAACCAAGCCCCACTCCAGCGCACTCTGCGCGTCGAACTTGTCGCCGAGCAACATCAGGCCACTGGCGCGGCTAGGTCCGAGCGCGTGCACGAGCGCATGACTGAGCCCGGAGTCACTGGCCAGACCGATGCCGGTGAATGCCGTCGCAAAGCTCGCGCGAGCCCCCACGACACGGATGTCTCCGGCCAACGCGATTCCCAACCCGGCCCCGACGCAGGCTCCGCCGATACCCACCACCACCGGGACAGAGAGCGTCGACAGCGCCGTGACGATGGGGTTGTAGTGCGCCTCGACGGTATCCATCGCGTGCGCCGGATCAGCATCCAACGCTGCGGCGTGCTCGCCCAGATCCTGACCGACGCAGAAGTTCTTGCCTTCGGCGAGAATCAACACCGCTCGAACCTCTGCGTCCGCGTGGACCTGCAGCAACGCTTCGAGCAGCTGAGACTTCATTTCGCCGTTGACGGCATTGGCGGCCTTGGGTCGGTCGAGAGTGATTGTCGCCAAACCTCGCTCGATCTCCAAGCGAATCACGTCAGTCATCGATGTTCCTTTCGCAGGCAGTTCGGTTCAGCTCCATGTGTGAAAACCCTGTCCCGTCTTGCGCCCCAACTCGCCGCGAGCCACCTTCTCTCGCAGCAGTGCTGGAGGTGCAAATCGATCACCGAGCGTGCTCGCGAGGTGTTCGGCGATCGCCAGGCGCACATCCAACCCGACCAGATCTGTCGAACGCAGCGGGCCCATCGGATGCCGATACCCCAATTCCATTGCTCGGTCGATCGATTCCGCGTCCGCCACACCCTCTTCGAGCATGCGGATGGCTTCGAGCCCGAGACCGACACCAAGCCGGCTGGTTGCAAAACCAGGTGAGTCGTTGACGAGCACCTCGGCTTTGCCGAGCATCGACACCCATGCTCGTACCGAGTCGACAACCTCGGGGCGGGTCTGAGGCGCCCGGACGATCTCGACCAACAGCGACGCCGGGACTGGATTGAAGAAGTGCATACCGATGAACCGGCCCGGATCCGTCAGCGCTGCGCCGAGTTCGGCGATCGACATGGAACTGGTGTTGCTGGCGATCACGGTGCTTTCTCCGGCAACGGTTTCCGCAGCGGCGAGCACCTCGACCTTGAGGGCCGCAATTTCCGGGACCGCCTCGACGATCAGGTCGAGCGACGGTGGCAACGAGGTCACTGCGTCCACGGTGCTCACGCGCGCCAGCACCGTCGCGGGGTCCTGGTCGTCGAGTTTCCCTCGCTCGTGAGCTCTGTCGAGGCCGGCGGAAACACGCTGCAACGCGGCCGCGGTGTCGCCACTCTCCGCGATGGTGACCGCCCCGCCGAGACTGGCGAACACCTGGGCGATACCCGCACCCATGCGTCCACCGCCGATGACTCCGACGGTCTTCGGTGCAACTGCTTCAGTCATGATTTCTTCTCCAGGAAGGCCGTCATGCGATCGCGCTTGTCCGAACTCTCGAACAGGACGGCCTGGGCGATGTCGTCGGCAAACGGATGCGATCCCGGCGCATCGACGATGATCTTGGTCAATCGCAGTGCCAGCGGGGACAGTCGGGAAATGCGGTCGAGCAGCCGATGCGCTGCGTCGACGTGGCAGTTCGGTTCGGTTACCTCGACAACCAGGCCCGCTCGTAGCGCCTGCTCGGCGTCGAGGTTCCTGGCACCGAGGAGCACCTGCTTCGCGATCGAGACGCCGACGAGCTTCGGCAATCGATAGCTGGCGCCGGCGGCTGCCATTATGCCGAGATTGGGCTCCGGATTCCCGAAGACCGCCGTCGTTGTCGCGATGCGAATGTCGCAGGCGTAGGTCAACTCTGCCCCACCGCCGAGCGCGTAGCCGCTCACGGCGGCCACGGTGGGAAGCGGGAGCTTTCCGATTCGGTCGAACAGCGTGCGGTTGATACCCGCGAACGCTTCCTCTCGTCCGCGCTCTCGGAGCTCCGCGATGTCAGCGCCGCCTGCGAAGTGGTCGCCGCGCCCCGCAAGCAGGAGCAGCTTCGGATCCCGTTCGAGGCGTCCACAAACCTGATGCAGTTCGTCGATCATTTCCGCGTTGATCGCATTGCGTTGCGCGGGCCTGTCGAGGGTGACCACGACGCGATCCTCGCGCTCGTCCACGTGCAGGGTGTTCACATTCGCTCCTTCTCGCTCTTCTCCATTAGTAACCGAACATTCGGTCGTTTGGCAAGGGTGAGAACGAGGATGGTGCACAGCTTTGCCCGAACTGAGAAGATGGGGACATGACTACGGCACGCCCCACTCGACGCACCGGCCTCCCCGGACGTCCCGGCTACGACCTCGATTCGCTCCTGGCCGTGGCCGTGAAGGTGTTCAACGACAAGGGCTACGACGGCGCCAGCATGGAGGTGCTCGCCAAGAAACTCGGCATCACGAAGTCCTCGATCTACCACCATGTGTCCGGAAAGTCAGAACTTCTCGAACTCGCCCTTTCGCGTGCACTCAACGCCCTGTTTGCGGTCACGACCGAAGAGGGCGCCACCACCGGTCCGTACATCGACCGGCTCGAATACCTGGTCCGGCGCAGCGTAGAGGTGCTGGTCGCAGAGCTTCCATACGTCACCCTGCTCCTGCGCGTCCGCGGCAACACGACGGTCGAGCGCGCCGCGCTAGCTCGTCGACGCGAATTCGACAACTTCGTCGGAGGTCTCGTCGCGTCCGCCGCAGCGGAGGGAGACTTGCGCCCGGACATCGAACCAGCCCTCGCCAGCAAGCTGATGTTCGGCACCGTCAACTCACTGATCGAGTGGTACAAACCCCGAGCGGGTGAGTCCGTCTCCGACATCGCCGACGCGGTCGTCGCCGTCACTTTCGACGGACTTCGCAAGGCCTGACTCCAGGCAGTTCTGCCGAATCCTTGACAACGCGGCGTTACCGGGCGATCGTAATTACCGACCGAACGTACGGTGAGATGGAGTTGTCGTGAGCAGACTGTTGGAAAGCTATGTGGCCGGTCAGTGGTACGCCGCACCGGACGCAGGTACCCCGTTGCCGAGCGCAGTGGACGGATCGGAGGTGGCCCGGATCTCCGCAACCGGCATCGACCTCGCCGAGATGGTTACGTACGCCCGCGAGGTCGGCGGGCCTGCACTGTCCGCGATGACCTTCCACGAACGTGCCGGCGCGCTCAAGGCTCTCGCCCTCACGTTGATGGCAGGAAAAGCCGAGTTCTACACACTCTCCACTGCCACCGGTGCGACGACGCGAGATTCCGGGGTGGACATCGACGGCGGATTCGGGACCCTGCTGAGCTACGCGAGCAAGGCTCGGCGCGAATTGCCCGACAGCACAGTCTTTCTGGACGGAAACGTCGAGCCTCTCGGCAAGGGCGGAACCTTCCTCGGGCAACACATCTATACATCACGTCGCGGCGTCGCCGTGCAGATCAACGCCTTCAATTTCCCGGTGTGGGGGTTCCTGGAGAAGCTGGCACCGGCATTCATCGCGGGGGTGCCGTCCATCGTCAAACCTGCCAGTTCCACGGCATATCTCACCGAACTCGTCTTCCGGCGCATCATCGAGTCAGGCTTGCTCCCAGAGGGTTCCGTCCAACTGCTCTCCGGTAGTGCACGCGGCCTCCTCGATCACCTCGGCGGGCAGGACTCAGTGGCATTCACCGGATCCGCCGACACCGCGGCAACGCTGCGTGCTCACCCGAACGTCGTCGGCAAGGGCGTCCATTTCAATGCCGAAGCCGATTCACTCAACGCGTCGATCCTCGGCGAGGACGCCGTACCAGGAACGCCCGAATTCGATTTGTACGTCAAACAACTCGTCACCGAGATGACGGTCAAGGCGGGCCAGAAGTGCACGGCGATCCGGCGCGCCCTGGTCCCGCTCTCGCTGGTCGACGCCGTTGTCGATGCCGCATCCGAGCGACTGAACAAAGTGGTCGTGGGACACCCCGATGCTGATGGCGTCACTATGGGAGCTCTCGCCAGCATCGAACAGCGTGACGAGGTCTTGAAATCCATTCGCGGTCTGACGAAGTCGGCAACTATCGTATTCGGAGACCCGGACAACGTCGACGTGGTCGGTGCCGACGGCCAGTCAGGAGCCTTCCTTTCCCCAGTCCTTCTCCGGGCGGAAGAGAATGCGCACGAGGTACACGAACTGGAGGCCTTCGGACCCGTCAGCACCGTCATCGGATACGACGGCATCGATCATGCGATCGAACTCGCGGCCCGTGGCGAGGGAAGCCTCGTCGCCTCGGTGGTCACTGCCGACACCGACATCGCACGTCGACTGGTGCTGGGTCTCGCAGCTTTTCACGGCAGAGTGCTCGTGCTGAACCGCGACGACGCCAAGGAATCCACCGGCCACGGCTCTCCCCTTCCAGTCCTCGTACACGGCGGTCCCGGCCGTGCCGGCGGCGGTGAGGAGCTGGGTGGCATCCGCGGAGTTCTGCACCACATGCAGCGGACCGCCGTACAGGGCACACCCGACGTCCTCACCGCAGTCGGCGAGCGCTGGTTCACCGGATCGCAGCGCACGACCGGATCCGAACATCCATTCCGAAAGAGTCTCGCCGAGTTGAAGATCGGTGACACTGTTGTCGGCGGTCCGCGCCAGGTCACACTCGCAGACATCGATCATTTTGCAGAGTTCACCGGTGACACCTTCTACGCTCACACCGATCCGGTGGCCGCTGCGGCGAATCCACTCTTCGGCGGCATCGTCGCGCACGGCTATCTTGTTGTCTCACTCGCTGCGGGCCTGTTCGTCGACCCGGCTCCCGGCCCGGTTCTCGCGAACTTCGGCGTGGACAGCCTCAGGTTCCTGACTCCGGTCAAAGCCGAAGACAGCCTGACGGTCACCCTCACAGCCAAGACCATCACACCTCGCAGCAGCGCCGACTACGGTGAGGTTCGTTGGGACGCCGTGGTGACGAACCAGGACAACGATCCGGTCGCGACATACGACGTCCTGACTCTGGTAGCCAAGACTCGCCCCGAAGGGAATTGAAAGCACATGACCTATCGAGTAGCAGTGTGTTACGGACGCCCCACCGATCCGGAGGCTTTCGACAAGTACTACAACGAGATCCACGTCCCGCTCGCCAGCGCAGTGCCAGGGCTCTCGGACTTCACGTTCAGCAAGTGCTCGACGCTGGACGGCTCCGATCCAGTCTTCTATGCCGTCGCCAACCTCGAGTTTCCCGATCTCGAGACTATGCAGAGCGGCCTGAAGTCCCCGGAGATGGGCGCCGCTGGAAAAGATGTCGCAAACTTTGCCACCGGCACGGTCGACATGTATGTCCAGGAAGTTGTCTCGGTCCTCTAGACCCCTGCAATTTCCCGATCACACAGGAGTTGTCTCGTGAGTACAGGAAGCATCACCGCCAGAGAGATGTTCGACGCGGACCAGGCATCGCAGGCACTCGGTATCGAGATTTCCGAGCTGGCGCCCGGTAGCGCAACCGTGACCGTCACCGTGGGCGAAACCATGGTGAACGGTCACGGAATCACACACGGCGGTTATGTTTTCCTGCTCGCGGACACCGCGTTTGCGCTCGCCTGCAACGGCTACGAGGATTCAGCCGTTGCAGTGCGCGCGGACATCAGATTTCTGCGTCCGACCCGTCTGGGCGACACCTTGACCGCGGTCGCCACCGAGAAGGCTCGAGGCGGCCGAAGTGGGATCTACGACGTGGCCGTTCGCAATGGCGACGCCGTCGTGGCCGAGTTCCGCGGCGACAGTCGAACCATCACCCGCTGAAATTCAGCCCACGGTGTATCAGCCCACGACGGGAAGTTCGAGGGGGCCGGAACCGTCGGCAAAGATCGTCACCGGCATACCTTGCAGTCCCCCACGGAAACTGATGTCGCCACCGGTGATCGCGAGACGCACGGAATGCCCTGGCTCGAATCGATGCACTATCGCCGGCATCGTCACCGGCACCGGCTGCGACGGATCACTGATGCGTATGGGTGCGATGAGTCCGTTGATCAGCGAGGAAGTTCCGTCCGGAGCCACGTCGTAGAGTTTCGCGAACACCACCGGCTGTCCGGGCGCCGCAACACGCAGCGTCACAGTGGGGGCTCCCACCACGTCCATCGCCTCGGTCATCGGCGCAGTGGTCCAGAGCGCCTCGGTTCCCGGAATCTGTGCATTCGGAATGTTTCCGGCCGGATTGATATTGAGTGGCTCTACGCCCGTCGGCAGCCCAGCCGGTGCGGTGACGATCGTCTTCGAACCCGGTATCACCGGCGTGCCGTCCGGTAGCAGTCCCCCGTCAGCGGACAGATGGAAGGCGCGAGCGGTCCCGACATCGACGGTGTCGGACGTCGCGTAGGCCGGTGCCGCGTTTCCCTCGTAGTCGATCCAGTTGCGGAAATACGCGAATTCCGGGCCGGTCTCCGTGTTCTCGTCCTTGAGGTAGTGATCGAACCAGTCCATGAAGCGACCGGTCTCGTACTGGGTATCCTCGTCGGGTGCGGAGAAGCTGAACTCGCCCGGCGCAGCGGCCAAGTGGCTGTGCCCCCACGAATGCCAGATCATCTTGGCATCGACGCCACGATCCTTCAGCGCGTCGTAAGTCGCGGTTGCCTCGTTCAGATCGAACAGGGTGTCCTGTTGCCCCTGAGCAAGCAGTACCGGAATGTTGATCCGGTCGACGAACGACGAGACCGACGACGCTCGGAGCTCACTCACTACTTGCGGTCCGATATCGCCGGTCACCACTGCCTCGGCGATCGCGTTGCACATGTAAGGGACGTAGTTCGGGCAGCCGGGTAGCCGTGCGGGATCTGCGATGTAACCGTCCACACCGGGATTCGCGATGCCCGCGCCGAAGAGCAGCGATGCAAAGAGCACCTTCGCTGCTCCCGGCTCCGCAGTCGACACTCCGGAGATGGTCCCGGTGCTGTTGGGCGCCAGAGAATACGAGAGATCGTTCCAGGTGATCATGGGGATGATGGTGTCGATGCGGGGATCGACACTCGCGGCGGCGAATTGAATGCCGCCGCCGTAAGAGCCACCCGTCATTCCGACCCGCGGGTCGTTCGTCGACGGTGCACCGGTGTGATCGACGGAGTCCTGAACGACCGTGGTGAGCGCCGGATAGGGCTGCGTCAGAGCCTGATCCGTGAAGGCAATCCCTTCTTGGCCGCCGAGGAAGCTGACCAACTGGGAAGCGGCGATACCGTCGTATGCGGGAGAGTCGAGTGTGATCTTGCAACTCGTGCCGCCGAAACCCAATCCCGAATACGTCAGTCCGACATACCCGTTCTCGGCGAAGTTCTGCAGGGCAGGAATCTGGTCCTTGTACGAACCGCCGAACCCGTTGGTGGTCAGGATCGCGGGAGCTGGGTTGTCAGCGTCGACGCCATCGGGAACAAAGAGTTCACCGACGACGGTGCACGGCGTCGAGAGTTCAGGCCCGACATCGACCGAGAAGTACAGCAGCTGTGACGAATACGAGCCGTTCGGTGAATCCGCGAGCGCCGGCGGCGAAAAGCCGAGGGCGCAAACCACGAGCGTGACGACACTGATCGCTGTTCTCCGGCGCACCTGAAAACCGTACACCCGGATCTGTTCTCCACCAGCTCAATCCGGCGCGTGCCGCCAACGTTTTCTCGCGAAAGTCACGCCAGACCGAGCCGAGCTCTACTTGACCGTCAAGGTGCCGTGCATGCTCGGGTGGTAGGTGCAGTGGAACGTGTACGTTCCAGGCTCGTTCGGCACCGTGATGGTTTCCGTCTCACCCGCTTCGATGTCCTCGTTGAACAACCCCGCGGTATCGGACGTGACCGAGTGCTCGACGGTGTCGTTGTTCTGAATGGTCAGTACCTGTCCGGGCATCACCGACTCCGGCGTCGAATATTCGAAACCGCTGATCACGATTCCCATCGACGACGCTCCCGGCGTCGACATAGCCAGAGGCATGCTCGGCATCGACATACTGGTCGGCATGCTGGTCATCGGCATACTGGTCATCCCCATGCCGTCGTGATCGGCCGAATCGTTGTCCGACGAATCGTTGTTGTCACTGCACGCGGTCAGTGCGAACACCGCCAGGATCAGCGCTGCGAGCACTGCGAGAATCCGCTTCATTGCTTCGCCTCCTGCTCGTTCCCCCGCAGTCTGCTGATTACCCGCCGCCTAGGGGGCCAAACAGCTCCGATGTGGTGCCTGCGGCGCTGATAGTGCACGATTTCTGCACCAGCTCCACTCGCGGACCGACACTGAAGGAAACAGCACAGATGGTCAAGAGCAAAACGTCGAAGGCAGCCCAGCCGAAGGCGTCGAAGGCAGCGCAGCCGAAGGCTCCCAAGACAGCAGAGCCGAAGGTAGCCGAGAAGGCTCCCGCCGTTCTCTGGAAGGACCTGCCGGACGAGCACGACTACCCGGCAGCCCGCGATTACCTCCAGTTGGGCGCGACGCCGGTTCAGGTCCAAGCTCTCGTGTACGCCCTCAAGACGGCGACGCTGGTCTCGAAGAAGGCCAAAGACATCCTGCGGGCTGCTGGGCTCCCTCTGCTTCCGGTCGACAACCCACACGTTGCTGCCGACCTGTTGAAGATCCGCAAGGGGATCGCGCTGTCGCCGATCCTGCTGGTGCAGGGAGACTTCCGCGCCGGAGTACCGGCGCAGATCGCCGACGGCTACCACCGTGTCTGTGCGAGCTACCACGTGGACGAGAACACCGCCATCCCCGCGAAGATCGCACCCTCGACAGTTAACTCGTAGGTCGTCGATGACCTTCGGCATCCTTGCCCTCGTCGCGCTGGCCGGCATTCTCGGCCCGCTGCTCGGCGCTCGCGTCAGCTGGCATGTCCCCGTGGTGGTCGGCGAACTTGCCGCGGGCGTCGTCTTCGGTGTCACCGGTTTCGGGCTGCTCGACTCTTCGGACCAGACTTTCACGTTTCTGGCCGATATCGGATTCGCGCTCACGATGATGGTGGCCGGCTCACACGTCCCGGTCCGCGATCCGGCAGTCCGTGCGGCAATCGGCAAGGGTGCCGTTCGCTCGGTTGTCGTCGGACTTCTGTCGGTTGTTGCCGGCTACGGTGCGGCGACGGCATTCGGCACCGGTCACGCCGCGCTGTACGCGGTCCTGATCGCGTCGTCGTCCGCGGCGTTGATTCTCCCCATCGTCGATTCGCTGGGGCTCGGTGGAACCTCGGTTCTGCAGATGACTGCCCAGGTCGCGATCGCGGACACCGTCTGCATTGTTGCGCTGCCTTTGGTGATCGATCCGGACAATGCCCCTCGTGCCGGTGTCGGCGCACTGGCTGTGGCGGCGTGTGCGGTTGCCTTGTTCTTCGTACTGCGAGCCTTCCACCGGTCCGGCCATTGGCGAAGGCTCCACAAATTCTCGGAGAAACGAAAGTTTGCACTCGAACTCCGGATCAATCTGGTGATCCTCTTTTCTCTGGCAGCGCTGGCGTCGAGCACTCACGTGTCGATCATGCTCGCGGGCTTCGCCTTCGGGCTCGTTCTTGCCGCGATCGGTGAACCCCGCCGCCTCGCCAAACAGCTCTTCGCCATCACCGACGGCTTCTTCGCTCCCCTCTTCTTCGTCTGGTTGGGAGCGGCGATCAATCTGCGCGACCTCGTCACCCATCCGTCCGCCATCTGGCTCGGATTGGTCTTGGGCGGAGCAACTCTCGTGGTTCACGCCGCGATACGCGCCCTCGGTCTCCCGCTCCCTCTCGGCGTGCTGTCCGCCGCACAACTGGGAGTACCGGTTGCCGCAGTTACGGTGGGCACTCAATTGGGGGTGATGGGCGACGGTGAACCCGCAGCCATCCTCCTCGCCGCCATGATCACGATCGGTGCAGCAACGCTGGCGGGTGCTGCCGCGTCGAAAGCTGGTCTCACGAAGCCTGCTTGACCGCGGCCCTCTCCACCGTCAGCAAGCTCTCCTCCGAATGTTCGGCGTGATACGCCGCGCCGCCGCCGCGGACACCGAAGAGTCGCTTGCTCCAGATCAGCCATACGACGGCAGCGATGTTCACCAGCAGCAACCCGGCCCTCAACCACGTGATCTTCTCGGTCAATTCGTAGATTTCGAGGGGCAGGAACAAGCTGGTCGCCACCACCGCGAAGTACTCGCCCCAGCGTTCGACCATCCACAGGCCGACTGCCTCGATCACTTGAAGGCCGGCGTAGACCAACAGCCCGACTGCGATCCAGGTGAGCGTCGTAGCGGACAACGAAAACGCCTGCTCGATGTGATGGACCAGTTTGGAATCGTCGATGTTCCAGCCCAATTGACGGGCAAGTGGCCTGATCAACGGCAATTCGTTCTCGAAGGCGTCCTCGGCGCGACCCTTCGACGATCTCAGTTCGAACACACCGATCGCCAGAAGAACCAAACCCAGAGCGCGGAACATTCTCTCGGTGGCGAGAAGTCGCATGATCAACCGGTCGCGAAGCAGCCTCCCCCGCGGAACCTCGGGGGCGGCGTCCGCCGGTCCCGATGCTCGGGGCGCTCCCGGGACGAAGTTGCCGCAACGTAGGCACCGCCACGCCTGACCCACCGCAGTATCCACATGTAGTCGATCCCGCAGCTCAGGTTCGTCCGGAGCGTAGGTCTCGTGACCGTGCCAACTGCACGAGCGCAATGCGAAGTCCACGGGTGAACTCTATGCCGCATATGCCCGGTAGCGTGGATACCCGCTGACCGTGCACTTCGAACGATGAGGATTCCGATGACAACCACCAAGATCGAAACCCGGCATGGCGTCATGGCAGTCGACGACAGTGCCACCGACGGTTTTCCGGTTGTCTTCATCCACGGGAACTCGGCCAGCCGCTCCATCTTCCGTCATCAGGTCGACGCCGACTGGGCCGGCGACTACCGCATGATCACTCTGGACCTACTCGGCCACGGCGACTCCGAGGACGCGAGCGATCCCGAAGCCGCATACACGCAGAACGGTTACGCCGACGCCATCGTCGATGTTCTGACCGAACTCGGCGTCGAAAGAGCCGTTGTCGTCGGCTGGTCGCTCGGCGGACACATCGCTCTCGAGTTGATCGCGAAATTCCCCGGGCTCACCGGAATCGTCATCACCGGTACGCCGCCGGCAAATCCCGAGACGCTCGGCGACGCCTTCAATGCCGGCGACGGATTGTCCATCGGCGGCACCGAGGTCATCACCGCGCAAGAAGCCGAACTCTACGCACGAATGACCGCCGTTCCCTTCGAGCAGGCTGCCCTCGACGCCGCGATACGCACGGACGGACGCGCTCGCAAGATCATGTTCGACGCATTCGGCGCCGGCCGCGAATCGGATCAGAAGGCTCTGGTTGCAACGGCGTCTGTGCCTCTCGCGGTGATCGACGGCGCCGAGGACCCGTTCGTGAACACGTCGTATGTCGCGTCGTTGACCTTCGCGAATCTCTGGGAGGGCACGTATCACGTGATTCCCGGTGTGGGGCATGCAGCGTTCTGGGAAGCCCCTGAGGTGTACAACCCACTGTTGCAACGATTCCTCGGCAGTTTCGCACAGTAACCTGCTGGACAACCTGCTGGACGCGGCGTCCTATGAGATAGAAGCCACTCGACAATCCGGCCATGTCCGGATTATTCATCGCCGTCCTACAGTTCGGAAAACGACTGGAGGCACTGCGATGACCATTCTCGAGCACGGCACGGAAACGTGTATCGGTGGACCGACCCTTCCCCAGATTCGACGCCTCGTCACCGAAGTGCCCGGCCCCAACTCGCGCGCTTTGGCAAAGCGCCGGAGCGCCGCACTGCCGGCCGGGCTGACCAGCGGATCCAGCATTTACGTTGCCGCAGCGGGCGGAGGAGTTGTCGTCGACGTCGACGACAACTCGTTCATCGACTTCGGCAGCGGCATCGCCGTGACCACCGTCGGAAACAGTGCGCCGCGCGTGGTCGAACGCACCACGCGCCAGCTCGGTCAGTTCACCCATACGTGTTTCCTCGCAAACCCCTACGAGGGGTACCTCGAGGTCTGCGAAGCGCTCAACCGCCTGACCCCGGGAGATCACGAGAAGCGAACAGCGCTGTTCAACACCGGCAGCGAAGCGCTCGAGAACGCCGTGAAATACGCACGTGCCGCCACCGGTCGCCCGGCAGTTGTCGTCTTCGACCACGCATTCCACGGTCGCACGTTGATGACCATGACGATGACAGCCAAGAACCAGCCGTACAAGGCCACATTCGGCCCGTTCGCACCAGAGGTCTACCGGGTTCCGATGGCATACCCCTACCGTTGGCCGAGCGGCCCCGAAAACGCGGCCGACGAAGCATTCGCCCAGTTCCGTCTTGCGATCGACACTCAGATCGGCGCCGAATCGGTAGCCGCTGTGGTCGTGGAACCGATTCAGGGTGAGGGCGGTTTCATCGTTCCCGCTCCGGGATTCCTGAAGCGAATCTCGGAATTCTGCCGTGAGCGCGGCATTCTCGTCGTCGCGGACGAGGTCCAGACCGGTATCGCACGAACCGGATCCTGGTTCGCCAGCGAGAGTGAGGACTTCGTCCCCGACATCATCACAACCGCAAAAGGTCTCGCCGGCGGAATGCCACTCGCCGCCGTGACCGGCCGTGCCGACGTCATGGACGCCGCGCATCCCGGTGGTATCGGCGGTACGTACAGCGGCAATCCCGTTGCCTGCGAGGCCGCCCTGGCAGTTTTCGAGACGATCGAGATGGAAGGGCTCCTCGACCGCGCCAAGGACATCGGCGACATTCTGACCACAGGTTTGTCCGAAATCGCTTCGGACACAGACATAATCGGCGACATTCGTGGACGCGGCGCCATGATTGCAATCGAACTCGTCCACGACGAGGACAAGGCTCCGAATCGCGAGGCCGTCGCCCAGATCGTCAGCTACGCCCACGCGCACGGTCTCCTTCTGCTCACCGCCGGCACCTATGGAAACGTCGTCCGTTTCCTCCCACCGCTGAGCATCTCCGACGAGTTGCTGACCGAAGGACTCGGTATTCTTCGCGACGCTGTGGCCGCAGTCCGATGAGCGTCGCAGTGCGCAGCTTGATCGGCGGAGCTTGGGTCACGGGCAGCGACGGCACACTGACGGACACCAACCCGGCCCGTCCCGACGAGGTTGTCGCCACCGGAGGCCGCGCCGGTGCCTCCGAAATGGCGACCGGTGTTCGCGTCGCCCGCATCGCCGCGAACGACTGGGCCCGCCTGCCGATGTCCGCACGCGGCGCATACCTCACTCGTGCAGCGGAAATCATCGAATCCAACGCTGAGGCCTGGGGCGAAGAACTCACCCGCGAAGAAGGGAAAACGCTGGCCGAGGGTATCGGAGAGGTGCGCCGCGCAGCGCAGATTCTGCGTTACTACGGCAACGCCGCCGACCGCGAGACCGGAACGGTGTATTCCTCCCCACGTAGCAGCGAGCAGATTCTCGTCACTCGCAAACCTCTCGGCGTGGTAGGCGTCGTCACGCCGTTCAACTTCCCGATCGCGATCCCGGCATGGAAGATTGCGCCTGCCTTGGTGTACGGAAACACCGTCGTCTGGAAACCGGCTGCCGCGGTGCCCCTTCTGGCCTTCCGTCTCGCGCAGGCACTGACCGAAGCGGGCCTACCCGACGGAGTCCTGAACATGATCCTCGCCGACAGCGCGGCCGGTGAAGCGCTGGTCGATCACCCGGACCTCGACGCCGTCACCTTCACCGGTTCCACCGGCGTCGGCCGAAAGATCGCGGGATCTGCTGCGGCGCGCGGAGTTCCGGTACAGGCGGAAATGGGTGGAAAGAACGCAGCCGTCGTACTTGCCGACGCAGATCTCGAGCTTGCGGTCGAGCAGGTCATGCTGGGTGCATTCCGGTCAACCGGCCAGAAATGCACGGCCACTTCACGTCTGGTGCTCCATGAATCCATCGCCGAGGAATTCCTGGCCAGGCTGACCGTTGAAGTCAAGCAACTGAGAGTCGGAGATCCACTCGATCCCGACGTCACGACAGGTCCCGTGGTCAGCGCATACGCGCAGCAGTCGATCATCGACGGGATCAATCGAGCCGTCGACGGCGGCGCCAGGGTTGTGGCCACCGCCGAAGCGCCGCAGTCGGGCTACTACGTCCAACCGACAGTGCTGGAACTACCGTCGAGCACCGAACTGTGGTTCGAGGAACTCTTCGGCCCGGTACTGGCGGTGCAGCGGGCAGCAACAACCGCAGACGCATTCCGCTTGGCGAACGAGGGCGAATTCGGTTTGTCCGCAGCATTGTTCACGCAAGACCTGACCAGTGCACTGGCCGGTATCGACGATCTGGACGTGGGGATCCTGCACGTGAATTCGGAATCGGCGGGCGCTGATCCCCACGTACCTTTCGGCGGCGCGAAGAGGAGTGGATACGGACCCAAGGAACAAGGCGACGCGGCGCGAGAGTTCTTCACTCACACCACCACCGTCTATCTCAGGGGCGGCCGAGCGTGATCTGAATTCGATTCCGCCTGCAGCAGTTCACGAGCTTTGAGTGCGATCCACAACTCGGACCGGGTGTGGGCGGAATCGAGATCTCTCCCGATCAACTCGGCAGCCTTGTCCATGCGGTTACGCAGCGTGTGCCGGTGAACACCCAATTGCGCTGCAGCGGATTCCCATTGACCATTGTGGTGCAGGAACGCTTCGATCGAGTCCACCAGACGGGAACCGTTCTCGGCGTCGTAGCCTTCCAGCACACCGAGACCGCTGGCCGCGATCGACTGCAGAACATCGCTCGACTGCACACTCAACAAGAGACTGAAAGTCCCGAGTTCCGAGAACGGAACGAGTGTGTGTCCTTCGACCTGCCCCACTTTGGCAGCAGAGACGGCCTCGCGCAGACTGGCCGCAACACCGCTAATCGGCCGGACGCCACCGATTCCACCGTTGATACTCCGGCGTGAATTCTCCCGTACTCTCGCATACACACTGCGCGTGACCTTCTCCGCAACTTCACTTTTCACGACGAACCACACACCGGTTCCGTCAGTCAGCGGGGCCAACAGGTACGGCACCGACTCTTCTTCCAGGGCCGCTGAAGTGATGTCGGTGGCCGCAAGCAAAGGTCCGACATCGGTCAAGGCGGTTGCCACCACCGTGGTTTCGGATTCGAATCCGAAGTACCGCAACAGACTTTCGTCGACGTCACCGCCGGCCTGGCGCACCATCGTCGTAACGGCCAACCTCAGCCGCTGTTCGGCATCGACAACCCGCAACGGCTTGGCAAGCTCGATGGTCAACAGCGACACCGTGTGGCCCACCAACAATCGCTCGGACTGATCCAAGGCGGCCTCGGACGCCACGGCCAGCGTGCCGCTCACAGCAAGGCGGTGAATGGCCAGGTGACCGTCGTCGTCCACCACGATCCGGCTGCGCTCCTTACCTGATCGCTCCCTGATGCGTTCGGGCAGAGACGAACTCGTACCTTCCGTCAGAGCCAGCACCGCGCCGTCCCGATCGAGAACACAGACTGCTGCGTGAACGGCTCGACCCAGGGCAGTGATCAGAGCCGGCACCCCGTCGAGCAGGGCACGCGCCAACTTCTCCTGCGCGTCGACCACCGCCTGCACCGTTCGTATCTGGTCGGCGGTCAGTTCGTCGATCACGGCCCGCGAAATGGCGATGAACGGCGTCTCCTTGGCGACGGAAAGCACGGCAAAACCCAGTTCGTCGCCGGCCCTGATGATCGCGTCCGGCACCCTCTCGTGCACGGTGCCGGTGTCGAACGCCAGTGCCACCGCACCGGTCTGCGCGATGCGCTCGACGTACTCGTATTGCTTTGTCGCCGAACGCGGTAGATGCAGCCCCGTCGTCATGACAAGCTCTCCACCGGCGAGCCAACGGGTCGGATCCTGCAATTCGATTGCGTGCGCCCAGCTGATCGACAGATCCACGTCGTCGTGACCGGCAACGATCGTGAGGCCGAGCGAGGTGGTGGCCGCCAGGCGCCGGACAGTCATCGGCATTACCGGAACCTCCAAGGGCAGTGAATAGAAAGGCAGTGGATAAATGGGCAGTGGACAGAACTGACAGTTTCCAGTTCAGATTTGTACATCAAGTCCATGTTCTGGATCACACGATGAGCTTAGCGTCTCTCCGAAAGAACTGATCGCGTCATGCAATAGGAGCTGAGCCCAGATGCCCGACAGCAGCACCGAAACAGCCGAAGCCGCCAGCGTTCATTCGACACTCAAAACAGGCTTGAAGAAGCGCCACCTGACCATGCTTTCCATGGGCGGCGTCATCGGCGCCGGTTTCTTCGTCGGGCTGAGCGGAATCATCAACCAGGCCGGCCCCGGCGCAGTCATCACGTGCGCGATCTGCGGCATCATCGTGTTCCTGGTGATGCGCATGCTCGGCGAAATGGCCGTGGCCAAGCCGTGTACGGGATCGTTCACCGAATACGCCCGCATGGCGTTGGGCGACTGGGCGGGTTTCACCACTGGCTGGCTCTACTGGTATTTCTGGGTGATCGTCGTCGGCATCGAATCCGTCGTCGGAGCAACCTTGCTCTCCCGGTGGATCCATGGTGTCCCGCTCTGGCTCATGTCAGCGGTACTCCTGTTGGTGATGACCGGGGTCAATCTTCTCTCCGTCAGCAACTTCGGCGAGGCTGAATACTGGTTTGCGGGTATCAAGGTCGCCGTCATCATCGGCTTCATCGTGCTCGGCAGTCTGTTCGTCTTCGGCATCTGGCCCGGCAGTGAAGTCGATTTCAGCAATCTGACCGGCCACGGAGGATTTCTGCCGAACGGCTTCACCCCCGTACTGGTGGGCGTTGTCGCCGTGATCTTCTCCATGACCGGAGCCGAGCTTGTCACGATCGCCGCAGCGGAATCCGCCGAACCTGCCGGAGCGATCAGGCGGGCCACGAACACGGTCGTCTTCCGCATTCTCGCCTTCTTCGTTGTCGCCACCTTCCTCCTCGTGACGATGCTGCCGTGGGATTCGTTCGTCGTCGGCGATTCTCCGTTCATCTCCGCACTCGACCTGCTCGGAATTCCCGGCGCCGCCGACATTCTCAATCTCGTGGTTCTGGTCGCGGTGCTGTCCTGCCTCAATTCCGGCCTGTACACGGCGTCACGGATGCTCTTCGCACTCTCCGTCTACAACGACGCGCCGGCCTGGATGACACGGACCAACAGCCGCGGCGTGCCGGTGAAGGGCGTACTCGCCTGCACCGTGGCCGGGTACTTCTGTATCGCGGCCGGCTACATCTGGCCGGATACGATTTTCTTGTTCCTCGTGAATTCGTCGGGCGCAATCTGCTTGTTCGTTTACATCCTGATCTGTGTATCCGAACTACGCCTCCGACGCCGATGGGAACGCGAAAGCCCCGAGATTCTGAAATTCCGTGTCTGGTTGTATCCCGGCCTGCCGATAGTGGTCACTGGTCTGATTCTCGTGATCCTGGTGGGAATGGGTCTCAACGAACCCACGCGCGCGGAATTCGTCCAAAGCCTGGTCGCGCTGGGGGTCATCCTCGCCGCTCACGGCGTGAGAAAGTCTCGTACGCGAAAAGTCGGATCGTTCGCGACCGCCTCGAACAACGCACACAGCAGTTCGAAGAAAGCTTGAAACAAGCATCGAGTAAGCGCTCGACTCGATAATTGAACCTCTTCCCCGAAAAGAGCCGATCCGATGGAAGCGGTCGAACATAGATTTTCTCTTTACCTAAATTCAAGGCAAAATGGACAGCATGCCGAGCCCTGTCATCGCCTCCGAGGGGCACAGTTCTTGGCGAACACTTCACGAATGGTTCAACGAACCACACGACTACGAGTGGATAAAGCACCAGAGATCCGGCCGGGCAATCATTCCGATCTTCCGAACCTTGCTCGGAATGATGACGATCATCTTCGGACTGTCCGCTTTCTACAAATTGATCGGTCCAGATACGCCGCCGACCACCCCCGGCAAAGCTCTTTCGATTTTCATGATCTGTACGTGTGTGGGAATCGCCGCATGCTGGTTCACACAACCGTTTCCCGGACGCCGGGGGTTGCTTGCATTCGGAATATTCGCAGATCTCGGGATCGCGGCTGCCGTCCTCCTGGTGCCGGATCGCTCGTCCGGGACGTTCGGTTGCATCGTCTTCGCGGTCACCGGAACCTTTGCGACGCTTTTTGTCAGCGCAAAGTGGCTTGTCGCTCATGTCGTTTGGTCGACGACCGTCACGACCACCGTTTTCGTTCTTGCATATCTGGAAGGCGACGTCGATATCACGACGCTTCTGGCCCGCGGCACCGTTCTTTTCGGAGCTGTCACACTCGTTCCCATTTTTGCGCACCTGACTTGGCGCACTCTCTACCGCGATGCCCAGTATTCGGACCGGGATCCCCTCACTGGACTGTTCAACCGTCGGGGACTGGAAGGGGCAGTCGGCGATCTCTTCGAGAGCGCCCGAGACGATTCTTCATCTCTCGCCTTCATCGTCGTCGATATCGACAAATTCAAAACGGTGAATGATCTTCACGGTCATGCCGAAGGCGATCATGTCATCAGGAGAACCGCGAACCGATTGAGCACACATCTCGGCGAACGCGGAGTCATCGCTCGAACCGGCGGGGAAGAATACCTGGCCGTCATCGCCGGCGATCCCGAATCGACAACCCTGTTGATCGAAGGGATAAACGCGGCGCTGTCGGATTGTTCCGACGCGATCCCCACAACGGTGAGCGTCGGAGCGGTGATGATGACCGCCGAATCGAAGGCGTGGAGCGGCGGTGCTTCCGCAATCCTGGCGGCGACAAATGTCGCGGATTCGATGATGTATCAAGCGAAGGCGGCAGGCGGTAATACGATCCGCTCGGCTCAGATCTGATTCACAGCCACGTAAGTGGGTGGACGCTGCGCCCGGTTTCCGTGTCCGTCGCGGCAAGATACACATCGACGCGCTCAGCGGTCAGAGCCTTGCTGATGTGGTAACCCTGGACCAGGTCACACCCGACCCACTGGACGCGGCGGAACTGCTCGATGGTCTCCACGCCCTCGGCCAACGATTTCATACCGAGGGCCGCGGCCAATTCGACAATGGACTTCACCACGGACATCTTCGGATCGTCCGAGTCGGTGACCAGCATGCGATCGATCTTGAGAACGTCGATTGGAAGTCTCTGGAGCGTGGCGAAGGACGAATAGCCGGTGCCGAAATCGTCGAGTGCGACGGTGACCCCGAGCTCACGCAGCTTGTAGAGATCCCGGATCGCGCGATCGTCCACAACACCTGTCTCGGTGATTTCGAGCTGCAGCAGTTGCGGAGGCAAGCCCGAATCCGTCAGCGCTTTCTTCACCATCGCACCGAACTCTCGCGACACCAACTGCACTGGTGAAACGTTGACCGAGACGCCAATTCCGGTCGGCCACCCCGCAGCGGCGGCGGTCGCCATCGCCATTGCCTGCGCACCGAGGGGAATGATCATTCCGGTTTCCTCCGCCACCGAGATGAACTGGCTGGGCCCGATGAGGCCGCGGCTGGGATGGTTCCACCGAAGAAGAGCCTCGAAGGCCACCACTTCACCGGTCTGAGTGTCGACCTGAGGCTGGTAATGGAGATCGAACTGCCCTTCCTCGATCCCTCTGTTCAGCTCGTGCAACGCCGTTGCCCGCGCCGATGCCCTCGCCCGCAGCAGCGGCGAGAACTTGCCCACTCGATTGCGTCCCGTCGACTTCGCCTCGTACAGAGCCAGATCTGCCAGCATCACCAATCCGTCGGCGTCCGTCGAATCCTCGGGCGCGCTCGAGTAACCGATCGTGGCCCGCACTTCGATCCGATTGCCTTCGACGAAGAATGGTTCGTGCAGCACTTCCAGGTACCGATCGAAGATCACACCGGGATCGTCGCGCGAAGACGTACAGACGATCAGCCCGAATTCGTCACCGCCCATCCGCGAGCACATGTCCGAACCGATCACGTCGCGAAGGCGTTTCGTGACTTCGAGAAGTAATTGGTCCCCGATCGGATGGCCAAGGGTGTCGTTCACCGATTTGAAGTTGTCGAGGTCGAGAATCCCGACGAGAACCTGCTTCTCCGGCACGCGGGAATCGATCGCTTCCTCGAGCGCCACTCCGAACGCACGACGGTTCGGTAACCCGGTCAACGAGTCGGTGGCCGCAAGGCGAAGGATCTCCTGCTCGTGGACATACCTCTCCGTGATGTCGGAACCGACACCGCGCCAACCCAGAATCACGCCGGATTCGAGGACCCGTGGATTGCCGGAAAGAGACCACCAGCGTCGCCTACCGTCGACATGCACCGGCACGACAGTGTCCCGGAAGGGAGCACTCGATTCGAGTTTGTCGATCATCTGGGCCGCGGCCGCACGCCCCTCCGGACTCGATGCGATCTGGAGTCTGGTGAGGAGTTGTCCGAAGGTGAGTTGCTGCAACTCGTCCACCGTCATACCTGCGACCTCGGCGAGACGTGCCGAGGTGTGGGAGAACCGGCCGTTGGTGTCGCATTCCCACAGCCAGTCGCGGGAACCGCCCTCGAAACCGTCGAGCAACAACGCCACAGTCTGACGCTCGGATTCCGCCTGAAACTCTGCGAGACAACGTCTCTGGAAAGAGGCCGACAGATAGACCGCCCCTACGGTGAGCGCAAACATGTAGATGCACAACTGAATCGCAAGTATGCGAAAGTGTGGTTCGGCGTGGACGACGAGAACAGTGAAGACGCCGAGGCCGTGAATGTAGATCCAGGTCAGGCTCACCGATCTCAGACTCGAGAACGTCACGGTCCCGGCGCCCATGATCCCGGCCATCGTCGCGATCAGAACCAAGTCGCGGAAGACGTCCATGTCGTGAAAGAGCAGAGCGAAAAGTGTGACGTCGAGGGTCGCGACCACGATCACTTCGACGAGCAGACCCACGTAGTCGTAGCGCGGGGTGTGCTTCGACGGCCGCCAGCGAAGGGGAATCCATACTCGGATCGAATTCGCGAGGACGAGAAAGATGAGGGCGCCACCCAACCACCTGAGCGTCTGACGTCCGGGCGGGACGGTGTAGGTCAGAATCACGACCAAACTCGCCATGTACGCAAGATTGGCGAACGGCGCGACGGCTGCAGCTTCGTCTATCTGACGGCGAAACAGGCTGTTGCAGTCGGCCTCCGAAGCAGGATCTTGCCTGCCCAATCGACTCGGACGGCTCATCAGCGAGGCATCCCGACATCTGCGCAGGCGCCATCAGCGGGCGTCGAATCCGCTCGCCTGGCCATCCGAACCTCCCCTGGCTCCCCACCGAACCCTTATCCGGTGAAACGTCAGTGTTTCAGACTCGCTGCTTGTTTCCTTCACAACGGTAGCCATCTGACGAATCGATTGTGCGCAGATCACTATATCCAGAGGTCGTTCCGTCGATCGTCCAGGTCGATCCGCGATTGCTGATTCTTAGCTCGAACCACGTTTGTCGCCGACCGCGACGCGGGGGATTCGAGCGGTCGGGAACAACGCGGCGATTGCGAGCAGCGCTGCCACGGCAAAAGCGACACGCAACGCGTCCAGCCTGGCTTCTTCGTTCACGTCCACGATCGCATCCGCCGTGGACTCGGCGACGCCGGCGTCATCGAGAGCGGATCGGAGTTGCGTCGTCGACAGGAACGGCACGCCCGAGGCCATGTCGGTGCTCGCTTGCTGCTGCACCGATGTCGGAACCGCCGGATTGTCTTCGATTCCGGCGATCGCCGACGTCGTGAGAGTGGCAATGAGAACCGATCCGATCAGGGCAGTTCCCAAGGAAGCGCCGAGGTTGGTGGCGGTGTTCTGCAACCCGCCGACCTCGGTGCTGCGCTCGTCCGGGACCGAGGACACCGTGACGGCTCCGAGCTGCGAAGACAGGCACCCCAAGCCGAAACCCATGAACAGCATGGGAATCATCACGATCGCCGCATTGGCGCCGGGGTCCATGCCTGCAACGAGCATCAGAATGCCGACGACCATGACCAACAATCCGACTCGGACCACGCGTCGCGGGTTCGCGGTAGGCCGTAGCTTCGGAATACCGATCGCCGCCACGACGAGCGCCGCCGACAACGGCAGGATGCGAACGCCCGTCTCCAGGGCACTGAGCTCCAGAACTACGGACAAGAACAACGGGACCGCGAAGAACACGCCCGCCTGGACCAGAAACTGCGCGAAGAACATGGAAAGTCCGCCACTGAGCTCGCGGTTTCGCAGCATCGCCGGATCAAGCAACGGCTCCTTCCCCGCAGCGGCCAGGCGTCCCTCCCAGCGCAGGAATCCGTACACGACCAGGAGCCCGGCGATCAGCAGCCACACCACCGGGGAAAGCCCGACCAACTGCGGTCCGTCGGGTTTGGCCTGCACCCAACCCCACTCGCTCGAGCGCAGTACACCGAAGACGATCATGCCCAGTCCCACCACGGACAAGATCGATCCGACGTAGTCGAGGCGCGACTTCGACGGTGGGACGTCGACCACCTTGCTGAGCACCAGCAAGATCAGGACAACGATCACGACTTCGCCGACGAACACGTAACGCCATGACGCAAATGTCGTCGCGGCGCCGCCGATCAGCGGCCCGACCGCCACGGCCATCGCGCCGGCGGCAGCGACCAGACCGTAGGCAGCCGGGCGCTTCTGAGCCGGAAAGTTGGTGGCGACGAGCGCGACGATCGCGGGCATGATGAGTGCCGCACCGACGCCTTCGAGGAACGACCATCCGATCAGCAGGACCGCAAGATTGGGAGCGAGCGCCGTTGTCAGAGAACCTGCGCCGTAGATGATCAAGCCGAGCGCGAAGGCCCGGCGACGACCCATCATCGACCCCAGCTTGCTGCCCGTGATCATCAGCGTCGCCATGACCAGGGTGTACAGCGTGATCGCGGTTTGAATACCGGTGATGCTCGTGCCGACGTCCTCGGCGACGGTTGCCATCGAAACGTTCATGACCGAACTGTCCAAGGTCATCAGGAATTGGCTGGATGCCAACACCGTGAGAACCAGTCCTGAACCCGCCTGCGTCGTCGAACCAGCAACCTGTCCGTCACCCATCGTGCGGGTGTACCCGGTGTTCAGGTTCTCGAAGCAGACCGGTCAGTGCTGTTCGAGGCTGAGCTGATCCGCCCAAGCCGACACGTCCCCGCGTTCCAGAGCCACCGCCAGCAGTTCCGGAAACTTGTCCGGCGTGCACGCAAACGCGGGAATCCCGAGGGCACTCAGCGACGCTGCATTGTCGTGATCGAACGACGGTGCCCCGTCGTCCGAGAGTGCCAGTAGAACCACGACTTGAACGCCGGAGTTCTTCATGGCGGCCATCCGGCGCAACATCTCGTTGCGAATACCGCCCTCGTAGAGGTCCGAGATCAGAACGAACATCGACTCGGCAGGACGCGAGATCAGTGACTGGCTGTACGCGATTGCGCGGTTGATGTCCGTGCCCCCACCAAGTTGGGTCCCGAAAAGGACGTCGACTGGATCGGACAGTTTGTCCGTCAGGTCGACGACGGCAGTGTCGAAAACCACGAGCGAAGTCTTCAGCGCCTGCATCGACGCCAACACCGCGCCGAACACGGACGCGTAGACGACGCTGGACGCCATCGAACCCGATTGGTCGATCGCCAGGACTACGTCGCGCTGCACGGATTTCGACTTGCGGCCGTATCCGACGAGCCGCTCGGGGACGACGGTTCGATACTCCGGAAGGTAGTGCGACAGATTTGCTCGGATGGTTCGGTCCCAGTCGATGTCACGCAACTTCGGATTCGACGTTCTGGCCGAACGATTGAGTGCCCCGGTCACTGCGGCCTTCGTTTTCTGCGCGATTCGCTCTTCGACTTCCCGAACCACCTTGCCGACGACCATTCGAGCAGTGGCCTTGCTGGCCTCCGGCATGACCTGGTTGAGGCTCAGCAGCGTCCCGACCAGATGCACATCGGGCTCGACGGCATCGAGCAGTTCCGGTTCGAGCAGCAACTGCGCCAAACCCAGTCGGTCGATCGCGTCCTTCTGCATCACCTGCACCACCGTGCCGGGAAAGTACGTCCGGATATCGCCGAGCCATCTGGCGACGGACGGAGCCGACGCCCCCAATCCGGCTGAGCGGCGTCGCCCCTTGGTCGGGCCGGACGAATCGTAGAGTGCGGCAAGAGCTGCATCCATTCGACGCTCGCCCGGTTGGCCCAGCCCACCCGTCGATTCTTCGGCGGATTCCCCGAGCATCAGTCTCCAGCGTCGAAGGCGCTGATCGTCGTCGCTCATGCGCCCACCCCCAAGATGTCCGCAACGACCGCCATTGCCGCTCTGCCGCGTCGAGCATCGGTCTCCACTGTCGTTTCGACGCGTCGTCCACCTCTGACCGCCTGACCGATCGCTCGACGCTCCCCCGCCTCGAACGCTCCGAACGTACGTCGAAGCAGTGGAAGCGTGTCGATGAAGTCCTGCTCACGAAGTTGGCGAACCCACGTGTCGATCAGCGTGAGCAACGCTCGATCGTGAACGAGCACAAGCCCTCCTCCACCGAGAAACCCGTCGACCCACCCGGCTTTGGCTGTCGGCGTGCTTCCCACGGACAGGGCCCGAGACAAGCGCTGGGCTGCAGCGGTTTCCGTGATCGAACCGCTGTCGCGCAGTAGCCGCACCATCCGGCCGACGAGTAATCCGTTGACGTCGTCACGGTCGATCACGCCGGCCATGGCCTGCAGCCACCGTGCGCTCGCATCGCGATCGTCACGAACCATGACTGCCGAGTGAACCTTGTCGAGGTGTTCGCGAAACTCCTCGGCACTGGGATCGTCCAGGCCCGTGACGGCGACTGCGAGGCCGGTGCAAATGCGGATCAACAGGCTGTCGGCGACGTCGACCAATGCCGACACGTCGGTTCCGCGCACATCGCCGTACCGCAGCGTTCGCGTCAGCGTGGGCAGCGCCGCCATCAGGTGCGACACGTCATGATCTAGTGCCGCAACCGTTTTCACACTTTCCAGCACAGCGGACAACGCTGCCGGCAGGTTCGCCAGGAGCGAGTTCTCCAGTAGTCCGATCAGTGACGCGAGAGAGATGTCCGGCTCGTTGATCTTCGAGACGACACGTGATGTTGCCGCTGCAGCCACCGTCGTGCCCCACAGCGACGCCTCGATCACCGAGACCGAGAATTCGGGCTTCCATTGCAGCGCCCAAGTCTCCCGGAACGTTCCGGTGGAACGGACCTCACTGTCGGCCGGGGTCCCCCAATCGATCTCGAGGATCCCCAGTCGGTGCAGGAACTGGGAACGCTCGACGTCGATGTCGCGTCGCAGGTCCAGATCGAGATTCTTGGCTCCCGCTTGTTGTTTGAGCCGCAAAGTCTTTGAACGTGCTCGCAGGTCTGCTTCGAGCGGAACCGTCGGAGTTTCTTCGGGCACCGCGCCCAGCGCTTCGCCCACAACCAATCTTCGCGTGATCAGATCCAGAAGAACGTCGTTCCCGTCGCACATCACCGACCTCGTTGCCTCGGTGACCTCCGACAATCCCGCCAAGGGTCGAGAACGCAGTGCCGCCAACGTATCTGCCAACCGGACAGCTTCGATGACGTGAGCACTCGAGATCGGAAGGTCCTCGTCCCTGAGCACCCGCGCAACTTTGGTGAGCCACCGCGTGATCGTCTTGTCGTTCGCGGTGAACAGGTGGTGATACCAGCCCGGCGAGGTAATTCCGGCGCCGTAACCCGATGCCGATGCCAGACGTGAGTGAGTCCAGGGAACCCACGTCAGCGAGGTCTTGACCTTGGACATTCCTTTGAGGATGCGAGCATCGGGTGCCGCCGGCCCCAAGGCTCCGACCAACGCCGGCGCGTGCCAGGCTCCGCAGACGACCGCTACCCGCTCAGCGCCATCTTTCAACGTCTTTCGCAGCACCTGACGCATATACGCTTCGCGATGCGCTGTCTCCTCGTCGATCGGCACTGTCTCACGCAGCGCCTCCATCGCCTCGGTGATCGCATCGAAAGAATCTGCGCCCGAGCTCGATTCGATCACCGAATCCCACCAGCGCTCGGTGTCGTCGAAACCCGCGGCCGCGGCCAGTTCCGACAGAGGATCGCCCTCGCGGACAGTACGAATCCCCTGATCCGCCAACACGTTGAAGGCGGGCAGATCGCAGAACCGTGCCTGCACACCGTTCTTCGCAGCCCACTGCAGCGCTTGCCATTCGGGTGAGAACACCGCAAACGGCCAGAATGCCGCGTTCGACGGTTCGCCAGTGGCGTACGCGAGCAACGCAATCGGTGGTTCCATCGATTCCGACGCCGCCAGCATCACCAACGGGTCTGCGTCCGAAGGCCCTTCTATCAGGACGACGTCAGGCGAGAACTCTTCCAGACCCTGCCGAACCGAACGAGCAGATCCCGGGCCGTGGTGACGGATACCGAAGACCCGGACACGCAGGTCCGGAATCACGATGGTCACCCGGTGACCTCGCGGCACGCCCGGTAGAAGTCGGACCACTCGCCGCGTTCACGCACTACTGCCTCGAGGTACTCGTTCCACACCACCTTGTCTGCGACCGGATCCTTGATCACCGAGCCCAGGATTCCGGCAGCGACGTCGGATGCCCGCAGTACGCCGTCCCCGAAATGCGCAGACAACGCCAAACCGTTGGTGACCACCGAGATCGCCTCCGCCGTCGACAGAGTTCCGGACGGGGACTTCAACTTGGTGCGGCCGTCGGTGGTCGTGCCTGATCGCAGTTCCCGGAACACGGTGACGACCCGGCGAATTTCCTCGGCTGCTGCGGGGGTTGTCGGCAATTCCAGTGCTGCGCCCAGCTGTTCGACTCGACGTGCCACGATGGCCACCTCGTCTTCCTCGCTGGCCGGCAAAGGGAGGACTACGGTATTGAACCGTCGACGCAGTGCGGACGACAGGTCGTTGACACCGCGATCGCGATCGTTGGCGGTAGCGATCAGGTTGAAGCCCTTGGCTGCCTGCACCTCGATGCCCAGCTCCGGCACCGGCAACGTCTTCTCGGAGAGAATGGTGATGAGGGCGTCCTGCACGTCGGCCGGAATGCGCGTCAACTCTTCGACGCGGGCGATCTTCCCGGTTTCCATCGCCGTCATCACGGGAGAAGGCACCAGCGCACCGGCGGTCGGCCCCTCGGAGAGAAGACGTGCGTAGTTCCAGCCGTAGCGGATAGCTTCCTCGGGCGTGCCCGACGTGCCCTGGACCAGGAGCGTCGACGCACCCGAGATTGCGGCCGAAAGATGTTCGGAGACCCAGGTCTTGGCCGTACCGGGAACCCCCAACAGCAGTAGCGCCCGGTCGGTGGCAAGAGTTGCGACGGCCACTTCCATCAACCTCCGTGGACCGACGTACTTCGGCGAAATGACGGTTCCGTCGTCGAGAGTGCCACCCAACAGATACGTCACGACGGCCCAGGGCGACAAGTTCCACGACGGTGGACGCGGACGAGCATCCTGCGCGGCCAGTGCTTCGAGTTCGAGCGCGTACTCCTGCTCTGCGTGGGGCCGCATCAGCTTTGCCGGTTGCGCGAGCTTTTCCGGTTCCGCGAGCTTTTCCGGTTCCGTGGTGGGCACGGTTACGCTGTCAGTCATGTGAGCTCCTCGAGCAGGGTCTTGCGGTGGGTGATGACGCTGGCAGTTCTGGCGAAGGTCTGCCGCCAGTCCGGGTCACGTGCACGTTCCGCAGCACGCTCCAGCAAAGTTACTGCGCTGTAAGGAAATCGAGTCTCGGCCAGGCGCAGCGATGCGACGTACTTGTAGCGTGAGAATTCGCCGGCCTTGGCGCCTCCGTCGGCACGTCTGGCCGCAACTCGTTCCCACTGGGCCACCACTGCCCGGGTGATGTCCTCGGGCCATGGACCTCGCAGAGCGTCGTAGATCGCTGCCCGGCCCGGGTGCAGAACGTTGGCGTCGCCGTTTCCGGACCTCAACAGATCAGCCAGCGCCTTGGCCGGCACCAACGGGAGCACGCGCCGATCGGTGGCGGTGCCGCGCATACGAAAGAGTTCCAGCGCCCATTCCGTATTGTTCTGCGCGACTGCGGCGGTGGACCACGCGTCGTGAAGGATCGGCTCCCAGCTTTCGTCAACGCTCATCCCCAAGACCTTGCCTGGTCCACCGATCATGTTGTTCCACAGAGACAACGGCGCAGAACCGATCGCCTGACGCACATACTCGGCACGATAGTCGGTGTGTGGATTCGGCCGGTCTTCGATGCCGTCTCGCCTCGCCGCTGAATCGACTTCCTCAGGCGGAACGATGACGAGCGTGGACCGAACGAGTTTCCTTTCCACCCGCACCCATTTCCGAACCCGAGCAGCCATTCTCTCCCCGAACTCCGATTCGGGGAGTTGTCCGAGTACTTCCACTGCCGCACGTCGCACGTCCTTGCGACGGTCGTCGAGGGCTTCCTCCAACAATGGTTGATCATCCGTGCTCAGCCCGTTTGCCAGCGCCGCGACGAAGGCAGCCTTCTGTTCGCCCCGCTCGGTGCCCCAGGACTTTCGGAGTTCGGCCAGCGCCAGCGCGGGATCTGTTCGACGAGTGTCCATCAGCCACTGTGTGCGCTGCGACGAACTTCCGTGACGCCACACGTCCGGGTTGGCATCCCTGGTTCGGACGAGCTTGCTCCACTCGGGGTTTTGCGCGGCAAGCCATCGACCACGCTCGCCGACAATCTGCAGGATGCTCTCCCGGTGAGCTTCACTTGCACGTGCAAAGGAAAGCAACTCGGCGACCAGATGATCAGGCGCACGGTAATTGTGCTCCAACGCGACTGCGAACCATTCGTCGAGCAAGGTCGCCTTGGCCGCGAGCATCGACAGCAGATGCGCCGATGAGGATTCCGGCAGCGTGAATCGAACATCGTCTGGCGCAGGTGTCGGCACCGCCGCCGTGGTGGAGCCCGCACCGCCACGGCGGTACGCCCTCTCCAACGCTGCTCCTGCGAGAAGCATCTCGGCAGGATCGCCGTCGAGTTCGCGAGCGTAGCCACGCACTTCAGCCGGCAGCTCCTCGAATGTTGTTGCTGTTCTGGCTGTCCCAAGGAGGGCCGCTGAGATCAATGTACTCACAGCACGATCACCTGCCCTCCCGTGAAAACCGAGATCGGAGTAAAAGCCAGCGCGTTCCACGTTCCGCAGACTGTGACCGGGTAACCGCCGGAAATGCCGAGCAACTTCCACAGAAGATCCGAATCACCCTCTGCCCGAAGCGCTGTGCCCGATTCGTCGACGACAAACCATGATCCGTCGACGAACGACGGGACCACCGAACTGATCACTGCCGGCCACGAGCGCAACCATGGATCCGCGGCGAGGGCATCGGTAAACTGCTGCAACGCAGTGTCGATGCTTCCGAACGGCATGGTTGTGAAGGGCTCCGGCTCTCCGTGCGTGACCCCTATCCGCGCCCGCAATGCCGCGGCACCGGGATAGAAATGAACATCGGCGTTGAGCAGAAACCCGACTGGCGGCGTTTCGGTGGCAAAATTGGCCGACCCGTGGGAGAAGTCGAGCAGCATGGCCCACCGCTTCGAATTCCTGCCGAGCATCCACACCGTTCGGGTGAACAGTCGCTTCTCCTCGGTGATCCCGGAACCGAGAATCATCCAGTTCTCTTTCACCGGAATCGATTCCATCACACTCTCGGTTGAGACCGGATAGCCGACGTGTGCTTTCACCGAATAGGCAAGATCTTCCGGCAACTCGGACAGCTTCTGATGCGCAGCAACCAGCAGGTGCAACCGAGCCAACTCGTCGAGGACTTTCTCGGGCCAGTTCTCGGTAGACGCAACGGTGCCCGCCAAGGCTCGAAGTGTGCCTGCGACACCAGGCGCCTGAGCATCCACCATTCGAGCAGCTACTGCGTCGAAGCCCGCCCAGGATGTGTCCATCGCTGCCAGACCACTGCGGATCTGATCGGTGATCCACAGGTCCAATTCGACGAGCCCGCTCGCAACGCGGTCGGCGCGCTTCTGCGCTGTCGCCGGGTCGGGAGCCTTCTTGGGGGCCTCGTCGCCGGTCTCAGCCCTTTCGCCGCGGGTCTCGGCCTTCTCCTCGCGGCGCAACAACCACTCTGCCGCGAAGTCGGCGGGCTCGTCCGTCGACGGCACACGCCCTTCCGACCATTCCACCAGCAGCCCTAGAGCATGTTTGCACGGAAACTTTCGACTGGGGCACGAGCACTTGTATGCAGGGCCCCTCAGGTCGACCACTGCTTGATACGGCTTCGAGCCGCTGCCCTGACACAGCCCCCAGAGCGCGAGACCCCTGTTGCCGGCATGGCTCCACGAACCAGCCAACTTGCGCGCAGCGGCCAGCGATGCGGCGTCCGGAGCTACCGACGCCACCTGCCCAGCTGTCCACGGCGAAGTCACTCGACCACAGTATGACAACCCGCTGACATCACAGAGTCAGGCCGATTCGGTGGTGAACAACCCCTTGACTCGAACACATATTCGAATATGATTTGGGGAGGGGATCGGGGGATTCAATGAGTGTCTTGTTGTCGGACGTGGTGTCTGGTTCTGCGGT
Source organism: Rhodococcus sp. IEGM 1302 (assembly GCF_030056935.1). Taxonomy (NCBI): domain Bacteria; kingdom Bacillati; phylum Actinomycetota; class Actinomycetes; order Mycobacteriales; family Nocardiaceae; genus Rhodococcus; species Rhodococcus sp. IEGM 1302. The sequence goes on along the minus strand of NZ_JASHKY010000001.1, from coordinate 492,082 downwards.
GGGGTTACGCGGACGTCTGTGGCAGTTACCTGCTTCTGAGTTACGTGCGGCTGCGGTGTCGGCGAGCGCGGAGATTCTGCGCCTGGAAGCAGTTCGAGTGGCTGTGGTGGACGAGTTGTCGTTGCGTCCGGATGATCAGGTGATTGCCAGCCGCGGTGTGGGGTCCTGGTTGGCGGCCAACACGATGTTGCAGGTTCGGGACGGGAAGAAGATCGCCGCCCTGGGTGCAGCTTTGCGGCCGTTTCCGGCGGTGGCGGCTCGGTTCGATGGCGGGGATTGCTCCTTCGAGCATGCCGTTTTGATCGTGGCGTTCTGTGAATCACCGCCGAAAGGCATGCCGGAGGAGGCGCTACCGAAGTGCATCGATTTGTTGTTGGCTGCTGCGTCGGGGGTGGAGGCGACGACGACGAAAGTGCGGAACGTGATCGCGACCTTGGAGCGGTTGTTCGAGTCCGATGAGATCCCGCCCGCCGAGGATGTCGATCTCAATGAGTTGCGGATCGCGTCGACATTGAACGGTCGGGTGGTGGTGCGCGGCGATTTCGACGCCCTCACCGGTGAGATGCTGTTGTCGGCGTTGTCGAATCTGACGATGCCGACCCCGGCACCGGACGGGACTCCCGATTCTCGGTCGGCGGCGAAACGCACCGCGGACGGGTTCACCGAACTGATCCGCCGTTACCTGGACTGCGCGAAGACCGGTACGGATGGTGGTCAGCGTCCGCATGTGAACGTGCACATCAACGCCCGTGATTTGGCGGAGCATCGGGACTGCGCCGCCACACCAACTGATGGTGGTGGAGTGGCTGTGTCTGATCTTGATGTCGGGCACATGCCGTGGCTGGGGCCGCTCTCGGTCTCGCAGACCAGACTCCTTGGGTGCGATTGTTTCCTGTCCACTGTTCTGCTCGACGATCACGGCGCGCCCTTGGATGCGAGACCAGGAAAACGATTGGTCACCGCCGAACAGCGAGTGGCGTTGATCGCCCGGGACAAGGGCTGCGCGTTCCCCGGCTGCACATGTGTACCGGCCTGGACGGATGCGCACCATATCCGGCACTGGGCCAACGGCGGCCCGACGGTGATGAACAACCTGGTGCTGCTGTGCCGTTCACACCACCGACTGATGCACCGAAAATCAGGGTTCGTCGGGAAATGGGAAATCCGAATAGGAGTCGACAACAAGCCGTGGTTCATCCCACCACCCTCGATCGACCCCGGACAGCAACCCAGGCCGGCGAACACCACCTTCAAAACCTGAGAAGAACCTCAGGCACAACAGAACACGGCCAGGCTCCGCATCGGACATCAAAACCCGATACGGAGCCCACAGGCCGTGGCGCGTCCACAACTTTCCACAACTCACGACGTTCGCGCGGGGCGCAAGACCGATCTGCCCAACAACTCACAAACCTGCAGGGCCAGAGCAAGATCCAACTTGTCTCGGCCGGCAGCAACTGGATCGCCGAGCGCCTTATTGATGCGATACTTCACCGTATTCCGGTGCAGATTCATGTGATTGGCAGTGTGCAGATGACTTTCACCATGTGCAAAGTACACACTCAACGTCGTCCGCAAGGATGCAGCAGAGGGCGTATCTTCCGCCAACGGGCCAAGCACCTCCCAGACCCATGACTTCGTCGAATCGATGTTCTCGGACAGAAGTGAAACCACAGCGACGCCGCGGTCTCCGAAGCTCACCACAGGTCGCTGCGGTGTATCCGGGACGGCAGCAACCGAATAGGCGGCGGTTGCCTGTTCGTGGGACCGTTTGAAACCGTCGACCCCTGACCCCGGCAGTCCGATTGCCACCCGCGCCCCGCCGTCCAACGGCACTGCCGCCGCGAGAACCTCCGGATCCGGCGCAGGCACCCGGCGACCGAACGGCAGCCACGCCCACACCGTGCGCCGATCGATGGCGGTGATGATCGGCGGCTTGTCCGCTCCCGCCGCTGCGCCGAGATCACGTACGAGTCGGTCCAGCGTATTGATGCCCATGACGTCGGCATCCCACGTCGACCAGACCACCAGGGCGACGTGGTTCTGACCGAGGCGGTACCCGGTCTCCGCTTCGAAAGCAGCGGTATCTGCGTTGGCGCCGGACAGGAGGGCGTGGATTGCGGCCGAATGGAGGTTTCCCTGCGCTGCCATCCATCGACTGCGTTCCCGCTCGTACGCGTCGAAGACGTAGAGCGTGATCCAGTCGATGTAGCTGTAGACCACGTCCGAAGTGTGTTTCAGGACAGCCAAAGTGAGTCGCGCCGGAATATCCAGTGTGCTGATCTCGTCGTGGCAGATCCGCATCAGATCGCCTTGGCCCATGTGATAGGCCCGGACAAGGGAGTTGGACGGGACATCCCGCTGCGCCAGACGCAGCGCGTATTCCACTGCAGCAGTGGTGGGTTGGAGATGATCGATCGGAATGTCGTTGGCCAATACGTGGATGATCGTCGTGATGTTTCCCTGCACGCTGGCCTCGAGCATTTCGAGCAATTTGGCGTCTGCATCCAATTGGTCGATTTCGTGAGCCATCATGAAGGCCATCTCACGCGCGATGTCGGCGCTGCGCTCGTCGAGTCGTCGTGCCAACTCGGCAACCACCGCAAGCACTTCCGGCTCCGCGGCTGCAGGCACTCGGGCGAGGCGCCGCATCGCACCGGCGCCTCGCTCCTTGTGCGATGGACTACTCACAGAACTTCCGCACCCTTTCGTCGCAGGTACTTCAGAGCCGATTCGGCTGCGTTGTACCCGCACATTCCATGTGCTCCGGCACCCGGCGGGGTCGAGGCCGAGCACAGGTAAGTGCCCGCGATCCCCGTGCTGTACGGATCGACTGCGACGCGCGGACGCAAGACAACCTGCAGTTCGGTGTTGGCACCTCCGATGATGTCGCCGCCTACCTGATTCGGATTGTCCTCTGCCAGGTCAGCTGTACCACTGCTCGACGTCGCGACAATCTGCTCCCGGAATCCTGGCGCAAACCTCTCGATCTGACGGATGATCGCCTCCGTAGCGTCGCCGGCGTAACCGTGAGGCACGTGCGCATAGGCATACAGCGGATGAACGTTCCCGGCAGATCGGGTGGGATCAGCCAGGTATTGCTGACCTAGCAGCACGAACGGCCGGTCCGGCATGCGGCCTGAATTCGTCTCACGCTCAGCGGCCACGATTTCGTCGAAACCACCTGCCAGATGGACAGTTCCGGCCCGAGCACAGTCCGGATTGGTCCACGGCACATGACCTTCGATCGCAAAATCGACCTTGAATGCTCCGGGAGCCTGCTTGAACTTTCGATAGGCCCTCGCCACTCGGCCAGGGAGTCGATCGCCCAGAATTTCGAGCGCACCCCCCGGATTGACATCCAGCAGAACAACATCGGCGTCCGGAATCTCGGAGGCCGTACGAACCCGAACGCCGGTGTCGATCTTGCCGCCGTGATCGAGGAGCATCGCAGCCATCGCGTCGGTGATCGACCGCGAACCTCCCTCGGCAACCGGCCAACCGTAGCGGTGACCAGCAGCAGTGATCATCAATCCCACCGCCGAGGTGGCCGGACGGTTGAGTGGATAGAAGGCGTGTGCGGCAACCCCGCCGAACAGCGCCTTCCCCTTGTCCGTCTTCCACAGTTTGGCGGTCACCGTTGCCGGAAGCAGCGCTCGCGGACCGAAAGCTGCGAGCCGCAGCGGATGGTGCGGAACATTGACGATCGGGCGCATCAGATCGGACGCCAGCGCATCGAACCCAGTCGACAAGTCACCGAACATGCGTTGCCATCGAGGCCCGTCAGCGCCGAGTCCCGCAGCCGTCTGCTCCAGCGAGCGGTACAGAACCCCGGCGTCCCCGTTGTCGAGCGGATGCGCGCAGTCCACCTCTGCCCATCTCCAGATCAGCCCGTATCGCTCGAGGTCCAGCTTGGACAGGTACGGCGAGCCGATACCCATCGGGTGAAACGCCGAGCAGTGATCATGGATCAACCCCGGCACGTCGATCGGACCGGAGCGGGTGCCTCCGCCGATCTGGTCGGCAGCCTCGAGCACCTGCACGTCCACACCGCTACGTGCGAGGTGTACCGCGGCAGCGAGCCCATTGGGCCCGCTGCCGACGACTACGGCCTTTGTCACTTACTCACCTCTTGCTCGCTACCGCTGACCCTCGTACGCATCTTCGGTTCGGAGACAACCTGCGGATCCGTTGCCGCGCGGTCGGCCCGTACGTCCAGTGTCCACTGAACGTCGAACGGAATGGGCCCGTTCGGCAACCACGGCTGTTCGGCGACTGCGTCGGCGACCTTGAAAGTACCTCGTTCGATGACACCGAGAGCGGCATCGATCACCTGGTACTCCTGCGTTCCCTTGTGGATGGGCTGCGATTCGATCCAGGTCACCAGGAACTCACCGGGTGCGAAATTGCAGCGACGCTGAATGGCTGCGATCAACTTCGCGTCGTGCAGGTGCCCGTCACCGAAGTTGAAGGCGACGATGGAGTTGCACATGAACTCTGCTTCCCGCAGTGAGTACGTGTTGATGTCGTCGCCGAGGTGCCTGATCATCAGAGAGAACAGCGCACGCCCCTGGCTGTGCATGGAACGCCAGCCCAACAGCTGATGCAGAACGACATCGGACACATCTTCGGGGTACATCGTCATCAACTGATTGCGCGTATCCGGCGACGGACGCTTGATGAACTGGTCGATCTTGGCTTCAGCGCCCGGCGCGAATGCCCACGTCGCGGATGCCCAGTTGCCGGCGTACTGACGCATCGACGGCAGGAAGGACACCAGATCGGGTCGAAGGTTTCCGAGAATGGGGAAGAAGGCAAGGGCTGCAACAATTCCCGCGGTAATCCACGGTGAGGACATGGCGCCGAGTCCGTAGCCGTCCCATGCCGGGAATCCCAGGAACAGGAAGACCGAGGCGTAGGCGAACAGAAGATTCCATTCGAGTGGGACGGCAAGCGGGAAGGTCGACGCGATGAACAGATGGAATCCGACCATGAGGATCACGGCGAGGATCGTGAGGGTCTTGTTCGTCGAGAACAGCAGTATCAACGGGGTGACGATTTCGACCATCGTTCCGGCCACGTGTGCGACGCCGCCGCCCAGGTGTGAAGGCCGCAGATCCTCCGGGAAATTCCGGTAGTGGGCGCGCTTGATCTTCTTCGACGGGATCCACGGGGTATTGCTGAGCATCGGAGGAACCACCAGCGAGAAATGGCGACCGAACTTCGAGACACCGGCACCGATCCACACCATGACGATCAGCAGTTTGAGCGCCAGGATCATGTCGACGAACGGCAGGAATGTGAAGAAGAAGATCGCCGGCAGGTACTGCTCACTACGGGCAGCGATGAAGGGCACCTTGTCCCGCAACCCGAGAATCACCATGAGTACCAGGAAGGAGTACAAGACCGTCGGGCGCACCAGTCCGGCATTGTCAGCGATTGCCGAGTCGATTCCTGTGGTGTGAACACCGGGGAGAACAGCGGCAACAAGGAGATTGGCGACTGCGGCGACATAGATGAAGACGTCGAACACCGTGCGGGTGTCACCCGAGGTGAGCGGCACTTTGCCCGGCCACGGTGGCAGACGTATGGTGCCGGGGCGGAGCCAGTAGAGAACTCCACCGGTCATCGGCTTGAAGTGGCCGGCGAGCGGCCCCCAGGATCCTGCCAAGCCCAGCATCTCGAGCATCATCGTCCAGATGATGAGTTTCTGGTAGACGATCGGCTGGTTCCACCACGATCCGATGTCGAACCACGAGAGACCGGAAGTCAAAGTGGCAACGGCTGTTCCAGCTGCCAGGTAGAGGAACAACAGTTTCATGATGTAGACGGTGTGGACCATCTTCGGCGTACCGAAGCCGTAATCCACCCAGTGCGTGGACATGTCACGCAGACGCTCGAGAAACGGCTTGTCCATGAACGTTGCCGGATCGACGGGAGGGAAGTTTCCTTCTTTGAATCCCATGATGTGCTCCTGAAATACGGAATGTGGGCATGACGGATCAACTCGACGGACGTCGTCGAGTTGTGCTGGTACTACGGGGAAGTGACTAGTGAGCGGGAGTTGCGCTCAAAGCTCGTCTCATTCCAGGTTTGTCGATCTTGCCCACCGGGTTTCGGGGAAGCGCATCGACGACGTAGATCGCCACTGGCACCTTTACTCGGGTGAGCAAGGCCGTGACATATTCGAGCAGTTCGTCTTCGGTGACGGGCGCATCGGGGTAGGCGACAACATAGGCAACTGGCACCTCTCCGTAGACCTGGTGCGGAGCGCCGATGACGGCTGCCTCGAGCACGGAAGGGTGTGTAGCGAGCGAGTTTTCGATCTCCTTGGGGTAGATGTTCTCTCCCCCACGGATGATCATGTCCTTGATGCGATCGACCAGGGTCAGGTAGCCGTCCTCGTCGAGGACTCCGACGTCACCGGTATGCAACCAACCATCCTTGACGGTCTTCGCAGTTTCCTCCGGCTTACCCAGATAGCCACGCATCACGTTGTCACCCTTGATGACCACCTCTCCGGCAGTCCCGGCGGGCGCAAAGGTTCCGTCCTCGGCAAGAATGGCAATCTGCTGGCCGGGCAACGCCGGGCCGACCGTACCGAGTTTGCGCACGCCGTCCACAGGATTGCAGGCCGACGCACAGGTCCCCTCGGTGAGTCCGTAACCTTCCACGATCACGAAACCGAAACGCTGCTCAGCGCGTTCGAGGAGTTCCTTGCTGATCGGCGCCGCACCGCACACGGCAAACCTCAAGGACGACGTGTCGATCGAAGGGTCTTCCGGCTGTGAGGTCAGCATCGCGTAGATTGCCGGCACCGCCGAGAAATACGTGGGGCGAAGCCGCGCGACGTCGTCGAAGAATCTCGAAACCGAGAACTTCCCGGTGACACTCACCTGTCCGCCGACAAGTAAGGGCGTCAAGACGCTGACGCAGATCGCGTTGACATGGAACAGCGGCAGAATCAGCAGGCAGTGATCCGCGCCGGTAACACCGATGTTCTTGCCCATCGACGAAGCCATGAACTGCAGGTTGGCATGAGTCAGCATCACTCCCTTGGGCCGTCCGGTGGAGCCGCTGGTGTAGATGAGCAACGCCAGATCGTCTGCTGCAACATCGATTCCGGGTCGGGGATCGGTCGGCGGCACTGTCGCCAGATCCTCGACGGCCAACACTGCGCGGCCGCCCGAGGGTGCGTCGGCAGTGGCGGTGATGACCAACTCGGCCCCGGAGTCCGCGATCTGGTAGTCCGCTTCGTTCGCGGTGAACATCGGATTGATGGGTGTAGCGGCAGCACCGATGCGCCAGGCAGCCATGATCGCGATCAGCAACTCGACGCGATTGGGCAGCATGATCGCCACCACGTCACCGAGGCCGATTCCGAGTCCGGCCAATTGCGCGGCAACAGCTTCCGTGCGATCTGCGAACTCTTCATACGTGAGTTCGACGTGGTCGTCCCGCAAGCACGGCTTCTGCCCGTACTTCTCTGCAAGATCCCAAGCCAGATATCCGATGTTCGCCACGAGAGTCAGCACCTTTCATTCGTGTGTGACTCAAAACACTATCGGCGTCCTGCGGCCGAAGAAACGGTCCCAGGGGATCAACTTGTCCAGGTTCTTTGTTCCCTGAGCACAACACCGCCCGAGCACAACACCGCACGTGCGGTGCACATCAGCTCGACGGCTGATGCAACACCTCGTGGGCGCGTCTGGTCACCACCTCGGAGATCCGGCGCAAGACAGGTGACGACAGTTTCCACTGCTGCCAGTACAGCGGAACGTCGTCCACGAAGTCCGGATCGAATCCGATCAGCACGCCGGAGCGATCGTCGTCGCCGCGCTGCAGGTCCGGTATCAATCCCCAGCCGTATCCCCGCCTGACGGCGTCCGCGAAGTCTGCCGATGAAGGAACAAGATGACGGGGCGGATCGGCGGGGTGGCCGACCTTTTGATCGAGGTAGCGATCCTGCAGTAGATCCTTGCGATTGAACACAACCAGCGGCGCCTCCGAAAGGGATTCGGCCGTGACACCGTCTGCGAACCAACGACGGCAGAACTCTGCACTCGCCATCGGCCGATACCGCATGATGCCCAAACGGCTGGAGGTACACCCTTGAATCGGTGACGCAACAGAGGTGACGGCAGCCATGACCGAACCGTCGCGCAGTAGTTCGGTGGTGTGGTCTTGATCGTCGAGATGAAAATCGAAACCGACTTCTTGCGTGAACTCCGCGAGGGCCCCGAGAACCCAGGTGGACAGCGAATCGGCATTGACCGCGATCGAGACGCGTGCAAACATCCCTGAACCATTTTCAAGGCCGAGTTCTCGCACGGTGTCACGCGACAGTGCGTCTATCTGACGGGCAAGACGCAGGACTTCTCTCCCCGAATCGGTGACCCGGATGGGTTTGGTGCGCTGCACCAGGATCCGGCCAACCGAGGTCTCGAGACCTTTGATTCGTTGGCTGACCGCCGAAGGCGTGATGTGTAACTTCCGCGCCGCCGCCTCGAAGGTTCCCTCGTCGACCGCGGCGTGCAATGCCCTCAGTTGCTCGAAATCCAACATAATCTGAAGCTACTCTGATGCATCCTAAGAATCATTAGCTGGACTGACTGAAATCCGAGCGGCAGGCTCGACGACATGCTCAGCACCAACGACCCTGCGTCGGCCCTCGTCGGTTTCGGGGTCGGACTGTCTTTGATCGTCGCAATCGGCGCCCAGAATGCGTTTGTTCTTCGTCAAGGCCTGACGCGATCACACGTACTCCCGATCGTCGCAGTGTGCGCGTTGTCAGACGCAATTCTCATCCTCGCGGGCGTCAGCGGAATCGGGACCCTCCTCGAACACGCACCGTCGATGATCACGTTCGTTCGTATCGCCGGCGCCGTTTTCCTCCTCAGCTATGCGCTCTTCGCCGCCAAGCGGGCACTTCACCCCCAGACGTTGGCGCCGGATCGACATGGCAACGGGTCGAGGCTTGCCGCCGTCACGATGGCATTGGCTCTCACCTGGCTCAATCCACACGTGTACCTCGACACCGTCGTGCTCATGGGTTCCATCGCCAACGGTCGCGGCGAGATCGGACGTTGGTGGTTTGCCGCCGGTGCCATCACGGCAAGTGTGGTCTGGTTCGGCGCCCTCGGTTACGGCGCACGTCTGCTGACGCCGCTTTTTGCGAAACCCAACGCCTGGCGGGTTCTCGATGCTCTGATCGCCGTGATGATGGCGGTTCTCGGAATCAGCCTGCTTGTCGAATTGTGACCAGGCTGCACAACCTCGATCCGACCCTGCGGGTAGCGCGATGGGTTACCGTCCAAGGTGAGGAAGCTCAATTCACCTGTCGCGAGTTGTGACCATCAGGTAGGGCTGATCACGATGACCGAGGACGATGGCGGCACCGAACCGCGTGACTCCAACCGCGGACTGGGTTTGCTGTGTCTACTCGCTGCGGTCGCCGGCGTCGGGGTCGGATTTGTCGGCGGCGCGTTCCGTTGGTGTCTGATCAGGGCCGACGAACTTCGTCAGGCGATCGTGAACTGGGCGCATCACGTTCCGTACGTCGGGTGGCTCGTGCCGGTCCTCCTGGTGGCCCTGTGTACCGTACTTGCCGTACTGATCGTCAGACGAGTGCCCCTCGCAAAGGGAAGCGGCATCCAGCACGTCGAGGCGGTGTCCCGCGGTGAAGCGAAACCGCCGGGAATCAATCTCGTGCCCGCCAGATTCATCGGCGGCCTCTTGGCGATCGGCTCCGGTCTGGTTCTCGGTCGTGAAGGCCCCACCGTACACATGGGTGCGGCGATCGGAGCAGAAGCGGGACGGCGAGCCCGCCTCACCGAACCCGACGTCGCCATGCTGCAAACATCCACGGCCGGAGCAGGACTCGCTGTCGCATTCAACGCGCCGATCGCGGGGGCACTGTTCGTCTGCGAGGAGGTGACGCGCTCGTTCCGGCTGCGCACCGTGCTGCCAACCCTTTTCGGTGTTTCAGTGGCGGTGGGCTGTGCACGGATCGTCATCGGTGATCAACCCGATTTCGAAGTCGGCACCGTCCCGACACCTCAACTCGCATTCTTGCCACTGTTCGTCGTCTTCGGAATCCTCACGGGGCTACTGGGTATTGCGTACAACCGCCTGATTCTAGGACTACTCGACATCGTGGCACGGCTCGACAAGATCCCACCGACTGTCATCGGCGCAACGATCGGCGCCGTCATCGGCCTGACGCTGTTCCTCGACCCGTTGGCCAGTGAGGGCGGCGACGTTCTTGCACAGATGATCGTCGGCGGAAGGACCTTCGTACTGCCGATCCTGCTGCTGTACTTGGTGGTTCGGTTCTTCACCGGCCCGCTCTCGTATGCCGCTGGAACTCCCGGCGGACTGTTCGCTCCCTTACTCGCTCTCGGCGCGCTCTGGGGGTCGATCTTCACCGGACTGTCGAGCTTCGTGCCCGGAGTGGACGCCGGGCTCACGGTCACCATGGCCACCGTCGGTATGGCGGCCTTCTTCGGCGCCGTAGTACGCGCACCGTTCACCGGCATCGTGATCGTGGTCGAAATGACCGCGGTGACGTCGACGCTGGTCCCGATGCTCGCTGCCACTGCGGCAGCGGTATTCGTCACCACGTCGGCAGGGTCGGCACCTATCTACGACAGTCTGCGCGAACGGATGTTGGAGCCGCAACGCCCGCATACGGATTGATCCCCGCACACGGGTCATTGCAGCACAGGTGCGCTACGTGAATTCAGAATTTGCAGATGACTTCCTCGGAGAACCTGCGTACCGCATCTTTCTTCGCTTCCAGGTCGCAGTCGAACCCGAGGCCGTACATGGCCCAAGGAATGACGATCGATTCCGTCACTCCGCTATCGGCCAGTTCCAGGGAGCCGTCGAGACCGAAGCGATCGGCGCAGACGGCCTGAATTTCGAACGGGGACTCGGCGCGCCCGTACTCGACCCGCAGGACGCCGATCCTCGCGATGAGAGCTTGCAGATCAGCGAAAGAGACTGTAGCCGAGGTCCAACCGTCACCCACTCGCGCTGCACGGCGCAATGCGGCCGCGGAATGTCCTCCGATGTAGATGGGGACGGGATCGACCGGCGCCGGGCTCATCTGCAGCCTGTCGAAGTCGAAGAACTTGCCGTGATGTTCGACCATACCGCCGCCTAGAACCAGTCGCAGTACCTCGAGCATCTCGTCGACTCGCGGGCCTCGATCCTTGGGGGAAGCGCCGCACCACTCGAATTCCTCTGGCGCCCAGCCCACACCGACCCCGAGACCGAAGCGGCCTCCTGTCAGATTCGCGACCGACCCCACCTGGCTTGCCAGCAGCAGAGGATTGCGTGAGCTGAGCTCGAGCACCTGCGGATAAAAGCGAATCTTCGACGTTCCGGGTCCCATGAAGGCCGCGGCAATCATGGGGTCTACAAATGGTGTCTTCACGTCCCACATCCGCACACCGTCAGCGGTATACGGATACCCGGTAGCGCCCCGCTCGGGAAAGAACAGTGAGTCGGGCATCGTGATCGAAGAAAAGCCGCATTCTTCGGCCACTTTCGCAAGTGCAACGAGTTGAGAGAGGGGAATCATCGCCACGGCGAGGCTGAACTTCATCGGAAGATCCCTCTGTTCAGTTGACCGGAGCGACTGAAGTGCCTCGATGAGCTCGAAGTCGGTTCGCACCGATCGGCTTGGGAGACAGTGGATCCTGAACAGTCACTTCTTGCAACGCTCAGTCATACGACAACTCCCCCGCAGTGCGGTCGAAGCATCAGCCACCCTCGGTTGGACAAGGACGTGTTCGAGGTTACAAAGCTCCCGCTACTTCGGCTCGGCGGCTTCCCGCCAGGCGGACACATACCAAGAACTTCGGGGTCCTGGTGACACCTGGCACCCCACTCCCCCTGATTTCGCACCGTGCAACCTGCGAATCGGCCTACTGATGCAAGGGAGTTCCGACGTAGTTCTCGGCGATCAGCGTTCGTCCGGCCACCGAACGCGTGACCATGTCCAACTCGGCCAACTGTCGGCGATGCCCGAAACCGCTGTCGTCTGGCAAGCGATGGAGCATCGACGACATCCACCACGAGAAGTGCTGCGTCCGCCACACACGCGGCAACACCGTTTCGGTGTACCCGTCCAGCATCTTTCGGTCGGACGAGGTGAAGAAACCGTCCATTGCCTTCGCCAGTGCGTAGACGTCGGCGATCGCGAGATTCATTCCCTTCGCGCCGGTCGGCGGCACGGTGTGCGCCGCATCCCCTGCAAGAAACAGGTTGCCGTGCTGCATCGGCTCACACACGAAGCTGCGGAACTGGAGGATCGACTTCTGAAAGATCCTGCCGTCCTTGATCTCCGCCCCCTCACCGTCGACGCGCATGTGCAGCTCGTCCCAGATTCGATCGTCGGACCAGTTGTCCACGGAGTCGTCCGGATCGACCTGAAGGTAATGACGCTGTACCTCGGGCGTCCGTGTGCTGATCAGTGCAAACCCGCGCTCATGGTTGGCATAGATCAGTTCTTCGGACGACGGCGGCGCCTCGGCCAGGATGCCGAACCACGCGAAGGGATACTGGCGGAAATGATCTGTTCGGATCGACGGTTCGGGAATCAGCTTTCGCGTTCCGGTGCGTGAACCGTCGCAACCGGCCACCAGGGCGCACTCGAGCTTCTGATCATTTCCGTCCGAGTCGACAAAAGTGATACTCGGGCGATCCGATTCGTGATCGTGTACTTGCGCGTCGGACACTCCGAATCGAATGTCCCCGCCGTCAGCGAGACGCCGCGCGATCAGATCCTTGAGCACCTCGTGTTGCGGATACACCGTGACTGCTCGCCCGTCGGTCAGTTCGTCGAACGCGATTCGGTGCCCTCGTCCACCGAATCGCAACTCGATTCCGTGATGTTCGAGGCCCTCCCGCTTCAGTCGATCACCGAGTCCGGTCTCGACCATGAGATCAACCGTGTTCTGTTCGAGCACGCCGGCACGAATGGTGCCTTCTACCTCTTCGCGGGTGCGGCATTCCAGGACAACCGAATCGATTCCCTTCAGATCCAACAGATGCGAGAGCATCAACCCGGCGGGACCACCACCGACGATTCCGACCTGGGTGCGTGAAGAAGACATACAGAGAGCTCCTGAGGTGAGTGACGATTGAGACCACCCTCGACCACGATCACTCCTCTGAACAGCTGCAATTTCACTCAGTGAAAGACCGAAACGAGCTATCGAAACCCACCGCTACCAAGCCCGCGTGATATTCCACGGGCGGCCGCGACCAACGCCGGCAGTAAAGGAGCCGGATCCTGCTCCACCGGAACAACTGTCGAGACCGCTGCCACGACACTGCCCCCGGCTTCGCGGACAGGAGCGGCGACGGCAAGGGTTCCGACGTTCAGATACTCGCGACAGACCACGAATCCGGCGCGCCTGATCTCGTCGAGAGTTGCTCGCAAAATCCGCTCGGAAGTAATGGTTTTGGGAGTGAACGACTCGAGGCCGGCGCGAAGGACGTCGTCGAGAAGCTCGGTTCCGCCGTGCGCGAGGAGAATCAATCCACCGCTGGACGCGTGCAACGGCAATCTTCCGCCGGCACGGCCGACCACGGTGACGGCGCTACGCGAGGACAAGCGCTCGAGGTACAGAGCCTCGGTGCCCTCACGAACGACCAACTGCACGTTCTCTCGGGTGACCTCGTACAGGTCCTCGAGGAACGGCAACGCCACCTGCCGTAGGCCGTGAGCGCCGGGAGCGAGAGCGCCGATCTCCCACAACCGGACTCCGACCTGGTACTTGTCGTCACTCCGACGCTCGAGTGCGCCCTCAGCCACCAACTGCCCACACAGTCTATGGACGGTGGGCAGAGGCAAACCGCTGCGACGACTGATCTCCGACTGCGTCAACCGCGGCGATTTCGCGTCGAAGGCACCGAGCACGATAAATGCCCGGCCGATCAACGAACGCTCGCCTGATGCCATTCACACAGTGTGACTGACATCAGGCGAAACGTGTTCAGGCGGTGCGGAGCTACGCGGAGTGCGCCAATTCCGGTTCGCGTTCGGTCACCGGCGGCGTGGCCTCGATCTTCATCGGCTCCTGCGCGTAGTGGAAGTGCGGACGACGGTGACCGATGAACGAACCGAACCACGACATCACAGCGACATACCGGTTGCGGAAGCCCACCAGATACATCACGTGCACGGCCAGCCACATGAACCAGGCGATCGTGCCCTTGAACTCGACCTTGCGGACGCGACACACAGCGCTGAATCGGCTGATGATCGACATGCTGCCCTTGTCGAAGTATTTGAAAGGCGTTCCGGCCTTGACCTTTCCGTTCACAGTCTTCGCTGCGTGACGTCCACCCTGCATTGCAACGGGCGACTGACCAGGCAGACCGTTCAGCGAAGTCATGTCGCCGATGGCAAAGACGTTGGCGAACCCGCCGACGGTCAAGTCCGGATTGATGAGCAGACGACCTGCACGGTCACTCTCACAACCGGTCGCCTCGCCGAGCACTGCTGCGAAGTCGTTGGCGCGAACACCGGCCGACCAGATGACGGTCTCGGCGTCGATGCGCTTCTCTTCCTTGGTCTTTGCCGAAGAGACGGTGACACCGTGCTCGTCGATGGCGGTGACCATAGTGTTGAGAACAACCTCGACACCCGACTTCTCGAGCGAGGCCTGTGTGTACTCACTGAGCTTGCCGCCGAAGGCCGGAAGCGCAACGCCCGCGCCCTCGACCATGGTGACCGTGACCTCGTCGGCGCTGATGTTGTTGATGGACTTGGCGAAGTAGCGACGCGCCAGTTCCTTGATCTGTCCGGCGAGCTCGACGCCGGTCGCGCCTGCACCGACGACAACGAAGCTGAGCAGGTTGCGGCGAACCAGCGCGTCGTTGGTGGTGTGAGCCTCTTCGAAGCAACGCAGGATCTGCTTACGCAGGACCTCGGCATCCTCGACGGTCTTGAGCTTGTAGGTGACCTTTTCGAACTCGTCATGACCGAAGTACGCCTGGGTGGCACCGGTGGCTGCGATGAGCGAGCGGTATCCGAGAGTGTGGCGGGTGCCCGAAGCCTCGTAGACGACGGTGTTCTCTTCGGCGTTGACCTCGACGACGCGACCGAGACGCACGTCGGCGTTGGGGTACTTCTGCAGGATCGTGCGGATGGGCGGAGCAACTTCGCCTGCCGACAGAACGCCCGTCGCCACCTGGTAGAGCAGCGGCTGGAAGAGGTGCTCGGTGGTGGCGGAGATGAGGACGAACGGCGTCTTGGACTTCGCGAGGGTCTTGGCCGCGGCGAGGGCTCCGAATCCCGAACCGACGATGACTACCTGAGTCTGCTCGTGTCCAGTCGCGTCGATGTCAGCGCGACCCGCAGCTGTTCTATCCACAACAAATCTCCTCAACCAAATTGAAAGTATGACTATTACGGTATGGACTGATCATGGGTCGGGTCCAGCTAGCTGGAGTATTCGCAAGACTGTTATCTCGATTGCTCATAAGTAAGCTGTCCTCATGGACTTCCGCCAACTCAAGTACTTCCTCGTCGTGAGCGAGGAACTGAGCTTCAGTCGCGCTGCCGAGCGCTGCTTCATCTCGCAGTCGGCGATCAGCCATCAGGTCGCCCGACTGGAGAAGGAGCTTGGCGCGACACTCTTCGAACGCTCGACCCGAGCCGTTCGCCTTGCCCCGGCAGGATCGCGACTCGTGCCCATCGCGCAGCAAGTCCTCAGCCTCGAAACGATGGCCTACTCCGTCGCACGCGACCCACGAGCCCGGATCCGGATCACCGGAAACATGAGCTTCGCCGCTCAGACGCTGGACGCCATCGCACACGTGCGCGAACTTCATCCGGACCTGGACGTCGAGTTCGTCATCAAGAGTTTTGCCCACCGCATGGACGCCGTGGCCTCCGGTGACGCCGACATCGCGCTGATTCGCGGCGGCGTCGACCGCCCCGGACTCGAACCCTTGGACCTCGGCGTCGAAGATCTGCTGGTCGTCATGTCGAGCCGGCACCCCCTGGCCGGCCAGCAAAGCGTCGACCTCAATGATCTGGCCGCATACCCCCTGCTCCTGCCGCCGCGCCAAAGCCAGGTGCTCATTCACAAGGTGGTCGAGGACGCGTTCCGCGAGATAGATCGACGCGTCCAACTGGGCCCTGCAATTCCGAGCGATCACACAGCCACGCTGGACGTGATCACCAACCCGCGCGCCTGGACCCTGCTGTATTCGATCACCGCAGGCGAATCTCCACGCGCCGGCATCAGCTTCATGCGAGAATCGCACGGCCGCTTGCGAATTCCCGTCTCGGGAGTGACCCGCAGCGGCGCCACCCACTCGACCGAGTTCGCCGATCTGATCCAAGCGCTCAAGGACGCCATGAATCCGTCTTTCACTGAGTGAAAGTGCGATGGCGATCGACTCCCCTCACGGAGCAACGTGGTCCACAACCATGTGATGCGGCGCGCGGTTGCATCCCTTTACCGAGGAGCGGCCATGACGCGTTTGCTGAGCGAACCTGTGTGGGAATCGAAGATCTTCGACGGCGAATGGGTTCTCGGTAGCGCCGACGATCGTATTGTCGTCGAACCGGCCACCGGCAAGCAGTTGACGACGGTCGGCATGGCAACACCAGACGACGTGGCAGCCGCTGCAACAAAAGCTACTGCCGCTCAGAAGGATTGGGCAGCAAGGCCGTACACCGAACGAGCCGCCGTTCTACGCCGCGCCGGTCAACTGTTCGAGCGGTACGCCGACGAAATCGGCGAATGGGTAATCCGCGAGGCCGGCAGCATTCCCGCCAAAGCCGGACTGGAAACCCACACCGCTGCCGAAGAGTGCTACAACGCAGCAGCTTTGGCCGCACACCCCGTCGGCGAGGTGCTGCGCTCGGAGCAACCGCGGCTGAGCTTCTCTCGTCGCGTCCCCGTCGGCACCGTCGGCGTCATCGCACCGTTCAACTTCCCGATCATTCTGTCGATCCGTGCAGTCGCTCCCGCACTGGCACTGGGTAATTCGGTGATC
This sequence comes from Rhodococcus sp. IEGM 1302, assembly GCF_030056935.1. Taxonomy (NCBI): domain Bacteria; kingdom Bacillati; phylum Actinomycetota; class Actinomycetes; order Mycobacteriales; family Nocardiaceae; genus Rhodococcus; species Rhodococcus sp. IEGM 1302. The sequence goes on along the minus strand of NZ_JASHKY010000001.1, from coordinate 475,054 downwards.
CTCAAGCCTGATCCGCGCACGGCGATCTGTGGCGGTGTGGTTCTTGCCCGCATCTTCGAAGAAGCCGGTTTGCCTGCCGGAGTGTTCGGCATGCTGCCGGGTGGCGCTGACGCCGGTGAGGCAATCGTGGTTCATCCGAGCGTTCGCGTCATCGCATTCACCGGGTCGACCCGGGCAGGACGCGCTGTCGGTGAACTGGCGGGCCGCCATCTCAAACGAGCACACCTCGAACTCGGAGGAAACAACGCACTGATCGTCATGGACGACGTCGACCTCGAAAAGGCTGCATCTGTAGGCGCTTTCGGCTCGTTCATGCACCAGGGGCAGATCTGCATGACCACCGGCCGCCAGCTCGTCCACGAAAGCATCGCCGCCGATTACACCGCACTCCTTGCCGAACGCGCCGACAAGCTTCCGGTAGGCGACCCGTTCACCGGTCAGGTCGCACTCGGACCCATCATCGACGCCAAACAACGCGACCACATCCACTCCCTGGTCACCGGAAGCATCGCGGCCGGAGCAAAACTGGCGGCCGGCGGCACCTACGAGGATCTCTTCTACCGGCCCACCGTGCTGGCCGACACCCCACTCACCGCGCCGGCATTCGCCGACGAAGTCTTCGGGCCAGTCGCACCGGTCACCTCCTTCGCCACCGTCGAACAAGCCGTCGCCATAGCCAACGATTCCGAGTACGGGTTGTCGCTGGGCATTCTGACCTCCGACGCCATGCGCGGGCTCGAGCTCGCCCAACAAATCCCCACCGGCCTCGTACACATCAACGATCAGACCGTCGGCGACGAAGCAGTCATCCCGTTCGGCGGCATGGCGTCTTCGGGTAACGGTGGCCGCGTCGGCGGTATCGGCGCAAACCTCGACGCCTTCACCGAAACGCAGTGGGTGACTGCGCAGAGCGCACTCCCGGTCTACCCCTTCTAGTCCGGAACACGCCGAGTTGGTCCTGAATACACCGAGCTGGCCCCAGGGGCTCACTGACCAGCATTGACGGGATCGATCTCGCGGACTTACCATCCAGAGAAAATTACTTCGGCACATTAAGCAATTTCTCTTGTAATTCCCGAGAAGGACCCACTTGACGAATTCAGTGACGACCGACAGCGCCGCGCAGCCAACGGTCCACGACACCCCGGATGTATCCGTCGTAACATCGCCGCGCCGCGAGGCCGTCATCATCGGGGCGCTCAGCCTGGCCGCGATGATCGTCTCGATGATGCAGACACTGCCCGTCCCGATTTTGGGGCGTATTCAGTCCGATCTGGGCGCATCCGCGGCCGGCATCAGTTGGGTGACGACGGCGACGTTGCTGTCGGCCGCCGTTTTCACTCCCCTGTTGGGCCGCTACGGCGATCAGCACGGCAAGAAGCGCACGCTGGTCGGCGTTCTGGTCGTCATGGTCATCGGTTCGATCGTCGCCGCACTGGCACACAATCTGCCACTTCTCATCCTCGGACGCGTCCTCCAGGGGACCGCCACCGCCATCTTCCCGCTGGCTCTGTCGGTCCTGCGCGAAGAGGTCCGCCCACACAAGCTTCCCGGCGCGATGGCATTGGTCAGCGGAACTCTCGCATTCGGCAGCGGGCTCGCCCTCGTAGCCACCGGACTTCTCACATCGGCTCCGGATGCCGACTACCGCAACGCCTTCTGGATGGCCACCGGGTTCGCGTTGCTTGCCCTCGTCGCCGTCATCACGCTGGTTCCGGCAACCAAGCACAAGAGCGGCGGGCGCGTCGACGTCATCGGCGCGCTGAGCCTGGGTGCTGCACTCCTTCTGCTCCTGTTGTCGATTTCGCAAGGCCACCAATGGGGTTGGTTCTCACCCGTGACCATCGGTGTTTTCCTGGGCTCGATCGTGATGTTCGCAGTCTGGGTCTGGATCGAGAAGATCGTCGACGAACCACTGGTCGACATGCGAATGTTCGTCCACCGGCCCGTGATGATGGCGAATCTGGCGGGGGTCATGCTGGGCTTCGGAATGTTCGCCAACTTCCTGGGCATCTCCTATCTCGTCCAGCTTCCCCACGCCCTCACGGGATACGGATTCGACGCCAGCATTCTGCGTGCGTCGGTGGAATTCCTGCTGCCGGGTGCGATTGCCTCGCTGATCGCAGCACCGATCGGTGGGCGGCTCATCAGAGTGCGTGGGCCACGCTTCGTCCTGGGACTCACCGCCATCTGTGGTGCGGTGCCGTTCGCCTGGCTCGCGTACGACCACACGCACACCGCGTCGGTCATCGGTGCCGGCATCGTGATCGGCGCCGCCGTGAGCCTGGGCTACGCGGCCATGCCCGCGATCATCATGTCGAGCGTTCCGCGACACCAGAGTGGAATAGCCAACGGCATCAACTCGATCTCCCGTTCCACCGGCAGCGCCATGGGCAGTGCAGTGGTGACTACGATTCTCGCCTCGATGACCATCGCGAACCTGCCAGAGGGCGTATCCGCTCTGCCCAGCGAATCCGCCTTCACCGTCACCTTCGTCACTGCCGCCGTAGCTTTCGCTCTGGTCGGCCTGGTGGGTTGGTCAGGCCTCCCCAAGAGTGCGTCGACGTCTGTCAACGGCAGCGCGTGAACAGGCCTGCTCCGAACAGCTCCGCATTCACGAGATGCCCATGCGTGTGAGCATTGTGCGAGGATCGGCGGGAGGTAGCAGGTCTCGAAGCTGAGCGGCTCGGCGGTCGGTGAACTGCCGACACGCGTCGTCGTCGGAGAACACCCAGAAGTCCCCACGCGCTATTGCTTCGGTCATGTGCTCGGCGGCATCGAGCGGGTCGAGTCCGGATTCGACGTTCGCCTGTTGCATTGCATCGAAGACAGCGTTTGCCGTGACGTTCGTAGTCGGCGCGTCACGCTGGGCCGCACGAAAGATCTCACTCCGGATCGAGTGTGGAACAACAGCACTGACCTGAATCGGAGAGTCGACCAACGACAGATCTTGGTGCAAGCTCTCGGTCATCGCCAGCACCGCGAACTTACTGACGATGTACGGTCCTTGCACCGCGGCGCTGTTGATCCCGCCGACAGAAGACAGATTGGCCACACACGCCGGCCTACCCACCTTCAACATCAATGGCACGAAAGCACGAAGGCAATAGAAGACGCCGTCGACGTTGATCTCCATCAACCGTCTCCACCGCGCACCACTGACTTCCCACAGCAACCCGGCCGTCTCCACTCCGGCATTGTTGACAAGCAACTCGACGCTGCCGTGACGATCGAACACATTGTCCGCCATCCTCTTCACGGCATCGGCATCCGCTACGTCCACTCCATGGACGTCAGCTCTCCCACCGGCCGCGCGAATGTCCTCGGCGACGAGCGACGCACGCTCCTCGTCGATGTCGGCAACGACCACCGTCATTCCCAGCCGCGCAAGGTGACGGGCGAACCCTGCACCGATACCGGCCCCCGCACCGGTCACGACGGCCGTACCGGTACCGAACCGGCGTTCAGCGTGGGACATCTCCACTCCTCGGGTTGTGTCGCCGAAACTATTGCTCGACAAAGACTTCAGATTCCTTCGGGCAGAATGTTGGGATTGCACCACGTCGGTGGCTCACGTCTGGGCATCAGCCCTTGCCCGTCGAGCGCCTTCACGACCAGATCCTGATACCAGGGAAAATGAAGACTGAAGGCTACAAGGCCGGTCCGCTCGGCCGCGGGAAGAGAACACATGGCCAGTACCGTCTCGGCAAGATACTCGACGGGCTCGGTTTCGTATCCATCCGGAATGAGTGCGTCGGCGCCGGGAGTCGAGATCGCAGTGGAAGGCCCCACCGAGTTGACCGCGATATTGTCGTCCAGCACCTCCGCGGCGAGGCCCTGTGTGAACCTGTGCAGTGCTGCCTTCATCGACGCGTAAATCACGTCACCCGACGTCTTGTTGTAGTCGCGGAAGGGCCTGATCGGATTCAGTCCCGTCGAGGAACCGATGTTCACGATCCAGCCTGCGCCGCGCTCTCGCATGTAGGGGATGGCTGCCTTCGACAGGGCGAACGGCGCGCGAATGTAGTGGTCGAGGGTCCGATCGAACGTCGCCAGCGACATCTTCTCGATCGGCGCGTAGTCGGCAAACCCGGCATTGTTCACGAGGATGTCGATACCTCCGGTCCGCGAGACGACCTTCTCGATCAATCCGTCGCGAGCCTCGGAATCCTCGAGATCGGCCGGAATGGCAAGTGCACGACCGTGTTGCGACTCGATCATCTCGACGGTCTCGGACAACGTACCGCCGATGACGACATTACTGTCGGCACGGACTGCCGCGGTAGGCCGAGTCGACCGTGCGGTGACGACCACGGTTGCCCCCTCTGCCGCCAGTCGCCTGGCGATCGCCCTGCCGATGCCTCGACTGCTCCCGGTCACCAGCGCGGTCTTCCCTACCAGCGAGTGATTCAACTGCTCCTCCAAGGCTCTTCCACTTCACGACATCGAACACATGACGTATGTGTTCGACCTGAGTTCGACTGCATTTCACGCAATCGTCGTCCGCCATGTTGCATCATCCGATTCTGTTGCACAGCAACGATTCCCGCCTGACGGGAGGTGTCGAAATGCCGGGCACATGACCAAATTCGCTATCTCCCGCTGTGTGAGATCGAAAGCATCACAACGGGTTAGGGGAAAGTAATCTTCACCAATGGCAGATGAAACGCTCTACGTGATCGATCGGATAGTCACGAAACCGGGATGCGGTCGACAGTTCGTCGACGCGCTACTCGACCAGTATTTGCCGAGTGCACAGCGTCGCGGCATGACACTCGCCGACGTACTCGTCAGCCCTCCGTTGTGGTGCGATCAAGACCCGAACACCTTGACCGTCACCTGGACGGTCGACGGCACGGCCGGCTGGTGGTCGATGACGCGCCAGGGCCGCAGAGACTCCACCCTCAGGCAGTGGTGGGATGCAATGGCTCCGCTCATAATCGAACGGAGTCGCTCCATGGCCGCCGCAGCAAAGGACATCGAAGGACTGAGCAATGTATAACGTGACAAGAGTCGTGCACGCCGCCAACGGGGCGGGCGCCGACGAGTGGACCGCTGCAGTGAAGAACATTGCCGCAGTTGCCGAATCGTCGAACGCGCTGCGTCGTCTCGTCTGTACGACACTTCCCGGCGTCATCAACGGCGGAGATCTGATCGTCCATCTTCAGTTCGAAGACGAGATGGCTTGGCAGACAGCCCGAGATGCGGTCGACGACAGCCTGCGCTGCGCCGCCGTCGACCACTTCCACGGTGCCGAGTACTCGTCCGGGACCACGGGACGTTCCGGCGCCGAAGCCGCCGGTCAGGTGTACCGAGCGCTGTTCATCCGGGTATCCCCCAGCACACCCCAGGACGTACTCGAGGAATTCGAACGGGATCTGCTCAGGATGCCTACCCATATCTCGTCGATCTGCGCCTGGCGTCTCAGCCGAGTCGACGCAGCGATCGGGCACACACCATGGACTCATGTCTGGGAGCAGGAGTTCACCGACCTCGGCTCACTGCAGACCCAGTACCTCGATCATCCGATTCACTGGGCAGTGGTGGACCGGTGGTTCGACCCCGAATGTCCCGAGGCCGTGGTCCACGACAGAATCTGTCACACGTTCGGCAATCTCACCGAGAGACTCCTGACAGTGAAGTGATCTGCCTACTCGCTACCGAGCGCCTCGCGCGTCATCGCCCAAAGCTTCTGTCGCGCAGGCTCGGTCAGTGACAAAGACGGGATAGTGAGGAAGCCGTGGAACAATCCTTCGAAGCGATGATGGCGCACCGAAACGCCAGCCGTCGCGAGCATCTGCGCATACGCGTCACCTGACGAACACGGCGGATCGAGTTCGGCTGTCACGACGACAGCAGACGGAAGACCGGCGAGCGTCTCCGCACGCGTAGGAATCACACGGGCGTCGTCGCGACCTTCAGGCGCGTACTGCTGCCAGTACCATTCCATCGCTGCGGTGGTGTTGTAGTGACCCGTGCCGTAGAGCCGATACGACTCGGTTTCGAAGTCGTCGTCGATCACGGGGTAGATGAGAACCTGAAGGGCGATTTCCGGACCACCCCGATCCCGAGCGGCAATAGCCACGGTCGCCGCGAGGTTCCCTCCCGCACTGTCGCCCACAAGTGCGATTTTACCTGCGTCGGAACCGTATTCGGCAGCATGCTCGCTGGCCCACGCCACCGCGGCGTAGACGTCGTCGTGGGCTGCCGGTGCCGGATGCTCCGGCGCCAACCGATAGTCGACGGCAACCACTACTGCGCCGACTCCCTGCGCCATCGATCGACAGAATTCGTCGTGACTGTCCAGATCGCAGAACACGAAACCGCCCCCGTGAGCGAAGACCACGAGAGGAACGTCGTTCGAGGTTCCATGCGGACGAAAGACGCGAATTGCCAGATCTCCACCGGGACCGTCGATTACGTGATTCTCGACTGAAAGCATGTCGGGAAGACCCGTCAGCGGCGCACGTCGGTTCCGAATCAGAGTTCGTAGCTCCGACGGCGGGACACTGGTGACATCCGGGAATCCAGCGTTGAGGGTTGCAAGCATCGTGGTGACTTCCGCTTGAATCGTCATATCGTCTCCTGGTCTCTCAGCCCGGCGGGTGGCGCTACGTCTGCGCCGGCATCCGCGTTTGTCCACTTGGCGTGTGATCACGTCAACGTAGATCGCCCACCACCAAGCAAGGAACCCGCTCTCCCGATCAGTGGTCCGTTTCCGCCGACGAGCACCGGAGGCGTCCGATCCACAGGGTGGCCTTCTTCACAAAGCAGAAAAAACATGTCATCATGAACCGTGCCGGGTTTGATGCCGCATCCGTTTTTGTGAAGGATGCAGATCATGCCCAAGCGTTACCCACTCGAGCAGCGTGAGCGAGCCGTCAAGATGGTCCTCGATCACCTCGACGAATATCGGTCCGTCTACTCCGCATGCCAGGTGATAGGCCCGAAACTCGGCATTGGTGCCGAATCGCTGCGGAACTGGACCAGGCAAGCCCAGGTCGATGCTCAGGAGGTGCCCGGAGCGAGCACCGCGGAGCAAATGCGGATCAAGGAACTCGAGCGTGAGAACCGAGAACTCAAGGAAGCCAACGAAATTCTGAAGTCGGCATCGATTTTCTTCGCGAGGGAACTCGACCCTCGCCGCCGCTGATAGTCCAGTTCATCGACGACATGCGTGCACAAAATTTCAGGGTCGAGTCGATCTGCCGAGTGCTCACCACACAAGGAATCCAGGTCGCCCCACGCACATACCGCAACTGGAAAACCTCACCACCATCTGCAAGGACGATCACCGACGCCCACCTCACCAAGGAACTGCGGTCCACCATCGGCACTGCCGAAGGGCTCTACGGCCGACGAAAGATGACGGCTTATCTGCGCCGCAAAGGCCACCACGTCGCTGCCTGCACCGTCGACCGTTTGATGCGCGACGAAGGACTGAACGGGGTGGTCAGAGGCAGACAGCACCGAACCACGATTCCAGGCGGCAAGGACAGCCGGCGGGCACCAGACCTGCTCGATCGCGATTTCACCGCTGAAGCTCCGAACCGCACATGGGTTACCGATTTCACTTATTGCCGAACGTGGGCGGGGTTCGTCTACGTCGCTTTCGTGATCGACTGCTTCTCCCGGGCAATCGTCGGCTGGCATGCCTCGACAGTGAAGGACACGGGCATGGTCACCACGGCCTTGAAGATGGCGTTGTGGCGACGCGATCACGGTGGACATCGGGTCGGTGATGGGTTGATCCATCACAGCGATGCCGGTAGCCAATATACATCTATTTCCTTCGCGGAAACGCTTGTGTTGGAAGGGATTGCAGCTTCAATTGGAAGTGTCGGCGACGCCTACGACAATGCCCTCGCGGAGTCGACGATCGGACTGTTCAAGACAGAAGCGGTTTCCAAGAGTAGTCCCTTTCTGCAGGGCCCGATCAAGACGATCGACGACATCGAATTCGCGACGATGGAGTGGGTGGATTGGTTCAATACCCGCCGTCTGCACAGCACCTTGGACTATGTCACTCCGGACGAGTTCGAGGCCGTCTATTACTCTCAATTATCGATTCTCCAGCCGGAGATGTCGCCAGCATAGGAGCGGCAAGAAACCCGGCACGGTTCATCATTCCTAATCGAAATAGCCTTGTCCAGGGCAGTTGTCCAACTTGACTACGGGATAGCAGAGGGAACACATGTCGCTCCAGCTCGAGGTCGATCCCGCAACGCCGAACGCCTTCCTCGACCGAGTCTCTCTGCTACTGGATGCGTTCGGCGGTCGAGATCGTCTCACCCTCGCCGAGATTGTCCGACGAACCGGGCTTCCAAGGTCTTCAGCCCACCGCATACTCGACCATCTGGTCCAACTTCGGTGGCTGCACCGCAGCGGCCGCGATTACACGCTCGGGTTGCGGCTCGTGGAACTCGGCTCGTTGGCCGTGTACCAGGACAGACTTCACTCAGCTGCGCATCCGCACCTGTACGAATTGCACCGGCGTACCGGACTGATCGTCGAGATGACGATTCTCGACGGCTCAAATGTGGTGTGCCGCGCCCACATGGCAGGTCGTTTCGCCAGCATGATTCCGAATCGGATCGGTTTCAGCACGCGCGCAGACGGAACTCTCGTCGGCAGGGTCCTCCACACCTTCAACAACGAGCGAGGAGAGGCGGCCGACGAGGTCCGAAAAACCGGCGTGGGATACGGCCGTGACACGCCGATCGACGGATTCGGCACGATCGCCACTCCGATCGGCCCGATCGGCGTCGCGACCTCCGCGCTGTCGATCTGCGGACCGCTCCGACAAATGCCGCTCGACGAGCGGAACTCGCCTCTCACCGGGCTTCTTCGGGAAACAGCCGCTTCCCTGTGGCGAAATGCGGGCGTCCGGACCACCGAAAGCATGCGAGCTCAGTAGGCACGAAGACTAGGCACGAAGACTGGGCACGAAGACTGGGCACGAAAACCTCGACAGCACAATTCTATTGGCGTCGGGCAGAATCTGGAGAGTTGTACCTCCGCACGCTCAGATCAACTTCCAACTACCGGCATTGACGGGCTGCGGCAAGCCGAGAGCGTTGGCGTCGCCTTGCGCGAATCGAGCGGCGGCCTCATCGATGTCATCGAGCAACTGAGCGGCGAGGTCGATCTCCATCTGAAAATGGCGGCCTATCCATCGCAGACTCATCTCGGTAAATGCCCAGGCGGGTTCATTCTCCGAGTTATCGGCGTGTTCGATTGCCTTGAGCTTCTTTGCCTCGAGGTTGTCGATGTGATCGAGCACTATCGACTTGAGCTGATCGGGGTCGTTGAGGTGGCCGACCCACAGTCTCAACATCACTCCATGTTTGAGAACGGGGGTTTCGATCTCCGATCGGCGTGACCATGATCTGAGAGCCTCGATACCGGATTCGGTTATCGTGAACACTCGTCGACGACGCCCACCCGACTCCGAAACCTCCCGCGAACTGACGAATCCCAGCGTTTCCAGCTTTTTGAGCTCGGTATAGACCTGGCTCACCGACGGGCTCCAGTAATAGAACCCGATGCTCCAGTCGGCCCAGCTTTTCAGATCGCTGCCACTGAGTTCTTCTCCGAATGTGAGCATTCCCAGCACTGCCCAACTTGTCGCGGGCAATGCCGGGTAACACGCAGTTGCGGGATCAGGCACCGGCCCAGACTAACAAGACGTCGACCATCTGACACCGACTTGCCCACCGAGTGGTCTGTTCACGAATTCGTGCAATCAGAAAAGGTTCAATCGCAGTTCGGAGACACCGCGGATAAAGGCCGTGCCACCCCACGTCACTCCACCGTCGACGAGCTCGGTCTTCGGCGCTTTGTCGATCAACGCCTTCAGGATGGTCTTGATCTCCAGCCGGGCCAACCACGCACCGAGGCAAGCGTGCGCACCGTGACCGAACGTGATGTGGTCCCGGACATTTGACCTCGACCAGTCCAATCTGTCCGCGTTCGGACCGAATCGAGTTTCATCGCGATTTGCCGACGCCAGCCACGTCACAATGTGATTTCCGGCCGGAATCACCGCATCTCCCACCGCGTAATCCTCGGGAGCAATGCGAATCATCAACTGCGCCGTCGGCTCATAGCGCAGGACTTCTTCTACCGCGTGATCGAGCAGTGCCCTGTCGTCGACGAGTCGTTCCCACTGATCACGATGGCCCATAAGTGCATTCATGGTGAGACCGACCTGATTGACTGTGGTGTCCAGTCCGGCGATGACCAAAGTCTGCACGGTAGCGGCAACTTGATCCGGCCCGATTATCTCGCCTTCGTCGCCGGCGGAGATGAAGTCCGACAGGATGTCGTCGCCAAGATTGTTGCGCTTCCAAGCGATAACGTCCTGAAGGTGTGCCGAGAAATCACGCTGAGCGGAAATGTAGTCGCTGGTCTGCTCGGCAGTCAGAAACGGATCGAGTAGGTTGAGTCCCTTACGGGTCCACTCGAACATCGTATCGGTGTCGGCAGGTACGGGGATACCGAAAATTTCGCAGACCAGGCGAATCGGTAGCGGATGAGCAACTTCCGTCACCAGCTCGATCTCGGAGCCCCGTCCATGATCGGCAAGCAACTCGTCGACGATTTCCTTCGCCCGCGCGTCGTAACGCTTGATTGCCCTGGGCGTGAACGGGCGCGCCAGTAGCTTGCGCAATGCCAGATGGTCCGGTGGATCCAGCTTCGACAACGATGGGCGCAACAAGTAGGCGTCGCTGCCACCGGCCGCCTTGATCCGCATATTGCGCGGTGCCTCGAGTGCATACTGTTCCGACGAACTCAGCGACTTGTCCGCCAGTGCGCGTTTCACGTCGTCGTAGGCGAAAAGCATGTATACGCCATTCGAATGCTGTTGTACCGGAGCAACTTCTCGCGCAATCGCGTACCGCGCGTACGGATCGGACAGGAAGCCTGGCTCCGTTGGATCGACCAATCCCGTTCTGAGCCAATCCGTTGTGTCATGAACCGCACGCCCCGAACCCACCGGCGAAGTCATAGTCAACCTCTCGTCCTCGACAAAATCACTCACACAAGATCTGGCAGATCATTGACGCCCTCGTAAAAATCCACAGCCGAATACCACTGGTGACGAGCGTCAGCGCTGCGCTGAACTGAACTGCGCAGAGCTTCACAGTCGGACTACGAGGCAACCAACAAACCGCCCGCTGTATGGGAAATGAAGTCGCGCTCCGGACGTCGGGTTGCCACATTCTCACTGAGCGGGCGGGAAGGTGCGCTCCTTGCTGCTCGAGGACAGAATTCCCAGACGTCTTCGCCGTGAATCAGTAAGGCGGCGAGATCAATTCCGGGCAATCGTCCCGAGAAGTGATGCGAACCGGTGTCGAAGCAGATTGGAAATTGCGCATGACCGAATATGTGAACCGCGCTGTGCGAGTCGTTCGAGCTCCCCGCGGCTTGCCTGTCGTAGAAGATTTTCGGATCGACGAGGTCCCGATCCGGCCGCCCGCGGACGGCGAAGTTCTGTTCCGCGCCCACTATCTTTCGATCGATCCGGCGATACGAAGACGCCTACCGTCCACCAGCTCTGCCCCCGGGCCGTTGGGAGCTGCTGCCGGTATCGGCGACGTCGTCTTGGCTGGAGTAGTGCCTGCGCACTCCGGTTTGGACGGCATCGCAGTCGGCGAAGTGATTTCTTCGCGGCATCCTGACTTTGCGGCAGGTGATTTGGTTCGAGGCGGCACGCACTGGCAGGTTTATCACACAATCAAAGGCGCTGCCCTGGACCGCATACCGAGGGAGAATCGAGCTTCCCTAGGAGATGAACTCGGAATTCTAGGACAGCCAGGATTTGTCGCACACTGCGGAATGCGGTTGGTCGCCGACGTCCGAGAGCGAGACACAGTCGTGGTTTCGGCGGCCGGCGGAGCAGTCGGCATGGTTGCAGGCCAAATCGCGAAGCTGGCGGGCGCCCGGGTGATCGGAATCGCCGGGGGTGAGAAGACCGAATACGTTGTGGAGGAATTGGGGTTCGACGCCTGCATAGATAGGAAGACGGCGAACATCGGCGAGCAGTTGGACGAATTGTGTCCGAAGGGCGTCGACGTCTATTTCGACAACGTCGGAGGCTCGATCACGCGAGCGGTTTTCGATCGCATGGCCGATTTCGGAAGGGTCGTCGTGTGCGGAATGATCAGCGAATACAACCAGGATGAAAGCGAAGTCGGGCCTCCCCTACGCCCTGTACTACGCAAACGTCTACGCATCGAAGGGTTCATCTGCTACGACCACTACGACCGGTACCCGGAGTACCGGGCGTGGGCGTCCGCTCGAATCGCCGAAGGTGGACTGCGCTACCGCAACGATGTCACCGAGGGCATCGAAAATGCCCCAGCGGCCTTGATCGGGCAGCTTTCGGGGCACAACCGGGGGAAGCAGTTGGTGAGGATTTGACAAAGGGAGACCACACGTCGTTGTGTGGTCTCCCTTTTCGATTCGTTCAGCCGATCAGGCGTCAGCCTCTGGGCCGAGCATCTACCTTGTCGTCATCGTCGTCGCGCTCGCCGGTTGCGAGCTGGACGCCGGATTTCTCGATGCTGCCGTCAGCACCTGACTTCTCGAGGTCGATCGGTGCATCACCGGTCGCAACCTCTTCGGCCTCAGGCTCTTCCGGTAGCGGCTTCTTGAGACTCAGGATGATCGAGCCTGCCAACACCACGATGATCACCGCGAGGCTGACCAGTGAGGGAATCTCGGGGATCGACGTGCTGATCACCTTGTGGCTGGCCTGCATGATCAGCTTCACGCCGATGAAGGCGAGGATGATCGACAGACCCTTGGACAGGTAGTGGAACTTCTCGAGCAGGCCCGAGAGCAGGAAGTACAGGGCACGCAGACCCAAGATCGCAAACGCGTTGCTGGAGTACACGATGAATGGATCGTCACTCACTGCCAGCACTGCCGGGACACTGTCGACTGCGAACACGAGGTCGGCAGCTTCGATGGCGACGACGACGGCGAACAGTGGTGTTGCGACGCGCTTTCCGGCTTCCTTGACGAAGAACTTGGTTCCTGCGTATTCCTCACGGACCGGCATGATCTTGCGCAGCAAGCGAACCGCCAGCGAGGTTCCCGGATCGAAGTTCTCGTCGTCGTCCTTGAGCAGCTTGTAGGCGCTGTAGAGCAGGATGGCGGCGAAGACGAACAGCACGGCCGTGAACTTGCTGACCACGGCAACGCCGGCGGCGAGGAAGATACCGCGGAAGATCAGGGCGCCGATGACACCGAAGAACAACACGCGGTGCTGGTATTCACGGGGCACCTTGAAGTAACCGAAGATCAGGGCGAACACGAACAGGTTGTCGACGGAGAGGCTCTTCTCCAACAGCCAGGCCGTGGTGAATTCGACGCCCGAGTTCACCCCCAAGGTCAGGGTGACGACCACCGCGAATACGAGAGACAAACCGACCCAGAGTGCACTCCACCAGGCCGCTTCCTTGAAGCCGATGACGTGCGCGCCGCGGTGGGCGAGCAGGTCGATGAGCAACATGACGACGATGACTGCGGCGAACGCGGCCCACGCCCACATGGGAACGTTCATCGCTGACCACCTACCCGAATGGCACTGATGACTGCGGTCACGGGGAGCTCCTTCACTGGGTTCGGACGGCCGTCTCGCCGTCTTCTCCAGTGTTCCTTGCCGACTTCTATCCATCCCGGTCGAAATATCGACGACTTTCACACCTGAAGTTGCCGAAACCATGCAATCTGAGGGTGTTGGGTCCGAAACCGCCGCTGGACGGCATCTTGTTCTAGCCTGGCAAGCATGAGCACCTCGTTGTACTACTCCGCCGTTCGCACCACACCGCTGACCGACGACGAGAAGGCCGAAGTCGACCGACTCATCGCCGTCCACAACGACGAATTTCCGTTCGACTACGAGGTCCTGGACCTCTATCCGTCGGATATCCCCGACACTCTGCTCAACGGTTCGACAAAGATCTCGAGCGACCCGACCGAGGTAATCCCTTCGCTCGTCTACTGGTTCAACGCTCTGACCGAACTCCGGCGAGCGGTGCCCGACGCAGACTGGGACGTTTCACTCGACGACACCCCCGCCGATTGGGATGACAGCTCCGGCTATTCGCTCCCCGGGCTCGACGACATGCAGTAGCGAGTCACGGGTTCGCCAGGAGGGCGGCTCCGTAGCTCTCCAGCGCGATGAGCGCCAACTCTGTTGGCAGCCGACGCTGGTCCACGCTGCGGTCTAACAGCTTTTCGGCCTGATCGAGTCGATACCGCACGGTGTTCTTGTGCAGACCGAGCGCCAGGGCGGTAGCGGCTGCAGTGCAATTGTTCTCGTAATAGACCCGAACGGTGTCTCGGATACGCGTCGTGACGCCGTCCGCGCCGGCGAGGCCTTTCAATTCCCGAGCCACCAACGCACGCAGTTCGTCCAGATCTTCGGTGAGCAGACAGGGAACCTGAACATCTTCGTAGACGGTGACCCCCGGCGAACCCGTGGAACGGACCGCGATGCGCTGCGCGGCGAGAGCCTCGCGGTGACTGCGCGCGAATCCTTCCATTCCGTAACCGCTGGCCCCCACCGCGACACGAAGATCCGAATTCCGAGCACGATCGAGCGCCGCCCACTCATGGTCGTCGAAATGCGCGACCCACGACCACACCTCGCGCGCCCCCGAAGGCAGCGTCAGCACGCGCTCGGCATTCGACTCGTCCACAAAGGAACGCGCATACGAGTCCAATCGGGCCAATACGTCGGCGGCCGGATCGGTGTCGTCCGTCCAGAGAACAAACGCAGTGTGGTGGCGCCGCATCGGGTAGTCGAGAATCTGCGACACCTCATCGGAGTGAAGTGCTTCGCCTGCGACAATCGCGTGCACCGTCTCGGACCGACGCGCAAAAGCGCCGCGCGCCAAGCTCTCACGCTCCTTCGCATACGTTGCCACCAACAATTCGGTGGTCACTTCCAGCCATCTCATCGCCGAACCCCACACTCGGACCAGAAGTGCGCGCTTGAGTTCCGGACCGATCGGGAGTGCTTCTATCGACTCGTCGACGAAGCCCAGCATCGCGAGGCGTCCGGCACCGTAGATCTTGAGCAGGACTCGAAGATCCATACCGCGCCTGGCAACGGTGAGTGCAAGCGCAACCGACTCCGGCGGCGGCGTGACCTCCTGGGAACCGCCCGCGATCGCGGCCACGATGACGCGAAGCTGCGCCGCAGTGCTCGCATCCACATCGCGTCGTAGCTCCCGATCACCCGCCACTTCAGGATTGGCCACCGCAATGGCGTCGTCGATGCGTTGAACGAAACCGTCGATCACCTCCGGCTGGAGATAGATGGGCGCGAGATTTGCAATCCAGCCGTCCAACTCCGATGTGTCCATGGCGCCTCCCCGACTTGTCACCCTGATTGTGACTTAGTCACAAATCTATCGTCTCACTTCGGCCAAGAAACCCTAGCAACCCGGTTTCGACTGGTCCACAATCACATCCCTGCAGATTCATCTCACTGCAACCAACCCCTATCTTTGGAGACGCTGGAGTAAATGAACAAACCTTTCGACGGTCAGGTAGTGGTCATCACCGGCGGCGCCCGGGGCATCGGATACGCCACCGCGAAGCGGCTGATCAGCCTGGGTGCGACGGTCGCGATCGGCGACATCGACGAAGCCACTCTCGCGCGAGCAGCCAAGGATTTGGGCATCCGCACGTTCGGGCGCCTCGACGTCACCGACCCCGCCTCGTTCTTCGACTTCCTCGACACCGTCGAAGGTGAACTCGGCCCGATCGACGTGCTGGTCAACAATGCGGGCATCATGCCGGTCGGACGGATCGTCGACGAGGACGACTCCGTGACCAGACGCATCATCGAGATCGACGTCCTCGGCGTGATCACGGGAACCAAGCTCGCATTGCGACGGATGCTTCCGCGCGGACGTGGACACGTCATCAACATCGCTTCGCTTGCAGGCGAACTCCCGTGCCCCGGTTTGTCGACGTACTGCGGCGCCAAGCATGCGGTGTTGGGCTTCACCGATTCTGTCCGCAAGGAAGTTCGTGGCACCGGAGTTCACATCTCGTCCGTGCTGCCGACGCTCACCAACACCCAACTCACCTCGGGCACTTCGGGAATGAAGGGATTCCGAGAGGTTCAGCCGGAGGAAATCGCCGAAGCCGTCGTCGGCTTGATCACCAAACCGCGCCCACGCGTACGCATTACGCGGGTGTCCGGGCTGCTCGTGCAGGCACAGGGCTTCTTCCCCCGGCGGCCGTACGAGGCATTGAGCCGACTGTTCGGCGTCGAGACGCAGTTTCTCGGCGACGTCGACACCGCGGCACGTGCTGCCTACGAAGAACGCGCCCGCGCAAGCTGATCAGGTCAGCTCGGTGGCCGGCCAGTCGAGCAGCTTCGCACCCAGTACGGCAGCGTGGAGCGCGAAGCTGTCGTTGGGATCGTTGACGTTCTGACCGGTGAGTTCACGGATGCGGTCCAACCGGTACGTCACGGCGCGGACGGACAAATGCAGGTCTCGGGCGGTTTTAGCCGTATTGCCGCCGGCGGAAAAGTACGCGAGCAGTGTGTCGATCATCGGTCCAGCGCCACCACGCGCCTCGAGCAGCGGTGTGAGAAGGGTGTGGATCAGGTCGGTGACCGCCGGTCTGTCGTTGACCAGAACCCGGTAGACCAGCAGGTCACGAGCATCGATGATCGGTGCGGTCAACGACAGGCGCTGCGCCAGGTCCAGTGCGTCCAGCGCCTCCCGGTACGACGCCACCACGCCCGAAGCGGTGGTTCGAGGGCGCCCGACAGCGATCTGCCACGTGCCGTCCAAAGGACGCCGCTGCAACTGCACTCGCCCGTCGTCATCGGTCCCCGGCCCGAGAGCCGACCGAATCCCTGCCAGCACGTGGTCGACGGCATCGCGATCCGGCGCCGCGAAAACGACCACCAGTTTGCCGCTCTTGCTGGCGACCAACGCATCGGCGTCACCCTTGCTACCCAGAACGGCACGTTCGACGGCGCGCACCAAAGGGTTGTCGTCGGTGAACTCACGGGCGGCGGTCACTACCGCCACGGCATGCGGACCACTGAGGTGGAGACCGAATCCTGAAGCGCGATCCAACAATCCGACGACGTCAGCGCCGCCGGTCAACAAGTCGTCGACGAACTCGCGGCGTGCCGATACCTGCGAGCGGACCAGAGAACGTCTGGCCAACTGAAAACCTTCGGCCAGTTCGGCGACGGCATCGTCGACGGCACGCAGCATCACTTCGCCGGCCGCGACGACGGCGTTCGGATCCGATTGTGCCGCAATAACAGCAGGCAGTTCACGCCACAGACGCCAGGCCGAGGAGAGATACAGATCGAGCAGGGCTCGCAGGGCGACACCCTGCTGCGCTGCTTCTTCCCCGCGAGCGCGGAAGCGGTGCAGCTGACGACGCTGCAGCGGCTTCCCCTCGCATACGGCGACACTGAGCACGTCCAGGAAATCACCCAGCAGTTCGACGGGTAGGCCACCGGCGTCATCGGCCCCCGCCGCGGCAACCCGGCGTATGGCGTCGTCAGGTACCCCGGTTCGGCTCACCCTCGCATTCTCTCACTGCCGGCAGCATTGCCTGGCGTCACGAAAGGCGCATCGAACCCGTGTCGATGTACCGCTGATGGAACGAGAATGCCTCGCCCAGGATGTGCGGCGTCTGCCCCGCACCCGGTTGAGCGTCGGCGCGAGCGATGTAATCGTGGAGCAGTGGCCGGAACTCCGGGTGAGCACACTTGTCGACGATCAGGCGCGCGCGTCGCCGCGGCGACAGACCGCGCAGATCCGCCAACCCCTGCTCGGTCACCAACACCTGAGTGTCGTGCTCGGTGTGGTCGACGTGCGGAACCATCGGCACGATCGCCGAGATCTCACCGCCGCGGGCCGTCGACGGGCTCAGGAACATGGACACGTAGCCGTTGCGGGCGAAGTCCCCCGAGCCGCCGATTCCGTTCATGATCTTCGTCCCCATGACGTGCGTCGAGTTCACGTTGCCGTAGATGTCGGCCTCGAGCATGCCGTTCATGGCGATGATTCCGAGCCTGCGCACCACCTCCGGGTGGTTGCTGATCTCCTGCGGACGGAGAGTGATGTGGTGGCGGTAGAAGTCGATGTTCGCGGTCAGTTCTTCGATGCCCTCTTCGGTGAGCGCCAAAGCCGTCGACGACGCATGCGCGACCGTTCCGTCCTTGATCAGCTTCAGCATCCCGTCCTGGATGACCTCGGAGTAGCAGGTCAGGCCGCGATACGGCCCCCGATCGAGCCCTCCGAGCACCGCGTTGGCGACATTGCCGATGCCCGCCTGCAGCGGAAGCAACGTATCGGCCGGCATCCGTCCGGCGCGCACCTCGAAGTCGAAGAATTCCAGGACGTGGCCGGCGATCGCCTCACTGACGGCGTCGGGTGCAGTGAGAGGGCTCGCGCTGTCACGGCAGTTGGTCTCGACAACGGCCACAACCTTCGTGGGATCCACTCGGAACGTGGTCTGGCCGATCCGGTCCTCGACACGAATGATCTCGAGCGGCTTGCGATGCGGCGGCAGCGCGGTGCCGTAATAGACGTCGTGAATACCTTCCATCGCCTCGGGCACCCACGAGTTGACTTCGAGGATGACCCTGTCGGCGACGTCCAGCCAGGTCTTGTTGTTGCCAATCGACGCGGAGGGAATCAATTCCCCTGATTCGGTGATACCGGCGACCTCGACCACCGCGACGTCTACGTTGCCGTAGTAGCCCTCCCACACCTGCTGAGCCACGTGGGAGAGATGGATGTCCACGTAGTCCATACGACCGTCGTTGATCCGGCGACGTGCGGTGGCCTCGGACTGATACGGCATGCGCAGCGCGATTCCGTCGACCTCCGCGAGCAGCCTTTCGGTCTCGGTGGACACAGAAGCGCCGGTCAGGAGATTGATCGTGAAGTTCGATCCGTTGCCGCGGGTCCGGTGAATGCGCTCGGCCAGGGCCGGAATGACAACCTTTGGTGTACCGGCGCTTGCGAAACCGCTGATCGCGACGGTGTCGCCCGGGTTGATGAACTTCACGGCGTCGGACGCGGACATCACCTTCGACGCAAACGCTGTGGCGCGAATGCGGTTGGAGGTGGCGTTGTGTCCGGTCTCACCGAAGGTTGAACTCACGGCACCAGGATAAACAGGGCACGTCGAAGCGATTTACGGGGATAACCCAGACAGAATCGCTCCGACGTGCTACGAGCACCGATCAGTTGACGACGCCGTACACGCCTTCGCCGACCAGGCTCGCAATTCGATATTTCTGGATCTTGCCCGACCCTGTCAGTGGGAACGCCTCCGCGCTGAACCACTCCTTGGGCGCCTTGTGGCGCGCCAGTCGCTCGGTGCAGAACTCGACCAGTTCAGCGGCGGTCGGTTGGTCGGACTCGTCCTTCCAGCGGATGACGGCGACAACTCGCTCACCCCACACCTCGTCGGGCACACCCACGACCGCCACGTCGAGAATCTTCGGATGTGTGAAGATCACGGACTCGACCTCACGCGGATAGATGTTCTCACCGCCGCGGATGATCATGTCCTTGAGGCGGCCGGTAACCCGGACGTATCCACGTTCGTCCATCGTCCCCAAATCGCCGGTATGCAACCAACCGTCCTTGTCCACGGTGTCGGCCGAAGCCTCCGGATTACGGAAGTACTCGGTCATGACGAGGTACCCGCGCGCGCAGATCTCGCCTTGTTCGCCGAGCGGCACGCTGTCCCCGGTCACGACGTCGGAGATCTTCACCTCGACCTGCGGCAACGCGAGTCCGACCGTCTCCGACTTGTCTTCGTGGGTGTCGGCCGGGCTGGTCTGTGTGATGACGGGGCTGGCCTCGGTTTGTCCGTAGACGATGCTGAACCCCGCCCCGAAGGCCGACTCCACCGTGCTGACGAGTTCGGGCGGGACCGACGACCCGCCGGATACGACCACCGAACAGGCCGAGAAGTCGCGGCTCGCGAAGCTGGCGTCGTTGATCATCGCGATCAGCATCGTCGGCACTCCACTGACCACGTCAGCGTGAAAGCGTTCCGCCGCATCGAGAACCGCAGTCGGATCGAAGTACTGGATCAGGCCGATGGACATTCTTCGCTGCGCGGCGCCGAGAACCAGGATGCCGCACCCGGCGGTGTGGAACAGCGGCATGGCCGACACAACCGAACCCCGCTCAGGGAATCGGCCTCTCCGACTCACAAAATCGGCATTGTTGACCAATCCGCGGTGATGCAACAGAGCACCTTTGGGAACTCCGGTGGTTCCCGACGTGTACTGGATCTGCGCATTGTCGTCAGGCGAGACTTCGGGCAGAGCGCCCCGTTCGCCCGCCCAACCTCGAACCTGGCGATCCCACTCCTCGAAGTTGACTGCAAGAACTTCTTCTCCCGAAATCGAAATCGCCTCGGATGCAACCGCTGCCATATCGCCACCGCGAAACTTTCCGGTGTGGAAGAGCCCCCGAGACTGGGACTGCGACAAGACGTACGCCAGCTCCTCCGCACCCAACGCAGGATTGGCGGTCACCAGAACCATCCCGGCGAGCGCGGCGCCGTATTGCAGAATCATCCATTCCGGAACGTTCGGAGCCCAGACGGTGATCCTGTCTCCGCGATCGAACTGGGACAAGAGGTAGTGCGCACACCCCTCCGCTTCGTCCAGCAGTTGCGCGAAGGTCCACGTGCGATCGGTTTCAGCCGCCCCGGAAAGCGAATGCGATTGCGTCGGAACCACTTCTCTGATTGCAATCAGATTCGGCGAGTCCGCGGCGCACTCTCGCAGCAGCCCACCCACCGTTTGCTCCTCTATCGGGTCAGACACGTCAGCGGGGAAGTACGACGTTTCGAGAACACTGCTCATCTCACATCCACTTTCTATCGAGGAGGGGTGTCGGACGCGGGGAGCGGCCCGCCTCCGTCTGGAATCTTGCGTCCGGAATCGCGGTACTGAACCGCGGCATGGAATCCGTCGCGCTCGGCAAAATCCTTGAACCAGCGCCCCTCCGGGGAGTGACGCGTAATTCCGTCGAACAGGGTTGCCAGTACCTGGGTGCCTTGCAATCCCATGTTGTCGTACGCCTGGTTGATCATCATCTTCTGCATGGCCAACTGATTGAGCGGAACACCGGCGATGCGATCCGCCAACGCTTCCACCGCCGAGTCCAATTCGTCGGCCGGCACCGCTTCGAGCGCCAATCCCCAGTCAGCCGCAGTGACACCGTCAATGGTGTCTCCCGTCAACAGCATTCGCTTGGCACGCTGGGCTCCGAGCCGGTACACCCACATCGCCGTCGTCGGGCAACCCCACACACGCGCAGGCGGGTATCCGATGCGAGCGTCGTCGGCCATGATCAGCATGTCGCAGGACAGCGCGATGTCACTCCCACCGGCAATCGCATATCCCTGAACCTTGCAGATCGTCGGCTTGAGCGATCGCCAGAGCGTGAAGAAGTCGTCGGTGTTCTGCTTCATCCCGCGAAAGTCCTTGATGGGGTCCCAGACCGGGCCCTGGTTCCAATTTCCGTCAAGGTCACCTTCGGCAAACTTCTTGAGGTCGTACCCGGCACAAAACGCCTTGCCCGCACCTTGCAAGACGATCACACGGACCTCGTCGTCGTCATTGGCTGCTGCCACCGCGTTTCGAATGTCAGACGGCATCCGGTCGTCGATCGCGTTGAGCCGATCGGGACGGTTGAGCGTGATATACGCTTTACCACCGGACGTCTCGTACTTCAGGGTCGCAAAATCCGTCATCATCGGTCCTGTCGACAGAGCGCGCCTCGCTCGGAACGAGTTGCGCTAGTTCTGGGTGAGGAGCAGGCGAACGACGCCTGCCCATTGACTGATCGAACGACGCGCAGACGCGTCGCTCTTCTGCACTGCCCGGGACAGCGCCAAACCACGGAGCATCAGCACCGTCAGATCTGCAATCTGCGAATAGTTCTCGGAAGCAACAATTTCGGGACCGAAAGCGTCGTGGACAACTCGCCGCAGATCCCGTCCGGCGATTCGCTCCGATTCCCGGAGCACCTCGGCCAACACCGGATCCGTCCGCGCTGCGGACCACAGTTCGAGTTCCGCTTGAAATGGCGGCTGAGTCAACGCCGAATACAGAGCGGAGATCGAGTTCTCGATCGTGTCAACCGACGAATCCTGCCGAGACATGGCAGCTCTTACCGCCACCTCGTTCCGTACGACGATGTTCGACACCAACGCCGCAGTGAGCTCCTGCATGTTCGGAAAGTGGTGCAGCAGAGCGCCCCGACTGACTCCGGCAGCGGTTTGCACCGACTGCGCCGTCAGAGATGAATAACCGTCCGCTATCAGTAAATCCGTTGCCGCATCGAGAATCCGGTGGCGCGTCGCTTCGCGCTGCGCATCGCGCAGGGTCACGGTCTCACCTCCAACTTCTCGAGTGGCATGGATCACAGTTTCACAGTCCATTCAGACTGTCAATGGCCGAAAGCCTCCGGCGTACTCTCGATGCACCGGCCCTTCGGACTGATCGGAGCAACACGTGACGACCTCACCGCCGACCGTCTCGCTGACGCTCGACCAACTTGCTTCACGCGCTGCTTCCCTGATCACCGACGACGGTCGGAGAATCCTCGGCATCACGGGCGCACCGGGAGCCGGAAAGTCGACGGTGTCACAGGCAATTGTGCGGAAATTAGGTTCTCGTTGCTCCATCGTCGAGATGGACGGTTTTCATCTTGCCAATCGGGAACTCGACCGACTCGGCAGGCATGAACGCAAAGGCGCACCGGACACCTTCGACGTCGACGGCTACGCGGCTCTACTACGCCGACTCCGAGCCTCGAACTCGACGGTCTATGCTCCGGTCTTCGATCGCGAGTTCGACGAATCAATAGGCAGCACAACGGCTGTCGATCCATGTACACCGCTGATAGTCACCGAGGGGAACTATCTCCTCCTACCCAGTGGTGGATGGCAGGAAGTGCGAGCAGCACTCGACGAGGTCTGGTATCTCGACGTTCCGGAGGAAACTCGGACGAAGCGCTTGGTGAAACGCCACAGCCGCTTCGGAAAGAGTTCCGAAGCGGCTGCAGAGTGGGTGAAACGGGTAGATCAGCCGAACGCCGAGTTGATCAGCGCAGTCAGGCCACGCGCGGATCTGATCGTCAGAATCGAACGGTCCGAGCCTCACTGATGTCAGCTGAAAACCTAAGAACCGCCGCCGGTTCCGAGAAAAGTGGCCAGCCCGGCAACTCCGGCGATTCCGCCGAATATCGCCGCCAATGCACCGGCGACGGTGATAACGCTGTCGAGCGCTTTGAGATCGGTGTCGGATGAACCCATGGCAGTCTCCTGGAGTCAGAATTGAAAGTGGGGTTGAATGTGCGCCGAAGTGCGCAATGTTGCACACGTCACTTTACCGGCATTCGCGACCCGAATCAACGAAAATTCTCTCTAAACATGTTGCACTGCAACATATTCAAACAGCAGCTTGCAGGTCCACCGAGGCACGACGACGGCCACCGTCCCGCAGCGCGGGCAGGTGGCCGTCGTTGGATATTGCCGAGGAGTCAGACGCTCGTCACATGCATGACGTGCTTGGCCCTCGTGTACTCCGCCAGTGCGAGCTCCGACAGATCCTTGCCGTAACCCGACCCGGCGAAGCCACCGTGAGGCATCTCAGCGGCGAGCATTCCGTGGGCTCCCACCCAGACGCAGCCGAAGTCCAGTTCGGCCGTCATCCTCATCGCGGTGCCGTGGTCGGACGTCCACACGCTCGACGCGAGAGCGTACTTGGTCCCGTTCGCAAGTTCGATCGCTTCAGCCTCGGTGGAGAACGACTGTACGGTGACAACCGGCCCGAATATCTCTTCCTGGACCAGTTCATCTTCCTGCTGCACCCCGGAAATAACAGTCGGCAGATAGAAAAACCCTGGTCCAGCTGGCTTTCCCCCGCCAATACATACGTTCGTATTTGCTGAGCGTCTCTCTACCAACTCCGCCACTCGATCACGGTGAGCGCGGCTGACCAGGGGGCCGAGACAATCGCCCGATTCCGGTCCGCCCAACCTCAAGTCCGCGGCCGCAGCCGTCAACTTCTCGGTGAACTCCTCCGCAACCTCCTCTTGAACGAGAATCCTCGTCGCAGCGGTGCAATCTTGACCGCTGTTGTAAAAGGCCCCGGCAACAATCCCCGCGACTGCGCCGTCGAGGTCCGCGTCGGCGAAAACAACGGCGGGTGCCTTGCCTCCGAGTTCGAGATGCAACAGCTTGACGTCTTCCGACGCGGCCTTTGCGACCGAAATACCCGCTCTCGTCGATCCCGTCAGCGCAATCATCCGAGGAACCGGATGAGCGACGAGCGCGGCTCCGGTATCGCGATCGCCGCACACTACGTTCAACACCCCGGGCAAATAGATCTGCGCTGCAAGCACTCCCAGCATCACCGCGGTTTCCGGCGTCTCCTCGGCCGGCTTGAGCACGAGGGTGTTTCCCGTCGCGAGTGCCGGCGCGATCTTCCAGACCGCCATCATCAACGGGTAGTTCCAAGGAGCGATCGCACCGATCACGCCAATGGGTTCACGTCTGACATAAGACGTAGCACCCTCCGTGTACTCCATTGCGGCAACGCCCGGCAGAGAGCGGGCAATACCCGCGAAGTACCGCAGAAAGTCAACACACTGCGGGATCTCGTCGTCTCGCACCTGCCTGAGAGGCTTGCCGGTACTGCGGCATTCGACCTCGAGGAAATATTTCGCGTTTGCTTCCAGCGCGTCCGCGAGGGCCAGCAGCAACTCCTGACGGCGCGCAGGGGTGGACCGGCGCCAGGACCGCGCAGCCTTCTCGGACGAACGGCAGGCTCGGTCGACGTCATCGGCGGAACCGACGGCAGCACGGGCGTATACATTGTCGGTCACCGGATCGACCAGCACGGAAAGTCTACCTGGCGGGCTCTCGCACGTTCCGTTGATCACGTGACCAAACGCTGCGACAGTCATCGAAGTTTCCACCGTCATGAGCGCGATCCGGGGAGCGCGACGAAGAACTTCTTCGACGGCTCAACCGTCTCCCAGGTACCGCGAAACGACTGCGGCACGAAAAATGCTTCCCCAGCGGAGAATTCGCGACGGTTTCCATCGAGGTCGATCAGCGCCACCCGGCCGCTGATCATGATGCAGACCTCGTCGTACGGATACGGGTCGCACAAGAGCGTGCCGGGCTCGCCTTCCCAACCACCGCCGAAGTATTCCCCGTTCGGATCTCCGAACGACCTCCATTCGGATTCCGACCAGTTCGGGCTCGCGTCGTCACCCCACTCCGGGATGAACCGCGTCCCCTGCCCTGGCCCGAACATTCGAATGTCGTTGACACTCATGTCATTTTTCCTTCGTGTTGGAGCTGGAAATTCGTGCAGCAAACAGATTTAGTACGTTTGCAGTTATTCGTTCGGTGAACGGATCGTGATGGATCAGCCCGTTCACCCATTCGGTGGAACCTGCGTTGAACACGGAGCCGAGACCTCGCTTGTGACAGGCGACCATTCCCGATCCGTATTCGAGATCACGAAGGTGATCTGGAGGCTCACTGCCATAGAAGCATTCGATGATTCCCTGCACTTCGGCGAAAGGCGCACCGATCGGAACTTTCCCGTTCCATTTGTCCCGCGAACCCGAAACTGCCGGCGCCATCGCGATGATCTCCAGATCCTCGGGAGCGCCGTCGACGCCGGTCGCATACGGCTGGCCCTTCCGGAACGTGAAATCCACGCCGTCCATCTCGAATCCGGCAACACAGATCGGGGCGATCCCGAAGTTGTCTCCGTAGTACAGGTCGGTTCCGTTCAACGCCCAATGATCCGGCCGGTATACCGTGAAACCGCCCGAAGACCTGGGAGTTGTTGCACCGTAACGATTGTAGACACCGGCCATGCCGGTCAATCCCATCGTCCACGCCCCCGGTCGGGCAACCTCGGGCGAATCCCACGCCGTCGTCACCCGGGTCGGGTCGACTTCTCGCATCGGATCGTCGAACGGATTCTTGTAACAGACTTGTGCGTCGTTTTCGAGGCGTACCTGCCACAGGAAGTTCCCGCCGAATCGCGCCAGACCACCACCCTCTTCGACGAAATCATCTATGCGGTCACGCATCTCCCAGGACCAGTACTCGTCGTGACCGACGACAACTGCGCATGAATATCCATGCAGCGCTGACGGATCGTTATGCAGATCGTGTTGTGTCACGTGGTGGACGCGGAACCCCTGCTCTTCCGCCCAGACCGTGAACGGCCTCTCGTAAGTGGCCCAGAAGGCGTCCGCATGGTGACGCGAGTAGCCGTTCACCCACGCCCATTCGTACGGCGGGTGACGGGGTATCCATCCGATTCCCGGTGTGTCGGTGTGGATGTTGCGTGCTGCGCCCTCGGGTTTGCGCAACATCCCCCGCGCGACGGGACGCTGCGTCGAGGAAATCGGTGTCGGCACATCGCCGGAGCCGTCCGGAACACCTCGGTAGTGGTTTGCCCCACCCCAGTCGTTGTAGGCCAACATCGTGCTGGTGGTGTGAATGAGTACGAAGTCGGCATGCTCGGGTTCGCGCGCCTTGACGACGAAGAAGCCCTCCCGCTCAATAGTCACCCCTTCGTGGAGCATCCGGACCAGAACCAAGTACATGCCGGACGTCCATTTCGGATCTATCTCGACGGCAAGGGATTCCGCCCAGTCGCAGCCCACTGCGTACGCGCCGGCAGGCGTCGGCTGCTGCTTGCCCGGCAGACCGAAGTATTGCGCGACCTGTTGCGGCCGGGCGCCGTCTCGAACAATTTCGAGGTCGTATTCTTCTGCGGTGGTATGCACTCGGATCGAGACGGTGTCACCACCGAAGTACGAGAACCTGTCCGCATAGACCCATATCTCTGGAGCGCCCGGAACAATTCCGGGACGTTCGACCAACCCTCCGGGGACCGACCATGCGTATTCGCTCATGCCGACAACTCCTCGACCGAGTGTTCACATACGCGCATCCCGCGGACCACGCCGAATGCGAAAGCCAACAGCAATGGCACTGCCAACAAGAAGTTTTGCGCGGTGGTCAACCCGGTCAGGTCACTCATGTTCATCAAGAGGTATCCGAGCGCGACGATCAACGCCACTGCAGCGAGCGAGGGTGCAATCAACCTCTGCCACAGACCTTCACCGCGAGAATCCTGCGAGAAGAACCTGAGCACGGCGACGGAAGTGAGAACCTGCAACACCAGCACACCGATGATCGTTGGTGTATTCGTCCACACGACTACTTGGGTGTACGGGTCTGCGGGCGTCAGCGCAAAGCCGGCGATTGCCGCGAATACCAGTGCGCCTTGTGTGATTCCGGCGACGCTCGGCGTTCCAGTGGTCGGCGAAACCCGTGCAAGCCCGGCAGGAAAGACTCTCGCGCGCCCCATGGTGAGCAGATAGCGACTGCAAGCATTGTGGAGGGCAAGGCAACCCGCGAAGAAGCTCGTGACGATCAACAGATGCATCACGTCGGTCATCATGGAGCCGGCAAATTCATTGTTGAGATCGAAGATCAGCTCGGACGGGTCACCGCCGAGTAGGTCGCCCATCCGACTCGGGCCGACGGCCTGCACGATCACCCAAGCACAGAATGCGTAGACCACGGCCAGAACAGTGACTGCTGTGTAGGTCGCACGCGACACTGTGCGTTTGGAATCGACAACTTCCTCGCTGTAGATCGCCGTCTGCTCGAAACCGACGAAGGAGGTGAAGGTCAACACGAAGACGCTCGCCAGTCCGGCTGTCATGAAGGTCGACGGCGAAAAACTGTCGAGCGACAGTCCTTCGTGGCCGCCTTTCAACAGAACCGCCACACAGAAGACTGCGAGGACGCCGAGCTCGAGCGCCATCAAAACGGCCAGCACCTTCGCGCCGATATCGACCCTGCGATATCCCACCACCACGACCAGAACTGCGACCGCCAATGCGCAGGTGTAGACGGAAACGGTTACTCCCAAGAACAACTCGATCGTCGACGAGAGAAAGATGCCGCAAGCGACGACGAATCCGATCTGGCCACCGAGATAGCCGATGTAAGCCAGCACAGAGGCGCCTGCGCCGACTGTTTTTCCGAGCCCTTCGGTGATGTAGGCGTAGAACGCGCCCGCGCCGCGGATATGCCTGCTCATCGCCGTGAAGCCGACGGCGAACAGTAGATAGACGATCCCGGGAACGACGTACCCCACCGGAAGCGCAGCGCCGGAAACCATCAGGCCCAGTGGCGCGAATCCCACCAGGATCGTCAGTGGCGCCGCTGCGGCGATGACGAAGAAGACCAGATGACGGCTGTTGATAGTTCCGGCGCGCAGGCCCGAGGATGACGTGGGAGAACCGGATTCAGAATGCGTTCCTGCACCGGGAGGGTCGGTTTTTTCGGTCATGGGGAGGCTCCGCGAGTTAAGGCAAGTATGCGCCTGCCTGGTCAGGTTTCCCGAGGTTCGCCCGAATTTCTCTCGACGTTCGCCCGGTGTTCCTAAGAGAGTGCCGAATCGTTTCATCAGTGTCAATACCTGCGCTGAAACGATTCGACGTTTTGTTCTGAGGTGCCCCTCACCGGTGCACGCAACATGCCGAAACGATTGATCGATAGGCTGGAGACAAACCGACCAACGAGTAGAAACGATCCGCAGTGGCTACCCCTGTTTCGCCGACGCTTCGTGATGTCGCCAACGCCGCCGGCGTCGCGGTGTCCACGGTCTCCTATGCACTCAACGGCAAGGGCCGGGTCGACGCGGCCACTCGCGCTCGGGTTCAAGAGGTTGCCGACCGCCTTGGATACCGTGCCAATCGGTCGGCCCAGAATCTCAGGTCGGGTCGGACTGCCACCCTCGGGCTGATGCTCCCCGCTCCCGACCAACTGTCATCGGCCGAGTACCTCAATTTCGACTGGTACGGGCGCGTGGCGACCGCCGCGACCCAGGCTGCATTCCACGCCGATCACTCACTCCTCCTACTGCCGTCGATGAAAGATCCGAACGGACTGCGGCGCATCGAGATGGACGGCGTACTGGTCGTCGACCCGATGGTCGACGACCCGCGCGTCGAAGTTCTGCAGAAGATCGGAATCCCCTCTGTCGCAGTGGGTCCTGGACAATCCGGGCAGTTCGGATACTCCACCTCACCGGACCTCGTCTCCACCACGGAGACTCTTCTGAACCACCTCGCCGAACGTGGCGCAAGGGACATTTTCGTCCTCACTCCCGGAATGCATTCGGAGTGGACCCGCGCAACGACTTTCGCTTACTTCGAGTGGTGCCGCGCCCGAGGGGTGGCACCACGCACCAGCGAGGAATTGACGTCGTTTCCGGGCGCCAGCACCGTCGGAGGCCTCATCGGGGCCGCGTATGCGGCCACCCGCGAGGCCCTCGACTCCTCGACTCCGCCTGACGCGATCCTGTCGTTGATTCTCGGTTGCGCCCCGGCAGCGGCGCGAGCGGCCCTCGATCTCGGGCTGTCGATTCCGGGTGACGTCTTGATTGCACAGGACAGCGACGAACCTGCCCTGCTGGTTTCCCAGCCCCCGATCACTGCCTTCGACTTCTTCCCCCAAGAACAGGCGGCAGCGGCCGTAGATGCACTGTTGGCTCTGGTCAACGGTGACGAACCCCCAGTTCAGAGCTATACGCGTAGCGAACTCCGCGTGCGAGCGAGCACGGCCCATTCGCTCACACCATAAATTCACCTGGCACCGATAGACTGATTTCCGAATTATCGTCCGTCGCCTGCCGAGAGGAATCAGGTCATCGCGCACCGCTCCCGCGACCGCTTGGCCGGGTATCTCGCCGTAGTGCTGGTCTGTGCACTCGCCCTCCTCGCATCTGTCAGCAGTGCGACCGGCCTCGACCGCGACGTCGCTCCGGTCCGCATCGCCTACGCCGCGGCCGCAGACACTTTCGGCGATCTGTATCTTCCAGAAGGATCGGACGGTGACCTGCCGGTCGTCGTACTCATTCACGGCGGTGGATGGGCCCAGAAGAGCAATCTCGAATACGCGGGCGCGTGGGCAAAAACCCTGACCCCGTACGGAATTGCGGTCTGGAACATCGAATACAGACGCGTCGGCGGTCAGGGTGGTTGGCCGACCACGCTCTCCGATACCGTTACGGCCACCAACGCCCTGGCCGGCATCGTTCAGGAAAAGGCCTCCGGGCGACTGGATTTGAGCCGTGTACACATCGCCGGCTACTCCGCGGGTGGACAACTTGCCGCCTGGGTCGCATCGCGATCCCAACAGGGTGCAGACGCCCCGGAACCAAACCTCTCGGTGCCGGTTCGCTCGACGACGATCATGGCCGGCGTCTTCGACATGACGCTCGCCGCAACCGCGGGCAAAGATCGATTTGTTCGAAATCTTCTGGGCGGCATGCCTACCGATCATCCCGATCGCTACCGCATCGCATCACCGATCGAGCACCTCCCCACCGGCCTCCCCGTCACGGTGATCCACGGACTCGGAGACAAGGTCGTGTCGGTCGAACAGAGTCGGCGCTATGCCCGTGCCGCCCGAGCAGCAGGCGACGTGGTCGATCTGATCGAACTTCCCGGCGTCGGCCACGGCGAGTTCGGCAACCCGACGACCGACGCCTGGGCTACCACCAAGCAAGCAATAATCGGCCACATAAATGCCTCTTGAGCAGGTAATACGGGCCACAGTGCTCTCAGCCGCTCGAAATAGAATTAGCTGAAACTCAATCGATGACGTACGGTGGGGTTATCAGAGGGCAGCCGTCAGTCAGGCAGCCGGTCGCTTCGCCCGGAACAACAGTTCCAGTATTCGTTCCAGGGGCAGACTTCCAGTTCGGTGCAAATCCGCGCCTTTGATCACTACGCACTTTCATCAGTCCCGCAGATTGTTGACCAGGCCGAAGGCTCCGACGGAGTCCGCCGCCAATCGCGTACCGACTGCACCAGTATCAACATGCGCTACACACCGCACGGGCCCAAAGACCCTGCGGTTCAAAGGAATACCTTGATCAACACCATGATTCACCCCGACGACACGAACAACCAGACGAACAGCAACTCGACGAACGGTCTACGGATCCCGACTACTTCGGGCCGGATCCGCGAGCGCGGTATCGAAATCGTCTGCACCCTCTACCGTTGCAGCACCGACGAAGCCGCCGAGCTGTTGCTCCGACATTCTCAGACCAACAACCTCAAGGTCACCAGCCTGATCAAAGCGCTTGTCGCCCTGATCGACGAAGACACGTCCGGCACTGGTTACGGAAGCAGTAACACGCTGGCGTCTCACTTCTGGCTGCGTGAGATCAGAAATCTCAGCCAGGCCCACCGACGCAGCGATCATTTTCATCGCCATCTCGTCGGCGCGTAACCGGCGCTGAACGACAACTGACCTGAAACGACAGCTGGGGCAGTACACGGAAATCGTGTACTGCCCCAGCTGTCGTGTTTTCAGTTGTCAGGCGGAAGCCGACTCTCGGCAGTCAGGCGGAAGCCGACTCTCGGCAATCAGGCGGAAGCCGATTCCTTGTTCAGGCCCTGCTGAGCACTGTCGGTATCGGTCGCCTCGTCCACGTGCTGCGGAGCGAAGAGCAGGCACACGATGCTCAGGATGCACATGCCGATCAGCAGTGCGATGACCGGCCAGATGCTGCCGGTTGCCTTGTACATCAGCGTCGACACCAGCGGTGACAGTCCGCCGAAGATAGCGCCTGCACCTTGGTACGCCAACGAGATGCTCGTGTAGCGCGCCTGCGGCTTGAACATCTGCGACAGAACAGCGGCGATCGGACCGTACGTGGCCGCCAGCACCAGTCGCATGACAGCGAAGGTCAGGAAGATCAGGAACACGGATCCGGACTTCAGCACCAGGAACTGCGGCGCTGCGAGAATCGCGACTGCCGCAAGGCCCCAGATGACGACGCGGACGCGTCCCACCTTGTCGCCGAGCCACGCCACGCCGAGAGTCGCGATCAACTCGACCACTGCAGCGACACTGAGCGCGTTGAGAATCAACGTCTCCGACAATCCGACGTCGGGGTCGGTTGCGTATGCCGTGATGAAGGTCGTCACGAGGTAGTAGCCGCCGACTGCGACGGGCAGAATGCCGATGCCCAGGATGATCGGGCGCCAGTTGGTCACCAGCGCGTACTTGAGCGGGAGCATTTCCGGTACGTCCGCGGACTTCACCTCGGATTCGAAAACCGGGGACTCTTCGACCTTCAGGCGAACGACCAAGCCGACGAGAATCAGCAGCGCCGAGCAGAGGAACGGCAGTCGCCAAGCCCACTCGCGCAGAGCGTCGTCGCCGAAGGTGGAGAGAATGCTGAAGAAACCTGTGGCCAGGAGCGCGCCGGCCGGGTTGCCCAGCTGAGCGAAACCGCCGTAGAAGGTCTTCTTGTCCTCGGGTGCATGCTCGACGGCCATCAGGACCGCGCCGCCCCATTCGCCGCCGACGGCAAAGCCTTGGACGAAGCGGAGCAGTACCAGCAGTAACGGCGCCCAGAACCCGATCGACGCGTAAGTGGGCAACATGCCGATGAGGAACGTGCCTGCACCCATCAGCGTCAAAGTCACCACCAATGCGGTGCGTCGGCCCATCTTGTCACCGACATGGCCGAACACGATTCCGCCGAGCGGGCGAGCGAAGAAACCGACGGCGTATGTCGCGAACGCCGCCGCAACGCCGGTCAGGCGGTCGGTTCCGGGTGGGAAGAAGATGTCACCGAACACCAGGGCGGCTGCCGTGGCATACACGTAGAAGTCGTACCACTCGATAGTTGTACCGACGAAGGCTGCAAATCCCGCCTTGCGGGCCTTCACGATCTGTTGCTCTCGGTTCATTACTTTTCCTCGGTGGTCGAAGTGCTCGACAATAGGTGGTTATGACCTGAATGTGCGAGTTCGCCGTCGATCCAGGTCTCTCGGACCTCGATCTGCGCAATCGCGTCGGCCGGAACCTCGAGGGGATCCGCGCCCAGAATGACGAAGTCGGCCCGCTTGCCGACCGAGATGCTGCCCAGCTCTGCTTCGCGGCCCAGCGCACGCGCACCGTTGAGGGTATGAGCCTGCAATGCCTGGTCGGCGGTGATGCGGAGTGCATCGGAGCCGAGCTGATGACCCTGACGCGTCACACGAGTAACGGCTGCCTGAATTGCTTCGAGCGGCTTCGGCTCTGCGACGGGGGCGTCGGAGCTGATGGTCACGGGAACTTCGGCAGCGATGAACTCGCCGAGCGGGTTGAACCGCTCGCCCGGAGTGCCGATCGCAGCGGTGACGCCCTCGCCCCAGTTGTAGTAGTGCTGTGGCTGGTTCACCGGGTAGACACCGGCCAGGTTCATCCTTGCGATCTGCTCGGCCGTCGGGAGTCCGCAATGCTCGATGCGGTGACGAGCGTCGGCGTCGGGGTGAGCCTTCTGCGCAGCTTCGATGGCATCGAGCACCATGTCGATGGCGGTCGGTGACTGAGCGTGCGTGGCGGTCTGCAGACCCACCGAATGTGCCTTGGCAATCAGCTCCGAGTAGTCCGCCGGCTCGTGGTAGAGCTGCCCGGTGCGGCACGGGTCGCCCACGTAGCCGTCGGGGAAGTATGCGGTCCAGCCTCCGAGTGTGCCGTCGGCGTAGAACTTGATGCCGCCGAACGCGAGCCGCGAATTGCCGAAGGCGCCGTGCATTCCCGTGTCGATGACGTGATCGAGGAGGTGGCTGAGCATGTACATGCTGACGCGGGTCTTGAGCTGATCCTGCTCGGCCAGACGCAGGTACATGTCGAATTCACGCCGGGTCACCTGGCAGTCACCGATGGTGGTGACGCCACCGGCCAGGAACTTGTCCTGAGCGACCGACAGCTGGCGAAGGTGCTCTTCCGGCTCGTCCTCGAGATGGAAGTTGGGGCCGTGATGGCCGACCTTCACTCCGTTGACGCCGGTGAGAATGTTGCACGCGGCGTCGGAGAGCTCACCGGTGAGTTCGCCGTCTTCATCTCGGAAGAACTCGCCACCGGCCGGATTCTCGGTGCTCGCGTCGATACCGTGCTTGTCGAAAGTGAAGGAGTTGACGACGCCGCCGTGACCGCTCGCGTTCATGAGGTAGACCTCGCGATCGGTGGCCACCTGATCGAGCTCTTCCTTGAGCGGGTGACGCCCTTCGATCAGGTTGCGGTGCTCGTAGCCGTATCCGCGAATCGGGACGCCCGCAGGTGCTGTGAGCGCCGCTTCCTGAAGTAGCGCAATGATTCCGGGGATGGAATGTGCCTTCTCCGGCCCACAGTCCACCCAGCTGAGCATCTGCCCGTACATCAACGGGTGTGCATGTGGATCGACGAAGCCGGGGACGACGGTGGCGCCGTCGAGTTCGACCACCGCGGTTGTGCGAGTGCTCAGCCGACGCGCCTCCGTGCGGCATTCCTCGAGCGTTCCCACCGCTGCAAAGCGGTTTCCGAACACCAGGAACGCTTCGGCTCCCACCGTGCTGTCGTCAACGGTGTGGATCTTGGCGCCGGTGAAGATCGTGCCGGTGGCGTCGAGAGGCGAGGCTTCGTGCGTGTGCAACTTGCGCATGGTGGTCCTTCGTCGAGATGGTGGTGCAGGTCACTGCGTGTTGAGCGAAAACTACGCCCTGACCTGGAGCTATGCAATGCATCAAAGTTTCAGACCAGGCGGTATACAACTTTTTTGTATGAGTTTTCGAGCATTTCTGCACTTATCCACATCATCCATGGCCACATGCGACTGTTCTAATAGGAAGCTCATACAGAAAAATCTCTGGAAAAGTTGGGGCAACCATGACGGTCGATCTCGATTCCAAGCTCATTGCCGCACTTCAGCGCAACGGGCGAGCGACGTACCGCGAACTGTCCGTGGCGGTCGACGCCCCACGAGCGGCGGTGTCCACCAGAGTGCAGGCGCTACTCGACTCGGGAACGGTGTCCGTAGTGGCCGTCGCGCACCCCGAACTTCTCGGGCTGAAGGCGCTTGCACACGTCTCGATCGCGGTGTCCGGACCGATGACCCCGGTGCTGGACGCGTTGATCGCATCCGAGGCCGCCGTCTACATCTCGGCAGTCAGCGGGCAGTACAACGTGATTGCGGAACTTCGGGTGCCCAGTCACGACGATCTGTACCGTGCCATCGCCGAACTCCGCTCACAACGTGGCGTTCGATCCGTGAGCACGCTGGTCTACGTCGACGTCATCAAGGGAATCTTCATGCCCGAGACCGCTTTACAAGCCGATATCCGACTCGACTCGACAGATGTCGCGTTGATCGAACTGCTCGAGCGCAACGGGCGAATGCCCTTTCTCGAACTGGCCGAACACACCGGACTGTCGCCGAGCGCCGTGCGCAACCGGGTCAATCATCTGATCGCGAGCACGGCACTGCGCGTCGGCGCTGTCGTCAAGCGGCGAGGTGGTGGCCGAACGCTGGCGATGGGCATCGGCGTCAATCTGGGCTCACGGGACGACAACGCGGTATCGGAGATCGAGTCGCTGCCCGGAATCGAATTCCTCGCCCGGACCCTCGGACGATACGACGTGATCGCGACGGTCGCCGCCAACTCGTCCAACGACCTCCATGCCCTGTCCGAGCGAATCCGGGGCATCGACGGTGTCAGCGGCTTGGAATCGTGGGCGCATCTCGAGGTCTTCAAGGAGCACTACGCCCGCAGCCTGGACGTACGCGGATAATTCCCAAGTCATTGACTCACTCGTGAGAGCACACTAACCTCGGGCAAAGTCATTGACTCACTTACCCGAGGTGGCACACATGTCCGACTCCGGACGCAAGGTAGACATCGTCGCTGCGGCGATCGAGGAGGCGATATCGACCGGCCGATGGCCCGTCGGATCAAAACTCCCGCCGGAGACCGCATTGGTCGAGGAATTGGGAGTCGCCCGAAACACCATGCGCGAAGCGGTACGGGCGCTTGCACACGCCGGAGTTCTGTCCGTTCGTCACGGTGGCGGCGTGTACGTCATGGCGGCGTCGCCGGTCGAAGGACTACTCGGGCGCAGGCTCGCCAGAGGTGACGTTCTCGACGTACTGAGCCTGCGACGCGGACTCGAGGTCGAAGCCGCGCGACTTGCAGCGCAGCGCCACACCCCCGAAGATCTCGCGCGGATACATGCAGCCTGGAATGCCCACCCCGGTCACGTCGGCGGCTTCACTGTCGAAGCCGGCATGGCCTTGCACCTTTCGATCGTCGAGGCGTCCCACAATTCCGCACTGATCGACGTCTACCGGGGAGTCCTTGCCGCCGTGACGGATTCGCTGTCCGCCGTCAGTGTCGGTCCAGGTTTCCACGTCGACGAGCACCGACCCTTGATCGCTGCCATCGAGGAACGCAACCCCGGCGAAGCAGCGCGTGCGGCAGGCGCAGCGCTCGATACGGTCATCGACGCAGTCGAAAGGAGCTTGTCGTGAATCGGGGAAACTGGAACGGTGCGGCATATTCCCCTCTTGCCGAACAACTCTCACCTGCATCGACAGAGGCGCTGCGCTCGATCGGGCACGTGAGCACGGCGTACGACGTCTGCGCCGGAACGGGGAACTTTACGCTCCCGGCGGCCCAGTCCGGGATCGCGGTCCACGCACTCGACCTCTCCGCCAGCCAGCTGGAGGTCGCGCGCGAACGCTGGATTCCTCGCCCCGGAACTACCGAACCCACTTTCACGATCGGCGATGCACAGTCTCTGCCGTGGTCGGATTCGAGCGCCGACGCCTGTGTCAGCATCTTCGGGATCATCTTCTGTCCCAACCCTGCGATCGCCCTCGCAGAGATGATGCGGGTGACCCGGCCAGGCGGAAAGATCTGCGTCGCAACGTGGTCGGAGAACGGGTGGGCAGCAGCACTCCGCCGGGAGGCCGCCTCGGCGTGGAATGGCATCACACCACTACCGACGACATGGTCGAGCTCGAGCGAATTCGAGAAGGCAGCAGCCGGATTGGAGTCGGTGAGCTCGGCCTCCCACCTGCTCGAGTGGCAACTACCAGCCGGATCGGATCCCGTCGAGGAACTGTGCGACCAGGCACCGGCGTTGAAGAACTTTCGCGAGGCCGTTCGAAGCACAGGGAATTGGGCTTCGATGTCAGCGCACCTCCGCTCGACGCTCGAGCCCTATCTCAGGTCGAGCGCGGCCGGCCCCGTCGCCACCAGCGAATACATCCTCCACGTTGGCACTGTCCCGAACTCTGACACCGCGCTCTTCCGAACGCGCGGGTAACCCTCTTTGCCGGATACGGTCTCTTCACCGTCCACCGAACCGAAGAGGCCCGCTTGATGTCTGAATCGAACTCCCTACCTGAATTGAAACAAGCATCGCAGCAAGCATCGAAACAAACCTTGTCCATGTCCGTCCTCATGACGCCGGACATGTCAAACTTCTCGGGCAACGTGCACGGCGGAACGATTCTGAAGTTTCTCGACCAGGTTGCCTATGCGTGCGCGAGTCGATATGCCCAGACCTACGTCGTGACTCTGTCGGTGGATCGTGTGGTGTTCCGCGAGCCGGTGCATGTCGGCGAACTCGTCACGTTCAGCGCTTCCGTCAATTACACCGGGCGCACCTCGATGGAAATCGGAATTCGAGTCGAAACCGAAGACATTCTTCTCGGAAAATCTCGCCACACCAATAGTTGCTATTTCACGATGGTGGCGATGGGAAGCGACGGGAAACCGGCTGAGGTACCCCAACTCCGGCCGACCGGAAAAATCGCCAGGCAGCGATTCGAGGCCGGGCGACGGCGTCGTGAACTGCGCAGAGAGAACGAGCTTCGTGAACAGTCCATCCGGGCCGCAGTTCGGGACTTAACGCCCGAACACGATGACTGAATCCAGTCATATTTAAGTTATAACCTTATGCATTAAGCTGATCGAGTGACTTCGAAGGCACGGGAAAAGTATGACGTTGTGATTGTCGGCGCGAGCATCGCGGGATGCGCGGCCGCCATCATGTACGCCCAGCAAGGTCTGCGGATAGCGCTTCTCGACGCTCGCTCCGACATCCGGGCGCACAAAGTCCTGTGCACTCACCACCTGCAACCGTGCGGTGCCCCGATCTTGCAACGACTCGGCGCCACGGAAAAACTGCTCGCCCTGGGAATGGTGGAAACCGTTCCGACATTCTGGACCCCTTGGGGAGTGATCACCCCTGACGCGGCAGAGAACTCACCGCCACCTGGGTTCAACGTCCGAAGGGAAACTCTCGACCCCCTACTGCGCCAACTAGCGAACGACTACCCGAACGTCGACCTTCTTCTCGGGTATCGCGTTTCCGGACTGCTGACCGAGAACGGCACTACTGCAGGCGTCTACGGCACCGAACAGGGTTCGGCCTTCACTGTCGAAGCACGATTGACCGTCGGAGCAGACGGCAAGGATTCGACCGTCGCACGATCCGCGCGTTGCGACTCCGTGAGCGCGTCCAACGGGCGCTTCAGCTACTTCGCCCAACTCTCGGGACTCGAACGACCCGACGGAGAAACGTCATTGTCGTGGTTCATGGATCCCGACGTCGCCTACCTGCTCCCCAACGACGGCGGAATCAGCGTGCTGGTCGTCTTCCCTGCCCTCGACAAGCTCGGCTCGTTCGCTGACGACCTGTCTACTGCTTTCCTCGAGTACGCCAACGCATTACCCGGCGCTCCACTTGTTCGGCGAGAGCACATCGTCGGGAAGATCGTTGGTACCAAACACTTCTCCACAACCCTCACCGAACCCGTAGGTAACGGGTTCGCACTCATCGGCGACGCTGCGGCAACCAACGACCCGTTGTGGGGTATCGGATGCGCGTGGGCACTCGAGACCGCTCAGATGCTGGTCGATGCGACCGCGCACATGCTGACGGAGACGCCGGCAGACACACTCGACTCACATCGGAACGTGAACGCTGCATTGACCGAATACCGTAGCGCCAGAGCGAGTATGACGAATCACATCGACTACATGAGCGGTTACGCCGGCGGGCGAAAGTTCACCGCGATCGAACGTCTGCTCATCTCCGCGGCCACCCACGACCACGACGAAGCCCGAAGGTTCTACTTGTTCGGTTCCCGGTTGATACCGGCCGAACAGTATCTCTCGACTCGCTCGGTCGCGCGGGCAGCACAAAAACATCTCAGGCACCGTCTGCGTCGTAGATCTGTGGCCGGGACGTAATCTGACAAGCGCTTTTTCGGCGCCGGCAACGGGGAACCCTCCGATCGCAACCGAGCCGGAGGAGCGACCATGCGTGCACACATCGCCATTCCGAGTGAATCGACTTGTCACAGGTACGTAGTCGCCGTCGCCAGCTCCACCTTCGCCGAATCGGTCATCTGGTGCGACGGCCCCGCGTTCGACGCAGTACTCGTTCTGGGCAGCGAGATTCCGCAGCACAGTGGCCACCGAGCCGTACTCGCCTGGAATCACTACTTCGGGTGGGCGCTCGGCGTGGAAACCACACCGGATGCGTCGTTCGCCGTTGTCGAATGCCTCGGTATCGGGAGAATGCCGGATCCTGAACTGTGCGCCGACCGCGCTGTCGAGTTGATTGCCCAGGCGGGTAGTTAAGGAACTCGTCGCGCGGCGCACAATCCGGCGGGCATAAGATCGAGCGCGAGTTTCGCACGCCCGACGAAAGAGAGCCCGACATGGACCCGCTGAACAGGCCTGCCGGTCAGCTGGCTCTCGAGAACGAACCGGACGGCAGGGCGACTTTGCGGGCGCGTCAGACGCCGCGCAGTGAGCGTCGCAAGATCGGGAAAGGCCTGCGCAAGCGAGTGGCGCGATCGTCGCTCGGCGACTGGACGCCCCCATCCGATCGACGTGACCCGGTCGATCAGGTCAACACGGCACACGAGGGAAGACTCGACTGGTTGGTTCCGATCCGTGTGGGGCGAATGGTCGCTTCGCCATACGGATTCCTGCGCGGTACCGCCGGATTGATGGCGGAGGACATGGCGCAGCTGCCGTCCACCGGCATCACTCCCGTCATCTGTGGAGATGCGCACGTCGGAAACTTCGGGTTCTACGGATCTCCGGAACGCGAACTTGTCATAGACCTCAACGATTTCGACGAAGCACATCCCGGCCCCTGGGAATGGGATCTACGAAGGCTAGCTGCGAGCATCTGGGTGGCCGGTCGACAGAACGGTCTCACCGAAGCTCAATGCGAAACAGCAACAACCTCGTGTGTGTCCGCGTATCGCCTCCACTTGGCGAAGCTCTCCGAGCGTCCGCTGTTCGATCGCTCCTTCGACCGGGTCGATCTCGACGGACTCACCGACCACGTCACCGATCCTGGGTTGCTGGCCGAGATCAGGCGCGCCGCGGAGCGCGCCCGGCGGCGTACGAGTGACCATGCGGTGCCGCGGTTCACCGTCGAGGATCACGGACGGCGCCAGTTGGTCGAGAACCCGCCGCTCACAACACGACTCACGCCGCAGGACACCGACTTCCTCCTGGAGGGTCTGGACGAGTATCTCGAAACCCTTGCACCACACTGGCGCCGAGTCGTCTCGGGATACAACGTCATCGACGTCGCGCACCGGGTTGTCGGAGTCGGGAGTGTCGCTCTGCGCGCCTATGTGGCCCTGTGCGAAGGGAGCATCCCGGACGACGTCATCTTCTTGCAGCTCAAGCAGGCTCGCCGATCCGTCGTTGCACCCTTCGTGCACGGTGACTCGGCCTGGCACGACCATCAAGGACGACGCGTCGCGGAATACCAGCAGGCTCTCCAGACAGTCAGCGATCCACTGCTCGGGTGGTGCACCGTGGACGACCGCCAGTACTACGTCCGTCAGTTCCGGAACATGAAAGGTTCTGTGGACCTGAACAATATCGATGCAGCGGCCTTGACCGACTATGTCGCGATCTGCGGTCGCCTACTGGCCAAGGGGCATGCACGAACCAGCGGCGCGTCACTGATTTCCGGTTACCTGGGAACCTCGGACACGGTCGACACCGCCCTCACCCGGTTTGCTCGGCTCTACGCCGATCAAACCGAACGTGACCACGACGCTCTGTGCCGGGCGGTATCGGCCGGTACGATCGCCGCGGAGCCGGGAATCTGATCCCTCACGCCGCGACGATCCTGCCCTGCTCGAACTTCACTCCTCCCCAGATTCCGGTCTGGCCAGTGGCAGAGGCGAATTCGCGACACGATTCCGCAATCGGGCACCTGTTGCACACGTCGGTCGCGTAGTCGTATCCCTCGGACGGAAAGGGAAACCAGCGGTCCGGCTCGGGGTCTCCTCGACATTCCGCCTGCCACCAGGTTCGGTCGTCCGAGATCGGCAGAAGCTCAGCTAGATTCGAGATTTCGTCAGCGCACATCACTTACTCCTTCCGACCGTCACGTCCGACTCAATTGACGCCAGATCTCCTGCTGCACTTTCTCGATGCGCCGAGGTGCCTTCGGCTCCCACAGCAGCCGCATACCGGCCTCGGCCGGTGTGCGATCCGCTTTGCGCTGATTGCAGGAACTGCAGCACGCCACCAGATTTCCCCACGTGTTGGGCCCGTTACGGCTCCGCGGCTGGACATGGTCGATGGTCGTTGCCCGGGCGGCGCAGTACGCACATCGACGACCGTCCCGGTCGAAGACACCGGCAAAAGTGGCCCGACTGGAATCGGTGACCGTCACCCGGTGAGCAACGTACACGTACTCGGCGAGCAGGATCGTGCTCGGCAGTGGGATTTCGACGTGCTTGGAGCGCACCGGAAATATCGGGGTCACGTCTTCGGTGGACTGCGCGGAGCCGGTAGCGATCAGGACGACCGCACGATCGGCGCTCACTTCACCGAGGTACTCGTACGTGGCGTTGAGTACCCGGACGGGGCGGTTCATCCAACTGTGAGCAAGTGCGCGGTTCGGGTTCCGCATGAGAGTTCTCAGTTCGTGTCGAGGAGTGAAACTCCTGGACACGAAGACGGGTCAGGAGCAAATGCAAGAAATGGGGAACGGCATATATCCAGCGCCGCTCTGTTCCCCGAATGCGGGATGGGAAATACCGCGGGGTGAGAGCCCGCGCAGGTGCAACGCTTGCTTCCAGTCGCGCATGCCTGTCCCCTACCACTTCTTGTTCTCGTCACCGGCGATTGCCGGCGCTCATCATCACACGGAAGGCATCCTCAGCGATATCGATTTATCAGGCCGGAAGAGCCGTCCTGGAAATACCGCGGTTTGACGCCGGAACACGCGGCTTGATCGAATGAGCCATGACTTCGTCGTACATCGACCTACGCTCGGACACCGTCACCAAGCCTGATGCGGAGATGCGGAAGGCGATGGCCGACGCCGAGGTCGGTGACGACGTCCTCGATCACGACCCGACCATGGCGGCGCTCGAGGAAGAGGTGGCGCACACTCTGGGTTTACCGGCGGCACTGTGGGTGCCGAGCGGATCGATGGGCAACCTGATTGCGCTGATGCTGCACCTTCACCGCGGCGATCAGTTCCTGGCACCGGAACACTCTCACGTCTTGGGCTCCGAATTGGGCACCGCTGCCTGGCTCGCCCAGGGAATGCCGATGGCGTTGCCGCACGACGGCGGACCCGGACGTCCCACCCCCGAGACTGTCGTGAAGGCGGCGGGCTCCCCCGGCCCGTACTTCGCGTTGAACACCACGCTGCTCTGTCTCGAGAACACTCATAACTTCGCCGGCGGTGCCGTCATGAATCCGACCGAATGGACGAAGCTGGTCGACGCAGCGCGATCACGCGGCTTGAAGATTCACCTCGACGGCGCCCGTCTCTGGAATGCCGCTGTTGCACTCGATGTTTCGCCCACCGAATTGACTTCCGGCGCCGATACCGTTCAGGTGTGCCTGAGTAAGGGACTCGGTGCGCCGGTCGGCTCGATACTCGCCGCATCACCCGAATTGATCACCGAAGCCCGAAGGATCCGCAAGATGCTCGGCGGCGGCGTTCGTCAGGGCGGAGTGCTGGCCGCAGCCGGCATCGTCGCGTTGCGCTCACAAGCTCGCCTCTCCGACGATCACGACAACGCGCAGCGCCTCGCGTCGGGGCTTCGTGAACGCGGTTGGGCCGTCGACGAACCTGCCACCAACATCGTTCTGGCCGCGACAGCCGATCCGTCGGTCACCGTTGCTCAGCTCGCCGCTGTCGATGTCGGCGCGGTCACCGTTGCCGGGAAGGTTCGGTTCGTGACACATCGCGACGTGAGCACTGCCGACATCGACGCGGTTCTGTCCAGAGTAACCTTCTGAACTACGCCACCAGGGGTTGAACCTCCTGCGCGACAAAGCGAATGAACTCGCGGACATCCGGCTCGTCAACAGTCGGTTGGAGTACCACGGTGGTTGCACCTGCTGCAACCCATCGCCGTGTTGCTGCCGCGACTTCGGCCGCGTTGCCCACGGCAATCGCATCCTCCGGCGACTCGCTACCGGACGCTGCGGCCTCGGCAAGGGCGCGCTCACGACCGCCGGAACCGAAAGCACAGATGACGTAGACGACGACCTCGTGATCCGACGCCCCGATGTGAGCGATCGCCCGACGCACGCCGTCCGGGGTCGTCCCACCCGAGAGCACGGTGCCCTGCGCCAACTCGCCACTGAGCGCCAAAGTCTTTGGCCCCGTGGCGCCGACGAGCAACTGCGGCACCGTCTCCGGTGGCCACGCCAGCGTGACGTCCGTGAGATTCACGTATCGACCGGACACCGTCACCGACTCACCGCCCAGTAGCCGCTCGACTGCTCCGAACTGCTCCCGCAGGAGGGTCAACGGCGATTCGGCTTTGGCCCCGATCTGCCGCATCCAACTCTGAACGCCGTGACCGAAGCCAACCCGTAGTCGATCCGGATGAACTCTGGCCAGCGCTGAAATCTCCATCGCCGTGATCGCGGTGTT
Source organism: Rhodococcus sp. IEGM 1302 (assembly GCF_030056935.1). Taxonomy (NCBI): domain Bacteria; kingdom Bacillati; phylum Actinomycetota; class Actinomycetes; order Mycobacteriales; family Nocardiaceae; genus Rhodococcus; species Rhodococcus sp. IEGM 1302. Next base: position 431,170 of record NZ_JASHKY010000001.1, on the reverse strand, counting down.
GCGCATCGGGGTCGGCAGCACACCGATCGCCACACCCACGCGATCGGTCTCAGCCAATACAGTTGCAGCAGTGGCTATTCCTCCGCCGAAGAAGCAGTCTTCCCACAACCAGACCTCGTCGATACCGACTTCGTCTGCATACCTGGCATGTCGAACCAGATCTTCCGGAGATTGCTCCGGGCGCACGACGACGGCAATCCGTGCGGCGCTCATGCCGTCACCAGAAACGCGGCGATCTCGTCGGCGGTTCGACGGCCCTGTTCGCGGCCGAGTTCGGCTGCGGGGCGCCTGGTTGTCGGTGAAAGCGAGTTCGTTCCGATCGCTTCGACGACGGCGTCGTCGGCGAAGACAGGCAGCACGGGCAAGGGCGTCATCACGTCGATTTCCTCTCGTAGACTGCCGCCCAGAAGATTCGGGGCGGGGTCGGCTGCGGGTGAAAGAACCACGACCACATCGCAGTCGGCAGCCAGATGAACATTCGAGCCACTCGCCATTCCGCCGTCCATGTACCGCTCGCCCTCGATCACGACTACCGGCCACACCCCTGGTACGGCGCAACTTGCTCCGACTGCGTCGATCAGTTCTACGCCGTCAGCGTTGCCGAACACCCTCAACTCACCGGTCTGTGCGTTGATCGCCGGGATGCGCAACTCCCGGTCGGGCCACAACCGATTGGGCAGCCTCGCCTCGATGACCGCGCGACGCACGGCAGGTTCGACGGTATCGGCTCTCATCGCTGCTTCGCCGAGAAAACGGAGCTGCTCGGCCCGGTCCTGCGATCCTGCGATCGCGTCGACGAACATCTGACCGAGTACCTCGACATCGACCTTCGGGTCGATTTCGCCGGTCGCCTCCGCTGTTTGTGCGTCGAAAAGTTCTTGCAGTGTCACGCCGCTCGCTATCTGAGCGCTCACCGTGGAACCTGCGGAAGTGCCGATCAACACGTCCGCCGTCAGCAGCGCAGCGGCAGTGTCCGGTGATTTGTCCTGAAGGCCCAACAGAAAACCTGTTTCCCAGGCGATTCCCGCAACGCCGCCACCGGCAAGTACCAACCCCAATTTCACGCCGTCCACCTCTCGTCGATCGTGATCCGTGCCCGAAGTCGACGTTAGACCTACTCTGAAGTGATGTTCATGCGCAGCGCAAAGACATTTGTTCCCGACGCACTCCGTGGGTTGATCGCATCCACCGACGACATCGCGTGGAATCCCGACCCTGGGTACCTCACACGCGCAAGGCCACTTCCCCGCGGACGGGTCGCGCTCGTCTCCGGCGGCGGTTCAGGCCACGAACCCATGCACGCCGGATTCATCGGCGAAGGAATGCTCACAGCCGTCTGCCCCGGATTGGTCTTCAGCTCACCCAATGCACTTCAGATCCACGAGGGATCCAAGGCTGCCGACGCCGGCGGCGGCGTCCTTCACATCGTGAAGAACTACACCGGCGACGTGATGAACTTCGGTATCGCCCGAGAGTTGCTACGCGAGGACAAGATCGATACGGACGTCGTCCTGGTCGACGACGACGTCGCGACCGAACGCGCAGACGGCAGCGGTCCGGGACGACGCGGTACTGCGGCAACCATCGTGGTGGAGAAGGTCTGCGGCGCATCCGCCGCCCGCGGCGACGACCTGGCCGAGGTGACCCGGATCGGACAACACGTCGCGCACTCCGCTCGGAGCATGGCCGTCGCCCTTCGCCCATGCACTTTGCCGGGGGCTGACGAGCCGTCGTTCGACTTGCCGGCGGGTCAGATGGAACTCGGTATCGGCATCCACGGCGAACGCGGCACAGAACGCGTGGACGCCCTGCCCGCACCGGAATTGGTGCGGCGGCTGACGGACCCGATCATCAAGTCCCTGAGTCTCGCCGAAGGCGACCGCGTCATCGCCGTCGTCAACGGTCTCGGCGCCACCCACCCGCTGGAGTTGCAACTTCTGTTCGCCGAACTCGGAGATTATCTGGACGAACAGGGAATTCACATCGAGCGGACACTGATCGGAACCTTCGTCACTGCATTGAACATGGCAGGCGCGTCCATCACCCTTGTTCGCACAGACAAAGAAATCCTCGAATTATGGGACGCACCAACAAAAGCGCCCGCCTGGCCGAATGCTATAGCGCGTGAGTACACCGGCATGGGCACGCGCGAATCTTTCGGTCCCACATTCACACCCGACACCTCACGCACCGCCGAAAGCAGCTTCGTCGGAAGCTGGATTGCGGACTGGGCCGAGAAGGTACTGGATCAGGAACCGGCACTGACCGATCTCGACCGACGAGCGGGCGACGGCGATTTCGGGACCAACATGGTGGCCGCACTGGATCAACTCGACATCTCGGCGATCCGTGACACGTACTCCACCGCAACGATATTCGATGCAGTCTCACAGGCGTACCTCGGCCACGCCGGTGGCACCTCCGGCGCATTGTTCGGCATCTGGTTCCGGCATTTCTTCCGCGTTGCCGCAGACTCGGCGGACTCCGAACTCGACCTCGGCGCGATCGCGGCTGCAGCGCGAGCGGGACTCGACAACATCACCTCGCTCGGCGGCGCACGCGTCGGCGACAAGACGATGGTCGACGCGATAGTTCCGGCGGTCGAGTCGTTGGAGCAATCCGTGAGCTCGGAAGCCGATCGAGATGCTGCGCTGGCGAGCGCAGCGGAAGCCGCAGCGGCCGGGGCGGAGTCGACCGAAACCATGCTCGCGAACCGCGGACGTGCAAGTTATGTGGGCGAAGCCGCTCGCGGAGTAGTCGATCCGGGAGCGCTACTCATAGCGTGGTTCTTCGCCAGTGCAGTGGGTCACTAGCGAGCACTTCGGGGCTGTGACTAATCTGGCAGCCACAGCACATCGTTTGTGACGACCCGTGGGCAAAAGCACCGGTCTCACACACCACACAGGAGCAGCCCATGCTGAGCACCATGCAAGACGCCCCCCTCTCCATTGCTCAACTTCTCCGCCACGGTGCCTCCGTTCACGGCGCCTCCGAGGTTGTCACGTGGACCGAGTCCGGCCCGCGCCGTGTGTCCTACGCTGACGTCGGCAAGCGCTGTGCTCAGCTCGCGCACGCCCTGCGCGGGCTCGGCGTCGAGGGCGACGAGCGAGTCGCCACGTTCATGTGGAACAACTCCGAGCACCTCGAGGCGTACCTGGCGATCCCCTCGATGGGCGCTGTGCTCCACACCCTGAACATTCGTCTGTTCCCCGAGCAGTTGATCCATGTCGCCAATCACGCCGAGGACCGCGTGATCATCGTCGACCCGTCCCTGATTCCGCTTCTCTCTCCGCAGCTTCCGTCGCTGACCACCGTCAAACACATCGTCGTCACCGGCTCCTCCACTGCAGGACTCGAAGCTCCCGAGGGAGTGCAGGTTCACACCTACGAGGGCTTGATCGCCGATCAGCCCACCGAGTTCGACTGGCCCGAGGTCGACGAACTGAGCGCTGCCGCAATGTGTTACACGTCCGGCACCACGGGTGACCCCAAGGGCGTCGTCTACTCCCACCGTTCGATCTACCTGCACTCCATGCAGGTCTGCATGAGCGACGGCCCCAACCTCGCGCAGGGCGATCGTGCACTCGCCGTGGTGCCTCAGTTCCACGCCATGTCGTGGGGACTTCCCTACGCCGCATTCATGATCGGTGCTTCGCTGATCATGCCCGACCGCTTCCTCCAGCCTGCCCCGTTGGCTGCGATCATCGCCAGCGAGAAGCCGACGTTCGCCGCAGCCGTCCCCACCATCTGGCAGGGCCTGCACCTCTACCTCGAGCAGAACCCGCAGGACATCTCCTCGATGCGCGAGGTTCTGATCGGTGGGTCCGCGGTACCGCCGGCCCTCATGCACGCATTCGAAGCCGACCACAACGTCTCCGTCCTGCACGCCTGGGGCATGACCGAAACCTCCCCACTCGGATCCGTCGCCCGCCCGCCGGCCGGTGTCACCGGCGACGCGATGTGGAAGTACCGCTACTCGCAGGGTCGATTCCCGGCATCCGTCGAGGCGCGTCTCATCGACGACGACGGCAAAGTTGTTGCACACGACGGAGTTTCCGTCGGCGAACTCGAAGTGCGCGGCCCTTGGATCACCGGGTCGTACTACGGCGTCGATGCGGAAGACAAGTTCAACGACGGCTGGCTCAAGACCGGCGACGTCGGATCCATCACGGCCGACGGCTTCCTGAGCCTGTCCGACCGCTCCAAGGACATCATCAAGTCCGGCGGCGAATGGATCTCATCGGTCGACCTCGAGAACGCCGTCATGGGTCACCCTGACGTCACCGAAGCTGCCGTCATCGGCGTGCCGGACGAGAAGTGGGACGAGCGCCCGTTGGTCGCGGTTGTTCTGCGCGCCGGATCCGAGACCACGATGTCCGAACTCCAGCAATATCTTTCGGACAAGGTAGCCAAGTGGCAGCTCCCCGAGAACTGGGCTGTGGTTCAGGAAGTTCCGAAGACGAGCGTCGGCAAGTTCGACAAGAAACGCCTTCGCGCCGACTACCACGAGGGCGGACTCGAAGTCACTCGCCTCTGACACGGAGTGAATGCTGAAGCATGAATACTGAAGGTGGGCAACAGGTTTTCACTCTGTTGCCCACCTTCATTTAGCGAGCAATGCACTTTACGGACGATAACCGACCGTGCGAAAAGCGATGTCGACGTACTTCTGCGCCAATTGCGACGGCGACATCGGACCGCCGGTCTGGAACCAACGCGGCAGTGACTGCGCCATACCGAGTATTGCCCGGACGGTCTCTTCGGTATCGGTGACCGCGAAATCTCCCGATGCCACACCGTCGTCGACGATCCTGCGCATCAGCAACTCGAGCCGCTTACGACTGGCGGCGTATCGACTTCGACTTTCCGGTGAGACATGCCGGATCTCGGTGTCCAACGCAGCATGCCGCGACCGGTGGGTCATATAGAGAACTATCGCCTCCACCACCAAGGCGAAGCGTCGTACCGGATTTTCGCCGGCCTCCGCTTCTGCCGCTTCGGTTCTGGTATTCAGCTCACTCATCGAGACCTCGAACAAAGCGACGAGAATTGCCTCTTTGTTCGCGTGGTGATAGTAGAGCGCGGGAACGGTTACCCCGACACGATTGGCAATCTGGCGCACCGTCGTGCCGTGGTAACCATTCTCGTCGAAAAGCTCGAGCGAAGCCATCAGGATGTCGGTCATCACCAGCGGCGGGAAGGACCTCCAGTCCACTGCCACCGAGCTCACCGACTCCACCTCGCCAGTCATGTGATAGCCGAAATTACCGCGGTGCCATACGGATTGCACCGTCGAGGCGGATCGTCTCACCATTGAGCATGGGGTTGGAAACGATGTGCGCAGCAAGCGCGCCGTACTCGCTGGGATCACCCAGGCGAGAGGGGTGAGGCACCTGCTGACCCAACGACGCCTGGGCTGCTTCGGGCAGTCCAGCCAGCAACGGGGTCTTGAACAAGCCGGGTGCAATGGTGTTGACGCGGATCAGCAGCGACGCGAGGTCACGGGCGATGGGAAGCGTCATACCGACGACGCCGCCCTTCGACGCGGAGTACGCAGCCTGCCCGATCTGGCCGTCATACGCTGCGACCGAAGCGGTGTTGATGATGACGCCGCGTTCACCGTCGATCGGCTCGGTCTTCGAAATACGTTCCGCAGCAAGACGAAGGACGTTGAAGGTGCCGATCAGATTGACGTCGATGACCTTCTTGAACGCGTCGAGCGGGAAAGCGCCCTTCTTGCTGACCGTCTTGACTGCGTTGCCGATTCCGGCGCAGTTGACCGCCACCCGCAGGGGTCCGAGGGATTCGGCCACATCGAGTGCAGCGGTGACCGCAGCCTCGTCGGTGACGTCTGCCGCCGCGAAGCGGACCCGGTCGCCGAGTTCCTTGGCGATGGCTTCACCGTTGGACGACGGAAGGTCGATGATGACGACGCTGGCGCCGTCGGCAAGAAGGGCTTTGGTGGTGGCCAGGCCGAGGCCGGATGCTCCACCGGTGACGACGGCGACGCTGTCGTTGACGATCATGAGAGTTCCTTTCGAAAGGTTATGTGTTTCAGATGCGTTCGATGATGGTGGCGTTGGCCATGCCGGCGCCCTCGCACATGGTCTGCAATCCGTAGCGTCCGCCGGTGGCCTCGAGGTGGTTGACCATCGTGGTCAGCAGTCGAGTACCCGAGGACCCCAGGGCGTGTCCGAGGGCAATGGCGCCGCCCCACGGGTTGAGCTTTGCCGGGTCGGCGCCGAACTCGTGAGCCCAGGCGAGCGGTACGGGAGCAAATGCCTCGTTGACCTCGTAGGTATCGATGTCGTCGATGCTCAGGCCGGCGCGAGCGAGCACCTTGTGGGTGGCCGGGATGGGCGCGGTGAGCATGAAGATCGGGTCGTCGCCCGCGACCGAGAAGGAGTGGAAGCGTGCTCGCGGCGTCAGCCCCAGCTTCGACGCCATTTCTTCGCTCATGATCAGTGCTGCGGACGCGCCGTCGGTGAGCGGAGACGAGTTACCGGGAGTGATCGACCACTGTGCCTCGGGGAAGCGCTGCGCGTACTTCTCCGAGTAGAACGACGGCTTCAAACCGGCGAGTCCCTCGGCGGTAGTAGACGCGCGAACCGTCTCGTCGACGATATGCGAGACGGTCTCACCGGCGGCGTTGGTCACCGAGATCGGCAGAATCTCCTTGTCGAAGAGCCCCTTCGCCGCTGCCTCTGCTGCCCGCTGGTGGGACTGCGCGGAGAATGAGTCGAGAGCGTCGCGGTCAAGCTTCCACTTGGCGGCGATCAATTCTGCAGAGATTCCCTGGTTGACCAGGCCTTCGGGGTAGCGAGCCGCGACGCCCGGACCGGAAGCGTCCTTCCCCATCGTCGTGGTACCCATCGGGACACGACTCATGGATTCGACGCCTGCCGCGATCACGATGTCGTAGGCCCCGGCGATCACGCCCTGCGCCGCAAAGTGCGCAGCTTGCTGACTTGATCCGCACTGGCGATCAATCGTGGTGGCGGGTACCGACTCGGGGAACCCTGCCGACAGGACCGCGCTGCGGGTGATGTTGAGCGCCTGCTCACCGGCCTGGCCGACGCAACCGCCGATCACGTCGTCCACCAGGGCGGGGTCGAGGCCGTTTCGCGAGGTGATGGAACGCAGAACGTGGGCCATCAGTTCGACAGGGTGCGTCCCGGACAGTGCTCCGCCCGGCTTTCCCTTGCCGGACGCGATCCGGACTACATCGACGATCACTGCCTTGGTCATCTTCGTTCCCTTCGAGGACGTGCATTGCTGGGGCGGTCCGGCACCCGAGTTTCGTGGCGCCGGGTACCGGACCGAGATCGAGGGAGCACCCTGACTTAGCGCTCGCTAAAGAACTACCACCGACTTGATCCTCTCGTCAAGAGGGGGCCTCCGAACTCGAAACAAATGCGGCCGACTAAAAGCTAAGCGATCAGTGACCTCGCCTGGCCCACACCCTTCATTAGTACTTTCGAATGATAGGTTTTCAATCTTCGCCCGAAATGTCCGGAATCGGATAACCTTCCGCCACAAGCAATCCAAGCCACAGGGGATTCGGGGCGTGGCACCAATCGATGACAACCGCAGGGGGACTGACCGGGAGGTTTGGCGTGGACCTGCGATACGTTGCCTTCACGCGTGCCGACCCGCATTTCTACGACCGAATCAGAACGGTCACCCGACCAGATACATCAACTGACCAGCACTTTATCCCCGCGAAGTCGGTGGATTGGTCGCTCTGGCGGCGCGGTCCCCAAAGTGGACCGTGGAACTACTTCCAACCGCCCGACGGTCTGCTGCCAGAACAAGGATGGAAGATTCACTGCTCCGCTACCCAAGCCAACGCGCAGGAGCTGCTCGATACCGTTTCCGTGTATTGCGGTCACAATCATGTGCCGTTCAAATTTCTTCGGACGGCAGCAGACCTGATGTTGTCCAACAGCAAGCAGGCCAATCGAACTTCCAGCGGAAAATTCATCACGATCTATCCGGCGGATGGTGTTGCCACACAACGTGTCATCACCGAACTGGACAAGCTTGTCACCGGTGCCGACGGGCCGTACATCCTCAGCGATGTGCGATGGAACCGGGGACCGCTCTACTTACGGTACGGCGCGTATCTGCCCATGCAGACCTACGATTCATTCGGCGATCGCGTCCCCGCAATTCGGCGTCCTGACGGATCGCTCGAACCCGATGTGCGCGGCACTTCCTTCAGAACTCCGGACTGGGTACAAATCCCGGACTTCGTTCGCGCGCAGCAAGACAAGCTGAAATCACATGACGAATTCCCCTATTCGATCAATGAAGCCCTGCACTTCAGCAACAGCGGGGGGATCTACTCCGCGTTCGACGACGCCGGCATCGATCTGGTCATCAAAGAAGGCCGTCCCTTTACCGCCCCGGACGCCAACGGCCGGTACGCAATCGACCGCATCCGTAACGAGTACGACAAGTTGACTCACCTTGCCGACAACCCGCACACACCTTCTGCGATCAGGTTGTTCGAGCGCGAGGGACACCACTTCCTTGTCACCGAGCGCGCCGCCGGCACTCCCCTGAATCAGGAAGTTGCGCTCCGCCACCCACTGATACGCGCGGACCAGACACTCAGTTCCCGAACGGAATACAGAACCTGGGCACTCGACATTGCACAACAGTTGACTACCGCAGTCGAGAGCTTCCACAACGCCGGAATCGTTCATGCCGATCTTCACCCTGGCAACGTCATGTGCTCACCGTCCGGTATTCGGATCATCGACTTCGAGATGGCCCACAACATCGACGAGCATCCGCCCCGGTCCACCGGAGCCCCCGGATACACAGCACCTCGACAGTTGACAGGAATCGCGGCGGATCGATACTCTTTGGGATGCATCGAGCTGGGACTCTTTGTCCCACTTACTACATTGTTCCCTCTCGATTGCAACAAGATTCCCGAACTCATCGACTATGCGGTGTCTCGATTCGATCTTCCTCGTGCCTTCGGTGCCTCGCTCTATTCGATGCTCGACGTACAGGCGCCGGAACCGGAGAATCGCCCGCATCGTTGGGACACGTCGCCCGGGGAAAACCTGCAACGGGCGGCCGCTCTATTGCGCTGCGGCATCCTCGCCTCGCTTGATCTCTCCCGCCCTGATCGACTCTTTCCCGGTGACATCGCCCAGTTCGAAGTGAACGGCTACGGCATTGCTCACGGCTCGTGCGGAAACCTGCTCGCCGATGTACTTCCCGCAGACACCTTGGAGTCAGTTCTGGAATGGACTGAACATCAAGTTGATTCGGATACTCAACCAAAGTTCGGCTTCTTCGACGGGCTCGCGGGTGCGGTGCATACCTTTCGGCAACTAGGGCGACACTCGACTGCCGACAGATGGGTAGAGACTTTGTGCAAAGCTCCACTCGACGAGCACGACTCCAGCCTCTTCGGCGGCCTTTCCGGAATCGGGTGCCTTCTACTCGAGGAATCGGAGTCATGTCCGGCGGCATCGTCAACTCTCGCTCTCGTCACCGAAACTCTGCGGGATCGCCTTCCGGCTGCTCGCGCACACGTCCACTTCACCGACGGAACATCCTGGGCGACAACGGGTCGCGGCGGCTTGATGAGAGGGCCGAGCGGGCAAGCACTGTTCTGGACTCGCCACTACGAACGGACCGGTGATCCTCGATCGCTGGAACACGCGCGACAGCTTGTCGACATCGATCTGTCCGTGATGCGGATGTGCCCTGACGGTTCGATGCAGCTGACAGAAGAGCGCCGCACGATGCCGTACCTCGGATCGGGATCCGTCGGCGTGGGCCTGGTACTTCTTCAACTTGTTCGACATGTCGACGAGCCGCGCTACGCGTCTGCGCTACTTGCCATATCCCGCGCTGCCGCCGTCGAATTCACTGCCCAAGCCGGACTACTCAACGGGCGAGCCGGGCTGATTCTCTTTCTCGGCGAACTCTCCAAGAGTCCATATGCCGGCGCCGATTGTGAGCAGACGCTTGCCCAGCAGTTCCAGCTTCTGGGCTTGCACAGCCTCAATCACGCAGGAGGACTGCACTTTCCAGGTGAACAGAACCTGAGACTCTCGACAGACTGGGCAACCGGATCTGCAGGAATACTGGCGTTGCTCCGATATACCGGATCGGCAACTGCCCGACAGTCGTTTCCACTGATGTGCGCGTCGAACTGCCACATCGCCTAATTGTTCGGAAGTTATCACCCACGGCAGATTGGAGCACAGAAGTACCAGGCGAAAAACCTGGAATTAAATCAACACCGCAAGCAAACTCGATCGATCAAATCCATCGGCAAGAACGCCGATCAACAAAGGAAATGACAATGGACGCTATTCTCTCCCTTCAAGATCTGTCAGTCGCCGCCGGCAACGTCGGAGACGCAGGCCAGCTCGAGCAGAACGCGGCAATCAGTTCGCTCAGTTTCTTCTGCCTCTGACCTCAGGCCGATACCTCGGAGCAAGTCCGGGGTATCGGCTTTTACAATCCATATCGAAAAGAAAATACGGGTCGCCGCGTCGACTATCGACGAAGCGACCCGTATTGCAATGTCATTCCGCGCTGAACGAGGGAATCATCATGCTTCCCATCACTGCCAAGCCGCTGACATCTCGAAGCGAACCCAGAGCATTACTCAAGAAAGAAAAAAGCATCAGATACTCACCTCCTTAAGCTGCGAGTTTCCGGATCGGAAGGTCATCCCTGCACCCACCCGTCGCTCGACAATGCAGTCAGCATCTCGAAGAAGCTGACGTGGATCGCTGACAGTGACCCGGTGAAAAGACCAAAAACATCTTCCAAGGAACCCATTTTCGCCCTCCCTAATCTATTTGAACGGATTGAACGGGACGTCGAGGCCGAAGTCCACGGAGAGCGCGAAAGGCATTGTGATGATGGACTTGAAAGCAGTCAGCATCATGGGCAAGAGCGCCGAAACCGAACCCAGATCAGATGAATTCATCTCACATCCTCCTATTCGCTCGAGATTCCGACGAGTCCGTCGATGACGACTCCACCGGCATCGATTGACCCGTAGGCGAAATTCAGAATCGCCTGCAAGAACGGAACTAACATTTCCCACTCCTTCGCAACGGACATTCGCATGTCGTCGGTACTATTATCCGTCGCCCGTATTGCGGGATCTGGGGCCGAGCGATCACGATGTGGATGTAACCGTAGACAAAATCCTAGAACATGTGCCAGTTTTTGCGCTTTATTTCAAAGATCCCACCTTAAGTAGGATATTAGACGATTTACTCATAGGTGAACTCGTACTTAAGTCCTACACAAAATGTCGAAATCTGGCGGTTCCGCGTGGCAGGCCCATTACAGAATGAACGGTATCGTTTCATCATGGAACGCATCCACACTTCACCGAGCTGCATTCGCCGATGATCTACGCGACCTGGCGGCAATGCCGAGGGCAGATCGTATGGTCACTGGCGATGATATTCCTCCTGATCCTGACAGCCGCACTTTCAGGCTGGTTCGTTCAGCGTTCGGGCGAGAGTTGGGACTTCGGCGACATCTGCTCACGCTGGTACGACGGAGGTGGCAGTTGCCGTGCCGACACCGCTCTCACCTTGACGACGCTTCTCGTACTCCTACTACCGTTCGCCTCAGGAATGCTGGTCGGCGTCACCACATTCGCCCGAGACTTCGAGCAGGGTCCCGAAAACCTCGATTTTCTCGAGTCCACCAGCCTTGTTCGATGGTATTTCTTGCGGGTCCTGGTGGTCTTCGTTCCCATCACCCTTGCGATGGCAGTCCTGGGCCTGGTGCTCGGCTGGACTCAGACGCTTGGCCGGGGACAGGCGGCAACAAATGAGGCCACCTCGTTTTCCTTGATGGAGTTCCCCAATTTTCAGACGACGGGAATCGTCTTCGGCGCCTACACCTTTTTAGCAATGACTACCGGCAGCGCAGCCGCATTGCTCATCCGCAACACCGTCTTCGCGATGGTCATGACTCTTCTCGCGTTCTTGATCGTGCCCGTCGCACTGAGCGCGACGATGCGCGAGCATTACTTGGCCCCCGACACTGAAGTGCAACCCATCGACGGACTGGCACGTGCAGCGGAATATGCACCGTCGCCGTATGAAAATCTCGACTCGAGGTGGGTCATCGATGCCGGCTTCGCCGATACGGATGGCAACATGATCGACGCCGATTACACAATGTGCTGGGGCTCAGACAATTCCGATCGCAAGCAGCAAGACCTCGAGGTCGACAACTGCCTTCGAGAACAGGGAATCGATCACTATGCCGTGATCTATCACCCACAGAGCCGGTACTGGCAATTTCAGTTCATCGAGACTGCCGTGATGCTGTTGTGCTCCGGGTTGATGGTGGCGCTCGCACTCGTCGGCGCACGTGGACTTCGTCGGCGACCCGCCTATAACCGACTGTCCGAAATGTCGAAATCGATTTGATAGCAGCAATTTTCGATCCACATTCTCTTGTGTTCGAAACTCTGTTCGATTATGCTTTCGGCATGGACAGTCGGGATGCGTGGCAGCTGGATGGCGAGGGCCTCAAGGGGGAGGTTCTGGATCTGGTGCGTGTCCGGCACGAGTTGCAGTCGCGGTTGGTGTTGCTGATCGTGGAGATGTTTTCCCGTGAGGTTCTCGGCGGGAAGGGTTTTCGGGCGATCGCGCAGTGGTTGCATGGTTCGACGAATCTGGAGATCGGTGAGTGCAGTCTGCTGGTCGGGTTGGCGCGGTTGTTGATGCTCGAACCTGTTGTCGCGGATGCGTTTCATCGCGGTGACGTGGATGCGTTGAAGGCGCGGCAGGTGGCGTCGTTTTGTCAGCATCCGCCGAAGAACATGACCCTGGCGGATGTGGACAGGGCTCGCGGGATTTTGTTGTCGTTGGCGTCGAAGAACATTGCGGATTGCGATGCGGTGCGGGCGGCGATTCGGCGGATCGAGAAGCAGTACGGCAAGCGCGAGGACGGCGTCCCGGTCGGCGAGGATTCCGAACGTAACGAGTTCTACGCCTCGAAAGGCTTGTACGGGCGGGTCACTGTGAAGGGTGATCTGGATGCGATCAACGGGGCCCGGTTGATCACGTTGTTGTCGAGCCTGTCTGCGCCGACACCGGAGAAGGACGGCGTGAAGGACACGCGTACTCCGGCATTACGGCGTGCGGACGGGTTTTGCGAGTTGTTGCGCCGGTACGAGCGGGCGGGGTTGGGCCCGATCGAAGGCGGGGTGAAACCGCACATCACGGTCACCGCGTCCGCGAAAGACATGACCGACCTTAAAGTTCTGAAAGACCTGTTGCCGTCCACTGAGGAGTTGGGATTTGCGTGGACGGATTGGGTGGGCCCGATCAGTATCGACACCGCACGGATGCTGGCGTGCGACTGCACGATCACGCGGATCTTGTTGGACGAGAATGGTGTTCCGCTCGACTGCGGCAAGGAAGCGAGAACGGCGACGGTTCCGCAGCGGCGGGCGTTGGCGGTTCGTGATGGTGGGTGTGCGTTTCCGGGGTGCGGGACACCGTCGGGGTGGTGCGATGCTCATCATATTGTTCACTGGAACGATGGTGGCCCAACAGATCTCGATAATCTGATTCTGTTGTGTGGCCATCATCATCGGACGCTGCATCACACCGAGTGGCGTGTCGAGATCGGCCCGGATCGGAAATCGGTGTTCTATCCACCGATGTCGATCGATCCGTATCAACAGCCGATCGGCGGGAACAGCCCACCTACAGCAGCCTGAACCGCGACAATCGAATACATCAGCACCGGGGACGAACCATGCCCCGGTGCTGGTGCACGTTTCTGGTCAGATCCCAGCCCCTCAGATCCCAGCCCTTCGCACGAGAGCGTCAGTGGCAGAAGGGGATACAACGTCAATCGCTCGTAACAGCCCCGCGTACCGCGGATACAGCTCGACGGGACGCGTATTGATCGCCCTCAAGATCCACGATGCAGCTTGATCGGCCGTCAGCGCCGGCTGGCTCACGTAATCCGCCGTCGGCGCGATCATCGGTGTTCGTATGAGTGGGAATTGCACTGTGGTGACATCGACACCGGTGCCGTGACATTCCGCGCCGAGGCTTCGGCCGAATGCACTGAGAGCAGACTTCGACGCGTGATAGGCACTGAACCTCGGCATCACGCCCGCAGTGACTCCCCAGGTTCCGACGTTGATGATGTGTCCGGACTTCGCCTCGAGCATCGCGGGCAGTAGCCGCAACGTCAGTCTTGTCGGCCCGAAGTAGTTCAGCGCCATGGTGCGCTCGTAGTCATGGAATCGGTCGACCGAATCCAACGCGGTACGCCGGATCGAGCGACCCGCATTGTTGACGAGGATGTCGACCGACCCGAATCGATCCGCGATCGTCTCCGCGAGTTCGTCAACGGCTTCACCGCGGGAGAGGTCCGCAGGCACGATGTGTGCCCATCCTCCCCTGCGGTGAATCTCGTCCCGTACGTGTTCGAGGTTTTCCTCACCGCGCGCGACCAGGATCATCTCGGCTCCCCGACGAGCCAAAAGATGAGCTGTCGCCTCACCGATCCCCGACGAGGCTCCCGTCAGGACGATGGTCTTGTCGGAAAGCGTGACGCCGCGAGACGGAACAAGGGAGCGCAGACGCGTCGGCGGTCTCAATGCAAGATTGCTGAGAATCGATCTGATCACGTCGGCCTCGGTTCGATCTTCGCGTGCGATTCGGTGCGAACCCGTCCCTGAACAGCCCACTTCGGACGCACCGCGGAAATTACTCAAAAGTAAGTTATGGCGCCGTTTCGGCCGTGTCAAGAATTCGTCGGGATTCAGGAGTATCTGCCACTAGCTTTTCCTGATACCTCGGGTTACATTAAATCCAGACCGAGTGCCAGCGATCACACAACCGGCCCTCGATTCCACCGAACACCGCGAGAAATACCAGCGGTGACCGAAACGAAGAGGAGACGCCATGACGCTCACATCGCCGCTCGACAAGCGCGGAGAAGCATCCGACGACTCGTACAACGAGACGCTTCGACTCCTGTCCGAGGGCTCGGTGCACAAGCACTTCGACCCGTACCTCGACATCGACTGGGACTCCCCCGAGTTTGCCGTCGTCCCGAACGATCGCCGCTGGATCCTCCCGGCCGAGACTGACCCGCTGGGCGCACACCCGTGGTACCAGTCGCAGTCCGAGGCCAGGCAGATCGAAATCGGCATGTGGCGCCAGGCCAATGTCGCGAAGGTCGGTCTCCAATTCGAGAACATCCTGATCCGCGGCATGATGCAGTACGTCTTCTCACTGCCCAACGATTCGGCCGAGGCGCGCTACTGCACGCACGAGTCGGTCGAAGAGTGCAACCACACGATGATGTTCCAGGAGATGGTCAACCGCATCGGTGCCGACGCTCCCGGGATGAGCCGTCCGATGAAGATGCTTGCACCCTTCATCCCCCTCGCTGCGGGTCCGTTCCCCGAACTGTTCTTCGTCGGTGTCCTCGCCGGTGAAGAGCCCATCGACCACATTCAGAAGAGCATCCTGCGCGCCGGCGGCCAGATCCACCCGATCATGCAGTCGGTCATGGCCATCCACGTAGCCGAGGAAGCGCGTCATATCTCGTTCGCGCACAAGCTTCTGAGCCGCCGCATCCCGCTGATGTCACGCCCGAACCGGTTTGTCCTCTCGCTGCTGTTCCCGATCGTCATGCGCATTCTCTGTGACGCCATCGTCATCCCGCCGAAGTCCTTCTGGAAGCAGTTCGACATCCCGAAGTCCGTGAAGAAGGACCTGTTCTGGGATCTGCCCGAGTCGCGACAGACCCTGCGCAACTACTTCGGTGACGTCCGCATGCTGGCCACCGACACCGGCCTGATGAACCGTGCCTCGCGCCTGGTGTGGAAGGCCTGCAAGATGGACGGCCGCGCATCACGCTTCCGTAGCGAACCTCACCGCAGCTCGCACAACGCCGCCGCGTAGCTCCCGGACAGTCGAGATCGGACTCATAGCGCCATGCCACACGTAGTCACGCAGTCCTGTTGCAGCGACGCCTCGTGCGTCTACGCCTGCCCGGTCAACTGCATCCATCCGACGCCGGACGAGCCGGACTTCCTCACCGCCGAGATGCTGCACATCGATCCGCAGGCCTGCGTCGACTGCGGCGCATGCGTCTCGGCCTGCCCGGTCGACGCCATCGTCCCCGAGTCGAAGCTGACCGACCCGCAGCGAGTCTTCCTGTCCATCAATTCGGACTTCTACAAGGAAGAGCGGCCCAGGCCGCTTCTCGCCAAGGTCATCCCGGCAGCCCACGTCGACAAGGGCCGACCGCCGTTGCGCGTTGCCATCGTCGGTTCCGGACCGTCGGCGATGTACGCCGCGGACGAGTTGCTGACTCAGCCTGACGTGCAGGTCAACGTCTTCGATCGCCTTCCTGTGCCTTACGGCTTGGTTCGCGCCGGCGTTGCTCCGGACCATCAGAAGACCAAGCAGGTCACTCGCTTGTTCGACAAGATCGCCGCACAAAAGGGTTTCGAGTTCTACCTCAACGTCGAGATCGGCAAGCACATCTCGCACAGCGAACTGCTCGAAAATCACCATGCGGTGCTCTACGCAGTCGGCGCTTCGTCCGACCGTGGTCTCGGCATTCCGGGCGCTGATCTGCCTGGCACGGCCTCGGCCACCGACTTCGTGGCCTGGTACAACGGCCACCCCGATCACGCCGACGACGTCTTCGATCTCTCGCATCGCCGCGCGGTCATCATCGGAAACGGAAACGTCGCGCTCGACGTCGCTCGCATTCTGACGGCCGATCCCGAGAAGTTGGCGGGCACTGACATCTCCGCTCACGCACTCGCCGCTCTGCGGAAGAGTCGCGTCGAAGAAGTTGTCATCGTGGGTCGACGCGGAATCGCGCAGTCCGCGTTCACAGTCCCCGAGTTCACCGGCCTGATGGCACTGCCGGACATCGAACTCTCTGTCGGACCCGACGACATGGTTCTCGACTCGGCCACCGAAGAACTGGCAAAACGCGGCGAGCTTCCGCATGCCGTCGAGCAGAAGTTGCGTCTCCTCGAAGCACTGAAGAACCGCGATCACGTCGACGTCGGCAACAAGCGCATCACGTTGCGCTACCTGCTCACACCGACCTCGATCACCGGCGACGATCAGGTCAGCGGAATCGAGTTCGCTCGCAACGCTCTTGTCGACGCAAACGGAACCGTGCAGATCGAAGCAACCGGCGATACCGAGACCATCGATACCGGCTTGGTCCTCACCTCGATCGGCTACCGCGGAGTGCCCATCCCCGGCGTCCCGTTCGACGAGCGTGCGTCGGTCATTCCGAACGAGAACGGCCGAGTCCTCGAAGCTCCGAACGGTGATCCCGCCACCGGGGTCTACGCGACCGGTTGGATCAAGCGCGGACCGAGTGGGTTCATCGGCACCAACAAGTCCTGCGCGCAGGAAACGATCAGGATGCTCGTCGACGACTTCAACGACGGACGCCTGACCAACCCGGTCGCCGACGACTCCGCAGTCGATCGTCTGGTCCGGGCGCGACAGTCCGACGTCGTCGACCGCGAGGGCTGGCATGCCATCGACAAGGCGGAACTGGAACGCGGCGCTGCGCACGATCGTGCCCGCGAAAAGGTTCTGGATCAGGTCGAGATCACCTCCATCCTCGACGCTGCGGCCCGGGTGAAACCGACGCGTCGATTCGGTCGATCTGTACGCGTTCGCTGATCCGCTACAGGTAAACAGCTACTTTCACGCACACGGCCCCGCCTGCAGACTCGTCTGCCCGGCGGGGCCGTCTGCGTTCCGGCAACGTCCCACTCAGCGAAAATTTTTGCCCGTCAGCGGCCGAAATCGTGTAATACTGCAACCTGTTCCAGTAAGCGGCACAGCGGGCCCACGATCCCCCGGATCAGGCTCGCCAACCAGATGAGGATTGCATGAGCGAGACTGCAACGCCGGCGCCGAACGGGAGTGTGACGCCTGCAGTAGAGGGTTGGTTCACCACCGGCGACGAACCTGCTCTGATCGGCACGAAGTGCCAATCCTGCGGCACCATTTCCTTCCCTCGTGAGGCGACGTTCTGCAAGAACCCGAGCTGCTTCAGCGAGGAGTTCGACGACGTGGAACTCTCCCGCCGCGGCACTGTCTGGTCGTACACCGACGCGCAGTACCAGCCCCCGCCGCCGTACATCCCGCGCTCGGATCCGTACGAGCCTTTTGCTCTCGCAGCAGTCGAGCTGCCCGAGGGGATCGTCATCCTCGGCCAGGTGGCCGACGGATTCGGCGTCGACGATCTCAAGGTCGGCAATACCGTCGAATTGGTTGTCGAGCCGCTGTACACCGACGAAACCGGAGTACGTACGACGTGGCGCTGGAAGCCTGTCGCCGCAGCTGATCAGGAGTTGCAGTCATGAGCAAGGACGTCGCAGTACTCGGTGTCGGTATGCACCCCTGGGGCAAGTGGGGGCAGTCGTTCGTGAAATACGGCGTTGCGGCCGCTCGCGCCGCGCTCGCCGATTCGGGTGTGAATTGGCAGGATGTCGACTTCATCGTCGGCGGCGAGACCGTCCGCAACGGGTACGGCGGATACGTCGCCGGAGCCACCTTCGCGCAGGCACTCGGCTGGAACGGCGCTCGCGTCGCCACGTCGTACGCCGCGTGTGCGACGGGAGCCCAGGCACTCGACACCGCTCGCGCACGAATCCTGGCCGGCCTCAGCGAAGTTGCCCTGGTCGTCGGCGCCGACACCACGCCGAAGGGCTTCCTCGCTCCCGTCGCCGGTGAGCGTTGGGACGACCCGGACTGGCTGCGCTTCCGCCTCATGGGTATGACCAACCCGGCGTACTTCGCGCTCAACGCGCGTCGTCGCATCGACCTCTACGGCGCCACCGCGGAGGATTTCGCCAACGTGAAGGTCAAGAACGCCAGGCACGGGCTGAGCAATCCGAATGCGCGCTACCGCAAGGAAGTCACCGTCGAGAACGTGTTGGCCTCCCCCGTGGTGTCCAATCCCCTTCACCTGCTCGACATCTGCGCGACGTCCGACGGCGGCGCCGCAATCTTGCTGACGTCGATGGAATACGCCCGCAAGATGGGCATCTCGGAACCTGTTCGCATCAAGGCTATTTCGACGGTCACGCCGACGTTCCCCCAGACGATCATGGACATGCCGAACTTCTCCACCGATTCCAGTTCCGCCGTTCCCGCTCCGGAGCGCACGTTCAAGGAATCCATCGGCTACGCCGCATACGAAGAAGCCGGGATCTCTCCCGAGGACGTCGACGTCGCCGAGGTCTACGACCTCGCTACCTCGGTGGAACTGGACTGGATCGAAGACCTCGCGCTGTGCAAGCGGGGCGAGGCCGAGCACCTTCTGCGTGCGGGTGACACCAGTATCGGAGGCCGCATCCCGGTCAATCCGTCCGGTGGTCTCGCGTGCTTCGGCGAAGCCGTTCCCGCACAGGCACTTGCGCAGGTGTGCGAGCTCACCTGGCAGCTGCGCGGACAAGCCGAAGGCCGTCAGGTCGAAGGCGCCCGCATCGGTATCACCGCCAACCAAGGTCTGTTCGGACACGGCTCCTCGGTAATCGTTTCCGCCTGACCCTGTTCTACTTTCGTGGCGGTCGCACACTCACCCGTGAGCGGCCGCCACGATCACGTCTGCCACTGCCCCTGGCTGTGAGACCAGCGAGGCATGGGAGGTCGGGAGTTCGCTGGTGTTCGCGCCCATCCGGTTTGCCATGAACCGCTGCGCCGATGCGGGGATCACGCGATCCTCACCGGCAACCAGATACCAGCTCGGTGTGTTCGCCCACGACGGTGGCCCGCCGAGCTCGAGGTTCGCCCACAAAGCCGCAGACTTCTGATGCGCCAACATCGTTGCCGCTGTCTCGTCGGAAACATCCTGAGCGAAGACGGAATGGAAATACTCGTCCGTGACGTAGCCGTCGACGTTCTTCCCGCCGATCGCGTGAGGATCGTCGACGATCTTCAATCCCAGAGCCGGAGGAAGCAATTGGCTGCCAGGAAACCTGATGGGATCGATCGTGATCTGCACCGGCTCACCCTGAACCGGAGCAAACGCCGCGATGTACACCAACGACTGCACCTTCGGGTCGTGAACATTGGTGATCACCGCGCCGCCGTACGAGTGTCCGACGAGCACGACAGGTCCGTCGATGTCCGCAACCGTCTTCTCGATCACGGACGCGTCGTAAGCGGGCCCGCGTAGAGGATTGTCCGGCGCCACGACGCGATAGCCACGCGAACGTAGGTCGGCGGCAACGCCGTCCCAACTGGTCGCGTCGGCAAAAGCGCCGTGGACGAGAACGACGGTTGGCTTGGGGCTCGCCACCGCAGCGCCGGAGCCGAAGATCACTCCAGCCGCGACTGTCATGAGTAACGCCAGAACTGCGGTGAATACACGTGAGATCTTCATGCGTTTCCTTCACTCTCGTCGAAAAGCGAGAAACTGCGGTAGGCCGGGACACGCCCGTTTCGATCCTAGAAATACCTGCTGCGACGGACGTGACTGTCCGTGCAGACTTTTGAGCTCACACTGCACAACTTCTGGTTGAGCGTCCGCATCGCGGGGTATCAGGGCTGCATGGCTTTGCTCCTGGATACTTCCGTGTTGGAGCCTGACCAACGCGCGGACGCCTTTGTCGACGCGATGGGTCGTGCCTCGGTCCCGTGTGCAATCCACTTGGAGAACCCGGAACGGGTGAGCGCGAGAATGAACGTGTGGAACCTCGGTGCAGCATCACTGTTCCGCTCCGAGTCGACCGGTATGCGGTTGACCCGAACACCACGTCACGTCCGGTCCGCGTCGATGCCCGTCCTTGTGATTGCCCTGCAGGAGATCGGGATCGGCCATCTAGATCAGCACGACGAACAACGCAGAGTGCCCGCCGGTGAGCTGTTGATGACGGACCTGACGTCGACCTACGATTTCTCCTGGCCGGGAACGGGCGCTTCCCAGTGCCTCTACGTTCCGATGGATCGGCTGGGACTGCCGATCGACACCGTGCGGGACGCAGCTACCCGGCCTCATCACAGCAATCTGTACCCCGTGATGATCGCGCACGTTCGTGAATTGTTCCGCAGCGCCGCTCTGTTGGAGACCGATCCTGCCGCCGAACAATTGGGCGAGGCCTCGATCGAACTCGCACGTGCTTTGGTCGCTTCGATCGCACATGCGAATCCTGACGCATCCGCTCCGAGATCGGCCCTTGCCATGACTTCGATCCGTCGATACATCCGTGAACACCTTCACGATCCGACACTGAATCCCGCACGAATTGCTCAAGCCCACAACATCTCACTGCGACAGCTGTACAAGATCTGCTCGGACAACGGCTTTCGGATCGAACAGTGGATCATCACCCAGCGCCTGCAGAAGGCTCGGGACGAACTGGCTCGACCCGCTACCGTCGATCTGCCGATCGCGACCGTTGCGCACCGGGCGGGGTTTGTCGACGCCGGACACTTCAGCCGACGCTTTCGACAGGCCTACGGGCTGAGCCCGACTCGTTGGCGTCAGCTCCGCGATTGAAGCAGCGCCACAACGTCTGACTGACCACGACTTTCGGCATTGTCCAACGCGGTCTTCCCCGATGCATCCCGGATCGAGGGATCTGCCCCCGCGTCGAGAAGCTGAGTGATCACGTCGATATAGCGCACCGAACCATCGCCGTACACAACGGCTTCGAGTAGCGCCGTCCACCCGGGATCGTTGACGTGATTGACCGGAACCCCGGCAGCGATCAGCATCCGGACGCTCTCGACATGCGCGTGTTCACTCGCGGGAATCAGCGCCGTACCGCCGTAACGGTTCACGCTGTCGACGTCCGCGCCGTGGGCGAGCGTGAGCGCCAGAATCTCGTTCAAACCCTCGGCTCCGGAATACAGGAAGGCCGAATCCTGCATGGAATCCTTCGCGTTCACGTCTGCTCCGGCAAGAATCAACGTAGAAGCCGCGGCGACGGCGTCGTTCTTGGTGGCCTCGACGAGTGGAGTCCGTTCGCCCTCGCCGCGAGCTTCGATGTTCGCGCCCGAAGCCAGGGCCGCGGTGATCGCTGCCGGATCATTGCGGTCCACCGCATCGAAGAGTGCCCGTTCGGATTCCGGCGTCGATGGCGGCTTTACGCCCGTAATCGATACAGCTGCCGTTGTCGTCGCTGACGCGGCGATCGTCGACGTCACCGCGGTGTCGGACGAACTGCAGCCGGCCAACGCCCCGGTCACTGATACCGCGAGGATAACGCAGACGAGGACAGACCTACCCGGAAGCGCCGTCACAGCGGATTACTTTCTTGGACAAGAGTTTCAAGCGTCATCCTGACGGCGTCCAGATGTTCGGCCATCGCCCTGGAGGCGTGGTCGTAACTGCCTGATGCGATTCCTTCGACTATTCGTTCGTGTTCCTCG
The DNA here is from genome assembly GCF_030056935.1 of Rhodococcus sp. IEGM 1302. Taxonomy (NCBI): domain Bacteria; kingdom Bacillati; phylum Actinomycetota; class Actinomycetes; order Mycobacteriales; family Nocardiaceae; genus Rhodococcus; species Rhodococcus sp. IEGM 1302. The sequence continues at coordinate 408,752 of NZ_JASHKY010000001.1, read as the reverse complement.
TTCGACCTTTCCTGGCGACCGGCAACAAGATTGAGTGTCTCGGACTGCCTTGTCAACGCTTCACGAATATCGACGATTACGGACTCGAAGACCCGATTCCTACTGGCTTTCGCGATCAGTCCGTGGAACTGCGCATCGAGTGCGACCCATACGAGCGGATCATCCTCGTCACGCATCTGCTGGACCAGTCCGCGGAGGGCCGTCAACTCCTCCGCTGTGTGCCGTTGGGCAGCCCACCCTGCGGCCGGAATTTCAACATGCGGCCGCGCTTCGACCAACTCGTTGGCCGCGTAGCTGCCGAAGTCGAGGTCTCGCGCTATCGAATCGCTGACGACGAAGGTGCCGAGCCCGGATTTCGTCTCGGTGAGCCCGAGGGCATGGCACGAGCGCAGGGCTTCACGGATGACCGATCGACTGACCCCGTGTCTTTCGGCCAGGGACGCCTCGGACGGGAGACGCTCTCCGACTGCCAGTTCGCCGGAGGTTATTGCGGCACGGAGGTCTGCGAGGACTGCCTCGGCAGCACTCACCCGCGAGGCGACGGGTCGCCTGGTGGCCCAGCTGTCTGACAGGTTCATGCCGTCATTGTTGCGACTGCCGAAGACCCGCGTCAAACATCGCACCTGATGAAGGGTTGACGTGCCGGAGTGAGCGAGGTAACAATTACACCTGTCAGACAGCCTGATAGCCCGATAGCTGGGCGGGACTACTACTCGACCGTCAGCGCTGCGATCCCGAAATACACCCACCGCGCAGAGTGATGCTTGCGCGAAGAGACACGAGGAATTGATCAAGTGCTCGAAACGCGAACAGAACACGATCTGCTCGGCGATCGCGAGGTTCCAGCCGATTCGTACTGGGGTATCCACACCTTGCGCGCAATGGAGAACTTCCCGATCACTGGTCGAACAATCGCCACGAACCCGCATCTGATCCGCGGCATCGCTTACGTCAAGTGGGCCGCAGCCAGCGCAAACGAAAAGCTGGGCATCCTCGACCGCCCGCGCGCGGAGGCCATCTCACAGGCATGCAAGGAGATCGTGGACGGGCGGTGGCACGAACAGTTCGTGGTGGACGTCATCCAGGGTGGCGCCGGCACGTCGACGAACATGAATGCGAACGAGGTCATCGCCAATCGCGCGTTGGAAATCCTCGGCCACCAGCGCGGCGACTACGAACGGCTTCACCCCAATGAACACGTGAACCTGAGCCAATCGACCAACGACGTCTACCCCACGGCCGTGAATATCTCGACGATCTTCGCGATCGATGACCTGCTGGATGCACTTCTTACACTCCAGAACGCATTCACGACCAAATCTCTTCAGTTCGCCGACACAGTGAAGATGGGACGCACCCAACTGCAGGACGCCGTGCCGATGACCCTGGGTCAGGAGTTCGGGACCTACGCGGTCATGATCGAGGAGGATCGGGCGCGTCTGGCTGAGGCCGCTCTTCTCGTTCACGAGATCAACCTCGGTGCGACTGCTATCGGCACTGGCCTCAACGCACCCGCCGGCTACGCCGAGGTGGCCTGTTCCGACCTGGGCGCACTGACCGGACTGCCGCTGGTGTTGGCAACGGATCTTGTCGAAGCGACCCAAGACGTGGGCCAGTTCGTCCACCTCTCCGGCGTCCTCAAGCGGGTCGCTGTGAAGTTGTCCAAGGTGTGCAACGATCTCCGGCTGCTCTCTTCGGGCCCGCGAGCGGGATTGAACGAGATCAATCTTCCACCGGTGCAGGCAGGTTCGTCGATCATGCCGGGCAAGGTCAATCCTGTCATTCCCGAAGTCCTCAATCAGGTCGCGTACGAAGTCATCGGCAACGACGTGACGATCACGATGGCTGCGGAATCCGGTCAGCTCCAACTCAACGCTTTCGAGCCGATCATCGTGCACTCACTGTCCGAAGGAATGCGACACCTCGGTGCGGCTTGCCGCATTTTGGCGGACCGGTGCGTACTCGGCATCACGGCTAACACCGAACTGCTGCGCGCCCGAGTCGAAGACTCCATCGGCCTCGTCACCGCGCTCAACCCCTACATCGGATATACCGCGTCCACTCGGATCGCCCAGGAGGCGTTGATTTCCGGGCGTCGCGTCGCAGATCTCGTAATCGAAGCCGGCCTGCTCGACCGAGAGGAACTCGATCGGTTGCTCAGCCCCGAACATCTCGCCAATCTCCGCGTTTCGGGCGAGAAGCCTCATGCCACCGCTGTTGCGGAGGAGGTTTGATGACCGTCGAACGGGAAGAGACAGGCCGCGCCGAAGTTGCCACTGAGGAGGATCTTGGGTATCAGAAAGCGCTCGGCCCCAGACAAATTCAGATGATCGCGATCGGTGGTGCGATCGGAACCGGCCTTTTCATGGGTGCGGGAGGGCGACTACAACAGGCGGGCCCGGCCTTGGTTCTCGTGTACGCGCTGTGCGGATTCTTCGCGTTCCTGATCCTGAGGGCACTCGGCGAACTGGTGATGCACCGACCGACTTCCGGATCCTTCGTTTCCTACGCACGCGAATTCTTCGGCGAAAAGATGGCTTTCGCTGCGGGCTGGTTGTACTGGATGAACTGGGCAATGACTGCCGTGGTCGACGTCACGGCTGTGGCGTTGTACATGAACTTCTTCAAAAAGTACTGGGCGCCACTGGGACACATCGATCAGTGGATGTTCGCTCTGATCGCGGTGTTGCTGGTTCTCGGACTGAATCTCGTGTCCGTGAAAGTCTTCGGAGAGTTGGAGTTCTGGTTCGCGTTGATCAAGGTCGTGGCCTTGACCGCATTCCTCGGGTTCGGTGTCTATTTCGTACTCTTCGGCACGCCCATCGAAGGGCATTCCTCCGGATTCAGCCTGATCGCCGACAACGGTGGGCTGTTCCCCAACGGAATACTGCCGGCAGTCGTGGTGATTCAGGGCGTCGTGTTCGCTTACGCTTCAATTGAACTCGTGGGGACCACGGCTGGAGAGACCGAAAATCCCCGGAAGGTGATACCCAAGGCGATCAACACAGTGATCATTCGGATCCTCGTCTTCTACGTGGGGTCGGTCCTGCTGCTCTCACTGTTGCTCCCGTACACCGAATACCACGCCGGTGAAAGTCCATTCGTCACATTCTTCGGTTCGATCAACATCCAAGGCGCAGATGCGATCATGAATCTGGTCGTTCTCACGGCGGCGTTGTCTTCCCTCAATGCCGGATTGTATTCGACCGGACGAATACTCCATTCGATGGCGACGGCCGGTTCGGCGCCTGCCTTCGCTGCCAGAATGAACAAAGCCGGAGTGCCGTACGGGGGAATCGCACTCACCGGCGTGGTCATCCTGTTCGGCGTCGGGCTCAATGCTGTTGTCCCAGCGCAGGCCTTCGAAATAGTCCTCAATCTTGCGGCACTGGGCATCATCAGTGCATGGGCGGTAATTGTGCTGTGCCAGTTGAGGCTCTGGCAACTTGCGAAACAAGGCAAAGTCACTCGCCCTTCCTTCCGCATATTCGGCGCACCGTACACCGGGATCGCGACACTGGTCTTTCTTGCGGTCGTTATCGTGTTGATGGCATTCGACAACCCTGTTGGAACGTGGACCGTCGGATCCATCGCGATCATCGCACCGCTCTTGATGATTGGTTGGTACGCCGCCAGGAATCGTATTCGCGAGTTGGCCATCCACCACCCCGCAGCTTGACGTGAAAGGACCACAGTGTCGAAAGTCGCAGTTGTCACTACCGGTGGCACCATCGCCAGCACCCGGGATGCGCATGGAATCAGCCGGCCCGCAATCACCGGTGCAGATCTGGTCGGCAACGAGCAGACCGACATCGAGCTTCGAGTCGTCGACGTGATGTCGAAGGACAGCTCGAGCATGACCTTCGCGGACATGGATCGTGTTCGCGACGCCGTAGCCGATCAATTGAAAGATCCCGGACTCGACTCGGTGGTCGTGCTTCACGGCACCGACACGATGGAGGAAACTGCGTTCTTGTTGGACCTGCACCACGACGACCAACGCCCGGTGGTCTTCACCGGCGCGCAGCGCACTTTCGACCATCCCGAATCCGACGCTCGTTCGAATCTCGCCGCGGCGATCTCAGCCGGACTGGACATCTCGTCACACGGGCGTGGTGTCCTCATCGCCTTCGGCGGTTCGGTCCATCCAGCCGCAGGTACGCGAAAGTCCGATACGACGGCACTCGATGCCTTCCGCCGCGTGCACATCGATCCGCTCCTGCTGCGTACTCCCGAACCATTGCCGTGGCATCCGATTTCGGACACCCGCGTCGACATCATCGCCGTGTATCCCGGGGCAGACCGCGTACAGATCGACGCCTGCGTGCACGCCGGGGCGCAGGGACTTGTTCTCGACGGACTCGGTTCGGGAAATGCCAATCCGACGATAGTCGAGGCCGTACGAGACTGCGTAGACGCTCACATTCCGGTAGCCGTGACAACTCGGGTGCCCTCGGGGCCAATCTCCCCGGTTTACGGTGGCGGTGGTGGCGGGCACGACTTGATCGCCGCAGGCGCTGTATTTTCCACCGATCTTCGAGCCGGGCAGGCACGTGTACTTCTGGCAGCCTTGTTGTCAGATCCGGATCTCGTGGGCCTGGAAAAGGTATTCGACCGCTATTCGAGGTTTGCTCGCACCCCGCCGTTCGGGCGGTAGAACTGGCGACACCATTCATTGTTCGAAATTCACTCCGCTAAATCAGGGACTTTGGTCCGAATATTCGACTTGGACGCTTATTTGGTGTCCGAATTGGGTAGTTTCACATCATCTAACTCGTTCAAAATTTCGATCCAGCGGTCACGTCCAGTGCAGCCAGTCGAACAGGAGTCGGATGAGCAGCCCATTTCGTGATGCCGCTGCAGTAACGCTCGACGCGTCTCACCGCGTCGGGCAAGCGCACGTGCCAGGCGCCGCACTCAACGGTCGTTTTCACCCGCCAACTGCCGTGAAAGGACTGGTCGCGCGTCCGCGCCTGCACCGCAAACTCACCGCATCCACTGCCACCAAAGGCTCAGGCCCCGGGCCTGTCGGGTTGCTCTCGGCTCCGGCCGGTGCGGGGAAGACCCTACTTCTGGCCGATTGGGCTCGCGAATATTCCCGAGCCTCCCCTGATGTTGCGCTGGCCTGGCTGACGTTGGCCGAGCGCGACAACAACGTGTCGATACTGTGTGAATCCCTCGCCGAGGCGATCGCGACCTCCGTCGATGCGGCCGGCCAGAGGCTCCCCGTGCAGACCGGATCCAGGCCGCCCGTCGAGCAGTGGCTCGCGCACTTTGCGGAAACCCTCGAAACGCACGAGCGCCGAACAACGTTGATCCTCGACGACGTTCACACCCTCCACGATCCGATGTCGATCGGTCTCCTCGATCGGATACTCACACAGACCCCGGGCAACCTGTCGATTATCGTTGCCGCCCGCTACGAACCACCGCTCACGTGGCATCGTCTGGCTCTCGACGGCCGACTCACCCGCTTTGCATCCACCGATCTCGCTTTCGATCGCTCCGAGATCACCGCGATATTCGGCGAGTACGACATCACGCTGCGCGACGACGAACTCGCAATCGTCGAGAACTTCACCAAGGGGTGGGGCGCCGTCGTTCGCCTGACCGCCGCGTTTCTGGCCGGCCGCAGTGACATCGGCGATGCACTGGACGAGTTCACGCACACACCCCGCCCGATCGCCGACTTTCTCGTCGACGAGGTACTGACGTCCTTGCCCGAACATGTCGCCTCGTTCATGTTGCGAACATCGGTAGTCGATTCTTTCTCCGCCCAACTGGCGGAAACTCTGACGGACTCGAACACTCTATCCGAGATCGACTCGCTGATTCAGTTCAACTTCCCCGTGACCCGTACCGATTCCGCCGACCACACAACGTGGTTCAGCTATCACCCTCTCTTGCGCGAGCACCTTCGGGCAGAGTTCCGTCGCGTCGATCACGTCGAGAGAAACCGCGTACACCTGCGAGCAGCAAGCTGGTTCGAAAGCAATCACTTCGAACTCGAGGCGCTCGAACTCGAGGTGTCGATCGGAGACCCACACCGCATTCTCGCGTTTCTCGAACGCTGCGGGCTGGGCCTCGTACTCGACGGGCACTGCGGGGACGTCGTGCGAGTCCTGGAATCGGTGTCGACGCAGGTTTCGGAATCCCCGATCACCCGACTGGTGCTGGCGGCGGCCGCCCTCCACTCCGGTGACGTGACCTCGGCGACCACGTGCCTCGATCTTCTCGAGGCAACTCATCCACCGATTGCAGAAGATCCATTGTTCCTGGCGATGAGCCTGGAAATCTCCTGCGTTACGGCGACTTCCGACAACGAGCCGCTGGCGGCACGTCTGGAGCGGCGCCAGAAAAGCACCCACTCCGACATCGAAGCCTACGCACACATGGAATTGGCGACGGCACACTTACTGCGACGTGAGTTCGACAGGGCGACTGTCGAATACACTCAAGCCGTCGCACTCGGGACAATACGGGGCAGGGCGCGATTCGTCTTGAAGTCGCTGACCGGACTGGGCTACGTAGCTTCTCTCAGCGGAGACATCGGGGCGATGAGGGCTCACTCCGTCTACGCTCTCGACTACGCGGTCGAACATCGCATCACGACGACTGCGGAGTACGAGTTGTCCGCGTCGGTGGCCGCCTTTGCCACATATCTCTGCGCTTCGAGCGAACTCCCGTACCGCATCCCGACAATCGGAAACTACCGGAGCACAGACGTTCTCGGCGCCAGCGCGCCGGTGTTCGGGTGGCACTCCGTCGTAACCTTCGGCCTTCACAGTCTCGACGGCTCGACCGACCGACGCTCGACCGCCGCCGATGTCCGCGACGCGATGCTCAGCGCGATCGAATTACGTACCTTCGCGTTCGCGACCTTGGCTCTTCTACCACCCGTCGTCCACGCATGCCTTTCCGTCGGCGAGGTGGAATGGGCAGCGAGACTCGTGCGTGACGCAGCCGATCAATTCGGAGAAACGTCGGAGATACATCTCGCACGGGGTGCCGTCGCCTTCTCGTCCAACAAGTTCGCGGAAGCACTCGTCGAAGTTTCCGAAGCTCTCGGGTCCTCCGAAATCCCGTTGCTCGCACATCACGTCTACGCCTGGACACTCGAAGCCGGGATCCACGCTGCAACAGGTCACGAGCGCAAGTCGTTTCGCTCCCTCCACAAAGCGCTGCGCGCCGCGGAAGCCGGTAGCCTGCTACGCCCCTTCCTCGACTACGGCGCATCCCTGCGGCCGGTGTTCGACGAGTTCAGTGGACATTTCGGCGATCAGGAAGCATTTGCCGAACAGGTACGTAGCCGCATTCGCCCACAAGAATTGGTGAGTGCACCGATCCTCACGCCAGGCGAATACACCGTGCTCCGTGAACTGGCTTCCGGAGACACCACCGAGTCCATTGCCGACACGCTGTTCCTTTCCGTCAACACCATCAAGACGCATCTTCGCGGGATCTATCGCAAGTTGGAAGTGAGCAACCGACGCGACGCGCTCAAGGCTGCGCGACGCGGCGGACTCATCTGAGCAAGACTGCTTCCATGCCCCCGAAGCTGTATTCCGATACGCGCGATCGATTGACCGTGTGGGCGAGACGTACACCCAGTCGACGGTTGGCGACTGATGCAACCATCGGGGTCTTCGAAGTCGGGCTCGTGGACAGCGCCATGACTTTGGCGGCCCAGGCCTTTACGTCATTGCTCCCGGTCATGATTGCAGCGTCGACCTTGGAGAAGCTGAAGCCGTTGGCTGATGCCGCCAAAGACGACCTCGGCGTCCAACTCCCCGACACCGTATTGACCAGTACCTCTACCGCGGCAGCGTTCGGGATTGTCGGCTTGCTCATGCTGCTGATCAGTTCCACGTCCTACGCTCGCGCTCTCGGCCGGATGTACGGACGGATCTGGAGCGTGCCGACGGCGACACTCCGTCAGGCGTGGCGGTGGTTCGCGGTAGTGTGCGTCGTGGCCGCGTCGGTGGTCGGTGCGGCCCTGTGCCGTGAACTGAATGGTGTTCCGGGAGTAGGCAGAGTCCTGGAGTTCACAGCGGTCTACGTCGTGTGGGCACTCGTGTGGACAGCCGTGCCCATGCTGCTGACGGCCAATCGCATGACCACTCGAATGTGCGTCGGGTCAGGATTGCTCACCGCGACGGGCCTGACCGGACTGCACGTGGCCGGCACTCTTTTCCTCCCCCGAATGACAAAGACGTCGCAGGACGAGTTCGGTCTTCTGGGCGTGATGTTCACCGTCATCGGCTGGCTGTTCATCTTCTCGGCCATCGTGGTTGTCGCGTCGACGATCGTCGGATCAGTGGCCAAAGATTCCGGTCCCCTGGGAATCTGGCTACGGACATCACGCTGAGGTGTTGTCTCGACCTGCAAGCGCTTTCGAGACGGTCGGATAGACGTCGACCTTCAGCGCGCCCTGGTCGGCACCGGACAGAACGTCGCGGAACTGCCCGATGTCGCGTGCCACTCGGAAGCTCACATTTCTGCGTGCCAACGAATCTCGAAGCTGAGCCAACATCTGCGCAGCGCTGACGTCGATGAACGGTGACGTCTCGGCGTCGAGAACGACCATGGTGGTGCCGGCGGTCACCAGACCGGTGATCTGATCACGCACGTGATCGGCATTGGCGAAGAACATCCCCGCTTCGACCCTGACCACTACGACGCCGTCGAGTGTCTTCAGATCAGGATGCCCACTGATGTCGACCCAGCGCGTGCCGTCCTTGGCCAGAGCGGCCACGTGCGGTTTGGAGACCCGATACAGGAGCAGCAACATCGAGACGGCGATTCCGATGATCAGACCGGGCAACGTGTCGAAGAGGAGAACCCCGAACATCGCCGCGATCGCCGCCGCGAAATCGGCCCGGGCAGCGTGCCCGTAGATACTGCCCAACCTCTTCGTCCACACCCGGTACAGCGCTGCGAGGGAGGAGAAATCGACCAGTTCGATCACTGCTGCGATGACCACAGCCGAGAGCGTCGCCTCTGGCAACTTCTCGAACAGGCCGGTGAGAAACAGCAGTGTCACCAGCGTCAGCGCCGCGACCACCAGTCCGCTGACCTGAGATTTGGCGCCCGCTCCTCCGTTGACGGCGGTCTTCGACAGGCTGCCGTTGACCACCATTCCCGAGCAGAGACCCGATCCGAGATTGGCCGCACCCAGTCCTGCCAGTTCACGATTGGCGTCGATGGTGTAGCCGGCTTTGGCCGCGTATGTCTTTGCAGCGCCAAGACCTTCGGCGAAACCGATGAGCAGAACGCCGACCGCCGGTCCGACCAGGTCGAGGTAGTCCTCAGCTCCCACACCACTCGGCAGACCCATCGACGGCAGGCCCGAGTCGATGTGTCCGACAATGTCGATGCCACGATCGTCGAGGCCGAACAACGCTACTGCGGTAATGCCCAGCAGCACGACGAGGAGCGAACCCGGTACGAGCGGAAGCCATCGCTTGACGCCCAGGACCATTGCCAGGCTGAGCAATCCGATGATCACGGTCGGTAGGTCGACCTCACCCAGTTCCTTCACCACTGTCCACGTCTGGACGAAGAAGTTTCCCTCCCCCTTGTCCACGCCCAGGAGTTTGGGTACTTGACCGATGATGATCGTGAGCGCCAGACCGACGATGAATCCCTTGAGAACCGGCTCGGAGATGAAGGACGCGATGAATCCGAGGCGCATGAATCCTGCGAGCAGTCCGACGAGCCCGGTCACGATCGCCAATGCCGCCGACAGCGCGATGAATCGGCCGTCGTTTCCTGAAGCCAATGGCGCAATCATCGCCGCGGACAACGCTGCGGTCGCCGACATCGGCCCGACGATCAGATGGCGCGAACTGCCGGCTGCTGCATACAGAATCAATGACGGAACCGCAGCATAAAGCCCGACCACCGGCGGAACTCCGGCGATGGTGGCGTACGCGAGCGCTTCCGGAACAAGGACAGCCCACACCGTAAGGCCCGCAATGATGTCGGGGCGAAGCCAAGCGCGTTGATAGTCGGACAACGATCCGAAGACCCACCAGGTCCGCGTGTGCGGAGCACTCATAGTCCTTGCACCCCTTTACTGATCTGCATCGCCGCGATCAGGACGAGGAGCCCGACGTTCAGCAAGTGCATGTTGGTGGCTATCCAGGTGCGGATCTTCAGCAGCGGTTCGGTTGCCTCGTCCTTCTTGATCAGCAGGAGGGCAACAGGTACCGCGACCGAGGTCACGGACACCAACGAGAAGATCACGGCCGAGACGATCTGCGACGTCGGTGCCACGGTGCTGAGACGAAGGTTCATCGCTGCTGCGATGGCACACGACATGTCGATGGGGTTGAGAACGAACAGCGCGAAACCGAGCACACCGGATCGCATTGGTTGGAAGTGCTCAACCGATTGCAGCATCTTCGGCAGCTGAGGGGCCGCAGCCACAACGTCGCCAGGGGCAACTGCAGCCGCCATCGCCTGAACCCCGCGACGACTGCGTGAGTAGACGAACCAGGCACCCGCCAGCAGAGTTGCCCCGAGAACGAGATGGATGATGGGCACCCACAGCGGAGGGTGTGTGCGCTGATGAACCTGGAGTGCGGTCAAGATGACGTACGAACCGGCCAGCGCGACAACTATTCCGAGATACCACCCGATCAGGTACGCAATGCTGTTGATACGCGCTCGTTCGGAAAACAGTACGGCCACAACGGCGACAACCGCCAGCGGGCTCATGATGATCCCGAGCGCCAGCGGGATCTGTTGCAGTAGCAGCGATCCCATAACTACCTCCAGTTGTCAGAGACCGCCGATGCCCTTGCCGATGAGAACAACACCGATAACCAGGATCAACACACTCATCACCGTGGCGTTGTTTTCCTGCAACCACACCTTCAGCTTGGCCAGCGGACCACGCAGTCGCTCCGCGGCAACGAGGTAGCCGATCACGGGCACGCACACTGTGCAGGCCGCGATGATCGTGAAAACCAGAATGGCGACAACAACTTCTCCGGAGCCCAATGACGCGGATCCGATCGAGATTCCGGCCGCGATACACATCATCAGATTCTTCGGATTGATCGCAGCCAGAGCGAAGCCCAAGCCGAGGCCTTTGACAGCGGTCATGTCATCGATGGCGTGCATCCACTTCGGGGTTTCGTGCTCGCCTCCGCGTCCGCGCCATTGCTTGACTCCGAACGCAAGAAGCAATACACCCAACGCCAGCTTGATCCACGACACTGTCGCTGACGGATCACCTTCGGAGTCACCGAGCTTGCTGGACAGAAGCACGAAGATCACGGTGGCGACGACGATTCCCAGTATCCAGCCCAGCGCGAACCCGACGCTCGTGCTGCCGGCACGCTTGGACAACAACATCAAGATTGCCGCGATGATCGGGATCGGCGATACCGCAACGCCGACCGCGAGGGGTAACAGATCCCCGATGACAGATCCCATGCCGACCTCTTCTCTCTCCCGGTCGACACTAGGGGTGGCGACTCTACGGAGCCTCACACAAAAGGGATGAACGGATCCGCGACGACATTCACCCGTAGGGGATGACGCCCCGAGCGCGTACGGGAGTAAGACTGGATCCCACGGATGCGGAGTCCTGGATCGGGCAGCGACGCCGATTGCACTTGACGACATGCGATTTCGAGGCTCGGAGCGCTGCCTTCTCGAACCTCATGGCCCTACGAAATGGAGCGGATACTGATGAATGCTCCCACTCGGTATCAATTCCTCATCGACGGCGAAGTGTCGGACCGCGTCAAGGCCGCATTTCCTGAACTCAGTGTCGCCAGTGCCGCCGGCGGGTTCACCAGTTTGTACGGACCCGTCGCGGACCACACGGCTATGCGGAGCATCATGGCCCGTCTCGATTCCCTCGGCCTGACCGTCGCCGAAATGCGTCGACTCCCAGACTGATCCGAGCCACACCCTGTCGAAATGTCCCACGCACGAGCGATGGTCCCGACCGAGTCGACTCGGTCGGGACCAACTGCTCTCGGGTTGTTCGGTGCCTAGACTCTGTCCCTGTCCCAGGTCGCGACCGCCCAGATCACAACGACATCGAGCGCGATGACCAGGATCGACCACAGTGGGTAATACGGCATCCACAAGAAGTTGGCGATGATCGAGAGCGACGCAATGACGATTGCCGCCGCCCTGGCCCACACTGCACCGGTGAAGAGGCCGAGGGCCACCACGATCCCGATGATGCCCAAGATGATGTGGATCCAACCCCACGTCGTGATGTCGAACTTGTACGTGTAGTTGATACCCACGACAAACAGATTGTTGTCGGCAACGGCCGCGATGCCCTGAAGCAGAGCGACAATGCCTGCGGTGAGCAGCAGAATTGCTGCTGCAAACGTCGTACCTACCGCGAAACCCTGCCGGACAGGGTGATTCGCGGGTTCCCGCGGTGGAGCAGTCATCAGCGTTCCTTTCGACAGAATGCACTTCCCTTACTCAGTCTCGAGGGGCTGGAAGGCGAAAACATCACCCGTCGCGGATGAACCGCAGGTCACCGACCCGTACCCGCTTGCCGGGATCGCAAACCAATGTTGGCAGACTGGCACTGTGCAACACACCGTAGTCGTGATCACCGATATCTATGCTCCACCGGCGGTGATCTTCGATCTCGAACTCGACATGGACGAACACTCGGCCTCGCTCCGCGCAACAGATGAGGTGGCAGTCACGAGTACGGGTAGATCGACGCTGGGAGAGGGCGACGAGGTGTCGTTCACTGCTCGGCATCTCGGGTGGAGATTCTCGATGACAAGCCGGATCACGCAGTACAACCGTCCGTACTCGTTCACAGACGAGCAGGTCCGCGGCCCGTTTGCCGCAATGCGGCACGAGCACGTCTTCGACGTTCAGCCGGGTGGGTGGACGCGGATGCATGACCGCTTCACGGTTACGGCCCCCTTCGGGGCGCTCGGACACCTGGCGCTGAGGTTGGCTGTCGGCCCGTATCTGCGGCGCCTTCTCGAGCAACGCGCCGCGCACATCAAGGGCCGCGCAGAAGTCGGCACGCCTTTCATCGAGTGAACACCCGCTCTGACGCACCGCAGCGAGTGCTCACTCGACAAAACCTGTGTTCACTCAGCAGCAGTCGCACTCGTCACCGCTCTCGGGCACAGCCACAACCGGGCAGCACGGATCGCCCTTCCACGCGTTGATGCCTTCTTTCACCGCGATGACGGCGATGACCAGTGCAGCAATCGGATCTGCCCACGACCAGCCGAGTACCGAATTGAGCAGCAAACCGACCAGCAAGACCGCAGAAAGGTAGGTACAGAGGAGCGTCTGCTTCGAATCCGCGACCGCCGACAGCGAACCCAACTCCCGACCGGCTCGGCGTTGCGCATAGGACAGAGCCGGCATGATCGCCAAACTCACTGCAGCCAAGAGTATTCCGACGCTCGTGTGCCGAGCTTCCCCCAGACCGAACAGCGACCGAATCGCGTCGAACGAGACATACGCAGCGAGCCCGAAGAACGAGAATGCGATCACTCGCAGTGCCGCCTTCTCACGGCTCGTCGGATCCGGCGCCGAGAACTGCCAGGCAACAGCTGCCGCCGAGGACACTTCGATCACCGAATCGAGGCCGAAACCGAACAGTGCTGCGGACGACACTCGTGTGCCCTCCGCCAGCGCGATGATCGCTTCGACGACGTTGTAGCTGATCGTGATCGCCACGAAGATGCGAATTCTTCTCGACAAGAGCGCACGCCGGTCAGTCGAGAGCCCGACACCGTCAACGGGCGCAACCATCAGCAGCACCCCTCTGATTCGCTGTCCGGGCAGTACGACGGATCCACCGCGAGTACGACCCCGAGCAGGTCGTCGAGGGCCCGACCGATATGTACATCGGCGAGTTCGTATCTGGTCCGGCGCCCTTCCGGGACGGCCACCACCAAGCCACAACCGCGCAGGCACGCCAGATGGTTGGACAGCTTCTGCCTGGTCACAGCCAGCGTTTCAGCGAGGTCGGACGGATACCGCGGTGCGGTCTTCAGTTCGAGCAGTATCCGTGTCCGAGTCTCGTCGGACAGTGCATGCCCGAACCTCGCAAGCACCGCCACGTTGGTCACCACATCTACGCCCTCGATATCCATACGTGCGACAGTACATCGAAAACTGGATTCAGAAAACGATGAACTCCGATGGTTCAAGATCCCACCATCGGGTAACGCAAGCGTGAAGCCACCCAACCAAGCGAACACCGGGAGCCCACATCCGATGAACCGTACAAAAGTCGACGACCACGTAGCGATGGCCGAACTACCGACAACCGGAAGCATCTTCCAGGCCTCGTGGCCGGTGCGTACGGGTGACATCCACACCGACAAACAACTGCGCCTCGACGCGATCGCGCGCTACCTCCAAGACGCGGGCTTCGACAATCTCGTCGACCGCGGCGCCATGGATACACACCCGCTGTGGATGGTACGAAGAACGGTGATCGATGTACTCGAACCGGTCGTCTGGCCGGATCGAGTTCACCTGCAGCGCTGGTGTTCAGGCCTGTCGAACAAGTGGTGTTCGATGCGAGTTCGCATCAGATCCGATGGCGGCGGGTTGATCGAAACCGAGGCGTTCTGGATCAACATCGACCCGAAGACGGGAATGCCGGCATCCATCAGTGAGAAGTTCACCGCTGCCCTGGCATCGACGGCCGTGGACCAGCATCTTCACTGGCGTCGGTGGATCGACCCGACCCCGGACACGACGCCGTCAGCGGATACGCCGTTCCCGTTGCGCTCGAGCGATTTCGACCCCTTCGATCACGTGAACAACGCAATCTACTGGCAGCCCGTGGAAGATGCGCTGCCCGACAGATTACGAAGCGGGCCCTTTCGCGCGATCCTCGAGTACACCCAGCCCATCAAGAGAGGTGAGCAGGTGAGCGTGCGAACCGGCACGAACACGCTGCACATCGACGCAGGCGACGAGGCACGTGCGTCGGCGCGGTGGTTCGCCTTGTCTCCGAAGAGCAACGATCAGGGGTGAAGTTTTCCGAATCCCACGACGGCAGAGTCGGATTGCCAGTCCAGGTCATGAACCCGCACCTTGCCGAACTCGTTGCCGCCAACCGTGATCGCAGAGTTGCCGTCCACTGCCACAACGATGTTGGTGTGCTGACCGACCCATCTCGAACTGTCGTAGATCACCACATCACCCACATTCGGGGTGTACCCGCTGCCGTTCTCGGCGTACGCGCCGATCCCTTGGTAATACTCCTGCAAGGTGTACACCCCCGGGATGCGCCAACTTCCGGAGTTCGGGTTGGACAACGGTCGACCCGCTTCCCTCATGATCCAGCTGACAAAGTCGGCGCACCACTCTTCGTCGATGCCGTCGGAATAGAAGGTGCCCGGACGGTCCTGCTCATGCTCGGATTGCAGTAGCTCGAGCACCCGACCTTGATCAGACGTGAGCGCACTCGCGTCCACCGCCGGGAACTCAGCCGTGTCCCAGGGCAGGTACCGCGATGGTGCGATCGCGACGACCACCACCCCAACCACGATCACGACGCCGAGCACCCCGGCAATCCAGAGCACGATGCGGCGTCGGCGGTTCGATTCGGCAGGACTCACCCTTACGAGTGTGCCAGCCTGCCGCGGACCGAATCGCCAACCACCCCGATGACCTGGCAATTCTCACCAAATTCACACGAATGTGCCACCAAACTATTGCGATGGCACCAAAGTGGTGCCATAGTGATGCCATGGACTTGACACCGTACGTAGACAACCTTCGCCACGAACTCGCGGTGGCGGCCGAAGCAGGCGGAGAAGACGCAAAGGCACTCGCCGATCGTTTGACCGCACCGCTGGAATCAGCAGTGCGACTCACCCTTCTCGACGCATTGTCTGCGGCAGCCGCCGAGATCACGCGTGACCTCGCCCCGGGTTCGGTGGACCTGCGCCTGCGGGGACGCGAACCCGAATTCGTGGTGGCACCAGCCATCAGTGAACCGGTTCCAGCCCCCGTCGAAGAGGACCCGACTCCGGCACCGCGCCCCGTCACGGAGTCCGACGACGCCTCGATGACTCGAATCAACTTGCGGCTGGGGCAAGACCTCAAAGACCGGATCGAGGCGGCGGCCCGGGAAGCCGGGATCTCCGTCAACGCGTGGCTGGTTCGCTCGGCTGCAACGGCTCTGGAAGGCGGCGCGAACAGAAGCACTCCGAGACAGCGCACGTCCCAAGGTTCCGAAAGCTTCAGCGGCTGGGTGCACTGACACCGGCTTCATCTTTCGCACCACCCTCTTTCATCAACCGAGACAACCTCATCGGGAGTATCACCATGCCTACATTCAGCACACCTGACCCCATCACCTTGAACTTCGACGTGGCAGTCGCACACATCCGGATCACGGCGAGCAGCCGCAACGACACTGTCGTGGAAGTGTTGCCCAGCAACTCGTCTCGCGAGGTCGACGTTCGAGTCGCCGAACAAACGCGCGTCGAATTCGCAGGTGGCCGGCTGCAGATCAAGACTCCGAAACAGCGCGGCCTCGGCATCTTCGGGAAGACAGGATCTGTGGACATCTCCGTTCAGCTTCCCTCCGGCTCGGAACTCGAAGGCACTGCTGCAGTTGCCAGCCTCCGTAGCGAAGGCACTCTCGGACGAACACGGGTGAAGGTTTCCGCGGGCGATTGCACACTGGAAACCACCGGGCCGCTCAACGTCAGCACCGGGGCCGGCGCGATCATCGTCGAGCACGTGGCCGGTGACATCGACACGAGCACCGGGTCCGGAAGCATCCGCATCGGCCGCGTCGACGGCAACGCGGAGGTCAAGAACTCCAACGGCGACATCAACATCGGCACGATCACCGGCGCACTGAAGGCGAAGACCGCCAACGGCAGTGTCGCCGTCGAGCACGCCGAATCCGACGCGAGCGCCGCAACCGCCAACGGCGACATCCGTTTCGAGACCATCGAGAGTGGAGTCGTATCCGCCAAGACGGCCGCCGGGCGAATCCATATCGGCGTTCGATCCGGAACCGCCGCACGATTCGACGCTCATACGTCCTTCGGCCGCGTCGACAACCAGATGAATGCCACGCACGGTCCGGCTTCCACTGAACGCCGGGTAGACGTCCGGGCACACACCAGCTACGGCGACATCGTCATTCGACGTTCGGAGCCTCGAGAAGAATCCAACAAGAAGATCTAGCGAAAGGAACGCTGATGTCCCGTAAACCAGCCATCACCGCGACGGGCCTGAAGAAGGCCTACGACGACAAGACGGTACTGGACGGAATCGACATCTCCGTCGACCGCGGAACCGTCTTTGCGCTCCTCGGCCCCAACGGCGCCGGCAAGACCACCATCGTGGAAATTCTCTCGACCCTCGTTCCGGCAGACGGCGGCAACATCCGCATCGCCGGGTACAACCCTTCCGACGATCCCGACGCGGTGCGTTCGCGCATCGGCGTCACCGGGCAGTTCTCAGCGGTCGACGACTATCTGTCCGGTGAGGAAAACCTTCTCCTCATGGCCGACCTGCACCATCTCGGCAAGGACGAACGTCGAACGCGCACTGAAGAACTCCTGAAGAAGTTCGATCTGATCGACTCCGCGGACAAGCTGGCGTCGACCTACTCGGGCGGCATGCGTCGACGGCTCGACCTGGCAATGACGTTGATCGGGCGGCCGGAGATCATCTTCCTGGACGAACCCACCACCGGTCTCGACCCCCGGAGTCGACGCACCATGTGGCAGATCATCCGGGAGTTGGTCGAGGGCGGTGTCACCATCTTCCTCACGACCCAGTACCTCGAGGAAGCTGATCAACTGGCCGACCACATCGCCGTCCTCGATCAGGGACGGATCGTCGCCCAAGGTACGGCAGCGGAACTCAAACGGCACATCCCCGGCGGCCACATTCGTCTTCACTTCTTCGACCGAGATCAGCTCGATTCTGCTGCAGCTGTTTTCGACGAATCATCACGTGACGATGCCGCCTATGTCCTCCAGGTCCCCAGCGACGGGGGTGTCCGCTCGCTGCGCTCTCTTCTCGACCAACTCGACGCTCACTCGATCGACGTCAAGGAACTCTCCGTGCACACACCCGACCTGGACGACGTGTTCCTGACTCTGACCGCCACCGAAAGGACCGACGCGCGATGACCACCATGACGCTTGCCTATCAAGACTCGAAAACCATGCTGCGTCGCAGTATTCGACACATCCTTCGATATCCGTCGATGACGGTGATGCTCGTCGGAATGCCAGTCGTTTTCCTACTGCTGTTCGTCTACGTGCTCGGCGGAACGCTCGGGAACGGCCTCGGCCCCGGCGGTGGCGGTCGAGCCGAGTACGTCAATTACGTTGCACCGGCGATCATTCTGATGACCGTGGCATCAGCGGCACAAGGTACTGCCATCTCCGTCGCAACCGATATGACCGCCGGGATCATTGCACGATTCCGAACGATGGCGATCACGCGCACGTCCGTCCTGACCGGTCACGTTCTCGGCAGCCTCCTTCAGACGATCGTGAGCCTCGTTGTCGTCATCGCCGTAGCGATAGCCGTCGGCTTCCGGCCCACTGCAGGCTTCGTGGAGTGGGCCGCGACGTTTGCACTCCTCGTCCTGGTCTCCATCGCCATGATGTGGTTGTCGGTCGCCTTCGGCCTCGTCAGCAAGAGTGTCGAGACGGCCAGCAACCTTCCAATGGTGTTGATCCTCTTGCCGTTCCTGGGAAGCGGCTTTGTCCCCACCGACTCGATGCCGACCGTGTTGCGATGGTTTGCCGAGTATCAGCCGTTCACTCCGATCATCGAGACTCTTCGAGGACTTCTTCTCGGCGAAGCTATCGGGAACAACGCGATACTCGCGATCGGATGGTGCGTCGCAATCACCTTCCTCTCCTACCTCTGGGCGCGGAGTTTGTTCAACCGACGCCCGGTGCGCTGACCTCGAAACACACGATCTTCGAGAACAGGTACGGTGTCGCTGTCGTCGAGTTCCGAGGCGATGGCGACGTCGTGTGGAAACCCCATGACGATCAACTCGCGCCCTGAGGCGCAGTCCCGTAACCGTTCCTCGTACGAATCCGACACCGCCGTCCAGGCAGTCGCCGCCATCTGCGCCTCGGGCGATGGGGACCCTTCCCAACCAGTCGCGGTCAACGCCGTGACAACCGCACCGGCGCCCCACAGATCCTCCACCGCCGGACGCAACTCTCCACCGGGCCACTTTTCACCGGACGCGACTATCGCAACCCTCGATCTCGAACCATGTTCGTGCACAATCCAATCCGCGACGGCGGAAGCGTTCCTCAACGAAGCGCCGACACACACCGCAACCTGAGACGCCAACGCAAACGCGATAGTCGACCCGTTCGGCGACGGCAGCACCAGCCGACTCGACACCTCGGCTTCGCGAATCGTCTTGGGAGACAGACTGATCTGACCCTCCGCGGCTACGCTCCGCCTCACCGCCAGGACCGCATCGGCATCACGCGCGTAATCGACCGCGCGCTCGTCGTTCCAGGAAAAGGGAAGTACGTCGATTCCCGCGTCGGCGGCAACGCTCAGCGTCGTCGTGAACGAGAGAACGTCTACCACCACTGCCACGTCGACGCCGGCAGCAATCGCTTCGGCGCCGCGCAACCCCCAGTCGAATCGAAGTCCGTAATCGAGTTGGCGATGCTCCGGATTCATCGCACCAGCATCTCAGAAACGAATCAGCTTGTCCGGCACGCGCAAGTCATCGTGCTCGTACAGTGCTCGCACGGCAACGGGATCGTCGGCGGCGCACACCGCGGCGACATCGTCCAACAGTAGGTCGTAGTCGGCGCCTGTCTTTCCGTCGTAGGCGTCCGTCATACGACCCCACTCGTCCCACGGCAGAGTTTCGACCTTGTTCATCGCGGCGAGATCCTTCACAGCGTTGCCTCGGATCTCGGCCGGCCCCCAGTTCTCGGTGCCGTACACCCCGAACTGGGACGCGTCGATCTCCCCGCGTCGATATGCCAGCCACGCCTCACCACCACTGAGGAATTCTCCCGGCTGCAGATCATGGGCGTGAGGAAGGACGTTCTGTCCGAGGATCTCGGAATCGATGCGGATCCACCGCTTGCCCGCGTCGTCCCAGTACTCGGTGATCCAGTGGTCCACGCCCTGTCCCGGTTGAAAGTAGGTGGCGAAACCACAACGGACCCGGGCGGCAAAACCGCGGTAGCGCAGAAACGCACAACTCAAAACTGCAAAGTGCCGACAGGTTCCGACGAGCCGCTTGTCGGGTTCACGGGCGGAGGTCACCGGTGCCGGATCGAGCGCAAGCAGGCGTTGGAGCAGAACGCTTGCCGGCCGGATCTGGTTTTCGTCGAATCGGTCGGCAGGCAGATTCAGCGACTGAGCATCGGTGGGTTGGACCACCAGGTACGGCACTACCCGGCATATTTTCACGGGGTCGGTGGAGAGCGACTCGAGGGCGAGCATGTCCACCCCGTCGATGCGGGTGAACGGTCCTGCTGATGTGTAGTCGAGAACCGCCGTCATGGGCGGAGGTTAACAAACACTGCCGACACAGCAACTCCACTATGGTTAGGGTCCCATAACCATGAAACCCGAGGTTGCCGTGAACCCTATGTTGAGCCGCCGTGCCATGCTGTCCGTCACTTTCGCAACAGCAGCCGGTTTCGCCCTTGCTGCCTGTGGCGACAGCGCGAAGGACGAATCCACTCCCGGCACCGAAGGTGCTCACGCCGAGGCCAACGCCTTCCCGGTGACGATCGACCACAAGTTCGGCTCCACCACCATCGAGCAGGCACCCAGCCGCATCGCAGCGGTCGGTATCGGCGACGCGGACGTTTTGCTTTCCCTCGGGCTGACGCCCGTCCTGGTCCCGGTGTGGAAGGGATCGACCGACGACGGAATCGGCGTCTGGGCCGACTCTGCAGTCCAGGGCACCGAGCCGACGCCATTGGCCAACGCCACCACCGATTTCGACATCGAAACGATCGTGGCTGCAGCGCCTGACTTGATCATCGCCGTCAACAACGCGATCGACGAGGATCTGTACAAGCAGCTCAGCGCCATCGCGCCGACGGTGCTGCACGCCGCCGATCAGACGGATTGGGTTCTGCCCTGGCAGGAAGTCACGACCCGTATCGGCACCGCTGTGGGCGTTCCCGCGCAGGCAAAGCAGGAGGTTCAGGAAGTCGAAGACCTCATCGTTCGCACCCGCGCGGAGAACCCCCAGTTCGAAGGCAAGACAGCAGCTCTCGTCATTCGCTGGAGCGATGGAAATCTTCGAGCGTTCAGCCCCGAGGCTGCGCGCGCTCAGCTGCTCACGCAACTGGGATTCACGGCTCCTGCCGCACTGAAGGATCGGTTCGCGGGCAAGCTGAACTACGAGATCTCCGCCGAGAACTACGACCTCCTCGAGTGCGACTACCTGCTCTTCGACAACTACGAGAAGGCTCGCGCCGAGATGGAGTCGCAGCCGGCGTTCACCAATCTGAACGTGGTCGAGACCGGAGGCCTGATCAGCTTGGACCCCATCGTCAGTGACGCGGTGTCCATGCCGAACCCGCTCACCATTCCGTTTGTGCTGGAAGATTTCGTCGCAAAGATCAATCAGACGATCGCGGGTCGATAACTTTCGTTCGGCCTGACCACACCCACAACACCACAGCCGACACGGCCACGCAGAGCGCAACGATCACCCATGGTGACGCCGGCGCTGCGTGGCCGTTGTCGACGAGGTCGTACACGAATCCGACTCCCACGGTTCCCAGGAGCGCGAGCAGACCGCCGATCGTGTTGAGCATGCCGAAGTGCGCTCCGAGGTTGCTTTCACGACCGAGGATCGCGATGGTGTCTCGCATCGGCGGCACCATCAACATCTGTCCCAGGTGCAGCAGCCCGATCCACACCGCCAGACCGACTATCTGCGTCGACGCCGAAGCTGCGGAGTCGACGCCGGTGACCAGCGGAACCAGGAACGACACCGAAATGAGCACAAGCCCGAAGGTGATCGCGCGCCGATGCCCGATGCGGTGGGCAACCGCGACCGTCGGTCCCTGCCCGACGATCACCAACACCGCCGCGCCCACGTAGAACCATCCCAGCGCCGACTGCGAACCGATTCCGCGCTCGAGCTGTTCCGGAAGCATCAGGTACAGCTGGCTGTACGCAACCAGCTGAAAACTGCAGAGCGTCGCGAAGAGCAGAAAGTTGTTGTTGGTCAGGACACTTCGCCAGACGTCGCGCAGCGTATAGGTCGACACCGGGCCGTCGTGGGCATCGCCCGGTCGGGGGAACCAGATGAAGAACCCGACCCACATGATCGCAAAGAGCAACGCGGCGCTCGACGCCGTCCACGAGAACGGAAACATCAACAGAGCAGCTCCCAGCGCCGGACCGATCACGGTTCCCAGGCGGCTGCACATCTGTTCCACTGCAAACAAATCGGTACGACGCATAACTCCGGCGGACTCGAGTTCGCGTCCGTACTCCGCGTTGGCCGACTCCACTGCGGGCGCGAAGAGCGCGGCAGCAAAGCCGACCAGGAGCACGCCGACGATCACGGCGCTCATGCTTTCTGCCAGACCGAGCATCAGAAAACCGACTACACGAACGGCTATGCCCAGCAGGATGATCGGACGCTTGCCGAACCTGTCGGCGAGGCTTCCACCGATGAAGAACATGCCCTGCTGACTGAACATCCGCAATCCGAGGACGAGGCCGACAATCCAGGCCGCAAATCCGAGGTCCTCCGAAAGGTGCACCGCCAGAAAGGGGACAACCAGATAGAACCCGATGTTGAACAGCACCATCGAGAGGAGGAGCAGCTTCACCACCGGCGGCAGGACACGAACCTTCGCGAAGGTCTTGTTACCGGGGAAACGCTCACTGAGTACCACGATCAGAAGACTATTGCCCGCACGGCGTTCTGAGGAAATCTGCCATTTTACAATTGGTTAACTGTCCGTTTAGGTAGCGATGGTAATCATCTTCCGGGGGTTCGAGCACACGACAACGAGAGCCGGGATTTGATGAATGGATTGACGCGCCGCCAGATGGTCAAGGCGATGGCGGTAGCCGCGGGCACAGTCACCGCGAGCGCATTTACATTGGGTGCCAATACCTCCGTCGCGGGGGCGAGCCCCGCGCAGGAGATCAAAGCGCTCTCCCTCAACACCTGGCACGGCGGAACCAAGATCAACGGTGGCCTGCAGCTGATCGCCGACATGATCATCTCGACACAGGCGTCGATAGTTCTCCTGTCGGAAGCCGGCACTGCGACAACTGCATTGGCGGACATGCTGACCAAATCAGGAACCACCTTCTACGGAGCAGCGTCCTCCGACGTGGGGATTCTCTCCAAGTTTCCGATCGAGGAAACAGCCGACCTGAACTCGATGATCAAGGCAGTCGTGACGGTCGACGGCAAACAAATCGCCGCCTACTCGGCACATCTGGCCTACACGTCCTACGCGACGTATCTACCGCGCGGATACGGCGCGGGTGTTCCCAAGCCCGGAGAGTTCTCCGAGTTCGGCTGGAACAAGATGCCGTCCGGTCCGGTCACGGACCCCGAGACGGTTCAGCGCGTGAACATCAATTCGGGACGACCCAAGGCAATTTCGACGTTCGTCGACGATGCGGCAAAAGAACGGGCCAAGGGCAGATCCGTCATCCTCGGTGGCGATTTCAACGAACCGTCGGCCCTGGATTGGACCGACGGCACGCGAAATCTGTTCGACCACAACGGTGTAGTCGTTCCTTGGGAATCCACCCGCCTGCTCGACCAAGCCGGATTCGTCGACGCTTACCGCAGTAAGTACCCGAACCCGGCCACACACCCGGGCTTCACCTGGCCGTCCGACAATCCCGACGTCGACACCTCACAGCTCACCTGGGCACCCGAGGCAGACGAACGCGATCGGATCGACTACATCTTCGCCGATCGCGCTTCGGACCTGAAGCTGGGATCCGTCGGGATCATCGGCCCGCGAAAGACGATCGTGCACAACCAAAGAGTGGAAGAGAACTCCCAGGACAACTTCATCGCTTCGCCGACGCCGTGGCCGACCGATCACAAAGCCGTTCTTGCGACGTATCGTTTTGCCAGCTTCGGCGGCGGATCATCGACCGGTTCGTGGAGCGGTTCCTGACAGGGCATCTCGTAGCCAGTCGATCATCATCGGCGTCAACTCGGGCAGCTTGGTCACTGCGCAGTGCCCCGCATCCGGGATGACGTGTACCTGCGTGTTCGGGCGCTCCTCGAAGAGAGTGGTGTCCGAGAGCGGGATGTGAACGTCGTCGGCCCCGTTGACCACAAGCATCGGGGTCCGGCCGTCGTCGGCGGTCATCAAGACACTGCGATCGAAAGCACGCAGACCCTGTACCAGCGCCTCTTTGGTTGCCGGTGCATCGAAACCCAGTGCGTTTCCGACGATGTCACCCATGCCGTAGACCAGGCGCTCCGCGTTCGCGGTCTCGAACGCGCCCTTGACCGGGGCGCCGATGTTGATCACCGCATCGACGGCGCCGGTCAACCCCGACCGCACGGCGAAGTTGCCACCGAAGGAGACTCCCAGGTGTGCCACCTGGCCATTGCCGAGGGCGCGAGCCGTCGCCACCAGTCCGTCGATCACCTCGTCACCGAAAGCGTCGAGAGGAACCGGTGATTCACCAGTTCCCGGCTGGTCGAAGGCAACAACAGTCACTCCGGCGTTCTTCGCGAACGCACTGACCAACGGATGCATGTCCATCTTCCAGCCGTCGACGCCGCCGCTGAGCAACAGGACGGGTGCATCCTCGTACCTCCCGTCCACGGAGAGAATGTGCACCGGTAGCTCGATCTCGCCGGATCGGTAGGGCAGGGACAGGATTCGACGCTCGAACTCGAGCCCGAATCCCGGTGCTGCCTTGACGTATTCGTCCACCTGATTCTGCAGGGCCCGGCGCCGCGAATCGTTGGCCAGGACGGGGAACTTGGCGATTCCGTAGATCATCGCCGCGAGTGAATGATTGCCGGCCGCGGAGTACTTTGCTGCCAACGCCGACCACTCGTACGACCAACCACCCGGCGCGTCGGCCCAGGTCGAGTGGATGGACGCGCGCAGTTCCTCGAGATCCGAGACGGGGAGCCCGAAGCTCAGAAACTGTCCTGTGCGCTCTTCGAAGAGGCCTCGGTGATCGACAGGAAATTCGTATGACATGGGAAAACACCCCTCAATTCATCTCTAATGCAACGATCAGTTGCATTAGCTCAGTGAACCACGTGCCTCCAGCTAACACAACACCTTGTTGCGATAAGGTTGACTCATGACTTCGACACCACAACGGCC
This sequence comes from Rhodococcus sp. IEGM 1302, assembly GCF_030056935.1. Taxonomy (NCBI): domain Bacteria; kingdom Bacillati; phylum Actinomycetota; class Actinomycetes; order Mycobacteriales; family Nocardiaceae; genus Rhodococcus; species Rhodococcus sp. IEGM 1302. The sequence continues at coordinate 383,430 of NZ_JASHKY010000001.1, read as the reverse complement.
CGGAGGGCGTAGTGCCAGGGTGCGCGAGGCCGTCCTGGCAGCCACGGCGGCCGAATTGTCCGAACGCGGATTCGCCGCGATGACCATCGAGGACATAGCCACCCGCTCCGGAGTCCACAAGACCACGATCTACCGGCGATGGAGCACGCTGTCCCAACTGGTGGCCGACGCGGCCGTCGAGGTATCGGCAACCACCGTTCCCATCCCGGATACCGGTTCCATCGAATCCGATCTGCGCGAGATGGCCAGATCGATAGTCGCACTGGTGACCAGCGAGTCAGGCGGCGCGTTGGTGGCTGCACTGTTCTCCGATGCGGTCCGCACGCCCGAGGTCGCGAGACTCAAGCGCGAGTTCTATTCCGCACGTTACGAACTGGCAGACATCGTCGTTCGCCGAGCAGTCGAGCGCGGGGAGATCTCCGAGAAGGTCTCGGCCGCTGATCTTCTGGCGGCCGTCGCCGCACCCATCTACTATCGCCTGCTGGTCGCCGATCTACCGGTCGACCAGTCGGTTGCCGATCGTGCTGCTGCCGGCGCGCTCGCTGCGGCCCGCGCCGGGGCACTCGATCAGGCCGAATGAGCCAGTGAATTCAGCGCTTCCACGATTGCCTCGTTGAATCCGCTGCCGCCATGCCCGGCGCCGTCGAGTACCACCAACTCACTACCCCGCCAACGCCGGTGGATCGCCCAGGCAGTGTCGAGTGGCCCGGAAATGTCATACCGTCCGTGCACGAGAATCGCGGGAATCTCAGCGAGACGGTCCATTCCGTCCAATATCTGATTCGGCGCCAGGAAGCAGTCGTTACCCCAGTAATGCGTAACCAGCCTGGTCATCACCCGGCGGAAGTCCGGATTCTGGTATCGAACACTCGGAGTCCACCCCGGCATCAGCGACACGTGCACGTCTTCCCAACGGCACCACTGCAACGCGGCATTCTCGCGCACAACAGGATCCGGATCGGCAAGCAGTCGCGCGTACGCCGCGGGGAGGTTTCCGTCACGCTCGTCCACCGGCAACGGCGCCACGAACTCCTCCCATTCACGCGGAAATACCCGGCCCATGGCACGGGTGATCCACTCGATTTCGACCCTCGTCCCGCCGGTGATCGCGCCCAGGGCCATCGCTTGCACCCGCGCGGGAAACGCCTGCGCGTACACCAGACCCAAACTCACGCCCCAGGAAAGTCCCGTGACGATCCATCGCTCGATACCGAGATGCTCACGAAGACGCTCGATGTCTTCCACAATGTGCGCCGTGGTGTTCACGGTCAGATCGACGTCCGGACTGCTCGCTAGCGGAAGACTGCGCCCACAGCCTCGCTGATCGAACAGAACTGCGCGAAAGACTTCGGGATCGAAGAAACGCCTGGCGCCGACAGTGCATCCCGAACCAGGACCGCCGTGTAGGTAGAGAACCGGAATGCCCGCCGGATTGCCGACTGTCTCCCAGTAGAGACTCTGACCGTCCGCCACTTCCAACAGCCCCGACTCGTACGGCTCGACGGGCGGGTACAGGACAGCAGTCATAGGCGGTGATTCTTCCATCAAGCTGCCTACTCGAGTAGGCAGCACGCGGCCGAGCAATGGCCTAGCGTGGACAGGACACCACTGCGACGGGAGTACACCAGATGCGTGATGGGTTCAGGTTGCCGGGATACGGCGGCGCCGCAGTCTTCCTTCGCAGTCATGCGGTTCCCGCCACTGTCTTCGAATCCGACGTACCCACACTCGTTTTCGACGTCGGGCTGCTCAGCCCCGACCGCTTCAATCAGTATCTCAGCCGACATACGGACGACGGATTCGTCGAACGGCTGGCGGCGTTCTTCTTTCACGCGGCCGCAGACTTCCATCCCGAGAAATCGCTTCCGGCGTTCACCGACGAACGACTCGGGCTGATGATCTCGGTCTGTTCCAGCACCGATCGAGAGGTGGAACTCGACTTCTCACTCGCCGAAGATCCCGAATCGGAGGACACCGAACGCGACGAGATGACCTTCGAGACAAGCCGAGTCGTCCTCGCGACCTCGGCGCAGACGGTTTCTCGACTGACCGGTGGAGTAACCACCCACTTCGACGGGGAGTTGTAGAGACATGGGTTTTCTCTTCGAGGTTCTCGATTTTCCCGAAGGCAGTCGGATGACCGATCTGTGGAACAACACATGGGCTGAGCCGGCAATGGGCGAGGAAATTGCCTCCGGCCACTTCATTCATCTGGGCGACGATCAACACGTCGACGTGGAGACCGATTTTCTCAGTAGCCACCTACCGTTCAACGTGGCAGGCTTCGGTGGAGTCTTTCCCGACGGCAAACCTTGGATGTTCGTCATGCAGAAGGCGCCGGCGGACCTCGCGACCAGGCTTCGCGGCGAGGACGATCCGCACTCACTTCTGCGCGGATCACTCGACCGCGCCATGTCTTTCAACCCTGATGCACTGGTGGCCGAGGAATTGTCCTGGAGGCACGCCGATCTGGTGAAGGTGTACGAGGAAGAGGGAATCCCTGCGGTATCCGTCGCGGGTTGGTCGGTTGCGGATCTCCTGCGTGGCCTCTTGGCGCAGTGTTGCAACGTCGAACTTGCCGCCGTCGTCGCCGGATACCCAGAGTGCGCCTATCCCGAATCGGCGCATGCGTGCGAAGCGGACGTGTTCTCAGACGTGTTCGCCGGTTGGGTCAGCGGACTGCGGTGATGTGACGGAGGAGACTCCACCCTCCCGATATTTCGGAGTAGACTCATTTATGAGCGTGATCCGAAATGGAACGAGGTGAGCGGGATGACGAAGCCGGACCAAGAGCTGGGCCGTCGCGAACGCAACAAACTCGAGAAGCAGACACGCATCTTCGACGCCGCTGCCGAACTGTTCGCGGAAAAGGGCTACAGCGCAGTCACAACTCAAGAAATTGCCGACCGCGCCGATGTAGCCGGCGGCACTCTCTTTCGTTACGCCGCAAGCAAAGCCGAGTTGCTGCTCATGGTGTACAACGCGGAATACCGCAAGCAGATCGAATTGGGAGAAGAGTGTGAAGCCAAGTCGACCGGCACAGAAGATCGTGTGCTCGAGCTGGTTTCACCCCTGCTGATCGCAAGTCGCCGAAGCGACGAGAACACCGGCATCTACCAACGCGAGGTGTTGTTCGGTGAGCCCAGCGAGTGTTTCCGGGCCGAAGGCCTGGAACTCTCGCAGCGCCTGCAAACGCGGATTGCGCAAATCTTGCACGAGGCACACCCCCACCACACCACCCGAACCACCACTGCAGCGCGAACGATTTCCAACGTGCTGCACTTCGAAATAGCCCGCGCGGCATTGGACCGGATCACGGCTGACGAACTCACGAACATCGTTGCCGCACAGGTCCGATTGACGCTTGCCGGACTACCCACCGAATAGGATTGAGGATCGAAAATGACTGAACTGAAGCAGATCACCGTTCTGGGTACCGGAGTTCTCGGCTCACAGATCGCCTATCAGGCCGCCTATCACGGCTTCGACGTCGTCGCGTACGACATCAACGCCGAGGTCATCGAAAAGGCCAAGGCTCGGTTCGACTCGTTGGCCGCGGCCTACAAGGCCGAGAACGTCGAGGGTGCCAAGGAAGGCAAGGCTGACGAAGCGCTGCAACGTATTACGTACTCGTACGATCTAGGCGAAGCCGTCGCCAAGGCCGACCTGGTCATCGAGGCAATTCCCGAGGACATCGCCATCAAGCGCGACACCTACGAGAAGCTTGCCACGGTTGCTCCTGAGCACACGGTGTTCGCTACCAACTCCTCGACGCTGCTGCCGAGCGATCTCAAGGAGTTCACCGGCCGCCCCGAGAAGTTCCTCGCACTGCACTTCGCAAATCACGTGTGGGTCAACAACACTGCCGAGGTCATGGGCACCGAGTCCACCGACCCCGCCGTGTACCGCGAGGTCGTCGAGTTCGCGAAGAACATCGGCATGGTGCCGATCGAACTCAAGAAGGAGAAGGCGGGCTACGTACTCAACTCGCTCCTGGTCCCGCTCCTCAACGCGGCCTCCGACCTGCTGATCGACGGCATCGCCGATCCCGACATGGTCGACAAGACGTGGCGTATCGGCACCGGAGCCCCGTTCGGCCCCTTCCAGATCATGGACGTCGTCGGGTTGACCACCGTCTACAACATCTCCTCCCAGGGCGGCGAGAAGCAGCGCGAATTCGCCGACTACATCAAGAAGAACTACATCGACGAGGGCAAGCTCGGCGTTGCTGTCGGCGAGGGCTTCTACAACTACAAGGGCTGATCAATTGCAAGGCTGATCAATTGCAAGGCTGATCAACTGCAGGGCTGATCAACCAACAGGCTCACCGCGCGGTGGTTACGACGTGAATTCACGTGGTAGCCACCGCGCGGACGTCTGTTGTCAGTAAGTCCGAAACCACCCTGAGCGATTGTGACGCAAGCTTCTTCACGTGCGAACCCATCATCAGGAGAGATCCCCATATGCGTCGTTCCGCCATCTCGGCACTCACAACACTGGCACTGCTCGGCGCCGGAACATTGGTCAGCACTCCCGCTGTCGCCGCTCCCCTCGCGTGTGGCGGAATCTCCACCGGTTCGTTCTCAGGCTCCGCCGGCGGATCGGAGTACCTGTGCGCCAAGGAAGGTGATCTCCTGGACGTGCGCATCGGCGACGTTCACGCGACACAACCGTCACTCGGCTACGACGAGGTGTACTACAAGCTCGGGCGATACACGCTCGGAAAAGACACGATCAACAAGAAGTTCGACGACTGGTGTGAGGCGAACGGCCAGATCCAGGCCGCGACCGCTACTGCGGCGTCGACGCTGAAGGACCCGTCGTCCTTCACCTGCCAGCTCCCGGTGGGTCAGGAAACCGCGGAGAGCATCGCGCCCATGAAGACCGTGGTCGTCGGACCCCGCGGCGATCTCTACCTGACCGACGGTCACCACACCCTCACGTCCTTCATCGAGACGGCCGACGGCGGTCCCGACCTTCACGTGCGACTGCGGGTTCTCGGCAACCTCAGCGGCTTGAGTGAAGGTGCCTTCTGGACCGAGATGGAGAAGAACAAGTGGGTCTGGTCGCGTGACGTCGACGGAAACCAGGTACCGGTCCAGGCTCTGCCGAAGAGCGTCGGCCTGGCCAACTTCGCCGACGACAAGTACCGCAGCTTGATGTACTTCTCCCGCGACATCGGATTCGCCGCGGGCACGATTCCGTTCCAGGAGTTCTACTGGGGCGCCTGGGTCCGCGACACCGCGCCCGTCGACCTCACCAACTGGAATCGCGATGATCTCTCCAGCTACCTGGGCACCGTGAAGTCGGTGACCAAAGCACAGACTGCGTTGACGGGCGATGCCGTCGTCGACAGCGGATTCACTGCCACCGATCTTGGCGTCCTGTCGGTCTGGAACGACGGCAAAGCCGAGTCCAAGGGCGAGTTCGCAAAGCTGTCCAAGCCGTACACAGACGACAAGCCGGGCAAGATCGCCTACGCACTTGCCTACAAAGCAACCCTCTGACCTGCTCAGATCCAAGTCACACCAAGCAGACTTGACTAAGGTAAGCCTCTACTCAGTAGTCTGAACCCATTCGGGTGCCGCTTCATCGAAGCAGCGACGCCCTGCCCTGACGGAATACATGCCGTCGTATCTGCCCGGTCGAACAATCTCCGGGCAACCAGGACAGGGAGAAGGTTGCTGCAGTGAGCACGTCCATCGTCGGTTTGTACGACCCCGCAGATGACAAGAGCAGTTGCGGGGTCGGGTTCATCACGCGCAAGGACGGCGTGCAGACCCACGATGTCCTGATCAAGGGGCGAGAAGCACTCTGCTCGGTACCGCACCGCGGCGGTATGTCTTCCGAGGGCGTCGGCGACGGCGGCGGTGTCTCGGTTGACCTCTCCCTCCGGTTCTTCCGCAAGGTCACCGGGCGCTCAGATCTCCGCGCCGGCCGCTTCTGCGTCGGCAACTTCTTCCTTCCGGACAACGATGCTCAGCATGCTCGTGCAGCCGCTCTGGTGGAACGCGAACTTCTGGACCGAGGCTTCACCACCCTCGCTGTGCGCAACGTGCCGGTCGACGACTCGGCGATTCGGCCGGCAGCCATCGCGCATCAGCTTCCGATCAGGCAGTGGATTTTCGAGGTCCCCACTCCGCGTCCCGAGCCTGCGGTTGTCGATCGCCTCGTGCACGAAGCTCTGCTCGCCATCGAAGCCATCGCGTACAACACCCCTGCACTACGCGGGTTGTACCCACTCTCGCTCAGCGCGCGAACTCAGGTTCTCAAGGGTCGCTTGAACTCCGACGAAGTGATCCCGTACTTCCGCGACCTGGTCGACCCCGATCACGCCGTGCACACGATGTACTTCCATACGCGGTTCTCGACCAACACGGACCCGCATCCCACGATGGCGCAGCCGTTCCGGTTCATGGCTCACAACGGAGAACTGAACACGGACAAGAAGAATCGGCTCTCCGAAGCTGCTGTCGCCAGTGCAAAACGACGTGCGATCGTCCGTCCGCCCGGCCAGTCCGACAGTTGCCGACTCGATCAGACCCTGGAAGCACGCGTCATCGAGGACAGTGTCGACCTGGTGACGGCTGTGGTCTCGATGATGCCGCCTGCCTGGGAAAACGACACCACCCTCTCCCCCGCAGTGCGTGCGATGTTCGAGTACTTCTCGCTGTACGAGGAGAAGAACGACGGACCGGCAGCGCTGGTGTTCGGCGACGGCACCATCATCGGTGCGCGCCTGGATCGCCTCGGTCTGCGTCCACTACGCACGATCGAGACACACGACTACGTGTGCGCATTCTCCGAAGCCGGACAGATCGCGTTCGCACCCGAGACGGTGATTCACCGTGGCCGCGTCGAGGCCGGCGGAATGTTGTACTTCGATCATCGCGATCGCCATACCTACACTGCCCGCGAAGCTCTGGAAAAGATTGCCGCTCAGCGCGACTACCAGTCGTTGCTGGAGCAATCGCGAATCCTGATCGAAGACATTCCCGCCGTGCCAGCGGAGAAAGTCAGCTCCCCGACCCGTTACAACGGCACCTTCGAGGTTCATCAGCGCTACATGGCGTACTCCCTGGATCAGGAAAGTTTCAAATTCCTGATGGATCCGATGCTCACGCACGGAGCCGAAAAGGTCTCCGCCATGGGTTACGGCAACGCCATCAACGCATTCAGCGACCGCGAAGGCGGTGTGGCACGTTACTTTTCGCAGCGATTCGCCCAGGTAACCAACCCTCCCCTCGACAGCATCCGTGAAGCGGACGGTATGACCCTCCGGGTCGCATTGGGTGCGAAGATGTCCCCCGGACAGGGCAAGCAGATCGTCATCGCCTCGCCGATCCTCGGGCACCTGGACATGCTCAAGATCCGCGAACAGAACCACACTCCGCACCGCCGCTTCGAAATGCTCTACCCCGCCGAGGGTGACGCGCAGACAATGGTCGACGCGATGACCGCGCTCGGCGACGCTGTTGTCGCCTTCGCGGCCGAACAGGGCGGAATCGCAGTCCTGACCGACCGCCACGTATCTCACGAGCGCGCAACACTTCCCGCGATCATGGTCGTCGGAGCACTGAATCAGCGTCTCATCGACGCGGGCCTGCGATTGCGCGTCTCTCTCATCGTCGAGAGCGGCCAGATCGAGTCCTCCCACCACGTTGCCGCTGCGCTCGGTTTCGGCGCTTCCGCTGTCTACCCCTTGTCCGTTCAGTTGCGAGCCGAGGAGAAGTTCGCCGCTGACCCGGATGCCGCGTTCCGACGCTTCGCGAAGGCCGCCGAGAAGTCCCTGATGAAGACGATGGGACGCGTCGGTCTGTGCACCGTCGAAAGCTACATCGGCGGAGAATTTTTCGAACCCAACTTCCTCGATACGTCCGACCCTGTTCTGCGCCAGTGGTTCCCCAACATGAAGTCACCGGTGGGTGGCGTCGGTTTCGACACCGTCGCGGTGACCTCGAAGCAGTGGCACGAGCGTGCGAGCGCAGTCGGGGGCGAGAAGGATCTGCCACTGCTCGGCCTGTTCAAGGAGCGTGCAGACGGCGCAGGGCATTCGTTCGGTACCACCGCGGTCCGTAAGTACGTCGAACTCACCGAAGAGAAGATCGCGTTCGACAGTCCCTCCGGAACAGAACAATTCGAGGCTCTACGTCTACTGCCGCTCGGACGGCTCGACGACGCCTTCCGCCTCGACGCCGGGGCATACCGAGCGACGAGCTTCGACCGGTTGACCACCGAGCAGATCGACGACTTCGACATCACCGCCGGGTACCGGGACTTTTCCACTGTCATGGCTGCGGAACGATCGCGTCGTCCCGCCGCGTTGCGCGATGTCATCTCCGTGCCCGGTGATGTCACATTTGCGGTTACGACAGCCGAGTTCACCGACCAGATCAGCCGATTCTCGGTGCGCGGCAATAAGACGATCGTGATGCGTGGAATCCGGTGTGAATCTGCCGCGGACGGCCGGTACACACTTAGCCTGGACGGTCCACTGGCCGACGACACCGCTCGGGTGGTAGCACTCGGCGATGCTCTTTCCGTCGCCTTTGCCGACGACGTCACCATCGAGGCCACCGACCCGGATCTGGTGCTGAATGCAACCGGTATTGCGGCAGAGTTCCTGTCCAAGCTGAGGGTCGCACCGGCAGGTGTACCTCTCTCCGAGGTACAGAGTGCAAGCGACATCACCCCGAAGTTGGCGTCGGGTGCCATGAGCCATGGCGCACTGAACGCTCCGGCGCACGAAGCCGTCGCCCACGGCACGAACATGGTCGGTGCGATGTCCAACAGCGGCGAAGGCGGCGAACACCTTTCGCGCTACGACACGATTCGTGCATCGCGCATCAAGCAGTTTGCATCCGGACGCTTCGGAATCTGGGCGGGCTACCTCGCCGATCCGATGCTCGAAGAGATCGAGATCAAACTCGGCCAAGGCGCAAAACCCGGTGAGGGCGGGCAGCTTCCGGCCGCCAAGGTCACCGTCGACATCGCTGCCGCCCGCGGCGGAACGCCCGGGGTCGAACTGGTTTCGCCGCCGCCTCACCACGACACGTACTCCATCGAGGACCTCGCTCAGCTCATCCACGACTGCAAGGCAGCTCGCATTCGGGTGATCGTGAAGTTGGTGTCCTCGGAAGGAATCGGCACCATCGCCGTCGGTGTCGCCAAGGCCGGCGCCGACGTCATCAACGTCGCCGGAAATACCGGTGGCACCGGCGCCGCTTCGGTGACCAGCCTCAAGTACGCGGGCCGTGCGGCCGAGGTCGGTATCGCCGAGGTCCATCAAGCTCTGTGTGCCAACGGCCTTCGCCAGAAAGTCGTTCTGCGATGCTCGGGCGCGCATCAGACCGGCAGCGACATCATCACTTCCGCCCTACTCGGCGCAGACAGCTTCGAGTTCGGTACGTCGGCGCTGATGATGATGGGCTGCGTCATGGCCAAGAACTGCAACATCAAGTGCCCCGCCGGTCTGACCACCAACCCGGAACTGTTCGACGGCGATCCCCGCGCGATGGCGCAGTACCTTCTCAACATCGCTCACGAAACTCGGGAACTGCTCGCGAATCTGGGAATGCGGTCCCTTCAGGAAGCGCGGGGTCGAACGGATCTCCTGCATCTGCTCGATCACCCGTCTATTGTCGGCAATCTGAAGCTGGACGCGATGTTCGAGACCGCTCCGAACATCACCATCGACAATCCTGTGTACCGCGAACGTGAGTACGCGCTCGACGAGAAGATCATGGACGAGGTTCGTACGGTGTTCTTCAACCGTGGCGAGGCCTCGGTCGCCGTGTCCGGACCTGAATTCGCCGAAGGTGCACTGCACCTGGGTAACCGGAACAAGAGCGTCGGTGGTCAGTTGGCGATCGACCTCGAACGCGAACTCAACTACGGAGCGGCCGGCCTTCTAGCTCCGGGAGTACTGACCGACGAGCGTGGGCGACGCTACCTGGCGCCGGGCAGCGTGCGCGTCCTGACGACCGGATCTGCGGGCCTGTCGTTCGGCGCATTCTGCAACGACGGCATGCACCTGGAACACACCGGGACATGTAACGACGGTGTGGGAAAGAGTATGAGCGGCGGAGTGATTGCCGTGCGCAGCCCAGGCGGCGGCTCCAGTGACGCCGGTGGAAACGTGTTGATCGGCAACTTCGCGCTCTTCGGCGCCACCGGTGGACGAGTGTTCGTCGAAGGTGAAGCAGGCGATCGCTTCGCAGTTCGCAACTCCGGCGCCAGTGCTGTCGTCGAAGGTGTCGGAGACTTCGCCGGCGAGTACATGACTAACGGTGCTGTCGTGAATCTCGGCGAGTTCGGCAAGGGTGTCGGCAACGGCATGAGTGGTGGCTTCTTCTACCAGTACGACCCTCGTGGCGAATTGGCACTGCGAGCAAGTACCGATTCCGTACTGCTGGGTTCTATCACCGCTGCGACCGACCCTCTTGCCGCCGTCCACAACCACGCAGTACAACTCCTGCTCGAACTGCATGTGGAGGCAACGGGATCCGCGCTCGGCACCCGACTGCTCGAGAACTGGGAAGTCGAACAGCACTCGTTCGTCTGCGCGATGCCCAAGGCACTGATGCTCTACCAGGACAGTGATGCAATCCTGGCTGCGAAGTCGCACAAAGAGCTCCTCGAAGAATTGGCGTCCGCCATCGCAGCACGTCAGGTCCGCACCTTCAAACTCGCAGTGCGCGACGGGCGCCCCGCACTGAACGGAGCAGTCCCTGCCTACGGCGAGACCGATACGGCGACGATGTATGCGCTGCTCAGTGAGTACACCGTGCTTCACTTCGCGCAACAACTCGCCACCGCCCGCACGCCGGGTGCGTCCGGACCCGACGATCCAGCAGTGCAGAAAGCGGCCCGAAACCTGGTGCTGACCGAGGACTTCGCCCTCGTCCAGCACTTGGTCAAGTACTCGAAAGAGATTCTGGCCGACTACGACGACGAACAGTTGGCTGCGCTGATTGCAGCCAAGCGGGTCGACGACTACAAGCAGGCGCTGAGCCTACGCAACGTGTTGGCCATGGACAGCCCGGCGACGTACGGGTGGATTCTGTTTCAAGACAACAAGAATCGGGACAAGCTCGGATCACTGCCGAACTTCGACGAACTGTTCGCTTCGCGCACGATCCCCGACCTGGTGTCCTGACCTCCTCCCCCGAAAGTAGGTGAGCTTCAAATCATGGAAATCCCGTACATCCCCGAATACGCACCGTTCACCGGCGACCAGCGCGCGTGGCTTTCCGGATTCCTGGCCGGTCTACACTCGCGAACTGTCATGTCCGGTCAAACCGGTACTGCAACAGCGACAGTGGAGAGAGCTGCCGGCGCAGCCGTGCACATCCTTTACGGAAGTCAGACCGGCAACGCGGAGTCCTTGGCTGAAGACGTAGCCGCAGCTGCTCGTGCCCACGGTCTCGAACCACTTGTCGCGGGTCTGGACACCGTGGATATCAATGCACTTTCCGCCATGCGCCGGGTGCTCGTCATCACCTCCACCTACGGCGAGGGCGAGATGCCCGACAACGCGCAGCTGTTCTGGGATGCAGTCGAATCCGAGAGTGCGCCCCGGCTGGAGGGTCTCTACTTCGGAGTACTCGCACTCGGTGACACCAGCTACGACGGGTACTGCCAGTCGGGAAAGAACATCGACGCCCGCTTCGAAGCGCTCGGCGGGACCCGGGTTGTCGACCGCACCGATTGCGACGTCGACTACGAGGATCCGGCGGCCGAGTGGATCGTTCGGGCCGTCGCTGCGGTGGCCGGTGTCGACGGTGATGCGGGGGCCGCTGCCTCGCCGGTTGCGCCCGCTCAGACGAAGACCAAGTCCCAGTGGACTCGCAAGAACCCCTATCCTGCAACCGTCCTCGCCAACCGGCTGTTGTCCGGCGAGGACTCAGCCAAGGAAGTCCGCCACTTCACCTTTGCGCTCGGCGAGGACGGTCTGGACTACGAGGCCGGAGATGGATTGGGCATCCGCCCGATCAACGACCCCGCCCTCGTCGAGGCGATCATCCATCAGCTCGGTGTCAGCGGCGATTACGTGGTTACCGCGAAAGACGGCTCGTCCGCACTGTTGGACCAGGTGTTGACCAGCGACTACGAGATCTCCATTCCCTCGCGCGATTTGATCGAAGACATCGCCCGACGCAGCGGCGACGCCGAACTGCAGCATATTCTCGACACGGAAGATCGGGAAGCGCTCGATGCGTGGCTGTGGGGCAGGGACGTTCTCGATCTCCTCCAGTTGGACAACAGCATTCGCCTGAATCCCGAGGATCTGCTTACACTTCTTCGCCCGCTGCAACATCGGGTCTATTCGATCTCCTCCAGCCCGCTGGCCCACGACGGCACCGTCCATCTGACGGTAGCGAGTGTGCGCTACCGCTCGGGCGAGCGGGACCGCGGCGGCGTCTGCTCGACGTACCTGGCGGACCGCGTCGGCGAGGGCGATCGGGTCGGAGTTTTTGTCTCCAAGAACAATTCGTTCCGCCTACCCGCCGATGACGCTGTTCCCGTCGTGATGATCGGCCCCGGAACCGGCATCGCACCCTTCCGCGCTTTCCTGCACGAGCGTCGCGCGCGCAACGCGTCGGGGCAGAATTGGCTCTTCTTCGGCGATCAGCATCAGTCGAGCGACTTCATCTACGAGGACGAGTTGAACGGGCTGACCCGTGACGGTGTCCTGACTCGCCTCGATCTGGCCTTCTCGCGCGATCAGTCCGAGAAGATCTACGTCCAGACTCGTATGCGCGAGCAGGGCCGAGACTTGTTCGACTGGCTCGAAAACGGTGCGCACGTGTACGTCTGCGGCGACGCCACTCGGATGGCAAAGGACGTCGACGACGCATTGCACGAGGTCGTCGCCGAGCACGGTGGGTTGGATGCGGACGCCGCCGAGGATTACGTCAACAACCTCAAACGATCGAAGCGGTACCTAAGGGATGTCTACTGAGATGTGCCCGCACCGTGGCGAATGTCGTTGCGCAGCTTTGGCACGCATGTCGGACCTGGACGCACTGCTTGCGCGTCCGGGGTTCCGTGGTGGACTGATCGACACCGCACCTGACGTAGTCGGCAAAATGTTGCCGCTCTTGGACGACACGGTAGCAATCACCGTCGCAGGCCCGGTGGCTGTCAACGACTCGGGCAAGTACTCCGTTCCGACAGTTCCCGGCGATCCGTTGGTCTGCGCGCCCGGGCTCGTCTCTCTGCGTTTGAACGTTGCCTCCCTCGGCTCGGTGGTGACCACGGAAGCAGAGCAGCACCTACCGCCGACGCTCCGCATGTTCGACATCCACGGATCAAGTTCACACACCACGTATTTGACCCCGGCCTCGGATCGTCTCGCCTTCGAAGCGATGCGAACTGCGCCGAGCACTGCGAGGGAAACAAGCCCTCCCATCCAGACGTCGAATACGCCCGCATTCTGGGCCCAGGCCGATCAGCTGACACAGCTCGACTTCATCCTCGCGGACGGCGGCAGCGAACGTCGTAGCGGCCTGGTCGCTCTGGGCGCCCTCGGTTACCGGCGAGTCGATCCTCACCTCATGGCTGCCGGGATGGAGCACCTGTCCTACCACCAACTGCCCGTCACGACCGTCGTCGCCGGGAACGGATGCCTGCAGATCCACCGTGGTGACCTCGACGCCGCAGCCATGTTCGGGGGGACGCTGACTTTGGCGTCCGACACCTGCCGGACGATGATCGACCTGAATGGTGTCTCGGAGTGCTGGCTGACCCGCACCCACGGCGTTCACGGCCTGACCAGCTCGATCGAGATGTACGACTTCCGCCGCAAATGCGTGGCAGTCTTCACCCAAACGGGTCCAACCGAACCCGCAGTCATGGGCGTGTGGGAAGACGTCATGAGTTCCATCTCGGCCGCATCCTGACACCGACGGATGCTGGGCAAGTGTAAGAAATCGGCGTACGGCGATAACCACATGGAGCCATCGACCCCTAACCTTAGGTCTCGGTCATTTGTCGTGCCTGCACCCTGACGCTGATTCAAGGAGTTATCCATGCCCCGCCCTCTCGTCGAACCGTCGCTGGTCCCGGCCTTGCGCCCGGCGCTGCCTGCATTGGCTGCCGGGGTCGTCGCGGCCGCAGCGTCGGGGGTCGCGATGCTCGGGGCGCTCTGGTGCGTCGTGCAACTCATCGGTGAACCGTCGATGAGCTGGGCCGGGTGGGCATGTGCGCTCTGGCTCGTGGGCGTCGCGCTCGCTGCCACATCGTCGTGGCTCTCGCACCACGCGGAATCGCTTTTCGAGGCAAGGGTTCGCCGCCAACTCGCAGCCCACCTCGTTCGCCTACCGGCAAGCACGCTGTCCCGCTACAGCGGAGACGCACTGCGGAGGCTCGTTTCGGACGACATCTCGGCGCTGCACCATATGACTGCGCACCTACCGGCAGAGTTCGCCACACTCATCGTGGTCCCCGCGGTCACGATCGCGGCGTTGGTTGCCTCAGCCGGCCCCGTGGCGCTTCTCGCTCTGGCTCCCGGCATCGTGGCAGCTCTGTTCTACCTGGTCGTGATCCCCCGAATGGCCGCTCGGCACAGCGCTGAAAGCGCGGATGTCATGGGCGACATCGTGACTGCCGTGGACGACTATGCCCGCGGCATCCGCGTCTGCCGGATCTACGGTGCGCAGACCGGCGCTGCCGCCGACTATGCAGAATCGACAGCACGGTTCACCCGGGGAATGCAGGAGCGCGTTCGACTCGTGGCTACCCCTGCGGCCGTCGCCGTTGCCCTCATGCAGGCGACGGCGACGTTCGCGATCGCCTATGCCGTCGGAATTCACTGGGATGCAACGACGTTGGCCGCCACCATTCTCTTCAGCCTCGCAATCGTGACACCGGCCCTGCGGCTCGGGCACGGCCTCGACTACGTCGCTGCTGGAGGCTCTGCTGCGGGCCGGCTCGCCGCTGCCCTGGACGAACCCACCCTCCCTGCCGGTGAAGCGCCAACCGTTCCGGCCTCGAGTCCCTCCGATCGACTGGAGATCGTCAACCTGACTGTCACGATCGCGGACCGCAGAGTCGTCGACGACGTCGCGCATGCATTCCGCCCAGCCACGATCACTGCGATCACGGGACCGAGTGGAGCGGGCAAGTCGACGCTCCTGAAAGCATTGGCCGGCTTCGAGATCCCGGAACTGGGTACCGTCCGCTACGCAGGTCGTAGCATCACCGTGATCGACGAGAACCTGCGGCCACAGTCCCTTCTGCTCACACCCCAGGGCGCAGACGTGTTACCTGCCACGGTGCGCGAGAACATCGCGCTGGCCGCCCCCGATGCAACGGACGCGGAATACACCGCCGCACTACGCCGGGCACAGATCGACGTCAGCCTCGATGCCGACGCCACTTCACTCTCCGGAGGAGAACGTCAGCGCGTCGGGCTTGCTCGGGTGTTCCTCTCGCCCGCAGCAGTACTGCTGCTCGACGAGCCGACCAGTGCACTCGACGATCGCACGGCCGCCGAACTGCTGAAGGAATTGCGACACCTCGCACATGACGAAGGAAAGACGATTGTGATCGTCACCCACGACCCCGCTCTTGCAGACGATGCCGACGATCGACTCGACCTCGGCGGTCGAAACGTGAACGACGCTGCCTCGCACAGTGCAGCCCTGACTGGAGCCGAATAATGAACAGCGCCAATGTAGCCCGACGACGCTTGATCACCATCGGACTCGGTTGGGTGTCCGTCGCTGTCCTAGAGGCGATCGCGTACACCACCCTCGCGCTCTCGATCGCTGATCACCGGTCGCCGGTTCTCGTCCTGGCCACGGCCACCATCGCTCTATTCGTGACCGTCCTGGTCTCGCGGGGCGGTTACTTCACCGGGGCTCGACTCGTCGGCGATCTCTACGACGCTCTCGGCGATGCCTTCGCCCGTGCGAAACTGTCCTGGTTCACCGACGACAACCGGGCACTGCTCGCCACCGTCGCCGGGCGCGGGATCCCGTCGCTGATGAGTGTTCCCGCGCACCAACTTCAGACCTTCCTGGTTGCACCGCTGATCCCGCTGCTCCTGCTTCCTGGGATCGCGGTCGTCGCGGGGCCAGGTGTCATGCTGCTCGTCGGTGGACTGCTCGCCGTGTCGCTCGCCGCTCAGACGCTGGCCCAGCGTGCGCTCAGCCGAGCGGACGAGCGCCGACACGAAGCCGAGCTCGCAGCAACTCAGTCGACACTCGAACTCACCGATCATCTCGAATTACTGCGTACGGCAGCCGGTCCCACACGTTCCATCGAACGAATCGAGCGAAGCTGGCGGAATCAGGAAGCCGCGCTTGCACGGACAAATCTCGCCGCGGCACCAGCGACATTCATCTCGGCGATCGCCACCATTGTGCCGTTGGCAGGTGCAGTGATTTTCCTCGCTGCCACCGGATTCGACGATCCCGCAGCCGCTCTCGCCCTCGTCATCCTCACCGCCCGCGCCGCTGCGCCGCTCGACGAACTCGCCCTGGCCGGAATCGGAGTCAACGAGCTGCGCGCAACGGTTCGCGACTACCGCACAGCGACTTCGGCTCCCGCACTGGCCGAGCCCGCACCCCGGGACGCCGCGCGCCCTGTTGGAACTGACATCGAGGTCGCCGGGGTAGACCACGCTCCGGTTCTGCGCGGCATCACCGCGAAGATCCCCGCGGGTGAGCGAGTTCTCGTCGCAGGACGCTCGGGTACGGGGAAAAGCACACTTCTCGGGCTGCTCATGCGCTTCGACGATCCTGACCAAGGCAGCGTCACTCTGGGCGGAGTTTCATTGCGCGACTTGCCCTACGACGCTCTGGCGGCACATATCGGCTACGTGCCGCAGGACCCACTCGTGTTCTCGGGCACCCTCGGGGAGAACATCGGACTTGGAAGACCGGGCGCTACCGAAACCGAGATCGAGGACGCCGCAAGGCGCGCTGCCCTCGGCGCCGTTCTCGACCGCTCGACGCTCGGCATTCATCAGGACATCGGACACCAGGGTGCCGCTCTCTCCGGTGGCGAACGTCAGCGGGTGGCGATCGCTCGCGCCTTCCTCAAAGACGCTCCCGTCCTGGTTCTCGACGAAGCCACCTCGGCCCTCGACGAGGCCACCGAGCGCCGTATCGCCGGCGCCGTGCGGGAACTGGCGGCCACCGTCTTCGTCGTCACCCACCGCGACCCCGCCATCTGGGAGCCCACCCGCACGATCACCCTCTGACATCGCATGCCCTAGTGCTCGCGTTGCAGTCCCTCAACTTCGGCAGGTGTCCGACGGATAACCCTTGCCGGCGATCCAGCAGCAACGACGTGATCAGGAATGTCATGCAAGACCACACTTCCCGCGCCGATCACGGCGTTGTGACCGATCGAAACTCCTGCACCGACAGTGACTGAGGCGCCGAGCCACGTGTTCTCACCGATGACGATCGGAGCAGCCCGCTCCCATCCCTCGCGGCGCCGTCGATGATCATCGACAGGGTGCAACGCTGTCATCAGCTGGGCTCCAGGCCCGATCCTCACGTCCGCGCCGATCGTGATCAGCGCATCATCCATGAAGAACCCGTTCGCGTTGACGAATGCGTTGGCTCCGAGCCGAATGTTGTGTCCGTAGCTGCATTGGAACCGCGGCACCACCAAAGCTCCGTCACCTACCTCACCAAAAAGGCTGGCGAGAGCCCGTGAGCGGACAGCGTCGTCGTCCGCCGCAGCCCCATTGAACGAGTCGAGTCGACGCCAACACTCAAGCCGCCGTTCCCGCAGCTCGTCATCATCGAGATACCACTCACCACGAGCAAGACGATCCGCCTGTTCTCCCACACTCGGATCGTCGCACACCGCGCCACGGCACCCCTGTTGGGCGCGTTGCACCCGACAAAGCGCTACAACAGAAGGTCTTCCATGCCGCCCAATTTCGCGAGCTCAGCTCAGCCGCTCGATGATGGTGACGTTCGCGGTCCCACCACCCTCACACATGGTTTGGAGTCCGTACCGTCCATCAATGCGGTCCAACTCGTGCAACATCGTGGCGAACAACTTGGTGCCAGTGGCCCCAAGAGGGTGGCCCAGTGCGATTCCACCACCGTTGGGATTGACCCGGGAGGGATCTGCACCCGTCTCGATCAACCAGCTCAGAACTACCGAAGCGAATGCCTCGTTCATTTCTACGGTATCCATCTGGCCGATCGCCATGCCGGATTTCGCCAGTGCATACTTCGTCGCGGGTATCGGCGCCGAGAGCTGCAGCATCGGATCGTCGCCGCGCACGCTCATATGATGAATGCGCGCACGTGGCTTCAATCCATGAACCTCGAGCGCCTTCTCGGAGACGATCAGGGCCGCTGATGCGCCGTCACAGATCTGCGAAGCCACAGCAGCCGTCAGCAACGAGCCATCCCTCAATGCGGGCAGTGCAGCCATCTGCTCCATGGATGTCTCTCGTGGGCATTCGTCAACGACGCATTGGCCCAATGACACTGTCTCACGCTCGAATCGGCCGTCTGTGATGGCAGCACGGGCACGCTGATGCGATTGCAGTGCCCACTCCTCCATGTCTTCACGGCTGATACCCCATTTCTTGGCAATCAGGTCGGCGCCGACGAACTGTGAGATTTCGGCCTCGCCGAATCGTGCTGCCCACCCCCGGGACTTGCTGAAGGGCGTGTCGAATCCGTACTCGTTGCCGGCACGCATTGCCGCCGAGATAGGAATCGAGGACATGTTCTGCACACCGCCGACAAGCACCACATCTTGGGTCCCGCTCATGACCGCTTGCGCTGCGAAGTGGACGGCTTGCTGTGAAGATCCGCATTGTCTGTCGACTGTCGTTCCTGGGATGTCCAACGGTAGGCCTGCTGAAAGCCAGGCGGTGCGGGCAATGTTGCCCGATTGCGGCCCGATAGCGTCGACACAACCGAAGATCACATCGTCGACGGCCATCGGGTCCAGTCGAGTGCGGTCGAGAATCGATGTGATCACGTGGGCCCCCATGTCCGCTGGGTGCTCTCCTGCGAGCGAGCCGTGCCGTTTACCCACCGGAGTGCGGAGCGCATCGACGACATAAGCCTGAGGTGCAACCATACGAACTCCTTCGAAATCGAGCTTTGTCGGGCTTTCGATGTCGCACACACTCTAGCGATCAAGCATTTGTTTGGTAGATGAAACGTGATTTCGAGACCCGCAGCCACCACCACAGGATTGGTCTCCGCACTTCTATCCAACGAAATCCACTGCTGTCGCAATCATTCGACAGTTCGAGGCTCGACCCCCAAACGCGGCTTGGCTGCCCACGCCGCAGACCCCTCACGCCAGCGTGAAACCGCGAAAGATGCGAGAACAGCTGCGGGAGTGCATCTTCGAGCGGAACGAGCGCATCATCCATATCCATTGCCTTCCCTGAGAAATCGTTCAGCCCGCCTTGCGAACAACACCAGCTTTGTCGAGCTACACCGCAAGCCGGCTGGCCGATGGCTGGAAAGTTAGTACTTTCGGTGGAGCCCAGCACGATTGGGCTATTCACCGCCCAATACAGGCTTCGTAAACCGATACGCGTTGCAGGACAACGATTCTACAAACGGTCACGCACTCAGCGATTCATGAACCGCCGCTGGCTCGAAAACTGGATCCCCTTGCGGTAATTGCGCTCCGGGTAGAGCATGGGCACCACACCGTCTTCGATTACCGGAGGTTACCGTGACGAATCTCGTACGCCGATTATCTGCCTGCGTATCCATAGTGGCCGTTTCGGTTCTCGCGCCCGCAGCCGTTGCCTCCGCGGCGGTCACCGTTCCGTTCCAAATCAACCCGGCGCCTTTCGGGAACCCAAACGGCAGCTTCGATGCACCCCCTGTCCACTGTGTGGCGGTAGTCGGCGAACAACCTGGCACGGTGACGATCACCGGCGCCAAAGACGAGCGGTGGGGTTGCATGCTTTCGACGGAAGTGCGCTGGATGAACCTCTCGACAGGAGCCTCCGGCTCCGGTCGGCTTTCTGGCGACAACCAAGGAACCCCGGGAGAGGCAACCCTGCAGACTGGAGCCGGGCAAGTTGCCGTCGCCATATTGCCTGCCGCCGGACCTGTCACCCCGGGTTTCGCAACCTTCTTCGTCCCATAGGCAACCCCCAAACCCGGGACACCTGCTGTACGAACGACCCGTCGCCACACAATCGTGTGGCGACGGGTGAGGGCTTTCCGTTCTCCAGTTGTACGCCTACAGCTTCGCGCTGATGAGCGGCACGATATGTTCAGCCGCCCACATCGTTCCGATCGGGCCACCGCTCGTGATTGCCCACAGAACGTCGCCACCGTCGGCGGTGCGAGGAGGCAGAGCGACCCAACGACCGGAGGACACCGCTCCCAGCGCTTGGAAGAGCTTCCCGCCGGTCAGCTTGTCGAAATCCTCCTCGCTGCCGGCGGCACTGCGGCCGATCAGCAGGAAGTCCGCATCGATGTTCTCGAGAAGTTCCTCGCCGACAGTGCTTTGGGTGACGAACTCCTGTGCACGCGGGTTCTCGGCAAAACCGAGCTCGCCCAAGAAAGTTGCCGGAGCCGAATCGGGCGCTGAAAGGTACTGCAGCCCATTGCCGGTTCCGTAGAAGATCGCCCAGGTTGCGGTCAGGCCAGTGAGTTCAGGGTTCTCCTGACGCACCTTCGCAAAATACCGATCATGGTCCGCCACGATCTTTTCGGCTGCCTTCGAGAGGTCGAGTGTCTCGCCGAGTACGCGGATCGATTCCTTCCACGGCACGAGCATCCGCGACTTCGTGTCGGGGCTCGTCACCACCGGTGCGATTGAGGACAAACGTTCGTAGTAATCGCCCATCGACAAACCACCCAGGCCGTCGGCCCAGCCGACGGCGACGATGAGGTCAGGTTCGCTCGCGGCGATCGCTTCGACGGGAAGTGTGCCGCCCATCGCGAACTCGAAGGTGTCGAGATCCTCTGCGCCGTAAGGCAGCAAGTACGACTGGGAAGCCGACTCCTTGACCATCGACGAGGAGAGAACGGGTTTGACGCCGAGCGCGAGGAGCATTTCCGTGTCGACGGCATTGGGGACGATTGCGGCAACCCGCTCCGGGCGCTTCTCGAGAATACCTGTACCATATGGCGATTCCAGGGTCAGCGGGTAAGTAGTCGTTCCTTCCGCAGCGGGAAGGGCGTTCCCCTCCGAACCGGGAGTGGACGCCGTTTTCGAGTTTTCGGCCGAGGCCGAGCACCCGGACACAAGGAGCGCTGCGGCGAGCGCGGCCCCGATCAGTCCGATGATCCGTGATCGTCTGGTGCGCAGGACTGTCATTTCTGCCTTTCGGTGTTATCGAGCGCTTCGGTCTTACCGAGCGATGGAGCCGGGTCAGGAATCTGTGCGCACTGTGTCGCTGCGTTTCCAGTAGCCGGTGAAATCGATGTCGGTCTTCGCAATTCCTCGATCACGAATCAAATGACGCCGAAGCGAGCGAATCGTCGCCTGTTCGCCTGCAAGCCAAGCGAATACGCGTCCGTCAGGCCATTCGACTGCACTGACCGCGTCGAGCAACAAAGAATTAGTGCCGGGCTCCGCCCCCTCGCGTGGCAACCACGTGACACTCACCCCGGGCAACTCGCGCACCGATTGAATGTGAGCCGAGTCCGCAATTTCGACGAACACATGCCCCCTGACATCGGCAGGCAATTCCTCGAGCAGACGTGCGATCGCAGGTAGCGCCGTCTCGTCACCGACGACGAGCAGATACTCGCAATCTTCCGGGAGTCCCTGCGATACAGAGGGACCCGCGATGTGCATTCGGTCGCCCGGGCCGGCGTCGCGCGCCCAGGTGGTAGCAACTCCACCGCCGTGAACGACGAAATCGACGTCGAGTTCCCTTGTTCGCGGATCGTAACGGCGCACGGTGTACGCGCGGGCAAGTGGACGGCGTCCCGCTGCGAAAGTCACAGTGCCGTCGACTATCACCGGCAAGACCGGATCGGTTTCGCCAGGATAGGCGAACAACAATCGGAGGTCGTCGTCGAAGCCGGTGCTGACGAAGGCGGGCTCGGCAAAGCCGTCGGCGTTTGTGAAGGTGTCGAGCTGCGCTCCGGTGAGCGTCACTCTCCGCATGCCCGGCGTCACGTCTGTCACCCGACGTACCTCGAGTTCACGCAAGGTGACTGAGTACGCCGTTGTCGGACGGGTGTTTCGGGGCACGGAAAGACTCCTCGGAAGCGCACAGACGGGGGGTTCGACCCACGCTCGATCACGGCGGGAGGGCCATTGAATAAAGCTAGCCTGCCCTAATCGGTTACGGTTATCCGTGCGTGCCGACTTCTTACACTCATCGGTGGCTGCGTGAGAAAGCATCTGAATCGGGAGGGCATACGTGGGACCACGGTTGGTGTTCTCCGCGGGCGAAGTCCCCGAGATCCCCGCGTCCCGACTCTCCTTGATCGCGAATGCACGTGAGCCACTGCTCTTCTGGGTACACACCGGACACGCGGAACTACAGATCGGCGACCGCACCCGCAGCGTGACCGCTGGGGCGGCAACCTGGGTGCCCGCGGGAATCGCCTACAGCATCCGAGTCGACCCGGGAGCGGTCGCGTTTCCCATTCCGATGCCCGCTGCCGACCTGCCGCCCACGTTGAACCGGATCATCGATTTCGAGATCCCGGCAGCCTGGCAGGACTGGCTCGTCCACCAGTTCGCGCACAACTTGGGATTTCTGCGCGGTGGGGCGACTGTGGGGGCCGGACTACTCGAGCTTGTCGCGGGGGCCCATTCCAACGACGCCGACGCTTCGGTGTCGTACGCCCCACCGAATTTGCCACGCTCGGCCGAGACCCTCGAGATCGCTCGCACGCTTCTACGGACGCCAGCCGACGACACGGAGCTTTCCCAGTTCGCCCGGCAACTCAAGATCGGCGTCCGCACCCTGCAGCGCCGATTCACGGAGGAGACGGGGTTGCCTTTCGCGCGTTGGCGCACCTCGGCCCGGATCGCGGCAGCAATCGCATACCTGAACTCCGGCCGCGAAATCGGATGGACGGGTGGGCAGGTCGGATTCGCGACGCCCGCGGGATTCACCCGTGCCTTCCGTGAACACACCGGTGTGACACCCAGTGACTACACACGTGCAAACCAAGGCTCAGCGCCGATCCATGAGAACGAGACCTTGGCACAGAGCGTCGTACTCTTGTCCGAGGAAGGCGCCCACTCAGGCTCGGCGCCGATACCGCCGACGATTCCCGCAAGCGGAACGTGGGCCAGGGTCAACAACTTTCACGTCATCGTCTGGATCTACCGAGGCTCCGCCCGGGTCACTTTCGGCGACCGAACCTGGAATCTGAGGCGGGGCGACGCGATGTGGCTTCCCGCGGGAGTACGCAACAGCGTCGAGATCGCGGAGGGTTCGCTTCTACTTCCGCTCGGATCCCAGCCTGGCGACTCTCCCGTCACTGCACCGCCGCCACGAGTGCTGCACTTCGCGCGCGAAGCGGAGGCGTATCTGTTACACACGGTCGTTGCGAATTACACCCTTCTGCGCCCCGAAATCCATGACCCAGCGAGGATCTCGAGGCTGATCCGAAACAGCGCGGCGACGCGGACACCCGGCGGCCGAACCGATCCTGTCGAAACGATCCTTACCGCACTCCGCGCGGACCCCACCGATTCGCGCACGCTGCCGGAGTGGAGCGCTCGACTCGGCGTCGACGAGGGCCTGCTCCACAAACGCTTCGTAGCGGCCACCGGCCAGAGCTTCCCGCGCTGGCGCGGTCAGTTGCGGATGACCCTCGCCCGCGCTTATCTCGAGGAGGGCTTCTCGGCCGGAGATACCGCCCGTCGACTCGGCTACGCGCACGCGTCCGGATTCACCAAGGTCTTCATCGGTGCCCACGGCATGTCGCCCCGGGACTACCAGCGCCGCGGATGGCGGGGAACGGTCGAAGGACTCATCGACTCGTGACCTTCCGACGGATGAGTCCTTCGATCCGTCGTGTCGCCCGCCGAAACGGTCTCGAACTGGCACTACTTCCTTGACTAAATTTTCAGTCAAGGTTTACGCTCCATGCAAGCAGGACGCGGACCGGGCGCGCACGCACACAGCACAAGGAGTCACCGCAATGCAAAGACGTCGGTTCATTCAGGCAGGCGCCGCTGCGCTCAGTGGCCTCTTTTTGGCAGGCTGCGGCGATTCCGACTCAGCCTCGGGCGGGAGCAATGGAGACGACGATCTTCGCGAGTGGGTGATGCCGGAAGAGGGGGATCCGCACAAGCGCACCTGGATGGCGTTCGGTGCCAGCGAAGCGATCTGGGGAGCAGCCCTCCTGCCCGAAGTCCAGCGCAACCTCGCGACTATCGCGCAGACCATCGCGCAGTTCGAGCCCGTCTCGATGCTTGTTCGTTCCGAGGAACTGGACTTGGCTCGCTCCCTCGTCGGCCCATCGGTCGAACTGATCGCCGCGCCTCTCGACGACCTCTGGATGCGCGACACCGGCCCTGTATTCGTGAAAGGCAACGGGACCAAAGCGGGTATCGATTTCAACTTCAACGGTTGGGGCGAGAAGCAGGATTTTGATAAGGACGGCCAGGTCGCAGCTTTCGTTGCCGCCCGTGCGGGAGTCGAATCATTGCCTACCGACCTGATCCTCGAAGGCGGCGGCATCGAGGTCGACGGCGAAGGCACAGCCATCATCACCGAAAGCTGTGTACTCAACAACAACCGCAACCCGGGATGGTCGAAGTCGGACGTCGAGGCCGAACTCGGCCCCCTGCTCGGTCTCGACAAGATCATCTGGCTACCGGGAATCGCCGGCAAGGACATCACGGACGGCCACACGGACTTCTACGCCCGTTTCGCACGCCCAGGTGTCGTGGTCGCAGGCCTCGACACAGACCCGGAGTCGTTCGACCACGACGTGACCGCACGTCACCTCGAGATTCTCCAGAACGCGACCGACGCACAGGGACGGAAGCTGGAAGTGGTGGTCCTCGAGGCGCCGGTCGCGATCAGGCCCGACTTCGAATCGGACGATTTCGCAGCCGGATATATCAACTTCTACGTATGCAATGGGGCGGTCATCGCACCCGAGTTCGGTGACCCCGAGGCCGACCAGGCCGCCAGAAGTGAATTGGAGCGCCTCTTCCCCGACCGCCGTGTCGTGCAGATCAACATCGACGCCATCGCCGCGGGTGGTGGCGGCATTCACTGCACCACCCAGCAGGAACCCGCGGACTAGAAACCTGTCCCGACCACCCTCGTAGAATTCGGACTCGTGTCGAACCGCCAAACGCAAATCTTGGAAGCAGCAGTCCGCGTCATTGCCCAACACGGCGTACGCGGGCTGAGGGTGGAGACGCTCGCTGCCGAGGCCGGAGTGTCGACGGCACTCATCTACTACCACTTCCAGAACCGTGCAGGTGTGCTGCGCCGGGCCCTCGATCACATCAACGATCGCGCCGCGCTGTACACCGAAAGCGCCTTCACGGAGACAGACCCTCGTGCGCAGCTCGAGCAGATGCTCCTGCTGGAGTTTCAGAATGCCCCGAAGATTCGAGAGAACAGCATCGCCTGGGGTGAACTCCGAGCAAGCGCAGTCTTCGCCGACGAGCTGCGCGAACCGCTACGCACCACGACGCAAGAGTGGGCCGACGACGTCGAATCTTTGATCCGCCAAGCGCAGGATGCCGGGCTCGCTGACCCGAAGGCAAGCCCGGCCGACGCCGCCGAGCGACTCACCGCCCTGGTCGAGGGTCTGAGTGAACGCTGGCTGAGCGGCTCGATCCCCATCGAACGAGCCAGAGAACTGCTCACCGGTGCGATCGGCGTGGAGATCGATCCGAGCTAGCCTCTACCGCTCGTCGACGCCCTTCGATTCCGGCGACAGGGCCGGGAACCAGATGTCGGTCAGAACCTCGGCCGCCTGCATCCGAGTCACGTCGATCGTCCCCTGCACGGCCCAGCGTGTGAAGAATCGCTCCAACTGACTCACGAGCAGTTCGACGCGCAACCTCGCCTCGTCGTGCTGTTCCTCCGGCCAACGGCCCAGGTACTTGGGCATGGCATTCGGTAGTTGGGTCATACCGTCTCGCGCTGTCTCGCGGAACTCCGGTTCGAGTGCCACGGCCTCGTCCCACGCCGGCAGCAGGCGCTTGTTCTCGTCGAACCAGTCGAAGGCACGCTCCAGCCACGCAGTGAACTCCACGCGAGAGTTCGTGTCGAGGACCCGATCGAGATCGATGTAGAAAGCGAACGCACTCGCCGCCATCCCGGCCGCGCCGATCGTCTTGAGCATCTCCACTTTGCTGGCGAAATGCACGTAGAACGTGGCTCGACTGCATCCGACGACCGAGGCGATGTCATCGACTGTCACGGCCGCGTATCCCCGCTCCTCGAACAGAGTGCGTGCGGCGTCCACGAGTTTGGCCCGCGTCGCGCGTTTCTGCTCGTCGCGAAGTGTTCCCCGCCTGTTCTTCGGGCCGTCCGTAGTCGTGCTCACGTCGCCCACCTTGCTCGCATTTCAACCTCCTGGCAAATCACCGACTCGCCGTCACCAAAAAACATTGCGTCATTCATTGACACAACGTCAGCGAGTGGCGCACTATGACTCAAGTCACTTCTCGGGATTCGATTCTTCTTCTCGCACGCCCGAAACAGAACAGAAAGCGATGGCGAATGAGCCCCTCCCCCTTGCCGAGCGTGTGCATCATCGGCGCCGGGCCTACCGGAATCACGACGGCCAAGCGAATGAAGGAATTCGGAATACCCTTCGACTGCTACGAAGCGTCCGACGAGGTCGGCGGAAACTGGTACTACAAGAATCCCAACGGGATGTCGGCCTGCTACCAGAGCCTGCATATCGACACGTCGAAGTGGCGCTTGGCATTCGAGGACTTCCCGGTCTCCGCTGACCTTCCCGACTTCCCGCACCACTCCGAACTCTTCCAGTACTTCAAGGACTACGTCGAGCACTTCGGACTGCGTGAGTCGATCATCTTCAACACCAGTGTTGTTGCAGCAGAACGTGATACAGACGGGCTGTGGACCATCACGCGCTCGGACGGCGAAGTTCGCACCTACGACGTCCTGATGGTCTGCAACGGACATCATTGGGATCCCAACATCCCGGACTACCCAGGTGAGTTCGACGGGGTCCTCATGCACAGCCACAGCTACAACGACCCGTTCGACCCGGTCGACATGCGCGGCAAAAAGGTAGTCGTGGTCGGAATGGGCAACTCCGGCTTGGATATTGCCTCCGAACTGGGCCAGAGATACCTCGCCGACAAGCTCATCGTGTCGGCTCGCCGTGGAGTCTGGGTACTGCCGAAATATCTCGGCGGTGTACCCGGCGACAAACTGATCACCCCGCCCTGGATGCCGCGTGGTCTACGACTGTTCCTGAGTCGTCGATTCCTCGGCAAGAATCTGGGAACGATGGAAGGCTACGGTCTGCCGAAGCCGGACCACCGCCCCTTCGAGGCCCACCCGTCGGCCAGCGGCGAGTTCCTCGGACGCGCCGGGTCAGGCGACATAACCTTCAAGCCTGCCATCACCAAACTCGACGGAAAGCAGGTTCACTTCGCGGACGGCACCGCCGAGGACGTCGACGTGGTCATCTGCGCCACCGGCTACAACATCAGCTTCCCCTTCTTCAGCGATCCGAATCTGCTGCCGGACAAAGACAACCGATTCCCACTGTTCAAACGAATGATGAAGCCCGGCATCGACAACCTCTTCTTCATGGGACTGGCGCAGCCCATGCCGACACTCGTCAACTTCGCCGAGCAGCAGAGCAAACTCGTCGCGGCCTACCTGACCGGCAAATACCAACTGCCGTCTGCGAACGAGATGCAGGAGATCACCAAAGCCGACGAGGCGTACTTCCTCGCCCCCTATTACAAGTCGCCGCGGCACACCATCCAGCTCGAGTTCGATCCCTACGTCCGCAACATGAACAAGGAAATCGCCAAGGGCACCAAGCGTGCTGCGGCCTCCGGAAACAAGCTACCTGTTGCCGCGCGTGCAGCAGCACACGAACTCGAGAAGGCGGATCGCGCATGAGTCTGGTGAACGGTCACTGCGACAACGAGTTCGACGCCGTCCGAGCGGCTTTCGAGGCTCAACTCGAATCCGGTGAAGAACTCGGCGGCTCCGTTGCCATCACCGTCGACGGAGAATCCGTGGTCGATCTCTGGGGCGGGTACGCCGACGAATCCCGTACCACTCCTTGGGGCAGCGACACCATCGTCAACACGTTCTCCATCACCAAGACCATGACGGCCCTGTGTGCGCTCCTGCTGGTCGAACGCGGCCAATTGGACGTGTACCAGAAAGTTGCTCACTACTGGCCCGAATTTGCGGCAAACGGTAAGGAAGACATCGAAGTTCGCCACCTCCTGTCGCATACGTCTGGCGTCTCCGGTTGGGAGCGCCCGATCGAACTGACGGACATCTACGACCTCGAGGCGTCCACCGCTCGCCTCGCTACCCAGAAGCCTTGGTGGACCCCAGGTACGGCGTCGGGCTATCACGCGATCAACTACGGCCATCTCGTCGGTGAGGTCATTCGTCGCATCGACGGGCGAACTCTCGGCAGGTTCTTTGCCGAAGAGCTTTCCGGTCCACTGGGAGCCGACTTCCATATCGGCACGTCCGCAGAGCATTTCGGTCGAATCGCCACCATGGTTCCGCCGCCCGCGTTGGAGTTCGACCTGTCCACGCTCGACCAGGACAGCATCTTCATCAAGACCCTGACCTGCCCACTGCTCGACTACCCCGAGGTCAACACCGCACCCTGGCGGGAAGCCGAGATCGGCGCAGTCAACGGCCACGGCAACGCACGTTCTATCGCTCGGGTCCAATCCCTGATCTCGAACGGTGGTGTGCTCGACGGCCGGAAGCTGCTCTCGCAGAGCACCATCGACCTGATCTTCGAGATCCAAGCCGACGGTATCGATCTCGGGATCATGACACCACTCAAGTTCGGCATCGGCTACGGACTGCCACATCCGGTTACCGCGCCACTGATTCCCGACGGACGCACCTGCTGGTGGGCAGGTATCGGCGGCTCGATGCTGGTCAACGATCTGGACCGACGGATGACCTTCGCCTACGTCATGAACAAGATGGCACCGGGTCTGATCGGATCCGACCGCAGCAACGCGTACCTGAGCGCCGCATACAACTCCGAGGTCAGCGAGGTCAGCTCATGAAGGCAGCCCAGCTCATGGGGCCCGGGCTCCTGGAAATCAACGACGTGCCGGTCCCGGAGATCGGCCCGTCGGAACTACTGATTCGGGTGGGCGCAGCGGGAATCTGCCACTCCGATCTCCATCTCCTGCACTTTCCGTACAAGATGCGCGAAGAACCGCTGACAATCGGCCACGAAATTGCCGGAACGATCGAAGCCGTCGGGAGTGGCGTCGACGGCCGTTCCGTCGGAGAGCGTGGCGTCGTCTACCTCTGTTGGTCATGTGGACAGTGCCGAGAATGCATGAGCGGCAACGAGAATATGTGCCTCGCCGCTGGACGCACCGCGATGCCGCCCTGCCCCGGACTCGGCCCTGAGGGCGGGATGGCCGAGTACGTCAAGATCCCGGCTCGCTCCTTCGTACCCATCGGCGACCTCGACTTCCTGCAGGCCGCACCACTCGCCGATGCAGCGCTGACGAGCTACCACGCCATTCGCGGTGCCCGCGAACATCTCCAGCCCGGTGCCACCGCCGTCGTGATCGGCGTCGGCGGACTCGGTCACGTTGCAGTACAGATACTTCGCGCAATCAGTGCCGTGCGCATCATCGCCGTCGATGTCGGACAGGATCAACTCGATCTCGCCAAACGTTGCGGCGCCGACATCACGCTCGAATCGGGACCGGACACCGCGCAGCACATCCTCGACCTCACATCGGCCAGAGGCGCAGAAGTCATCTTCGACTTCGTCGGTATCGACGCAACTGCACAGATGTCCGTTCAAGCGGTTGCGCCGAACGGCGCGTATCGCATGGTAGGTCTCGGAGGCGGAAACCCCGGAATCACTGCCGAAGCTGCCGGCGGACCAGGCTGGCCGTGGGGCGCATCGATCCGGAAGTCGTACGGCGGCACCAGAAACGACCTCGTCGATTCCATCGCCCTGGCACAGGCCGGTCTGGTAACGGTAGAAGTAGCCCGCTTCGACCTCGCTGATGCCCGCGACGCACTCGACCGTCTCGAACACGGCAAGGTCACCGGACGCGCAGTGCTCGTACCCTAATCTTCGAAAGGCACTTCACGTGACTACTTCCGCTGATACACAAGCATTCATCGCGTCCGTCATGGCCGGGCTGACCGGCCCCGGTGGTCCTTTCGAGATGCAGGTCGAGGATGTACTGGGCAGTTCGATGCCCGTCATGAAGAACCGTGACAAGGCACTCGGCGACGTGCTCGCTGCATCCTTCGACTTCGGATCACGCGACTATCTGGTGACCAAGGACCGACGCTTCAGCTACCTCGAGCACGGCGAGGCCGTAGCAGCATTGGCGACGGCGCTGCGCGAGCGGTACGGCGTCCGCAAGGGTGATCGGGTCGGCATACTTGCTGCCAATACGCCGGAATGGGTGATGACCTTCTGGGCGGCTCAGTCCCTCGGTGCCATCGCCGTCGGATTCAACTCGTGGTGGGTGGCCCACGAGGTGGCGTACGGCATCGATCACACCACCCCCACAGCGGTGATCGCCGACGCCAAACGCGCGCAGATTCTTTCCGAACTGAACACCGATGTTCCCGTACTCACGATGGAAGAAGATCTACCTACCTTGATGGAGAAGTATTCGGGATCGACACTGCCCCGTACTTCCGTCAACGAGGACGATCCGGCCGTCATCCTGTACACGAGCGGAACCAGCGGCCGCCCCAAGGGGGCTGTTCACAGTCACCGAAACGTGTTGGCCGTCATCGACTACCACCGCTACAGCGATCGCCTCGCTGCGGCGTTCGCCGGCAAACCCAGCGACGGCCGACCGAGTGACTTGCGGTATCTGCTGACCGCGCCGCTGTTTCACATTGCAAGCCTGCATAACCTGGCGATCCCACGACTCGCGACGGGCGGAGCGGTGGTCATCCATCAGGGCGCCTTCGACGTCGACGAAGTCCTTTCCCTCGTCGAACGCGAGAAGGTCACCAACTGGGCGGTGGTCCCCACCATGGCAACCCGTCTCCTCGAGTACGGCAGTCTCGAGAAGTACGACCTGACCTCACTGAGCGCCTTTGCGCTCGCGTCTGCGCCGTCATCTCCGGCCTTGCAGGACCGACTGCGCGCACGACTGCCTTTTGCGCAGCACACCTTGGTCGACAGCTACGGGCTCACCGAATCCTCCACCGGCATTTCAGTTGCCACACCACCGGAACTTGCCGCGTTCCCCGGAACTCTCGGCCGGCCGATCATCGGGGTGAGCGTGGAGGTGCGCGACCCCTTCGGTGTTGCAGTCCCCGACGGCGAGGAAGGTGAGATCTGCGCGCGCAGCGCCTATGTGATGTTGGGGTACTGGAACGACGAGACCGCGACTGCAGCCGCTATCGGTCCTGATCGATGGCTCCGAACCGGCGACTTCGGAGTATTCGAGGACGGCCGACTCCGCCTGACGGGTCGCCGATCCGACCTGATCCTGCGCGGCGGCGAGAACGTCTACCCTCTCGAAATCGAGCAGACCATCGACGAGCATCCCGCCGTACTCGAATGCGCTGTGATCGGCATTGATTCGGCAGACCTCGGCCAAGAAGTTGCAGCCGTCGTCGTTTTGCGGAGTGAGGGAGCCGCCGGCGAAGAAGAACTACGCGACTACGTCGCCGAGCGACTGGCTTACTTCAAGGTGCCGGTGAAGTGGAAACTGAGCACAACTCCTCTGCCCCGCAATGCAACCGGAAAAACGATACGTGCAAAGGTGGTTCTCTCATGACCTACGACGCCGTGATCAACAACGGTCTGTGGTTCGACGGCACCGGGGCCAAACCAGCTGTCCGCAATCTGGGTATCCGCGATGGGTTGGTTACTGCCATCTCCCTCGATCCACTCGACGAAACCGACTGTCCCCGTGTCATCGACGCCAGGCGCAAGTGGGTGATCCCGGGCATCGTGGACATCCACACTCACTACGACGTCGAGATCCTCGAAGGCCCGGCGCTGAGCGAATCTCTCAGACACGGGGTCACGTCGATCTTTGTCGGATCGTGTTCCCTGTCCACCATTCACGCCAGCCCCTCCGACGCGGGTGATCTCTTCGGCAGAGTAGAGGCAATTCCGCGTAAGCACGTCGTCGACGCACTCAACCGTGCCAAGACCTGGAACTCTGCGAGCGAGTATGTTGCTGCACTAGAGGCGCTTCCGCTAGGTCCCAATGTTGCAGCCTTCATCGGACACTCCGATATGCGGGCCGCCGAGATGGGACTGGATCGTGCTACCAGGAAGGATGTCCATCCCACAGACGCCGAACTCGCGTCGATGGAAGCACAGTTGACCGAAGCTCTCGACGCAGGATTCGTCGGGATGTCCAGTCAGCAATTGTTGTTCGACAAACTCGACGGCGAGACCTGCCGCTCACGCACGCTGCCGTCGACGTATGCAACCACGAAAGAACGACGCCGACTCAATGCGATCCTGCGCCGTCGGGGACGGGTATTTCAGGCCGGACCTGACCTCTCCAACCCGATGAGTACCGGAGCGATGGCGTTCTCCAGCGCGGGTATCTGGCGTAAGCGACTCAAGACGAGCATGCTTTCGGCGGCCGACATCAAGTCCAACAAGTTGGCCGTGGTGATACTCGGCCCACTGGCACACTTGGTCAATCGACTCGGCGGCGACCTGCGCTGGCAGCACCTGCCAGTTCCCTTCGAGGTATATGCCGACGGCATCGACCTGGTTGTCTTCGAGGAGTTCGGATCTGGCGCTGCAGCACTGCATCTGACCGACGAGATGGAACGCAACGTCCTCATGCAGAGCGAGGATTACCGTCGACAATTCCGCAAGGACTACGACCAGAAGTTCGGTGTCAAAGTTTGGCATCGCGATTTCTTCGACGCCGAGATCGTCTCCTGCCCCGACGAATCCCTGGTCGGCAAGAGCTTCGGGCAGGTCGGCGTCGAACGTGGCGGCCTCCACCCTGTCGATGCATTCCTGGATCTGGTCCTCGAACACGGCACGAAAGTGCGTTGGCGCACAACCATCTCGAACCACCGGCCGGAGGTTTTGGACAAGTTCGCCCAGGAAAATGGCGTCCAACTCGGGTTCTCCGACGCCGGAGCGCATTTGCGCAACATGGCGTTCTACAACTTCGGCTTACGCCTACTACGACGTGTCTACGATGCCCAAAAGGTCGGCCGTCCGTTCATGACCGTCGAGGCAGCGGTGCATCGTCTCACCGGTGAACTCGCCGAGTGGTACGACATCGATGCCGGGCACCTTCGATTAGGTGATCGCGCCGACCTGGTTGTGATCGATCCCGCTCATCTCGACGATTCGCTCGACGCGTACGCGGAAAGCCCGGTTGTGGAGTACGACAACCTCTCCCGCATGGTCAATCGCAACGACCAGACCGTCACCGCAGTGTTCGTCGGCGGCGAGTACGTCTTCGGCGACGGAGAAGCAGCACCCGTTCTCGGCAACCGCCGAACCGGAAAGTTCTTGAAAGCAGGTGCCCATTAACACGTCCAGATTTGCCGGGAAAACAGCAGTCGTCACTGGAGCAGCATCAGGTATCGGTGCAGCCATCGCACTAAGGCTTATCGACGAAGGCGCACAGGTAGCTGGAATCGACATCGCTGCAGAGGGTTTGAAAGAGATAGCCTCCCAGCACGGCGGGGCCTTCCTCGCCGTTCCCACTGACGTCACCAAGGAATCCGATGTTGCCGAGGCCCTTGCCGCGGCGGCGGCGGAATTCGGCGGTATCGATCTGGCTTTCAACGTTGCCGGTGCGTCGAGGGTGGGGCAGATCGTCGACCTCGACGAGGCCGACTGGGACTTCACCATCGACCTGGTGCAGAAGGGCGTCTTCCTCTGCACCAAACATGAAGCGCGGCATATCCGAGAGCACGGTCGCGGTGGTGCGATAGTCAACGTGTCCTCATTGAACGCGCACGTGCCGAGCCCCTACGGGAGCGCATACGCGACAGGCAAAGCCGGAGTCGAGATGTTCAGCAAGAATGCCGCGATCGAACTGGCTGCGTCGGGGATCCGGGTCAATGCCGTTCTACCCGGCCTGGTCGACACGCCACTGGTCGCGCCGGTCATGAACTACGAACCCGCCCGCGACATGTTTCTCAGCCGAATCCCCATGTCCCGAGCGGCAACTCCCGACGAGATCGCGGGCCCCTGCCTCTATCTCGCCAGCGACGACGCCTCGTACATCACCGGAACCAGTCTGGTCGTCGACGGCGGCTGGGAGGTCTCGAACTACCCGGATCTGACGACGCTGGGCAACTAGTTCAGTTACCGGGCAACACACATTGAGTATCGAGGCCGAGGACGTGGTTGAGCCGGCCGAAGGCCAACCACGATCCGAGGCACATGCTCAACTCGACGATTTCTCGCTGGGAATAGTGAGCGGTCATGCGTTCCCAGAACTCGTCGTCGAGTCCGTGGTGGTCGAGGGCGTATCTCTCGGCGTATTCGGCAGCGAGGCGCGTCCTGTCGTCGAAGGCATCGGTGGTGCGCCAGTCGGTGACAGACTGATCGAACGTCGACTCCACAGTCTCGCCGTCACGCTCGGTGCGCCAGTCCTGACAGAAGATGCACCCGTTGATCTGAGCGATCCGAAGCCTGGCCGCCTCGAACTCGCGGAGTCCGAGAGTGCCGTCCGTGTAGACCTTTTGGGAGAACCCGGCGGCCGCGGGTCCGATGCCGGGGACCATCTCTCCCCACACGTAGCCGATCGGATTCTTGCCTTCGGGTATGTCGATATTCATGTGAGTACCTCCGAGTTTCGGGCACCGAGCTTGCCGACGCCGGGTGTGAGCGGAACGTCCAGCGCGTCGTAGAGACCGGGTTCAGCCTGACGTAGCCAGGGAATTGCGTTGACGAGACGTCCTACGGCCGTGGCATTTCCACCGGCCGCGCGATTTCCACCTTCATCGGTGGCTTCGACGTTGATCTCGATTCGTGGTCGTCCTTCGACGATCACCTTGTGCGCGCCGTCGCCGCCGTCGGGCGGGAGCGGCCAGTCGCGGGCACAGGACGGATGAATACGCGTGACGTGTTCGATCACGATCAGTGGTTCCCCGCCGACGATTCCCTGAACCTCGAATCGCAGTGCGCCTTGGGTGCCGGCCGCGAACTCCCCCATATGTTCGGTCGACACGGTTTCCTCGAGCGGGCGGCGCAGCAAGGTCTCGCGGATCTCGTCGAGTTCCACCCCGAGTGCCCGGGCGATGAGCCGAATCTGCCCGCCCCAGACCATGGTGGGTACGGTCGGCGCGACCATGGGAGGTTCGTAGTCCATCGGCTGACCCATCCCGATCAGGTAGCGGACAGAATCCGGCTGTTCGTAGGTCGTGTAGTCGAAGATTTCCTGACACCGGATCTGGTCGATTGTCCCCGCGAGCCCGCTGACGAGAATCGGCAGGATGTCGTTGCCCCAGCCTGGGTCGATACCGGAGACGAACAGAGCGCCGCCGCCCGCCTTGGCAGCAGCTTCGACGGGATCACGAAGTTCGGGAGGCGCAGATTTCGGGTCGTACAGCGCATATACGGACGGCGTGACCACCACAGCTCCGGCGGCCAGTGCCCGCGTGATGTCGGCAACCGCGTCGTCGGGCCGAATGTCGCCGGACGCCGCGTAGACCACCGCGCCGGGAGACGCTGCGAGCACGGCATCGGCGTCGTCGGTAGCCGCGACGCCCAGGTGCACTCCCAGATCGGCGAGGTCACCGGCGTCTCGCCCGACCTTCTCGGGGTTCGCAACGATGACGCCGACAAGTTCGAGGGCCGGATTGGCTGTCACAGCGCGAATCGATGCACGCCCGACGTTGCCGGTACCCCACACGACAGTCGGAATCTTGGACTCGGCTTCATTCGAAACTGCACCCATCAATCGGACATTACCCAGCTCAGCGCGTCAGGTCAGCAGAACTGCAAGAATTCGTTTCACTTCATCCGGTCAAAAATGCCATTGCCTGCGCAGTCAGTGCGCCGTCACCCCGCCTCCGGTACGCCTCGGCGGGTCGGCCGTTACCTGGTCTGCTCATCTCGCCGGTACTTTCGAGCGCGTCGAACACCTGCCGGCGGAAGCTGTCCTTCTGGAACGGACGATCGAAGATCACCTCGTACAGTCCCCGAAGTTCGGCGACGGTGAACGTCCCGCCCGACAATCCGTCCGGATCCACGTACGACGCATACCTCGTGCGTAGGTCCGTGACCGCGAGTCGCACCATGTCGGCGTGATCGAAT
This sequence comes from Rhodococcus sp. IEGM 1302, assembly GCF_030056935.1. Taxonomy (NCBI): domain Bacteria; kingdom Bacillati; phylum Actinomycetota; class Actinomycetes; order Mycobacteriales; family Nocardiaceae; genus Rhodococcus; species Rhodococcus sp. IEGM 1302. The sequence goes on along the minus strand of NZ_JASHKY010000001.1, from coordinate 347,053 downwards.
GCGAGTCCGCTCACTGCCTCGTCGTCGTACACATCGACGAGAAGCGCCGAATCGGGCAGTGCCGATTCCGGTAGGCAAGCCGTGTGTGCGACCGACAAAACCCATCCACGGTCGTCGCGGTCCGGTCGGTCGAAGATCGCCAACTGGTGGAAGCTCGTCTGGGCCAACTCTGCCTTGACCGACAGGGCACGATCGGCTGCGGCCGTGAGCAATTCGCGTTCGTGCAGAAATGTTCCCGGTAGCGCCAGCGCACCGAGACGGTGCCGAACCACCAGAACTTTCAGAGATCCACCGCTGTACGTCAGCACCGCGACGTCCACTGCCACAGACGGACGCGGATAGTCCGTCAATCCCTTGCCGCTCGTGTCTGTCCATTTATTCACCCTTGCATGTTATCTCAAACATGATCTATGGTTAGCGCAAAGTTGATCAAACGATCATCGCGAACCGAAGAGGTGGCTATGAAACTCACCGCACAGCAGTCCGATCGAGCGGCCGGCGTTCTGCTCGGCACCGCAGCAGGAGACGCGCTCGGCGCCGGCTACGAATTCACCTACCCGAAGGCCGAGGTCACGATCGACATGATCGGTGGCGGCCCGTTCGACTGGGCGCCGGGAGAATGGACCGACGACGCCTCGATGGCAGTTGCGATCGCCGAGGTGGCCGCTACCGGAATCGACATCGGAAGCGCTGACGGTCTCGATGCCATTGCAGCACAGTTCATCCGGTGGTACGACTCGAAGCCCGCGGACATCGGCAACCAGACGCGAGCAGTGTTGTCCGTCCGCTCCGAAAGCGCAGCGGCGATGGCGGATCGTGCGCGGGCGATCAGCGGCCGCAAAGCCGGCAACGGCTCGCTCATGCGGACTGCTCCCGTCGCCCTCTCCTACTTGGACGATGCAGAAGGTGCCAGGTCGGCAGCGCACCGGATCAGTTCACTCACGCACGACGACCCGCGTGCCGGACAGGCGTGCGAGTTGTGGACCCATGCCATCCGCCATGCCGTTGTCTCCGGCAACTTCGACGGTGTTCGCGGCTTCCTCTCCGTTGCCGATCAGGACGTCGCCGAATACTGGGGCCCGCTGCTCGATCAGGCCGAAACCGGGAACCCGCAGGACTTCTCCAAGAACGGTTGGGTGGTGCATGCACTTCAGACTGCTTGGTGGGCAATCACTTCCACGGACAATGGCGATGCTCGCCACCTCCAGTACGCATTGGAAGCAGCAGTAAGAGCCGGCGGGGACACCGACACGACGGCGGCCATCGCGGGTGGCCTCCTCGGCGCCCGCTGGGGAGCGTCGGCGGTTCCCGCCCGTTGGCGCCGAATCATGCATGGCTGGCCGGGATACCGTTCCTCCGATCTGATTCGCCTGGCAATAAAGACTGCTCGCGGCGGTACCGACGACAAGACCGGATGGCCGTCGACGGCAGAACTCGACTACTCGAGGTTTCGCGGAACCCACCACCTGACGACGCACCCGCACGACGACGGCGTCATGCTCGGCGGCGTCGATGCGGTGTCCACTGCAGACTACGACGCCGTGGTCAGCCTGTGCCGCATGGGAACACGACAGGTCGCCCCTGATCACGTCGAGTTCTGGTTGGTCGACGACGGTCACGATTCCAACGCCAACCTCGAGTTCGTTCTCGACGACGCAGCGCGCACCGTCCAGGCGTTGCGGGCCGAGGGAAAGCGCGTACTCCTCCATTGCGTTCAGGCGCACAGTCGCACGCCGTCGGTTGCAGCGCGATACTCGATGTTGATCGGACGTGATCCCTACGACGTACGCTCGGCTATGCCGTGGGCTCGCCCGAAGCGTGAACTCTGGAACACGGCAGTCGGAAACGCGTCCGTCGGACACACAGCCGTCGGATACACAGGAGGATCCATGCCCGCTATTACAGTCGTCGAAGGTGACATCACGACGCTGACCGTCGACGCCATCGTCAATGCGGCCAACTCCAGGCTCCTCGGCGGCGGCGGTGTCGACGGCGCGATCCACCGTGCCGGGGGACCGGAGATCCTGAAGGCTTGCGAGGTATTGCGCAACACCAGCCTTCCCGACGGCCTGCCGGTGGGTGCGGCCGTAGCCACCACCGCCGGAAAGCTGCACGCCAAGGCCGTGATTCACACCGTCGGCCCGAGGTATTCGCGCTCCGAGGACCGTTCCGGTCTGCTTCGGTCGGCGTACACCCGCAGCCTCGCCGTGGCCGACTCGATCGGCGCCCGTACCGTCGCCTTTCCGTTGATCTCGGCAGGGGTCTACGGCTGGCCGAAGGAAGATGCCGTCCGACAGGCCGTTTCAGCGATTCGCGCGGCGAAGACCGAGGTCGAGACGGTCACACTGGTCGCATTCAACAAGGAGACGGCAGACCTGATGCGCCGCGCGATCGCCTGACCGTTTACCGGGCCCACTTCACGCCACGTTAAAGCAGTGCAGAGCGGTCGGAGAAGTGGAGAAATTTCACCGGTTGGACGTTTGTCCAACAATTTGTCCGAATCGCATATTTTGCGGCTCGCTCTGTGTTCTACTCCTCTCCAGGGTTTGAGCTGGTGGTGAGCAAACGACGAGACGTATTCGATTCTCTGTCAGCTCGAGGCCGGTTCCCGGACCCGGCTTCAAGCCGAGAGCTCGATCTTGTCGAGCGCTACTCAAGGAGAATGTGAATGGTGTCGACGTTGATGCGCCGAGGAGTGGGGGTGGCCGCGTCGTTGACCGGATGCGTTGCCCTCGTGATCGGCGGAACCGGAGTCTCGTCCGCCGCTGATGTGGACCTTCCGTTCACGGCATCGTGCCACGGGTGGCAGTTCCCCGGACCGATCACGCACAACGAGACGCGTGATTCCGGCGTCACGATCAGTGCGCCGGCCGTGGTCCCGCCGAACTCCACCTTCACATACCGCCTCGCGCCCAAGCCGATGACGGTCCCCAAGGACGGTTACGACCTCAGGTCCGTCGTGAACTGGACGCGTCTCAAGTTCGATTTCGACATCCCTGCAGGCACCTCCTACGTGGGGGCGCAGATCGTGGCCGGCACCAGCTCGAATCTGGGTGGGGTCGCCCCGACGATCACGCGGGTGAACGATGCCGGTTCACCCGATCCGAATGGGACGCATCTTCGTATCTCCGGCAACAACATCACGGCGGGCAACGGACCCAACACCGACGACAACGGCGGCGGCGGAATCGAGGTCGGTGGAGGAAAGACGTTCCAGCTCCCGGCAGTCGACGTCACCGTCACGTCAGGGGCTGTCGGCACCCAGATCAAGCCCATGCTGCGCGTGTCCGACTCCAACTCGGGTTCCTACGACAGTGCCGCCAACTACCTGACCTTCCTGCAGCAGGAGACCCTGCTCGGCGGCGTCAAATACTGGCTGACCACCAATTGCTCACCACGCGACAATCGTTCGGCCGGATTGAACGCCGGCGGCCGGCCGCTCGCCGTGATCAACGTCGACTCCAGCCTCGCTCAGACACAGACGCGAATCGACGCACCCGGTAAGGCCGTCGTCGGTGACTCCGTGGAACTGACGGCAACGGTCACTCCGTGGCCGTCGGGAGGAACAGTGCAGTTCCGTGACGGAGGGGTCGACCTCGGCGCTCCGGTGGCCGTCGTCAACGGCGTCGCGAAGGCCAACCGCACGATGACAACAGCGGGCGACCACAACATCACGGCGTACTACACGGGATCGGCCGGTTTCATGGAGTCGATGTCGGGCGCCGTGACGATCAACGTCGTCGAACCGTCCGAGCCCGAGCCTGGCACCGGTAGCCTCGGCAGCCTTGGTACCCCCGGATTCGGGTCGTGAAAACTGTGAACAGAAACCAGGATTCGACGATGAACTCGAAACTCCTACGCGGCTCTGCGATTGCAACCGTCTCGGTACTGGCCGGCGGCTTGTTCTCCATCGTCGGCGGCGGGATCGCCTCGGCTGCCCCCGAGACCAAGAGCGTGGCCTTCACAACTGCATGCCATGTGCGCGAGATGGACGGTGTGGCAAGCCCGATCACGTTCAACGAGACACTCGGCTCGGGAGTCACCATCACCGCGCCGACCACCGCGGCACCAGGTGAGACCGTCACCTACCGCGTGCAGCCGAACGAGATGAAGGCAAACAGCGGCGGTCATGCCAGCCGTGGAGTCGTACATTGGGCCCGGATCAAGTACGACTTCGACATCCCGTCCGGCGTCGAATTCGTGAGTTCCCAGCTTGTGGCGGACAGTGCGTACGGCCTCGGATCCGACAGTGCCACTCCGACAGTCACACGGATCGACGACGGCGGTAATCCATCGGCATCCGGTACGCACCTGCGTATCTCCGGATCGAATCGGACCACCGGAAACGGTCCGTCCTCCGCAGTTCGATCGAGTGACGGCATCATCGTCGGTGCCAACACCAAGTTCCGACTCCCCGCAGTCGACGTCACGGTCAAAGCTGGTGCGGCCGGTACCGAGATCAAGCCTTCGCTGAGGGTTTCCGATCCCGGTTCCGCCAACTACGACGACGACCGAAATGCGCTCACATTCGTCCAGCGCGAAAAGGATGTCTTCACAGTCAACTACTGGGAGCGCTACAACTGCTCCCCGCGGGACAACAGGAACTCCGGCCTCAACGCCGGTGGGCAGGCCCTGACCACCATCTACGTCAGCCAACCGACAACCACCACGATCCAGATGCCCGGCTCGATCCAAGCCAGCACACCGACCGAGCTTGTCGCAAAGGTGGATCCGGCTCCGGTCAACGGAAACGTGCAGTTCAGGGTGGACGGCGCCGACGTCGGTACACCGGTCACGCCCGGTGCCGACGGCACTGCCCGGCTACCGCATACCTTCTTCACCGCCGGAACCGCGCGGGTCTCCGCAACGTTCCAGGGCGTCAACGGATTCCAGAGTTCCAACTCGACCGAGGCAATGGTCACGGTGACTGCCGCACCTGTCGTCAAGCAGACCGACACTGCCGTGAACGTTCCTACCGATGCGAAGACGGGCATATCGGTGTCGCTGAGGGCGCAGGTCACGCCGACACCCGCCGGTGGCACTCTCCAGTTCAAGGACGGCGCTGCAGATATCGGCGCTCCGATCCCGGTGGGCGCTGACGGCAAAGCCACTCTGGAACATGCCTTCACCTCGGCTGGATCTCATGCCGTCTCGGCCTACTACTCCGGCGCAACAGGATTCATGCCGTCGATGGCATCCGCTCAAACGGTCACCGTGTCTGATCCCGCACCGTCCGATGTCACCACCTCGACCTCACTGGCAGCTCCCGCGACGACCAAGCAGAATGTCGCGGCAGAACTGTCCGCGACTGTCACCCCCAACCCCGGCGGGGGCTCGGTTCAGTTCTACGACGGCGACCAACCCATCGGACAGCCCGTTGTCGTCGGAGTCGATGGAGTGGCGCGACTGACGCACACTTTCGCATCGACGGGCGATCATCGGATCAAGGCGGCATACGCCGGGCGAAGTGGATTCACACAGTCCGCGTCGGACGAATCCGTCGTCAAGGTTTCTGCTGCGCCTGACGACGGCGGGAACGGCGGTTCGGGCAGCCTCGGTTCACTGGGCGGTCTCTTCGGTTCCTGATCGAATTCTTCTCGACGCTGTTGCCGCTGCACCGATTCGGAGCAGCGGCAGCAGCCTGTTGCGGCCGTGGTCATAGAACTGATTGATTTATCGATGGAGCACAAGTGTCCAGGAATTCTCTTTCTCGACGGTCGTTTCTCGCCGCCGGGGTCGGTGCAACTGCAGTCGCCGCTACTTCCCTTCTGCCGCCGTCGCTTCAACGTGTACTGGCGACACCCGCAAACTCCGGCGGGCTCGATTCGATCGAGCATGTAGTCCTCGTCATGCAGGAGAACCGATCTTTCGACCACTACTACGGCGCGCTGAGGGGTGTTCGCGGCTTCGGTGATCCGAATGCGTTGCGTCTACGCAGCGGCAACAGCGTCTTCGAACAACCCGGTCCTACCGGTCCTGTGCTCCCCTTCCCCATCCGCGATTCCGCTGCGGCACAACGCATGGACACCCAGAACGTGACCGGACTCGACCACAGCTGGGCGGGCGGACATGCCGCACTCGCCGACGGCTGGCACGACGGTTGGATCGCGGCAAAAACCAGTACGACAATGGCGTACTACGACCGGCAAGACATCCCGTTCCATTACGAACTGGCGGACGCGTTCACGATCTGCGACGCCTACCACTGCTCCGTACCGACATCGACGAGCCCCAACCGGAACTATTGGGTCTCTGGATACACCGGATACGAGCCACTTTCGCCTAATCCGACCGAGTCGGTCCTGCCTTCGGATCCGCCCGGCCCCGAGGGAAGAGCTGTAACCAATGCGGCCTACAACCCCTGGCACGCCGGCTACGGATGGACGACGGTTCCCGAGCGGTTGCAGTCCGCCGGCATTTCCTGGAAGACCTACCAGGAGTGGGACAACTTCGGAGACAACAACCTCGAATACTTCACTGCCTTCAAGAAAGTGGCGGCAGGGCTGCTTGGTCGGCCAAGCCTGCTCCCCTACGAAATCCAGACCTTGGCCGGGTTCTATCTCGCCCTGCCGTCGATGCCGGCGCCGGTCCAGGACGCAGCGGTACTGGCCCTCGCGAATGCCGCAGACCAACTGTCGCCTGCTGATCGCCAACTCTACGATCGCGCGCTGTACCGATCCCGGCCCGGCACACTGGCCGCCGAGTTCAGGAAGGACGTCGAGTCGGGCCGACTGCCGCAAGTCAGTTATCTCGTTCCGTCCGAGGTGGATTCGGAGCATCCATCGGGTTCGTCACCTGCGGCGAGCGCAACACTGCTCTATCAAGTACTCGACGCCATCGCGTCCGATCCGGATCTGTGGGCGAAGACGGCCGTGATCGTCAACTTCGACGAGAACGACGGGTACTTCGACCATGTACCGCCACCTCGACCGCCGCGCTCGGTCGAAGCCGAATGGGTCGGTAATCAGCCGCTCGGTCTCGGCCCGCGGGTGCCTATGACGATCATCTCGCCGTGGACTGTTGGCGGTTTCGTTTGTTCACAAGTGTTCGACCACACGTCCGTCACGCAGTTCCTGGAGACGCGGTTCGGAATCACGCAACCGGAAATCGACCCGTGGCGACGCACGGTGAGTGGCGACCTGACGTCGGCGTTCGACTTCGCCAACCCGCGTAGTCGACCGACTTTGGCGCGCCCGCAACCCACTCCGGCGCTGGAACCGCGGTGGACACCGACCCCGCCCACCGAACAGAGAATGCCTCTGCAGGAGAACGGCACTAGACCAGCACGGGCACTTCCCTATCAACCCGACGCCTACACGACGGTGAACCCGGAAACCGGCTCGTTGGCGGTCCATCTGGTCAATACCGGTGCCGCATCAACGCACCTGGCCATGTACCCGTACGCAGGTGAGTTCGACGAGCCACGGCATTACGACCTCCTGGGTGAGGTCGATGACACCGTTGCGCTCAGTGATCGCGTCTACAGCCTGACCCTGTTGGGTCCCAACGGTTTCAGGCGCGAGTTCAGCGGAGCTACAGACAGTGCGGCAGCCTCGCTCGACGTCTCGACAACTGTCGACGCAGGGACGCGCACGCTTGTACTGACGGCGACCAATTCCGGAAGTCGTGCACTGACGGTCAATGTGGACGGAAACCGACGCAAACTCGCTGCCGGTGCACACTCTCAGTGGACGGTGCGTTCGGTGGACGGCTGGTATCAGGCCGCCGTGACGGTCGACGAAGATCCTGAATTCAAGCGCGTGCTCGTCGGACACATCGAAAACGGGCGGACCAGCGTAAGCCAACCGACGTGAATCGACACCGAGCGTTCAAGCCCAGGGCCGAATCCCCATTCGGACAAGTCAATCCATCCACACACCCAGAAGGAGTTTCCGTGCGTCGTATCCCGCTCTCAGCACTGATAGTCGCGGGCTCACTGATACTGGGCGGCGGAATTGCCGCGGCTCAGGGCAGCCTGCCCACGTCGGGGAGCGCCGATGGCACGTCGGTGCCACCGTCGTACCTGACCGACGACGCCGGGCGCTCCTTGATCCTGCGAGGGTTCAACACGGCGTCGAGCGCAAAGAGCGCACCCGACGGCATGCCGAAGTTCACCGAAGCCGATCTCGAGCGCGAACATGCCGACATGGGAACAAATTTCGTGCGTTTCCTGATCTCCTGGCGTTCGCTGGAGCCAGAGCCGGGACAGTACGACCAGGAATATCTGGACCGCGTCGAGGACCGAGTCAGCTGGTACGCCGAGCGCGGCTACAAGGTCATGCTCGACATGCATCAGGACGTCTACTCCGGCGCGATCACACCAGAGGGCAACAGTGGCAACGGCGCCGGCAACATCGGCAACGGCGCGCCGGCCTGGGCGACCTACATGGACGGCCTTCCGGTCAGCCCTCAAGACCGGTGGGAGCTGTACTACGTCCAACCCGGTGTGATGCGTGCATTCGACAACTTCTGGAACACCACCGGCCAACATCCCGAACTGGTCGAGCACTACGCGAACGCCTGGCAGGCGGTGGCCGAACGTTTTGCAGGCAATGACACCGTCGTGGCATACGACCTGATGAACGAGCCGTGGGGCGGTTCCCTCCAAGGCCCCGCCTTCGAAGGTGGGCCCCTCGCTGCCTTGTATCAGCGAACCACCAACGCCATCAGGGAAGTTGATCAGGACAGCTGGGTGTGTGTGGCCCCGCAGGCCGTCGGCGTCAACCAAGGTGTCCCCAGCGGGCTCACGAAGATCAACGACCCACGAGCCGGCGAACAGCGAATCGCCTACTGCCCACACCTGTACCCGCTGCCCCTCGACCTCGGTGACGGATACTCCGGCCTCTCACGCACACTCACCGACGCGACCATCGACACCTGGCGCGACAGCGTCGAACACATCGCAGGCAACGTACTCGGCGGCGTTCCGATCATTCTCGGCGAATTCGGGCTCGACACAACACTGCCCGGCGCAACCGACTACATCGACCGCGTCTACACGACCGCCCGAGACCTCGGCGCGGGTGTCTCCTACTGGTCCAGTGATCCAGGTCCTTGGGGCCCGTACCTGCCGGACGGATCGCAGACACTCCTCGTCGACACCCTGAACAAGCCGTATCCGCGTGCCGTCGCGGGCACACCCACCGAATGGTCCTCGACCGTTGACCGCCTTCAGCTGACGTTCACCCCGAACCCCGCGGTAACGGCACCGACCGAGATCTATCTACCCGAGAGCGGCTTTCCCGGCGGCGTCGACGTCGCGGGCGCCGACATCGTGAACTGGAACCCCCAAAGCCGGCTTCTCACAGTGGAAACCGCGGACGACGCGGGCCCCGTCACAGTCACGGTGACGCCGGCAAGCTGACCGCGAGCGCCGAGATTCCTGGATATTTGTCCGGTTCTTTCGTAACGTACAAGCGACGGGTGATCGGCCGACGGAAGGCGAGTATGTCCACGGAGAAGATGTCTGTCCAAGATCGTGTTGCGCGGGTGGTGCTCGATGTCGTCGGCGCCTTACCGACCGGCGCGCAGCGCATTCTCGGTGGCAAGCCGAAGGAGATCGACGGGCAGACTCTGCACCCCGAGATCCAGCTTGCGCTGAGATTGCTCTCAGCGGTCGAAGGTACGAGCTTCGAGCATCTTCCGGTCGAAGAGGGACGGGCTCAGATCGACGCCGAATCGCGACTGTTCGGCGGTACGCCCATCGACATCGAGACGGTACGTGACCTCGAGATCCCGGCCGGGGATCACGCGATTCCGGCTCGGCTGTATCGCCCGGCCGGAGTCTCAACGCCCGCTCCACTTTTGGTGTACTTCCACGGCGGCGGGTTCGTCCTCGGCAGCCTCGAGAGCGGCGACAGTGTGTGCCGCTTCCTGGCCCGCCACGGCGAGGTCAGTGTGTTGTCGGTGGACTACCGGTTAGCACCGGAGTTCCCGTTCCCCGCCGGGGTCGATGACGCCGTCGCCGCATTCCGGTACTGCGTCGAGCATGCCACAGATCTGGGTGCAGATCCGAAATCCATTGCGGTAGGCGGAGACAGCGCGGGTGGGAACTTGGCTGCCGTCGTCGCGCAGTCCACGACCGAAGACGACGTCAAACCAGTATTCCAACTGCTCTTCTTCCCCTGGGTGGACCTTTCGTCGAAGCGCCCTTCGCACAAGATGTTCGGCACCGACTTCTTTCTCACCGACGCCCAACTCGACTGGTATGCAGCCCATTACCTGTCGGGCGGCGCTTCGGCTCTCGACCCGCGAGTCTCACCGCTGCTCACTCCGGACCTGGCCGGCCTACCGCCCGCGTACGTTGCCGTCGCCGGTTTCGACCCACTACGCGACGAGGGTGAGGAATACGCGGACCGGCTGCGAGAGGCCGGAGTCCCGGTTGCACTCAGGCGTCACAGTGGATTGATCCATGCCTTCGTCAACACCACCGGTGTCGGCCATACCGGTCAAGATGCGATGTTCGAGGCCTGCGGCGCTCTGCGGGTTGGACTTTCGGGCCCGCACTGAGGGCAGGGTCACGAAACGGGGAGTGCCAGATCCGCCCACTCGACCATCGCTTCGAGCACGGAGCGCAGTTCCATCCCCGTCGCGGTGAGTTCGTACTCCACTCGCGGCGGCACCTCGGCGTAGGCAGTCCGGGTCACCAGATCGAACTCCTCGAATCGCTTGAGTCTGGCGGACAGTGTCCTGGGACTGATGCCGGGCAATGCGCGTCGTAGTTCCGTGAAGCGCATCGGGCCGTGCGTGAGCTCACGAACGATCAGCGTTGCCCACGGTCCGTCCAGAACCAGCAGAAAGCGCGCGACGCCGCACTCCGGAAGCTCGTGACCTGATTCACTCATCGATTCCCCATTAGTTCACTTGAAGTAACTGGTTCCCAATCTGAACTATAGGCGTCATGACTTACACAGTGCATGGCGCCACCGGCGCACAGGGTTCTCCCGTTCTCGCGGGATTGGTCGCGGCTCTCGCCGGATCGACAGGTGCCGAAGTCCGAGCAATCACCCGCAACCCCGACCAGACGTTCGAGGGTGCGAACACCGTCGTCGCGGACAATGCGTCAGTCGACTCTCTCGCCGACGCTTATCGCGGGGTAGACGGGGTGTTCTTCCACCTGCCACTCGCCGGTGACACCGAGACGCTAGCTGGTTACGCCCACAACGTTCTGGCAGCAGCAAGAGTGACAGGTCCTTCGCGGTTCGTGATCTCTACCAGCGGCACGGTGACCCGCGACGCTACTTCGCCGCTTGCCGGTCCCAACACACCCGTTCTCTCCGAGCTCGTCGACGGACTCCGCGCCGAAGGTATCGCGGTGACCGTCCTGACCCCGCGTTTGTTCCTCGAGAATCTTCTTCTGCCCACCGTGCTGTCGGGGGTGAAAGACGAAGGGGTCCTGCGTTACCCACTACGTGCCGATCTCGCGGTCGCATGGAGTTCACATCTCGACGTCGCTGATGCAGCCGTTGCGGCCCTGACTCTCGACGTAGCACCGGACGCGGTCGACATCGGACAGATTCCGGCGATCACCGGCATCGAACTGGCCGTAGCATTCGCCGAACACTTCTCGCGCGCGGTAACTTTCGAAGCCGTGACGCCCGATGCCTTCGGTGCGTCGATTGCGCCGATCATCGGAGGGGGCGCAGCAGCCGGGGTTTCCCAGCTCTACACGGGACTCGAATCTGCCGACAGCGTCGCGTTCGACTCCGCGACGGGTTCTGCCGTTGCCTTGGGCATCGTCGCCCGCAGCACCCGGGCCTGGCTGGTAGATCTCGGAGTGAACTGACCGGAGCAACGCAATCGGCCGGCTCCGCGAAGTATCGCGTGGAGCCGGCCGATTTCCGGGGTTACCGGTGCGTGCGGGTCTTCAACTGGCGGTTCAGCTGCCGACTCCCGAAGTCCAGACCGGCACCGTCACTGGTGGCCAGCACGGTGAGTCCAGCGGCGACCAGCAACGAAATAAGCACAACGCTCATGGTGAGTCACCTTTCTTCCTGTCGTGAAACGGTTTTGCGCCTCCGGGAAATGTCGACATATCCGGCACCCCACTTCAGCTGACCTCAAAGTATCTGTAACTATGGGTTACGCGCAATGTGTGGTCCCTCACCTGAAAGCGCAGGGTGATGCGCAGATCACGCTGCGTTCGACGGCGGACTTACCTGGCCAGAACCATATTCACGAACTCGTCGGCGAGCGCCTGAGCGTCCGCACCGCTGCCAGGAACCACATCGGGCGCACTGTGTACCAATTGCATCTGCCCCAGGTACATCGAATAGGCAAGTACGCCACGATGTTCCGCTTTCTGCCTGTCCATCCCCAGATCGACCAACAACGTCACGATGTAGGTAACTCGACGCTCGGTGACACGTCGAACCGCCGCCGAAACCAAAGGATGGCCGATCCCGGCAAGCAGTTCCAACTCCGCACGGCGACCGGCCAATCCGGTCGTGACCGAATCCACCAGACGACGCAACCTCACCTCCGCCGGTTCACCAGAGGACTCGACGGAGGAGATCAGTCTCTCGGTTGCCAAAACTTCCCACCGGCCGAGCGCAGCTTGCAGCAATTCGTCGCGGTTGGCGAAGTGCCAATAAAAGGAACCCTTGGTCGATCCGAGCGTGCGCGCCACCTTTTCCACTGCAACTGCATCAGGCCCATGGCTTGTCAGAGCCTGGAAAGCTGCATCGATCCACTGGTCACGAGAGAGTCGGGCGCGGGCATTCGTCACCTCCGTACGGTACCGTATGGGTAAGTTCCATACGGCACCGTACGGAGGACGAAATGACACTCGCTTTCAAGGCAATGCCTGCACCGGACTGGGCAGAAGCCACCACGATCACCATCCCGGCTGTTCCGACCCATACATCCGAGGAGTGGGCGCAGGCAGTCTTCGACGTCAGGAATGTCCCCGCACCCGTCCTCGCGATGTTCTGGCTCAGGGAGCGGATAGTCGGACTGCTCGGCATCGCCAAGGGACGCCCCGACACCTTTGCCGTCGACAAGATCGCCGACGGCGAGGCCCTCATCGAAGCGGACGAGAAACACCTACGATTCGTCGCCTCGGTTCAGGCCGACAACGACGCCGGCCTCCTGCACGTCGTCACCGCCGTGGAGCTGAAGAACCGCGCGGGCCGAATCTACTTCGCCCCCGTTCAGGTACTGCACGGCGTGATCACGCGGGCAATGATGACGTCTGCTCGAAAGCGCCTGTGCACGTGATCAACCGTCCGGGCCGCCCCTGAGTTCGAGACTGATCTGATCGGCATCCAGCGCGGCAAGTGCCGATCCGAGCATCCGTGCGTCGAACACGCCATCGTCACGTGCGTCGAGCAGTGCCTGACGCTGCGCTTCGATCACGTCGAGGCGGATCCTCTTCTTCGACCGACCCTCTGGCGGAACGACACTCGCAGCAGCATCTTCGAGGAGGTCGAGCAACCTGCGATGCTCGTCTAGTTCGGATTCGGTGAGGTCCTGCGCTGCCGGACCGGTCGCCACTACGACGCGCTTCAACGTCCCACCCTGAAGGATCAACGAGCCTGCTGCCACCAGGAACGCAACCAAGATCAGGAGCGATCGACTCGGGGTGTCTTCCGGCAGAGTCTGCGCTGCAGCCAGAGTGACCGCCCCGCGCATGCCGGCCCAGATGACGATCGTGCCTTCACGCCATCCCAACGGCGCAGCGAGGTAGTAGTCGATATCGGCAACCGTCCGCCGAACCCGAACCTTGAACCTTTCCATCTGATTCGCCGAAGGTGCCCGGCGCCTGCTGCGTCGTTCGTCTGGCGGGTAATCCTCGGGATTGTCGAGGCGATTCGCGATGTCGGAGAGTCTGGGTTTCATGCGTTCACGAAAATTCGCCCGCGCTTGGAGCGCTCGCAGGAGCGGGGCCACGTACAGAGCCCGCACCAAGATCGTGAGGAACAGTGCACCCGCCGCCACGAAGACCGCCGTGGATATGCCCTCGTGGTCGACCCGGACATCGTCGACTATCGACGAGAGTTCGAGGCCCATCACCAGGAAGATCGCACCTTCGAGGACCAATTCGACTGTGCGCCAGTTCTGGGAGTCGGACAACCGGTGTCGCGGTGACAGCTTCCGAGGAGCGTCGTAGCCGGTGACGAGCCCGGCCACGACTGCAGCAACCAACCCTGACGCACCCAACTCTTCGGCGGGGATCGCCGCCAGAAACGGCACCGTGAACGAGATGACCGTGTTGACCGTCGAATCGGTGACACGGGCGCGAACCATCAGGTTGACCTTGCCGACGACAACTCCGATGACCGCGGCCACGACGACGGCAAAAGCGAACTTGCCCAACACACTCCACAGCGACACCGATGCGGCGGCCCCGGCGATGGCAGTACGCAACAGAACCAGAGCGGTGGCGTCGTTGAGCAGGCTTTCGCCTTCGAGGATCGACACCACCCGCGGCGAGACCGGGAGTTTCTTGACGATGGACGTCGCGACGGCATCCGTCGGGCTCACGATCGCACCGAGTGCAATGCCCCACCAGATACCGAGTCCTGGTATCACCCAGGAGAAGAACACACCGAGAACAAGCGCACTCACGACCACGAGCAGAACGGAAAGCCCACCGATGGCACCGAACTCACGCCGAAACTCCATCGACGGCATCGAGACCGAGGCGGAGTACAGCAGTGGCGGAAGCACGCCTGCCAGAATCCATTCCGGGTCGATGTCCACTGCTGGGACAAATGGTAAGAGGCTGACAACGATCCCGGCCATCACCAGAATCAACGGTGCTGCGACTCCGATCCGCGCTCCGAGCGTCGAGGCCGCGACGATTCCGAGCAGTCCGAGCACCACGATGATCAGAGCATCCACTGCTTCCCCCTGTACCCCCGGATTTGTGTCTGGCTCTTTCTACACCTTTGCCGGAGACGGGGGCGAGACCTGCCAGGCAACGGCGATCAGAACAACCGTGAACGCCGATGCGGGCCACAGAGCGTGAAGACCGATCCACCGATGAACGAGCGCACCGACCACCGCGCCCGCGATCAACCCCGCGCACATCCCGAAGTGCTGCAGCCACGCCCACTTCGGGCCACCCAGAAAGGCTCCGGTCAGACGCTGGCCCATCTTGACCAGCGCACCGGTCATGTACGTGACACCGATCGTCACCTCGCCGTCGCGCTGGAACACCGAGTTGACGGCTCCCATCGCCAAGGCCATCGCCGAGATCGCGCCGGGGGTGACGTCGAGGCTGCTCATCACCGAACCGATGGACAGCAGCCCGGCTACAACCGCGAGCACCGTGACCTTGCGAGCCCGGACCGAATAGCGCTCCGTGAAGTGGGTGACGACGGTTCCCAGCGCGATTCCCAGGAGGAAGAGCACGATGATTCCGCCGGCAACTCTCGCGGTCGACCACACCCCGTCGGCAAATGCGACGCTCGCCTGCGTCATGTTGCCGCTCATGAACGAAACGAAAGGCCCACCGAGCGTGATGAATCCGAGCGCGTCGACGTAACCGGCCAACCCGGCGAGCGCTGTCGCCAGGCCGATGAGCGACCTGCTGTATCCCGTCACCCGACGAGCTCGGTTCAGCTCAGCTTGCTGGTGCGCAGCTCGTGGCCCTTGGACGTCTTGCAGCGGCCGGTCTCGAGATCCCACTGCCAGCCGTGCAGATCGCAGGTGAGGTTGGTGCCGTCGACGACACCGAACTTCGACAGGTCCGCCTTGAGGTGTGGGCAACGACGCTGAATCTCGTACCCGCCCAACTCGATAGACGCGCTGTCGTCGTGGGCCTCGGCGAACCAGCCGTCGGCGTACGCGATGCGCTCGTCGGTGAGGCACTTGAAGAACGTGTAGAGGAATTCGTTGTACCCACCGATGCGCCACGCCGTGAAGCGTGTCGACAGGAAGATGGTGTTGACCCAGTCGGGCTCGTCGTCACGCAGAACGGTGCGAACCAGTTCGGGAGCGATGCGGAAGCCGTAGCGGTACTTGCCTTCTCCGTCGATGGGCTCACGAACGATCCGCTTCGGGAAGTCGAGGACGACCGTCTCCTCTCCCATCACGAGTCCGACGGGGTAGCCGATTCCGTCGCAGATCAGATCGGACTGAGCCATGATCGGCTCGAACTTGGCCTTGAGACCGTCGAGCAGCGGCTCGCCTTCGGCCGGCGCCCACGTGGCCTTCTGCGCGGCGATGACCGGTGCCATCTTCTGCGCCATCTTCTCGATGTACTCGGCCTTGTTCGAGAAGATCCTGTCGACGTCCGCGTCCGGGATGGGATGCGTCAGTGCGACCTTCTCGCTTCCGCGAAGTTCGACGGCCGAGCCGGGGATCATCAGCAGACCACGATCGTTGCCGTTGATGCGCATCTGCTCGAGGAACGTGATCTGGTCGGGGAAGATGTTTCCCTCGTCGCCGTGATCGTCGTTGAGGTAACGCAGGTCGTCGTCGAGGAAGACCGGCGGGCCGGCCGACGGGACAACCCAGGCAGCGTCGACCTGGGAGATGTAGTTGCGGCAGCGGTCCATGCCGCGCTGACGCTTCTGCTTGCCGAAGTTGCGCTTGGTGCCCTTCGGGATGTCGTAGACCATCGGGTACCAGATCGCGCCCGAGTACTGCAGCAGATGGATGTCGACCTTCCCGAAGGCGTCGGTCAGCGGGTCCAGGTCGACGGGCCTGGCGTCGTTCATGTTGAAACAGGTGGTTTCCCCGTCCGAGACGACGAGGCCCGAGTCACCGATCGGACCGTCCGCGGGAGCGCGCAGAGCGATGATCATGATGTCGAGATCGCCCTTGGGACCGCTGACGGTGTGCTTGACGGAGTCTTCCGTCTCGAAGAACTTGTGGAAGCCGAGCTTCTCGAGTTCACGCTTGAGGTCCGGCACCGGGTAATCGGGGAGCAGGACTGTGGCGTCCTTGTTGACGTGCGCGATCAGATTCTTCGGATCGAAGTGGTCCTTGTGCAGGTGCGAGACGTAGAGGTAGTCGCAGTTGCCCAGCGCGTCCCAGTCCAACTCTGTGTTGTCGGGGAACGGCACCCAGGACGCAAAATACGTCGGGGTCACCCATGGATCACACAGGATGGATCCGGCCTCGGTCTGGATGTGAAATCCTGCGTGGCCGACGCTGGTGATCTGCATTGCAACCTCCGAAATCGTACTGCTGGTCAACTCAGCATAGTCGGCGCGATCAGGGCCAAATCGCGATCGAGGAGGCGGCCGGTTGTGACGTCATGCACGTCAGAGGTCGAAAGTGGGTTGTGAATCAGACCTGCCGGTGACGCGGACAACACTCTCTGTGCTGGCGTGTTCGCCGTATTTCTTGGCGTTCGCGGGAGCTGTTTCAGCATTCCCGAAGACAGCCCCTAAGGCTAACCTAACAAGCATGACTCGACTCCTTTCTCCCTCCACGACCGATCGCGACTACTGGGCGATCGTGGACAACCTGACGCGACGCGGTTTCTTCGGCGTCGGCGCGGGCGTCGCTGCGGCCGCGTTTCTCGCCGCCTGCGGCAGCACGGAAAGTTCGACGCCCGAGAACGCGGAGACCTTCGAGTTCACGCGCGGCGACGAGAATCTGATCATTCCGACGGACCCGCAGAACGTCGTTGCCCTCGACCCGCGGGACGGCCTCGAATTGTCGATCCTCGCCGGATACCCGGTGACCGCCTACCCGACCGGCGCAGCCGAACACCTACGCCGTGAGGTCCCGGATGCCACGGGTGTCGAGATCTTCGCCGAAGGTGCTTCCGATCCCAACTTCGAATACATCTCGACTCTCGGCGCAGACCTTCTCGTCCTCAGCGCCGGCTGGTGGGACACTGGGTCGTACGGCAACGACCGGATGCAGCAGATCGCACCGGTCCTGCCCGTCGGCAAGGACTTCACCCCGGAGTGGCGGAAGGTCATGTCGGACTTCCTCACCGGCATCGGGCGCAGCGATCGCGCCGAAGAAGTACTCGCCGAGTACGACGCCCATGTAGCTCAGGTCCGCCCGACCGTCGAACCGCTGATGGCCGGCAAGAAGGTTGCCTTCGTCGCCGCCGCGGAGGATCAGATCGCGTGGTTCCAGAACGATTTCCGCACCGCCGTCGCCGAGGACCTGGGATTCGAGGTGCTCCGTGAAGGCCCCGACCTTCGCGTGATGCTCGGATCGGAGCAGTTCAACCGTCTCGAAGAAGCCGACGTCATCTTCGCCTTGGATCGCAGCGCCTCCGGCAGCGTGTACACCTCGCCGACGTGGCAGCGTCTGCCCGCCGCGCAGGCTGGTCGAGTGATTCCCTTCGACTACTACAAGGCCGCGGGATACGCCTTGACCGCCAAGGTTCTCGTCGACGACTTGGCGGCCGGGGTCAAGCGGTAGAACCCGACCTTCGTCAACCCGACGGGGCCCCGATCATTCGGCACCGGCGGCTCGTCCTGTCACGCGGTCCCGAAACTCGCGGAACGCTTGGAAACCACCGGTGAGCGCCCGCGCCAGTTCCTCGGCGCTGTCGACCCAGACGACGTCCTCCAACTCGGAAACGTCGTCGGGCTCGTGATTGCGCTGGGGAACGAGAAACGTCGGGTCACCCTGGGGGTTGACGATCAGGAACCCAGCCGCCGAGCAGAGGTCGTAGACGAACGCGCACTCGGCAGGCGACAGCGTCGCGTGGAAGATTCCACCACTGAGTGGATCGCTCTGCTCGAGCGAGTCGAGATGAAGGTCGGAGAAGGCCCCGTCGATCGTCAATGCCCTGTCGTCACGGTCGACGATCTCGCCTCCGTACGGGCTCTCGACCACGCGCAGCCCCTGCTGATCGAGGAAAGCGGCGACCGCCGCCCGATCAACATCGAGTTGCACGTCCTTCGTCACCCGCATGAAGTGCAGCGAGAAACCCATCGATCCCCCTCGTCCATTCGCGACGCACGTGATGCGCTCGCCAGTACCTCGACAGCCGAGAAGCGTCAAAACTACCTCTCGAGTAGGGTCCGGATCGCCTCGACCACTTCGGCAGGCGCCTCTTCTGCCATGAAGTGACCTGCGGACAGCGTGCGGTGCTCGAGATCGGGCGCCCACGCTTTCCACAGGGCCTCGGCGTCGTAGCCGAGCATCGAGCCCCAGTCCTGCTGAATGACCGTGACCGGCATGTGCAGTTGGTTGCCCGCCTCCCGATCGGACTGATCGTGTTCGATGTCGATGCCTGCCGACGCCCGGTAATCGGCAACGATCGACGGCACCGCCTCCCGTGAGGCGCGCAGGTATTCCGCCCGCACGTCTACCGGAATCGCTTCGCGGTTCTGCGTCCACACGTCGAGAAAGTACTCGAAGAACGCGTCGGCGCTGGCGCTGATCATCTGCTCGGGAAGACCAGGTGGCTGAGCCATGAGATAGAGATGGAACGCCACAGCAGCATTCGATCCATGCAGGATGTCCCACATATCCAGGGTGGGGAGCACGTCCAGCGAGCCGAGTTGCGTGATCACATCCGGATGATCCAGCCCCGATCTGACGGCAACCAGTGCGCCACGATCGTGGCCGACGAGGGCAAACTTCTCGTGTCCCAATTTCCTCGCCACCTCGACGATGTCGGCAGCCATTGTTCGTTTGGAGTAGGTGTCCGGGTTTTCCTCGACCGGTTTGTCGCTGGCTCCGTATCCGCGGAGATCCGGGCAGATGACGGTGTGATCCGACGCCAAGGCAGTGGCTACGTGACGCCACATGAGGTGAGTCTGAGGGAAGCCGTGCAGAAGGACGAGTGGTGTTCCGCTTCCGCCGACCGCGACGTTGAGCCGCACTCCGTCTGCTGTGGAAATCTGCTGGTAGTCGAAGCCTGGAATGGTGATAGTCATCGATCGCTCTCGTTAGTCGGGGTGATGGCAGGTCGGGGTGATGGCAATCAGCTTCGCCGCAGTCGATGAGCGTTCGATGAGCGCGATAGCGTGGGGAAATGCGAGACCACACATTTGAAGCCCCGGCTTTCGGAGTGCTCGGACCCGTGGTCGCGTGGAACGAGTCTTCACACCAGATCGATCTGAAGGGTCCACGACACCGAGCGGTCCTCGCTCGTCTCGTCGTCGCCCGCGGCCGTGTTGTTCCCGTGGACGTGATTGTCGACGACCTCTGGGTCGATCCTCCGTCCGGCGCTACCAGCGCAATACGTACGTTCGTTTCCGCATTGAGGCGTGCGCTCGAACCGGATCGCGCGCCGCGAAAGAAGCCGAAAGTCATTGTCACCGAAGGGCCCGGTTACGCCTTTCATGCAGCACCCGACGCGGTCGACGCTTGGGAATTCGAAAGACTGGTGCGAGAAGCCGCAGATTCGACGCCGGCGCAATCACTCGAACTGCTCCGAACCGCGCTGCAGCTGTGGAGAGGGCCGGCCTACGCGGAGTTCGCCGACGAGCCTTGGGCCCGAACGGAGCGATCACGCTTGGAGGAACTGCGTCTGACTGCCGTCGAACGCTTGGCATCCGCGCAGCTCGATCTCGGGCGAGCTGCCGAAGCGATTCCCGATCTGGATGCCCACGTGACGGAACACCCTTGGCGCGAGGAGGGTTGGCGACTACTCGCTCTGGCACTGTACCGGTCCGATCGTCAAGGCGATGCTCTGGCAGTCCTACGTCGCGCACGGAAGTTACTCGCCGAAGAGTTGGGCATCGACCCTGGTCCACGACTGAACGACCTCGAGTCCGACATTCTCCGCCGGGAAACCCGCCTGGATCCTGTAGGGGCAGAACAGATCTTCAGTCAGGTTTCGGCAGCGTACGACCGGACCGTAGCGGCAGGATCGAAATCGAGATTGGAGTCAACCGTCGGCCTCCTCCGAAGTTTGGCAGTTGCGGGCGGAAGCGGACTCGAGACTGCCCGAAACCAACGACTGACAATCATCGGCGCCGCTGAACAATTGGACGACGTCGAACTCACCGCGCGGATCATCGGCAATTACGACGTGCCCGGGATCTGGACGCGATCCGACGATCCTCGGCAGGCTACGCAGATCGTCGAGGCCGCTCAGCGCACTCTCGATCGACTTCCGGCCGGCAACGAACCCGCTCGGGCGAGACTGTTGGCGACAATCGCACTCGAATCGCGCGGACTGCCCGGTCATCACGGTCTCGAATGTGCCCGTGCCGCAGTACAGATCGGTCGCGCTCTCGACGATCCAGGGCTCCTGGCCTTCGCTCTGAACGGATTGTTCATGCAGACGTTCTGGACTAACGGTCTGGCCTCCGAGCGCGACGACATCGGCCGTGAACTGGTCGACCTCGCCATTCGACACGGCCTGGCTACCTTCGAAATCCTCGGCCATCTGATCCGCATGCAAACCCTCAGCGCCCTTGGGCAATTCGATGCAGCCGAGCTACATGCCGAGACGGTTGATCGATTGGCCGGACGTCACGAACGCCCGTTGGCAGCGGTGTTCACCACCTGGTTTCGCGCTGTGCGTACTGCCGCTGCCGGCGCGGAGGCCGCGCACTGCGAGAAGCTGTACGAAGCTGCGGCGGTCAATCTTTCCGATGCCGGCATGCCGGGTCTCGCGGACGGCATACTCCCTCTCGCAATTCTCGCCCTCCGCGTATGGCGGGGACTGCCGGCGGTTTTCGACCCGACTACGCAGTGGGGCCCCTACGAACCCTGGGCCCGGCCACACCTGCTCATCGCACAGGGGCAGACGAACGAAGCAGCGAAGGCCGTCGAGGCATTGCCGGACCCGCCCGAAGACCTACTCTCCGAGGCACTGTGGTGCTTGACTGCCGCAGCGGCCACTGCAGTCGGCGACCATCGAGTCAAGGAGCGTGCGCGAGCGGCGCTCCTACCTGCCGCCGCCGAAATAGCCGGCGCCGGAAGCGGAATGCTCACCGTGGGACCCGTCTCGCACTACCTGGCCGAATTGGAGCAGGGCTGAACCGTCAGGTGAATGCAATCACCGTCTCACCCCACGCCTCCCGGATCTCGCGGTCGAGATCAGCGACGACGGCATCGCGTTTGTCGATCAACAGTGTCGAGCGTGTGTCGGTGTCGTAAGTGGGCCACCCCGGGTCCGCACCCAGTTCGCGATCGTCCCCGGCGTCGTAATCGCCTGCAGCTCTGGCAAAGTCCAACCACCTCGCCTGCATGCGCTCAGAGACATGACGCGCCGCGCTCAAGCCACCCAACTTGTAGGTGATGTCTCGTGCCCCGTGGTTGATGTTGCCGAAGACGTAGGCAAGTTCGGTGCCGTGGGTCGCACCGATCTTCAGCGCCTTGAGCATCGGCGGCGCGTAGTCGAAGCGATACAACCACGTCGGCGCAACCTTGCTGTGCGCTTCGGCGATCCACAACGTAGGCAGCCGGAATCCGAAATCACGGGTCAAACCGAGACCGGCGCCCAGCTTGGACAGTCCCGAATACGCGCCTTCGATTTGAGAATGATCCGGTAGCTCGAGTCCTGGATGATCGTCGGCGATCTCCGCGAACATCGACGTGATCACGACGGGATCGATCGGCATCAACGGCGACTTCATCATCCGGAAGAGCGAAGATTCGTCCTTGTTGGTTCCGATGATCAGCGGAATCGGGTGTGCATTGCCGTGACGGAACGCGCGCACCGGGTAGTCAGGGAGCAGATCACCGTCGACGATCGGCGCGAACGCCAAAGTGCCAGGCGTCTCCTGGGGGACGCGAGCAAACAGTTCGTCTGACGGCCCGATCAAGTCTTCGGCAGACGTGGACCGCAACAGACCCAGATCGCTTCCGCCGCTGAAGATCTCGAGAAACAGCTTCGCGACGATCTCACCACGTTCACTACCGTACACCGAAGTGGCGGGCGAACTTTCGGCAATAGCGCGATGAAACAGGCCGCGAGCGGACGGGACGGTCATCAGCGTCGTCACCGCGCCGCCACCTGCCGACTCGCCGAACAACGTCACTTTGTCGGGATCGCCACCGAAAGCCGCGATGTTGCCTTGAACCCATTGCAGCGCTGCAATCATGTCGCGGAGAGCGACATTGGGCTCGAAGGTATGTTCACTCGAATTGAAGGACGAGAAATCGACGAAGCCGAACACACCGATGCGGTAGTTGATCGAGACGACGACAACGTCGCCGTTCTCAGCCAATGTGGTTGCGTCGAAAAGTGGTTGGCTGGACGCTCCGCGGAAATACGCTCCGCCGTGAATCCAGACCATCACCGGTTTACCCGGCGCATCAGAACCGACAGGGCCCGGTGCCCACACGTTGAGGAACAGGCAGTCTTCGTCCATCGGAACGTTCTCACCGAGCGGGATCATCGCGAGTCGACTTTGCGGCTCACACGGTCCGAATTCTGTTGCGTCCTGGACCTCGGTCCATGGCTTCGGCGGAACCGGCGCGCGAAATCGCAGCGGACCGACCGGAGGTGCCGCGTAACGAATCCCCTTCCAACTCGACACCGAGCCTTTCGTCGATCCTCGAACCGGCCCGTACGTTGTCTCGACTACCGGCGCTTCGCTGGGTGTGATCGTCATTCGATTTCTCCTCGAAAACAAGTTGCTACTTCGACAGGGCTTCGACAACGTGCGAGAGTTCCAATGCTGCCAGCATCAGGAACAAAACGGTCATGATTGCTGCATTGTGGCTGATCAGAGTGCTTTTGGTGGCGCTCAGTGCATCGGTCACCTTCGCCGAGGGCACGGCAGCCAATGCTGACAGCACGATCAAGGCGATGGACGCCCCTACCGCGAACAGGACGGAGTACGCGATCACTGATACCCAGCCGAGGTGCCCGCCACCGATGATCGAACCTGCCTTGAGTTCGAGCGGCAGGTTCTTCGCGTTGGGTACGGTCAACAACAGTCCCAGAACCGCAGCTTTGGCCGGTTGCATCGAGTCGATCTGTGCCAGCCACGACGGCATCGCCGGCTCGGCATCGTCTTTCGGACGGCCACGCCAACTCGAGTACGCGAGCGCCAGAAAACCGACAGTGAACACGACGGCGAACACCGTCTGGACGGTATGCGCGCTGCCGCTGGACTTCGATTCCACTTCGGTGGTCGAGAGTGCCGTCGCTGCTGTGATCGCTGTCGCGGCCAGCACGATGCTCGCGGTGTACGCGAATGCATTTGCCTTCGCCCGAGTGGACAGCAGGATCGCGATGATCGCAACCAGAGGAATCGGGCTGATGACGACGCCGGTGGCGAGTGGGATGAGCTGCGCAGTAATCGATTCCATTTCTGCGACCGTACAAGCGGCCAATCCGGCCATTGGCGAAACGTTCGGCCTCCACGACATCGCCACTCACGGTGTCACAGAAGCACGGCTGTGAGGACCACCCGGTCTTCCTCTTCGACAAGTTCGAGGGACGTTACCGTACCGGCGAGCGATTCAAGCCCGATCCCTGAGTCCCGTGCCACCGGCATCCGACCCGGCGAACTGATCCGCACTACTACCGCCCGAGCATCGGCGAGTGTCACCTCGAGGAAGACGGGCCCTCCTGCACCGTGTTTCACGGCGTTGGTCAGTCCCTCCGACAGGATCTCCACCACGCTGTCGAGCCGAGCGGAGCCGGAACCGATCACCGCCCAGACTTCGTCGTCGACGTGACTGACGACCGGAATTGCGTAGCGCCACACCGTGACAAGATCATCGATACGCTTTCGGGCATCGGAGTCAGCCGGCTGATCGGATGACGCAGACAGGTCGCTTTCCAAGCCGTCGAGAATGTGGGCAATGGTTGCCGCAACATCGACCGGGCGACCGGCAACGGCGCCCGAAGACCATGCGGCCGCTACGAGTTCGCCCTGCACCGACGAGTGCAACAACCTGGCCAGTCCGCGTCGGGTGTGCATGAGCTCGGCATGGATACGAGCTGCATCGAGCGCTTGCCGGCTCAGGGCGCTGCGGAGTTGACGCTCCTCGTCCTGACGCTGCGTATCCGCAGCCCTGATCAGACAGACGGACAGCGCAACCAACGGGTAGACGGCCATCGACGAGAGATAGAAAGTCGGGGTACGGCCGAACACCGTCAGGAGCAGCCACGTCGCGGTACTGCTGATCAACGCACTCGCGCAGTACACCGCAGAAAGAGTCGCGATCCGTCTCAGAGGGCCGTCTCCGCTGCTGACAACTCGGCGAGCGCACGCATTGCCACCGACGAAGAGCCAGAAACCGACGCCGAGCTGGACCGCCGTGAACGTCACGCCGTAAGTCGTAAGCAGGTAGACGGTCACCAGTGCCGTGTACGCGAACACCGGTACGTACAGTGGCGCCGGTTCAACGCTGCGTACGACGCCGATCAGTCGATCTCTCGCCGTCAGCCGCACAGTCGGCGTCGGTGATTCGATCGGGGGAATCTCCCGGAACAGTCGATGACTCATCGGGCGAACCACGTCGTCGGAGATTCGCTTCAAGAGAGCTGCTCCTCGCACTCCCTCGAGTTCCGTTTCAGCAACCGCGTGCATGACCGTCTCGATACTGCGCTCGAGCTCTCGCCGACACTGCGCACGGGTTTGGCCGAGGCGGAATCGATCCCGGGTCTGTTGGAGTCGGACGGCGGCCCCGGCAACCTTCAAACTCCGTTGCAGCGCGAGGCGGTCACGGAGAGCGCTTACCAGTACGGCGGTCAACGACAAGAAGACAACGCTGCACACGACGTTGAGTGCCACACGGACGAGCATCGGTCTGGGGTCGACGGGGAGTTCGAGCGAGCGGGTGATCGCGTCGAGGACGAACGGGCGGATCGCGCCGACCACTGCGAACAGGGCCAGGGCTGCGAGCTGCGATCGGTGTGCTGCAAGAACAGCCCTCGCCATCAGCAGCATCACCCCGACAACGCAGTGGGTCGCGAAGGCGCCGACTGCCATCACGCCTACTTCGCGCACCCCGGTACACAGGTAGTAGTTGGCCATCACGGTCACCGCGAACGGCAGCGTCAGAATCCAGGACCACTTGGTGACGATGTTCCGATCACCGAGACGAAGCCACCACTCGCGCGGGTTCACACCGAGTCGGTCACTTCGGGCACACCGAAATGGCGGATGAAGATACTCGCAGCAAGCACTCGCGGATTGGTGGACGAATCGTGCGTCAATCCCAGGCTCTCGAGAGTGCGCGCGATGAGCTTCTCCACACCTCGGATCGAGGACCCACGATGCGCTGCGATTGCGCTGTTCGACCACCCGAGCGAGATGTAACGCAGAAGATCGAGCTGTGATCTGGTGAGGCTCGACAAGGCGGAGTCCGGATCACTCCCGAGCGTCGGTGGCTCGGTTTCCGTCAACGCGGCCTCCACTACGCCGATCAACTGATCCGCCGACTGGACAGCCGCCTTGTCCACGAACAACGATTTCGGCGGCACACCCGCAGAACCTGGCGCTGTCGATGCGTTGGGGTAGTTCGTCAGGAACACGATCGCGCAATGCGGAGCCTTCACGGTGACGATGTTCGCGAGATCGACGCCGTTCGGCCGCACGCCAAGGTCGATGTCCGTGACCAAGAGGTCAGGATCGAATCCGTCGAACTCCGTGAGCGCTTCGACCGCCGATCCGGCCGTATGGACCACGAACCCGGCGTGTGTGAGCGTGTCACCGACGAGCGCACGCATCAGTGGTTGGTCTTCCACCACCAACACCCGTCGCACCCACTGGCTGGTCTCCATGACCAGAGATTAACCGTTGGGAGAGTGCGTATTCGACCGAGCAGGTGGTGACGGATTCCGAGTAACACGGCAGTTATCAACCATGCGGGTTCCAAGCATTTCGCCCGATATGTCCCAAGCGTCGGAGCGCAGGGTGTTCCGAGTACACACCCCTTCGACCATCAGGACGGGCCATGACCGCACCGATCACCCCGAAGAACACCGCAGTACGACGAGCCACTCTGCTGGCAGTATGCGTGAGCACCGCAATGCTCATGCTCGACATCGCCGTCGTCAACACCGCCCTGCCGTCGATCGCATTCGATCTCGATACCGGAGTCAGCGCCCTGCAATGGGTGATCGACGCGTACACGCTGGCATTGGCGACGGTGGTTCTCAGCGCCGGATCGTGGGCAGACCGACGGGGTCGACGCCATGTTTTCGTCATCGGCATTCTGTGGTTCACCACGGCATCTCTGTTCTGCGCTCTGGCGCCGAACATCTGGGTGCTCGACCTCGCGCGGGCCGCTCAGGGTATCGGCGGTGCCGTACTCTTCGCCTGCTCACTTGCCTTGCTGGCGGACGTGTTCGAGAAGGGTCCCCAGCGCGCGACTGCTCTGGCTGCATACGGCGCCACGATCGGGGGCGCGTTTGCCGTCGGCCCACTGGTGGGCGGGTTGCTCACCGAGTTGTTGGATTGGCGCGCAATCTTTTTGATCAACGTTCCGATCGGGTTGATCACACTGGCGATGACGGTGCGGTGGGTTCCCGAGTCACGCGATCCTCGACCTCGCGGCGCGGACGTGCCCGGGCAGATTCTGGTGTCCACCGGCCTGGCAGCTCTGGTGTTCGGTTTGTTACGCGGTAACGAGGATGGGTGGTTCGAGCCGCAGCCGATGATCGCCGCGGTGATCGCCGCGGCCGCCATGATCGGTTTCTCCCTGCACGAGCTTCGTACCACCGAGCCCATGCTGCCCCCGCATCTGCTCGCCAATCGGGCCTTCGCCGGCGCGCAGATCGCAGCGTTCTCGATCTCCGCCTCCATGTTCGCGGTGTTCGTCTACACGACCATCTACCTGCAGAACGTGCTGCATCTGTCTCCCATGGACGCCGGCCTGGTGTATCTACCGGCGACGATAGCGATGTTCGTCGTCGCGGGCGCCACCGCGAAATTGGACGGGCGCATCCCCGTCTCGGTCTCGTTGACGTGCTCGCTTCTACTCGTCTCGGTGGGGCTGGTCATGATGACCGTCGTCGACGTGACCAGTTCGCCGTACGCGATACTTCCCGGATTTGTTGTCGCGTGCGTGGGGGCCGGGGTGTTCAACCCCGTCATGAGTGGGTTGGTTCTGGGCGAAAGCACTTCGAACCATTCCGGATTGGCCGCAGGGATCAACGACGCGTTCCGGCAGACCGGCATCGCAGTCGGGGTTGCCGTGCTCGGCGCCTTCCTTCCGGCGCAGTCGATGCTGCCCGGCGGACCACCGGACGACTTCGTCGGTGGACTTCGGTTGGCACTGTTTGTCGCAGCCTTCATCGCAGCTCTCGGTTCGTTGGTCTGTGCGGCGACGCTGCGCACTACCAGCGTCAACCAGACTCTTTCCGAGGAATCCGAGCAGATGTTGACGAGAACTAGTTGACCGTTTTGTCCTGCATGTATGAATTTCGCTCCTTAGAATCGAACCGTCCTGCGTCCGCAGGTACGAGGGGAAACGGATGATCTATCGACTGCTCGGGCCGTTGGAGGTCGCACGGGGTCCGGCGACGAGCGACGTGATCGATCTGGGCCCTCGAAAACAACGAACGGTCCTTGCCGTTCTACTGCTCAACCGTGGTCGCGTCGTCTCCACCGACCGGCTGATCGATGCTCTCTGGCACGACGACGCACCGGCGAGTGCGATGGCAAGCATCCAGGCGTACATCTCCAACCTGCGCCGAGCGCTACGCGTCGAAACCGGTACGGCGTCACCGATAGTGCGTCAATCGCCTGGCTATGTCCTCGAGGTCGCTCCGGCAGACGTCGATCTGTCGGTGTTTCTCGACGACGCCGAAACGGCGCGACAACACGCTGAGAACGAACGGTGGCAGGAGGCTTTGACGACCGCTGACCGTGCCCTCGCCTCGGTCCGGGGGCAGCTTCTGGACGACCTGAACGACGCGCACTGGGTGGAGGTGGAAGCCGCAGCCTTCGAGGAAGTGCGGACCGAGTGCCGGGAGACCCGAATAACGGCGCTTCTGGCTCTGGGGCGCCTGGCACCCGCGCTGGTCGAAGCTGCTCAACTCTGTAGCGAGTACCCGTTCCGCGACCGGACCTGCTGGCTGCGAATGGTTGCCCTGCATCGGGCGGGCAGGTCACCGGAAGCGTTGGAACAGTTTCGATTACACGCGTCTCGGCTCGACGCCGAGCTGGGACTGGAGCCCGGCGGGGAGCTGACAGCATTGCAAGGCGCGATCCTGCGCCACGAACCCGGCCTGGCCGCCTGGCCGCGCACTCCGGGATGGACGGGGGCCGAACAAGTTTCGGTCCCGGCTTCTCCCCCAGCCGTAGCAGCGATGCCCGAGACGGATTCCTCACGCTTGTTCGTCGGGCGCGACGCTCAGACGATTGTCGCCGACAAGATGCTCGACGACGTTCGCCGTGGCTCGCCTCGCTGGTTGATCTTGACCGGCCCCGCCGGCATCGGCAAGACACGATTCGCCGAGGAGTGTTCGTCGAGAACAACGTCCATTCGAGGAGCCACCGTCTGGGCACGTTGCCCGGAGGACGACGGAACGCCGCCGTGGTGGCCGATCCGCCGACTGGTTCGGGAACTCGGAGCCGACGCCGATTTCGTACTGACGCCGCCGACGGACATCGATCCGGACGAAGCGAGATTTGCCGTCTACGAACGGGTTCGCACCACCATCGAAGCTGCGGCGAAAGATGCACTGTTGACCGTCGTCATCGACGACATTCAATGGGCCGATCCCACGTCCCTTCGTTGCCTGACCTACCTGGTCGGCGCAATGACCAGTGCCAGAGTCTGGTTCGTGTCGACGCTCCGAGACTCGGAAGTCGGGCCGGCAGTGCGCAAGTTCGAAGAAGCCGTACTCCACGGCGAAGGAAACCGAACCATGATTGTGCCGGCGCTCGCGCAGGGCGAGGTTGCAACACTCGCAAGGTGCGTCTCCGGGGACACGCTCGACGACGCGGAGGCGCGAACCCTGGCGGAACGAACCGGCGGCAACCCGCTGTTCGTCTCGGAGTACGCCAGGCTTCCCCGGAACGAGCGACTGGGCGACGGCATCCCCGTCGCCGTTCGATCTGTCCTCGGTCGACGGCTTGCCGCAGTGGAACCGGCAGTGTTGCACGCTCTTCGGGTTGCCGCAGTTATCGGCGACGCCATCGAGGTGTACACACTGGCCGCAGCCACCCGTCTCGATGTCGACACTCTCGCCGACCATCTCGACGCGGCTGCTGATGAACGAATCATCGTCGCGGACTCGGCAAACGGCGGTTACGTCTTTGCTCACGGCCTTCTCCGAGACGAAGTCCTCGAAGCGATACCCACGCTTCGTCGCCAGCGGATACATGCCCGAGTTGCCGAAGTGCTCGAAAATTCCTCCGATCCGGACCGGCTGAGCCGCCGCGCGCAACATCTGATGTCAGCACTTCCCCTGGTCGATCCACTCGTCGTTCTGGAGGCATGCACGGCTGCAGCTCAGGATGCGACCGATCGGTGGAGTTCGGAGACCGCGGCCGAGTGGTGGGAGGCAGCTGTCCGCGCGTTCGACTTACTTCCGGTGTCCCAGCAATCCGCTGACGATCGGGACGACCTGCTGGTGGCCAGAGTCGAGGCCCTCGCCCGCGCAGGTCGAGGGCAGACAGTTCTCGACGTCGTCAATGCCGGTCTCCTCGAGGCTGTTCGGGAGGGGCGAACCTCCGCCGTCGGACGACTGGCAGGCGCATTACTTCGGGCCGCCGGTGCGTGGCCGTGGGTTTCCTACGGTACCGATCCGGGACCACTGCTCGAACGGCTCGCGGCGGTCGAGCCCTTGGTCGAGAACGACAGGTCAGCTCACGCACGGGTTCTTGCTGCGCTGGCGGTGGGAAGTTGCTACCACCCCGAAGCCGAGATCCCGAATCGATGGAGCGCCCGTGCTCTCGACATCGCCCGCGAACTCGACGATCCGGATGTGATCGCGGACGCGCTGCTCGGACGGATTCTGCTTTTCTCCGGAGTCGCGGTGCACAGCGCGGAGTCCATGCGCCTACTGCGCGAGCTTTTCGAACTGCCGCACCAACAATCGCGTGTCGACAGCGTCGTCGCACACGCCGTCGCGAGCATGACGGAGATGAATCTGGCCAATGTCGATGCCGCCGTCAAACACGTCAGGCAGGGGATCATCGGCTGCGAGCTACTGAGACTCCCGGTGGTTCGGGTCCAATTACGCTGGATGGAAGCAACTCTCGCCGAATGGTACGGAGACTTCGCGCAAGCCCGCCGGCAGTACGAGACGGCCAGGCAGATCCATCTGCAAACGGAGTTGTACACGGCTGGCAGCGCAGATCTGGCGTTCAACACTCTGGAATGGGAGCGAGGTGCGTTGGCAGAATCTGATCCCGGTGTCGTGGAACCTGATTCGTGGACCATCGCCATCGACGCCGCCCGAGGCGAGCGCGAGGCCACTTCCGAAGGCATCAAGAAGTGGCTGATCAATCGCGGGCCACAGACGTGGACGACATTGGGACACCAGACACTACTTGCACGCGTCGTGGCAGATCTGGAACTGGTCGAATACGCCGACACGTTCATCGACCTACTCTCGCCACACACCGGCTGCATCGCAACGGTGGGCCATGTCGGTGAACTGGGCTCGGTCGCCGAAGCCTCCGCGCGTCTGCACGCGCTTCTCGGTCACGTCGAGCAGGCATCGACTCTCCTGGATCAGGCCGAGAAGATCGCAACTGGCTCCGGCGGAGCACCAACACTGCTGCGCTGTCGACTGCTTCGGGCGCAGCTCCGAGAGCCGTCCGCCGAACGTGAACGGGAGCTGACGGAAGTGGCGGCCGAATCGGAGACACTCGGCATGCGGGGCGTAGCTGAACGAGCGCGATCGACATGGCCCTGAACTGCGAGAATGCGCTTGGATAAAACTTGGATCCGCTCGGGATACATACGTCAAGAACCACCCAAGCCTGTTCGGACATCCTTCCCTTGACCGAAAGACGGATGAGGAAAGGAAGACCATGAACCTTCAAACCCCCACGCTCGACGCCGCGGTCGAATCACTGCGCGCAGAGGTGACCGGCTCCGTTTCCCTGCCTGGCGAAACGGGATACGAGTTGGCGATTCCGTGGAATGCAGCGGTTCCCGTCGCGCCTGGCGCTGTGGTGGCAGTCGAGAGCGCGCAAGACATTGTCGCAACGGTGCGATTCGCGGCGAAGTTGGGTCTGCGCGTCGGTGTTCAGCGCACCGGCCACGGCGCGGTCCCTCTCGGCAGTGACGTTCTCCTCGTCCACACCGGCAGGCTCACGGAGTGCGTCGTCGACCCCGAAAACCGCACTGCCCGAATCGGCGCGGGCTTGATCTGGCAGGACGTCATCGACGCTGCCGCACCCCACGGCTTGGCGCCACTGGCAGGTTCTTCACCCACGGTCGGAGTCGCCGGCTTCCTCACCGGCGCCGGCATCGGCCCGATGGTGCGCACGTACGGGCTCTCGTCGGATCACGTTCGTTCGTTCGACATCGTCACCGGCAGTGGCGAACTCATTCATGTCACCCCCGACGAACATGCCGAATTGTTCTGGGGACTGCGCGGCGGCAAGGCCACACTGGGCATTGTCACAGCCATCGAGATCGACCTACTACCGGTCACCCACTTCTACGGCGGTGCACTCTATTTCGACGGCGCAGATGCAAGCGTGGTCGCGCACGCCTGGCTGGACTGGTGCGCCGACCTGCCTGAGCACAGCTCGACCTCTCTTGCCTTTCTGCAACTTCCACCCCTTCCACAGGTTCCGCCACCGCTGGCCGGCAGGCTCACCGTCGCGGTCAGATTCGCAAGTCTTGCCGAGGAATCCGATGCCAAGTCACTGATCGACCGAATCCGTTCAATCGCAACGCCCTTGATCGACGCAGTCGGTGTGCTGCCTTATGCCGCCCTCGGGGCAGTGCACGCCGATCCCGTCGACCCGATGCCGACGCACGAATCCACGGCATTGACCAACGAGCTGTCACACGAGGCCGTCGACGCATTGCTGGCCGCTGCCGGCCCCGGATCCGGTTCACCCCAAACCGTCGTCGAATTACGTCTCCTCGGGGGCGCCCTCGCACGGGAACCTGAGCACCGCAGCGCCTTCTGCCATCGGGACGCTGCCTTCTCGCTGTTCACCGTCGGAGTTCTTGCCCCACCGATGGTCGACGCGGTAGTCCCGCACGCCGAGACTCTCGGACGAACGATGGCGCCATGGACGAACGGGCATGCACTGCCCAACTTCGCGCCGAGCGTCGACCCGGAGAAGATCGCCCGCACCTACGACGAGGACACCGCTCACTGGCTGAGCGCTTTGGCGGACACGCATGATCCGCAGGGAGTCCTGGCCGTCGGTCAGGTCATGCGCTGGATCTCCTGAACTTCGCCAACTCTCGCAACCGGACCAGATCCCAGGCGTGCCGGGGTCGACGGATACCCGGTCGATCTCGGGGGACTCTGACCCTCAGCGCCTGCGGACTGACCGTGCACCTGACCGGAGTTGGCATCACCAGCGCCTCGCCGTCGACGCCGACCGGAATCTCGTCGGTGTCGGCGTCGACGATCACCTCGAATCCGGTGCCCTGAGCCAGACCGTGTTGATGCGCCCGATGGAGCAACCCGATGGCCTGACGGGCACTGCTGACGGAGATCGCGACGATTCCGAGAGTGCCCCGGTCCAATCGCGGCCGATGACCGAGCCCCGCCAGGTCGTTCATCTCGTACGGGCCGTTGCTGACCAGCACAGCCTGTGGACCCACCGCGGACACGCTCGGGGAGCGCGCAGTCAGCACCGCTCCGGCACGTCCGGCGAGGAGATCCGGGAGCATCTGCAAGAAAGTGCTGGTCTTGGCGTCGCGGTACTCCGGACTCTGGACTACCTCGGCGTACGCCCCGAACGATGCGTTGTTGACGAAAGTTCGACCGCCGACATTTCCCAGATCCACCGTGACCTCGACGCCGTCGACGAGCGCGTCGAGGCACCGAGATGGATCCTCGAGATCGAGCCCCAGATCCGCGGCGAAGTGGTTGCGCGTTCCCGCGCTGACGACGAGGAAGGGCAGGTCGTGTTCGGCCGCGACAGCAGCAACCAGTGCCTGTGTTCCGTCGCCACCGGCCACACCGAGTAGGTCGGCGCCGTCCGCGACCGCCTGCCTGGCCAAGGCCGTCACGTCGATCTTCTCGGGCCCCTCGAGCAGTGCGACCGTGGCCCCCAGTTCCTCGGCCTTGCGTTTCAAGTCGAACTTCTCGACCTTGCCACCACCGGAGTTCGGGTTCATCACGAAGAACGGCTTGACGGGCGGCGGTGCCGGTCGCTCGACAACCGGCAATTCCTTCTCCTCCCCCGCCAAGGCGGTGCGAGCGCAGATACCGGCTACCACGAACAACCCGATCGCGAGCAATACCACCCACAGGAGTCGTTCTCGGACCAGGAACGTGAGCACCACGATCGGGGTCAGTACCACCACCGCCAACGAGATCCAGCGGAGGAATCCGCGGGTGGTCAGAAACCAGTACACGGCCACGACGCACACGACCACCCCACCGATCCCCAGGATCAGCATGGTCAAGGCTTTCAGTCCGGCGAAGATCAGGAGCACCGCGACTGCAAGAACCAGGGCCGCGAAGGCTGCGCGCGCCAACCAACTCTGTTTCGACGAGGGCCGATCCGTGTGGGCAGAGGTCGTCATCGAGCCACCTCCCCGCGATTGTCATTTCGGCCGGTACTTCGACGCTATCCCTTCGAAGCAGGCCAGTCACCTACCGGCAAGAATCTCGCGATCGCGCACTGCTACTTTATGACGACACCTCGTCATAAAAAGGAGTAACCGTGACAACACCGACGTCCGAAGCGTGGGAATCCGCCGAAGGAACCCTGACCGGCCTTCGGAAAGCCGGACTCCACGGACTGCGTTGGACGGCCTGGTTGGCCGGCGCGACAGGTCTCGCGCAGTTGGTGTCGATCGGGCTGAACTTCACCGACACTGTCAGCGGAATCGTTCCGGCCACGTACCCGCCTGTAGATGTGGCGTGCAGCGTCGTCGCGCTCGTTCTTCTGGTCAGCCTGCTTGTCGGCCGCCCCAACGGTCCCGCGATGTTGTCGAGTCTCGCCCTCCTCATGGCCATGCTGATGGCGCCCACCCTTCACAAACACGCACCCGAGTCGCTCTGGCTGGCGGCGGCACACGCCGTCTCGGTCGTCGCCGTCATCACGCTGTCCGTGATGACTTCGCGGTTCTCCAGTGCCGAGTTGGATCGGTCGTGACACCGGATTCACCCCTCTCGCTTGCAGCTGAGGAATGGATCACTGATCTCACTACCGCGGAGATGGAGCGATTGCGCAAACGCACGACGCTCACACTCGCCGAAGAGCAAGAGGTCTGCCGATCCGTACGCTCGATCGCGCAGCAGATGATGCTCGCACCCGTCTCGATGTGGCAAGGTGATCCGCGCCTTGTTGCGGACCTGTTCGACCTCCCCGTGACCGTGAATCAGACCCAGGAGGATCGACCATGCCGAAGTTGACCGGTGGTGCGACAACCGCTGAGCACAAAATCGCCACCCGAGAAGCCATGTTGGACGCATTCATTCGCGAACTTCACGAGCAGGGTTGGCAAAACGTGAAGCTGCAGACCGTGGCCCAGGCGGCCGGCGTCTCGCGGACAGCGGTGTACAACTACTTCCCCGACAAATCCGCGTTACTGCTCGCCTGGTCCACACGCGAGATGGATAGATTCCTACTCCTGGCCGAGCGTGAACTCGCGGACCGCGAGAATCCTGTGGACCGACTCGAAATCCTCGTCAAACTGACACTCGTCGAGTTCTCACTGCAACGATTCACAGGAATCGCGTTGGTCGAATTGTTGTCAGCGCATGATCGCGAAATTTTCCTCGAACATATTGTCCCGCTGTCGGTTCTGGTCGAACAGCTCGTTCAGGAAGGTGTCGACGCCGGTGTCTTTGTCGATTCCGATGCTGCCGCATCCGCGCAACTCATCCTCGCCTGCGTGGAAAGCCGACGCCCGATGCTCATGGCCGGCGACCGAGTTGACGCCGTCGTAGCGACCACCGTCCCGTTCATCATGCGCGCGTTGGGCGTTGCGTGGCCGACTTCCCTCGCGGCCGAACCCTCCGATCGCTCTGCTCACGATCGGTAGGATCGCAGATATGCATTTCTACCTCCCGCCCATCGATCAGCAGGCCGAGCGATTGATCGAACTCGGTGTTCACGAGATGGCTGGACTTTCTGCCGGCGATGTCAGGGAGGCCGCAACCGGGCACGGTGATGTCGGACTACTCACCGTGCACGAAAAACTGGCTCCGGCTTCAGTTCTGACTCCGCTGCTCGAGCTCGAGAACAAGCGCGGATTCATAGTTGTCGACATGGCGGACGTCGATCTGTTCGCCCCCACCGAGCAGGCAACGCTGCCCGAAAGCCCATTACATCTGCTCAGTGGAGTCGACCGCGGGGATCACCTGGCCAACTGGAGCCCGGACGAAGCATTGCCCGCAATCGTCGACGCAGACCGTACGCCGCTGACGCTTACCGAAGGCATCCACTGGCTGTTGCAGCGCCCCGACATTCTCGAACGCGGAAAGTGTTTCATGACCATCGGCTCCCGACTGCGCAAACCTGACGGATCCTTCGACACCAGAACTCCCGCCGTGTGGATCAGCAACGGAACCGGTCGCGACGGCAAAGACAACCGCAACGCCCCGAAAGTCGGGTGGTGCTGGTGGGGTAACCGCCACACGTGGTTGGGGTTCGCATCGGCGAGCGACCGGGTACCGCTCCCGAACTAGAGCACGGTTGCGCGGTCGAATCGGTATCGATCCTTCCACGGCATCTCGGCCTCGAGCATTGCAGCGGCAGAAAGTAATTCCGCGTCGCAACCCCATTTCGCCGAGATCATGATGCCGAGTGGAACGCCGTCTTCCGTCCAACCGAGTGGCAGACTGATCGACGGGAAACCGGTTGCATTGGCGACGACGGTGTTTCCGGTGAAAGCGACCATGTCGATCAGTTCGGTCGCGGGGTCTTCGTCGTTGCGCAACTCCCCGATCGCAAGCGGCGGCTTCGTCACAGTCGGAGTGACAACAAGGTCGGCGTCGGCGTAGTCGAGACTCCATCGTCGCGCCCAGGCCTGAACAATTCCGATTGCCGCGGCCAGCTCACCCGAAGGCACCTCGTTTGCTTGAACTCGCAAGTGTTGCACTATCGGACGCAGAAGGTATTCGTACTCCTCCGGGATCGGCTTGGTTCCCGCCAAAGACGAGAACATCTTGACGAAAGCATCGATGAAAATGTCATCGCGAGCCTGCGGTCGCTCGAACACGTTGTGGCCCAAACCCTCCAGCACAGACCCAACCTTCGATACAGCAGCCGAGAGCTGCGCATCCACAGCTCCGCCGGAGACCGATCCGTGAGCAAGAGCGACGGTCAAGGGGCGGGCCTGAACTCCCCCAGCCTGTACGACGAACTCTTCGAACGACTTCGGCCGAGGCGGGTGGATAGTTCCGGCGCCGGGTCGCGTCGCCAGAACGTCCAGCAGCGCAGCGGTATCGCGAACTGTCCGGGCGATCGGCCCCTTGCTCGCAAATCCGAAGTTGTCATGCCCCGCCACGCCCATCGTGATCAAACCGCGGCTCGGCTTGAGGCCAACGACTCCGCACGTACTTGCCGGCGAACGCAACGAACCGGCGGTGTCACTTCCCTGTGCAAACGGCACCAGACCAGCGCCGACGGCGGCAGCAGCGCCGCCACTGCTGCCGGCGGCACTCCGCGTGCGATCGAACGGGCTGCGAGCAGGCGGAGCGACTTCCGGCTCGGTGTAACAGGCTGCCCCGAACTCGGGCACCGTCGTCTTACCGATGTCGATCAACCCACCTTCTCGGATCGCCTCGACGATCTCGTCGTCAGCGTCCGGCACGAAGTCGCGAAAGAGCGCCGATCCGAAGGTCGTGCGAATGCCGCGCGTTGCGTCGAGGTCTTTGATTGCCGTCGGAACGCCGAACAGACGCGGAAGGGGCCCGGCGTCCCGCTCGTCCAACCTGCGCTGCGCTTGTTCGGCGAGGGCGACAGCGTGCTCCCCGGCGATCGTCGTGAAGGCGCCGACGTCATCGGCAGTGGTCGCACGGTCGACGAAGTACCTGGTGACTTCGGGAATCGAGACCTGCTTGGCGGCGATCACACCGGCAAGTTCGACGGCAGACAGTTGATGGAGATCGGTCATCGGGCAGCGCTCCTTGGAGGTCGATGGACACTTGTAATTTCGATACGCGTATCGCTATTGTTGTCAGCATGGTATCCGAATCCACCAGCTCTGCAAGGGCTGGTCGACCAAAAGCATTGAGTCACAGACAGATTCTTGATGCCGCGGCAGAGATCGCCGATACGGACGGCCTGGATGCGGTGTCATTTCGAGTGCTCGCCGAACGACTCGGCATATCGCCGATGTCCGTCCACCGCACAACCGGCGGTATCGACGCCTTGAGGCGAGATCTGATCTCGACTCTCGTAGGCGAAGCCGTCTCGTCGATCGACTGGCCGACCGACTGGCGCGGGGTTGCCCGCACGTTCGCCTACGGCCTCCACGACCTCCTGATGCGCCATCCCCTGGTCCTGGAAGCCCATCGGCAGGCATCACTGGAAGCACCCGGGGCCGACGATACCGCCCACCGAGTCGTGAGCGCCCTTTCCTTGGCCGGCCTCGAGGACGAGCAGGCCACGTACGCATACGGCGCGCTGCATGATTTCGTCACCGGACACGTCGCAATTCAATTGGGACGCGGCGCTTTCGACACCGCACCTGCCGATCGACGCGAGGCATCGGTGTTCGCACTTCATCACGATCCCACCCGAAGGTTCGAGTTCGGAGTCGACCTCATCCTGGACGGTATGGCGTCGATCGCGCAGCAAGGAACCACATCATGACGAGCAGCGTGACCACAACCGAAATTCGCGACGCGTCGGGGCGTCGTATCGCATTCTGCGAGTACGGCGATCCGACTGGCCACCCGGTAGTCGTGGCCCACGGATCACCTGGCAGCCGATACGAAGGGCTCTCACTCCACAACGCGTCTTCGACGGCAGGCATACGGCTGATAGTCCCCGATCGACCCGGCTTCGGACGCACGGATCCCTACACGGACAAGGGATTTCATTCCTGGGACGACGACTTCGTCACCCTGGTCGATCACCTCGAGTTGGGCTCGGCCACACTGATGGGTTTCTCCGGAGGCGGCGGTTACGCGCTCGCAGTCGCTGCAGCCGTTCCCGAACGAGTCTCGAAACTGGTGCTGGCGTGCGCCATGATCCCCGGGGCACCGCGAAATACTTTGCGACGCAGAATAAAACTGGTATCTGCGTTGTACTTTGCCGCCACCTGGGCTCCCCGTGTGGCCGGCGCAATACTCGCAGGAACCGGAGTGTTCTCCAAGCTACGCAGCGACTCAGTCTCGATCTGGCCGGCCGCCGATCAGGCAGTCATGACCGACGAGGTACATCGCCCCGCTCTCCAGTTGGATTCATCCGAAGGGATCGCACAGGGTGGATCCGCAGGGGTTGTCGACTTGGCTCGGTATCGCCTCGAGGTGCCTGGACTCTTCCAATCGATCTCGGTACCAACGGTTTTCCTACACGGAACCGACGACGGAAACGTACCCATCGAAGTAGCCCGCTGGGCACACTCGTTGATTCCCGACTCTCGCTTCGAAGAGATCAACGGAGGCGGCCATCTGTTCGTCGTCGCGGACCCCACTCCACTCCTTCGCGCCCTCGCCTAATTCCCTATTGACTCGAACGCGTGTTCGAGTATGATTTGGGGAGGGGATCGGGGGATTCAATGAGTGTCTTGTTGTCGGATG
Source organism: Rhodococcus sp. IEGM 1302 (assembly GCF_030056935.1). Classification (NCBI taxonomy): domain Bacteria; kingdom Bacillati; phylum Actinomycetota; class Actinomycetes; order Mycobacteriales; family Nocardiaceae; genus Rhodococcus; species Rhodococcus sp. IEGM 1302. Next base: position 307,401 of record NZ_JASHKY010000001.1, on the reverse strand, counting down.
TGGTGTCTGGTTCTGCGGTGGGGTTACGCGGACGGTTGTGGCAGTTGTCTGCTGCTGAGTTGCGCGCTGCTGCGGTGTCGGCGAGCGCGGAGATTCTTCGTCTCGAGGCTGTGCGGGTGGCAGTGGTCGACGAACTCTCGATGCGCCCGGATGATCAGGTGATTGCCAGCCGCGGTGTGGGGTCCTGGTTGGCGGCTAACACGATGCTGCAGGTTCGGGACGGGAAGAAGATCGCCGCATTGGGTGCAGCTTTGCGGCCGTTTCCGGCGGTGGCTGCTCGGTTCGATGGCGGGGATTGCTCCTTCGAGCACGCCGTGTTGATCGTGGCGTTCTGTGAATCACCACCGAAAGGCATGCCGGAGGAGGCGCTACCGAAGTGCATCGATTTGTTGCTCGCTGCTGCGTCGGGTGTGGAGGCGACGACGACGAAAGTGCGGAACGTGATCGCGACCTTGGAGCGGTTGTTCGAATCGGATGAGATTCCGCCCGCCGAAGATGTCGATCTCAATGAGTTGCGGATCGCGTCGACGCTCAATGGTCGGGTGGTGATGCGCGGTGATTTCGATGCCCTCACCGGGGAAATGCTGTTGTCTGCGTTGTCGAATCTGACGATGCCGACCCCGGCACCGGACGGGACTCCCGATGCTCGGTCGGCGGCGAAACGGACCGCGGACGGGTTCACCGAACTGATCCGGCGTTATCTCGATTGCGCCAAGACTGGTACCGATGGTGGTCAGCGTCCGCATGTGAATGTGCACATCAATGCTCGGGATCTGGCGGAGCATCGGGACTGCGCCGCAACACCCTCCATGGCTGATGGTGAAGAGTCTCTGTCGGATCTTGATGTCGGGCACATGCCCTGGCTCGGGCCACTGTCCGTGTCGCAAACCAGACTCCTCGGGTGTGATTGTTTCCTCTCCACCGTGCTGCTCGACGATCACGGCACGCCCTTGGATGCGAAACCCGGAAAACGATTGGTCACCCCCGAACAGCGAGTGGCGTTGATCGCCCGAGACAGAGGCTGCGCGTTCCCGGGCTGCACATGTGTACCGGCCTGGACGGATGCGCACCATATCCGGCACTGGGCCAACGGCGGCCCGACGGTGATGAACAACCTGGTCCTGCTGTGCCGTTCGCACCACCGGTTGATGCACCGGAAATCAGGGTTCGTCGGGAAGTGGGCGATTCGGATCGGTGTCGACAACAAACCGTGGTTCATCCCGCCACCCTCGATCGACCCCGGACAGCAACCCAGGCCGGCGAACACCACCTTCAAAACCTGAGAGGTCAAACCTCTTTGGCGACAACAGAACACGGACCAGCGCCGCATCGAGGAGACCTCGATGCGGCGCCAAAAAACATGCTCAGCCCAAGTCGGCGACAATCCGCTCGGCGAGAGGCCGTGACGACGCCGGATTCTGACCGGTGTAGAGCTTGCGGTCCACCACGACATAAGGCGACCACGCCTCAGCCTTCGAGAATTTGCCGCCCAATTCGCGTAGGCGAGTTTCGAGCAGCCACGGAGCCTTGTCCGCCAGACCAGCCTGCGTCTCCTCTTCGTTGGTGAACGCGGTCAGCTGATAGCCGTCGAACAGCCAGCTTCCATCGGGTCTCTGGGCCGGCAGGAGTGCCGCCGGCGCGTGACAGACCGCCGAGACCACCTTGTCCGCGTCCAAGAAGTTCACGAGAAGCTCACCGAAGGATGCCGACTCCGCAAGATCCTCCATCGGTCCATGTCCACCCGGTACAAAGACCACGTCGTAATCGGCAGCATCGGCGTTCTCCAAAATCTCCGGCGAATCGAGCACCGGCTGCAGATCGGCGATGTACTTGCGCATACGGTCGGCGCCTTCTTGCCCGCCGTTCACCTCGGGCGCCAGACTTCCCTCGTCCACAACGGGAGCTTTACCGCCAGGCGTCGCGATCACGATCTCGTAGCCGGCGTCGACGAAAACGCGATGCGCCTCGACCAGTTCTTCCGCCCAGTACCCGGTCGGGTGGGGTGTTCCGTCCTTCAGCGTCCAGTGATCTGCAGAAGTGACCGCAAACAACAGCTTTGTCATCGCGCAACCTTTCGTCGGTAAAGGAACCCATTGGTGACAAGACACCATCTTCAAGGCCCGATCAATGAAATAACGTCCAGTCAGTGCAACACGCTGCCCTTGTGAGAATTCCTCACCACCGCAGAATCACGTCACCCGTCAGGTCCCGATCGGCTTGCCGAACAGTCCTGCGACGAGTTCACCGACCGCATCCACCCAGACTGGCCAGGTCCTCTGATCAAGCGCCATGGATCCAGCGTCGAAGGTGCTGCATCCCTGCTGAGCAGGCACACCAGCGAACCGATCACGAAGCCACAGTAGAGCACTCGGCAATGCGACGACTTCCATGCTGACGTGCTCACTGAAGTGGTCTCTGGTGTAAACGACACTCGCAGAAGGATCTTGGCAATAGGTATCGACAAGTTTGTTCACCGGGCCAACAGGCACCAACCAGTCGGGATTCGACTGATAAATGTACATCGGCACGTCAGGAACCGACTTACCCATGGCAGCTCGGGAGAGCGCAGCTCTCACCGTGGGGTGTTGGACGGGATCTCCCGGGACATCGAGGAAGCCCTTGATGTTGAGGAAGGGCACTGCAGCTGACGTCCAGAGCATGCACAGGTTGTCCTTGGCAGCGAAAAGCGCTCGGCCGGCAGGGTTTATGTGCTGATCGATGAAGCCTGCAAGTTCAGGATCTTCTCGGCTCACTCCGATTACACCGGCAGCGACGATCCCGGCCCCTAGAGCGTTGTTGGCATTGTCGAGCAAAGCGCCGAGATCCGCGGCAACACCACCTTCGGCGACTCCGACGATATTCAGTTCCGGCGCGTACGCCTGCCGTATTTCAGCTGCGTGACCAGTAGGAATCGATCCACCCGAGTAGCCGAGCAGCCCTACGCGAGTTGACCGCCCTTGTAGCTCCATGGGTTCGAAGTTCTCAGCAGCACGGATACCGTCGAGCGTGATCCGGGCCGCGACGGGGCCGGAGGCGAAGGAAGAATTGGGTCCCTGATGATCGGGCACCGACAATGCCCAACCCTGCGCCAGTGCCGCCTGCACTTCGAGGAATTGAGCCCCACCGGTCGCAGCGCCCGTCACCAGCCACGGCAACGCGCCTTGCTGCATGACATACGAAGGTGCGCAGTAGTTTCCGAGTGAATCCTCTGCCATCTGAAAGGACAGCAGCGGGCGCGGGCCTCCATCGCGAGTGTCGCCACGCGGCTTGATCACTGTGGTGACAGCAGGAATCGCCTCGCCCGCAGCATTATTGGATCGATACGAGATCTGCCACGCATCCACGTTGGTCGGAATCAGGTTGAGAGTACCGAGATTCACCGCACGAGCGGCGATGATCTCACCCGGTTCCCTGGATTCGACGACCTCGACAGGCGGTTCATAGAAGGCCTGGTCCAGTTCAGGCAAAGGCGGTGCGACCGCAGGCGGCAGGGCAGGCTGGACCTGAATTTGGGCGGGAACACCTTCGTCCGGTGCCGCTGAGGCAGGTGCCGAAAGTCCGATCTGCCCGATTACTGCAATCACGGCAATTGCGAGGCCCCCGCGTTTTCGGTCAGTTGTCCAGCGTCGTCCCATACCAATTCCTCCCCGGAAAAGCACAGATTGCCTTGTGTTGCCGCAGTTCTCATCACGAGCACACAAGTTAGATGCGAGTGTCTAACACATTGAGGACGAGAGTAGAGCGTTGTGGGCCGGATTACAATCCCCTGGTGTTCGTGACCTATTCGTCGGTGCGAAGGGGCGCGTCGTCGATCAACGCATTCAAGAGCACCGTCATCAGATCGACCAGTACCGACACGGGAGGACGAGGCTCCGCAGTGCTCCACTGGTGCACCAGCGCGGTAAGCGCGCCGATGAAAGCGGTGGACGCCCACCGGTAACCACCCGGCGGTTCGTAATCTTCGCCCACGATCCCTTTGATGATCGACTCGAAAAATGTTGCCCAGACCGAACGTTGGTCCACACGATGCTTTTCCACCCGGGGACTGACACCTACGACGTCGATGAAGGCAACGTGTGCGCGTCGTGGGTCACTTCCGACCGACTCGACGAAGGCGGCCATGGCCGTCGCTGCCTTGTCACGGAGATTGACCGAAGGCTCTGCATCGAGTGCGTCGACCATTGCAATTCTGGCGTCGAGTTGAATCTGGTCATACAGCGCGAGGAGTAGATCCTCGCGACTACCGAACTCGTCGTAGAACTGCCTTCTGGCCAGACTCGCGGACGCGCAGATATCCGCCACCGAACTTCCGGCATACCCCTGGTCTGCAAACACACTGAGAGCAGCATTCAAAAAGAGGGAACGGCGTTCGGCCTTCCGAGCCGCGACCGACCTTCCGCCGTAGTTTCTGTCTGTTTCAGCGATTGCCACGTCTGCCAGAGTATGCGGCATCGCGCCGCACACAAAACGCATCTGACCTGCTGCGAAGTTCCTTCACCACCACTACCGGCGCATCGGCACTGCAGCACGATCAGGCCAATACGAAGGCCACGGCAAAAAGTGTCCAGGCGGCAGCGAGAACCGTTGACGCCGCAGTAACTGCCCCGGTCACGGCAGGTCGAGTGCTGCGTTTGCGCGCGGCGATGATCCCGACCGTCATCAAAGTCAACGCCACCAGGAACGACAAAACCACGATTTTCACCAGCAACCCCTTCGACGACGGTCAACAGAACCGGAGACCATTTAGATAGTACACAAATAGATCGTGCATTAATTAAACTCAAAGTCCGTCAGGGGACTCTTGACAGAATTCAACAGCGCCTGTCAGGCTAGTCCTGACGAAAGGAGAACTTCTCATGGAAGACCTGATCGAACGCGCCCTGACTGCGAAGATCGAGACCGCCGCGATCACCACGGTCAACGCCGCGATCACCGAGGCCGGCACTCAGGCAGACAAGATTGTCGGAACAGATCCTTTACCTGGCAGCCCTGGGTGGGAGGCAGAACAGGACACCGACATCCCGGCGCAGCGTCAGATGGCGTGGCAGTTGGCCTGTTTCCGGATTCAGCTCGCCGCAGGTATCGATTCGACGGCAAGCGTCATGAGCCTGCGTAGATTCGGCGCAACATGGTCAACCATCGGCCGCGCTGCCGGAATGACCCGTCAGTCCGCGCATGAACGGTGGGGTCGACGTGTATCGGACATGCTCGATCCCTACGGAGTCGGGATGCCGCCCATGGTGCCCAATGATGATCCGACTCAGCCCTGACTAACAATCGCGTGACTACCGATCCGGCAGCAGCGCATCGGCTTTCGCGACCAGCACAGCGCGCTCACGCTCGTTCCCGGCCAGCCGAGCCGCTTCGAGGAGTTCGGTTCTAGCCTCCTCGGATCGGCCGAGCTGACTGAGCAGCTCCCCCCGAACGCTGGGAAGCAGGTGGTAGTCGGCCAGTTCACCTGAAGCGACAAGCTTGTCGACGAATTCGAGCGCAGGGCCAGGACCGTATGCCATGGATACCGCCGCCGCATGATTGAGGTCGACCACGGGCGATGGCGCCAGTTGCGCCAGAGCCTCGTAGAGGATGACTATTTTCTTCCAATCGGTGTCTTCGAAAGTTGCTGCTCGCGCATGACATTCGGCAATCGCCGCCTGCAGGCCGTACGGGCCTCGTCCACGCCCGACGGCGTCAGCTCGTTCCAGCGCGGCAAGCCCACGCGAGATCTGTAGGCGATCCCACCTCGTCCGATCCTGGTCAGCCAGCAGGATGGGCTCACCGGTCGAGGTTGTCCGAGCGCCGAATCTCGAGGCTGTCAGCTCCATCAAAGCGACAAGGCCGTGTACCTCGGACTCCCTGGGGACCAATTCGGCGAGTATTCGCGCGAGCCGCAGAGCCTCAGCACTGAGCTCCGCCCGCATCCACTCTTCCCCGGAACTGGCTGCATAGCCTTCGTTGAACACCAGGTACAGCACTCCGAGGACGGCGCTCAATCTGCTCGAAAACTCTTCTCGCCCTGGAACTTCGAAAACCGCTTTCGAGGCGGTCAGCGCCTTCTTCGCGCGGACTATCCGCTGCTGCACCGTCGCCGTCGGCGTGAGGAACGCTTTCGCAATCTCTTCCGTGGTCAAACCACCCACCACTCGAAGCGTCAACGCCACCTGCGCTTTTCGATTCAACACGGGATGGCAGGCGATGAACATCAGGCGAAGGACATCGTCGTCGATGCGGTCCGGATCCCAGCTGACGTCGTCGAAATGTGAAGCGTCGTTCTCGAGTTCACGCGCAAAGTGGGCGTAGCGCTCGTCCAACCTCTCACGTCGTCGCCACCCGTCGATTGCTCGTCGTGTCGCCACAGATGTCAGCCAGGCAGCGGGGTTTCTCGGAACCCCCGTCGCGGGCCACTGCTCGACGGCTTCGAGCAGAGCCTGCGCGGCCAGATCCTCGGCGAGATCAAGATCTCCGACGGTGCGAGTCAACGTGGCGACAATCTTCGCGGATTCGATACGCCAGACCGCGTCGACAGCCTTTCTCGTTTCTTCTCGCACCGCCTCGTCGGTCATGGTTCAGCCTGCGACCGGACGATCGGTACCGAGCTCTTCACGCCAGCCGGCCTCTTTCTGGATGTACTCGTTGTCCTGATCGAAGTCCGACATCTCGCTCACGCGGCGTACCTCGAGCTTGCTTCCCGGCCCGAGCGGGCAGCGCTTCGCCCATTCCAAGGCTTCGTCTTTGGTCGACGTCTGAATGATCCAGAATCCCGAGAACAACTCCTTCGTCTCCCCGTACGGGCCGTCGGAGACCAGCGGAGGATCGGACTCGAAATCGACGATGAATCCCTCCTCCATCGCCAGTCCCTCACCGGCCAGCAAGACACCTGCCTTGATCAGGGACTCGTTGTACTGCCCCATCGCGGCGATGATCTCGTCGAAGTCCATGTCTTTGGATGCTTCGATGGCCTCATCGGTGGAACGCATGATCAGCATGTACTTCATGAGAATCTCCTTCGTTCGTGGACCGCTCTGTTCGATCCCTCTGCTTACACGTCGAACGGCGCACTCACCGATCGACAAACTTCCGCAACAATTTTTCCGAGTACATAACCGCCGGTCGCGATACGCTGCCCACGGTATCGGCGGACGGGCCGTCGGGCCGGTCAGAAGTCGAGAAATCCCGGCACAACTTCACGAACGAGCCCGGTCGCGTCAGTGCTCCCGTAGAAATACACCGACCCGTAACCGAATAGGTACTCCTCTACGAAATCGGGGTAGGACTCGGCAACCACCGGCCACCCCTCTTCGTTGATCTGGAACAGGAAGCTGTGTCCATCCGCCTCAACGGCATCGGCGTAGGACGGTTCGTTCTGAATGAGCACCGGTTGCGGAGCTATCAACACCAACGGCATCACCTCGTCGTCCGAGGGAATCCTGATCAACGCCGCACTGCCAAGGCCCGCATGGCTGCCCGCCGATTCCGCACTTCGTGACGACGAGGGGTGCAGGACTGCCCTAACCCCGATGTCCGGGTATTCGAGGTCGTCGTCGCCGATGGAGAAACCTCGACGGATGAAGACCGAAAGCTCTCGCGCGCCGAGCCACGGCGCCGTGTGTGCCTCGAGCGTCAGAAGGTACTCGTGCGAATGCAGAATCGCCTGACCAGCGAAAACCTGCGGAGGTCGTCCACCAATCCGTGCCCCACTTTTCGAATCGCTCGAACCCACCCCGAGATGTACCCTGTCCACCGGCGTCATCCTAGGGAGATCCGACGGGTGTCGGAGGGAGACTCTCCGATTTCCTACAATCCGCTGGTGACGTAGGCCACAATCAGGCTCGATGATGGGTGCATGACAACATTCCCGACTCTCGACCCCGAACTCGCCGCGGCACTCACCATGCTCCCGAAGGTGGACTTCGCTGACCTCCCCAACGCACGGGCCACCTACGACGCTCTGGTCGGCACCATGTTGGCCGACCTGTCATTCGACGGAGTCACGCTTCGTGAACTGTCGGCACCCGGCCTGGACGGCGATCCGGAGGTCACGATTCGTTTCTTCACCCCGGACAACACTGCCGGCCCTGTCCCCGTTCTGCTCTGGATCCATGGCGGCGGATTCGCAATCGGCACCGCAGAATCCAGCGATCCATTTTGCGTCGAGGTGGCGCGGGAACTCGGATTCGCCGTTGCGAACGTGGAGTACCGCCTCGCCCCCGAAACCCCCTTCCCCGGCCCCGTCGACGACTGCTACGCCGCACTCCTCTACATCCACGCCCATGCCGAGGAGCTGGGGGTCGATCCACGCCGCATCGCAGTGGGAGGGCAGAGCGCAGGCGGTGGACTGGCCGCAGGCACTGTCCTCAAAGCCCGTGACGAGGGCGTTGTGCCCGTGGCCTTCCAATTCCTCGAAATCCCTGAACTCGACGACCGCCTGGCGACGGTCTCGATGACGAACTTCGTCGACACCCCCTTGTGGCACCGCCCTAACGCCATCCTGTCGTGGAAGTACTATCTCGGCGGGTCGTATTCCGGTCCCGAAGATCCTGACGTGTCCATTTACGCTGCGCCGTCCCGGGCTACCGACCTCACCGGTCTGCCGCCGACCTACCTGTCCACCATGGAACTCGACCCGCTCCGCGACGAAGGAATCGAATACGCCCTTCGGCTGCTGCAAGCGGGAGTCAGCGTCGAATTGCATTCCTTCCCCGGAACCTTTCACGGGTCGGCACTGGTCGCGACCGCCGCGGTCAGCGAAAGAGGTGCCGCCGAAGCCCTCACTGCGCTCAGGAGAGGGTTGCGTTCGCTCTCGCCGGTCTCGTAGCGTTGCGAGATGCAAGGACTGATGTACCGGCTTGCCGAGCTCGATGCAGACTCGGCAGGCCTGGTACGTGTCATCGATTACTTCGACGCCCTCGTGCGGCACGGCTCCGACACCGCGTCTTTGCTTCGTGCGAGCGCGCAGTTGGCGGACTGCGTCGTGGGTATCGAGATCGTCGAGCGCGGCAGAAGCAAGAAGAATTTGCGCCGTTGCGATCCGCGCGGCCGCTGGTCACCCGATCCTCAGCTCCCACCGAGCATGACCAGAAACATTGCCGTAGACGACGAGGTTCTCGGAACGGTATGGATCGAACGACCCGGGGCCAGCTTGCCACTCGACGAAATGCTCGTCGACCGGATGGCCCTGACCGCAGCGATAATTCTGCAACCGCGACGCCTGCCTACCGAAGCCGAGCACACTCGAAATCTGTTGTTCCCGATGGATGAACTCGCGGTGCTCACCTCCTGCGCCGGTCTCGGTATCGCACCCCAAACCCCAGTCCGTGTAATGGCAACCAAGGCAGTCTCAGACACGGCCGACGGCACTGCACACCTTGTCATTTCGCCAGATTGCACACCTGGCAAAGCCACTGGGATAGCAGCTGACGGCGAGCATCTGAATCTCGTGACGGGTTCGTTCGCACCCACACCCGAGCTGTCCGAGGCCGCGCTGTCGTCATACATTCGCGCCGGAATATCTTTGACTGCTCCCGCTTCCGAAGTGAGCACAATACTGAGCACTGCACGATTCGCTCGAGCACAGGCGTCGGCAACAACACCGATCGTGAACGCCGACGATCTCGGCGCCCTCAACCTCTTGGCGCCGGGACCACACATCGATCACTCGCGAATACCGGATCTGGTTCGTGCCGAAGAGATCGGCGATACCAAACAGGGGTTAGAACTACTCGAAACCTTGAGGTCATACCTGCAGTCCGGAACCTTGAGGGCCGCAGCAGATTCCATGCATCTTCACCACAGCAGCGTCGCGCACCGATTGGCGAAACTGTCCCAGCACGTCGGATTCCACGTCGATTCCATCGAGAACCGAGCACGCGCAACGGCCATGATGCTGGTCCTCGATGGCGGATAGGACCCACCGCGCATCACAGGTACTACGCAGTGGTTGACGATCTTTCGCGTTCAGCGAGCGCAACAAACGGCGCAAGCGCCGGATTCGGATTATCCGGCCGGTAGGTCACTGCCACGTCGAGAGTTGGTTGCTCACCGGCGATCTCACATAGATGGACACCCGGGATGCGGAGCATCCGCGCTCTGCCCTGGGGGATCGGCGCAATACCCACCCCGTCCGAGACGGCATGCAGCACCTGCTCGTCGTCGGCCTCGAATCGAACGATGCTGGGCGCCCCGTTTGGCCAAAGTTGTTCGAGCGTACGCAAATACATCCCCGGGGCGTTGACCTCCGGCCAGAACACAACGGGGACGTCCACCAGATCTCCGAGTTCGAGCGTCGCTCGATCTCCGAACGGATGATCCACGGGCACAGCGACCAGGATAGGTTCGGTGTCGAGGACGATCAGGGGAAGTTCTCGATCGTCTTCATCGAGCGGCGGGCGAACAACCGCGATGTCGACGGCTCCGGTTCGGACGAGGTCGACAGTCTGTGCCGAAGTGCCACGATGAACGACAACTTCGACGCCCGGGTAGAGCCTTCGATAGGTGCTGACCAGATCCGCGACTGCGCCGCCCGCCCACGAACGGGTGTACGCGATGCGCAGTTCTCCGTCCACACCGCGCGCGGCCAACCGAATTCGTTCGACCGCCCGGTCCGCACACCCGATCAAAAAGCGCGCCTCTCGTACCGCCACCTTGCCGGCTTCCGTGAAGGTGAACTGCGGACCCCGACGATCCACCAGCGGAACTCCGAGTTCGCGCTCGAGAACCTTGATCTGCTGACTGAGGGCCGATTGCGCGACGTGGACGTTCGCAGCGGCTCGAGTGAAGCTCCCATGATCCGACAGAGCGATCAGATAACGGGCACGCTGCAGGTTCATACGGCGATTATAAGAAAAACAGATGGTGGTGTCACTACTTGGTCTTGGACACGGCATCACCTGAGGTCGGAGGATCGAGTTCACGTTGATCCACCGTCTGTCTCCCGAAAATTGTCACCCGAACGATCACAAGGTTGCACATGAACCCCCGAACACTCACTGAACCTGCAACAGACGCGAGGCTTCTCGACGCCCTCGCGGAGATCGTCGGCCACACGCATGTCCTTACCGATTCCGAACTGATCGAGGGCTACACACGTGACTGGACGGGACGTTGGATCGGCGACGCGATCGCGGTCATCCGCCCCGGCAACACTTCCGAAGTGTCTGCGGTTCTTCGAGCATGCTTCGACGCGGGGGTTCCCGTCACACCGCAAGGCGGCAACACCGGACTGGTCGGTGGTGGGATCGCCTCGGCTGGGTCCGTGGTGCTGAGTACCAGACGTCTGGAGACGATCGAAGCCGTCGACCCCATCGGTCGGACAATCGCAGCCGGCGCCGGCGTGACCGTTGCTCGCGCCGACCTGGCCGCATCGGCACACGGTCTCCGCTTCGGAATCGATTTGGCATCAAAGGAATCCGCAACACTCGGCGGCATCGTCGCAACCAACGCCGGTGGGACGCGCATGGTCCGATACGGAAATACACGCGCACAGATACTCGGTATCGAAGCCGTGCTCGCGGACGGTTCGGTACTGAGTAGATGGACTCCACTCGTCAAAGACAATGTCGGATACGACATTCCAGGACTTCTCGCCGGCAGCGAGGGAACGCTCGCAGTCATCACCAAGGTCCTGATGAAGCTGGTCACCCCGGCGACCGACACCCAGGTCGTGCTCGCGGGTGTGCGCGACGTCGATCAAGCGCTTCATTTGTGTAATCGCGTGCGTCAGAGCGGATTGACCGTCGAAGCCGCCGAAATCATGACTGACGACGGCATCTCCCTCGTCTGCGCACACACCGATGCCCGTCGCCCGTTCGGCACCCCTTCACCGATGTACACACTCATCGAGGTGTCATCACCGCGCGAAACGGAAGAGTCGCTCCTCGAAGTACTCTCCGACTCTGCCGACCTCATCGAGGACGCGACGGTCGAGCCTGGGCCGGCTCGAAAACTGTGGACTCTGCGGGAAAGCCATACCGAAAGCATCAGCGCGTCGTCGACGACGCCGGTAGTCAAGCTCGACATCTCCGTCCCCTTGTCCGTGATGGGAATGTTCATCGACAACCTCCGAGAAAGCCTGGCACAACGATTCCCCCTCGTGCGGCCAATCCTGTTCGGGCACTTCGCCGACGGAAACATTCATGTGAACCTTCTGGATGCCGAGCCGAGGGTCGCACACGAACTGACCGATATGGTGTTCCGACTCGTCGCCGCCTACCATGGAAGCATCAGCGCCGAGCACGGGATAGGCCGCGCGAAGTCGCCGTGGGTATCGCTGGGGCGCACTGAAACCGACATCGCCGCAATGCAGTTGATCAAATCGTCCTGGGATCCCCGTGGAATCCTCAATCCTGGAATACTGTTGCCGGAAAAAGTCGGGTAAGCAAAAGGGGTCTCATGCAGGATCTTTACGTCGTCACTCATCCTCATGCCGAACACACAGCGCAGGACGTAGTCGGCGGTTGGCACAATTCGGTTCTCACCCCCGCTGGTCGGCGCGATGCAGGTTTGATCGCCGAAGCACTGAAACGACGACGCACCGGAACTTCGCGCGCGGTCCGCATCACCTCGTCCGACCTCGAACGGTGCACCGAGACATCCACGATCATCGCCCGGACACTCGATGCTCCGGCGACAACGGATTCACGATTGCGCGAAATCAGCTTCGGCGAAGCCGAAGGACGCCCGAACTCGTGGCTGGCCCAGCGGCAGGTCCCGGCCCCTGACAACAACCGCCTCGATCACCGTGGCCCCGTTGCCGGTGCCGAGACCCGCCGCGACATCGCATCAAGGGTTCACGAGTGCATGTGCGAACTGATGGACGATCTCGATCACGATCACATCGTCGTAACCCACGGCTTTGCACACACATTCGTCGTCTCCGCCTGGCTACAGATTCCCGTCGAAGCCGCAGGATTTGCGACCTTCGCGACCACCCCGGGTGCAATCACACATCTCCGACACGACGACTACTGGCGCAACCGAACCCTCGTGCAACTAGCTGATACGACGCACCTGGACTGTGGCACGATGGCCTGATGCGCCATGTCTCCGACGACGAACGCCGTGCTCGCATAGGAGTACGTCATGCGCTGGAGCCAATGTTTCACGTCGATTCGCCGGAAGCTGCCACGCGGGCGATGACGGTACTGCACGCCACCGAGTCAGCGACGGTCTATCTGTCTTGCTGGGCGAGGGTTCGGTCCGTGGACGCCGCCGACGTCGACCGCGCCCTGTACGACCAACGCAGTCTCGTGAAGCAATTGGCAATGCGCCGCACACTCTTCACCTTTCCCCGCGACTTGCTGCCGGCCGCGTGGTCGAGTGCGTCCGCCCGCGTCGCGAACACCGAGCGGGCACGAATGGCCAAGGATGTCGTCAAGGCCGGACTCGCCGTCGACGGCAACGACTGGCTCGATCGCGCACGGACGGAAGTGCTGAAGTTGCTCACCGATAGGCCTGAAGGGCTTTCAGCGGTAGAGATTCGTCAGGCCGTGCCGATGATAGACGTCAAGGTCGAGGGTTCGGCAGGTGAAATCTGGTCGGCACCCAGGGTTCTCACGCATCTCGGGGCGACCGCAGACATCATGCGCGGCACCAACACCGCCCGCTTCCCCGTCTCACGCCCACTGTGGACTCTCACTCGACACTGGCTCGACGACGCCCCCGTCGATCTCGAATCTGCAGACGGCTATCGAGAAATAGTCCGCCGTTGGCTCTACACCTTCGGACCGGGCACGGAAGACGACATCGTCTGGTGGCTGGGCTCGACGAAGACGGTCGTCCGGGCCGCCCTCGCCGAACTCGACGCCGTTGCAGTCTCACTCGACGGAGGCGACACCGGCTGGTTGCTACCCGATGACGTCGCCACGGTGCCTGATCCAGGTCCTTGGGTGGCACTCCTACCGGTGCTCGACCCGACGATCATGGGGTGGAAGAACCGTGACTTCTACCTCGGCCCGCACCGCAACCAACTCTTCGACACCCGCGGTAATGCCGGCACCACCGCTTGGGTCGACGGTCGCGTCGTAGGGTGCTGGATCCAAGACGAAACCGGTGTGGTGCACGTCCGATTGCTCGAGACCGTGTCAGCGTCTGCGCGACGTTCTCTCGATGCCGAGGCGGCGCGCCTCACCGAGTGGCTGGGCGGCGTCAGAATCGGCACGGGGTACGTCTCACGGGCTACGAAGCAGGCGGCTGAAATTGCTGGAGCCACGCCTTGACTATGTGACCAGAACACTGTTCTAGCTGGTCTTTCTGCTAACGCCATCCATACGCGGCAAGGCAACCATCGACAAGTGTACGAAACGTACAGTACACTTCGAACTTCACCGATTGACCGATCTAGGAGGATCCATGGAAGGTCAAGCAGTTCGTGAATACGGTGCGTACATCGATGGAGCGTTCCGAGCCATCGGCACATCCACCTTCGAGGCGCGTGACGCCGCTTCCGGCGCTCTACTCGCCACACTGTCCCGATGCGGGGCAGAAGAAATCAATGATGCGGTCGAAGCCGCCAGGCGGGCATTTCCTGCATGGGCGAACCTGACCACTGAAGAACGATCCGCAAAAATCTTGCAGTTTGCCGCCCTCGTGGAGGATCGAACCGAAGAGCTTGCCCAACTCGAGTGCAGGGATACCGGGCGGCATATCAGGGAGATGCGAGAGGACTATCGAGCCGCCGTCTCACACCTGCGATACTTTGCGTCAATCTCGTTGGCCCACCATGGCTTCGGCCGCCAGTTGGCATCGGGATACCTGGTCGCGAAGCGAGTGCCATTGGGCGTATGTGGACAGATCATTCCCTGGAATGATCCCGTGGTGATGACGGCATTCAAGATCGCGCCGGCTCTCGCAGCCGGAAACACCGTCGTACTCAAACCTGATGAAAATGCCTGTGTTTCAGTCATGGAGCTGGCCAGGATCGCCGCCGACGTGTTTCCCGCAGGCGTTTTCAATGTTGTCCCTGGTCTTGGCGAGGAAGCCGGCGCAGCCTTGATAGACCATCCGAAGGTCAGCAAACTCGCTTTCACCGGAAGCACCGAAGTCGGCCGACTCGTGGCACACGCCGCAGCATCCCGGCTGATCTCGACCACTCTCGAACTCGGCGGCAAGAGTCCCAGCATCGTGTTTCCTGATATCGAGGACATCGATGCAGTGGTCGCCGATGCCACCGCGGGTGTCCTCATGTGCAACGGCCAATCCTGCCTGGCCGGAACACGTCTCTTCATCCACGAGGATATCTATGACGCCTTCGTGGAAAAACTCGTCGCAGGATTCCGATCATTGCGAGTCGGGCCGCCACTCGAGGAGGACACCGAACTGAGTGGATTAATCCACAAGGAACATGCCGATCGTGTGATCTCGATGATCAATTCCGGAATCGAAGAAGGCGCACAAGTACTTACCGGCGGCAACCGAACAGTAGTGCCGGGATTCGAAGCCGGAAACTTCGTCGAACCGACAATTCTGGAGGTCACGAACTCGATGCGAATTGCGCAGGACGAAATCTTCGGGCCTGTTTTGTGCGTCCTCAAGTGGAACAATTACGAGCAAGTGATCACAGAAGCCAACGACACTCCATACGGACTCGCTGCTGGGATCTATACCTCAAACCTGAAGAACGCCATGGATACCGCGGACCATCTCGATGCGGGCTGCGTCTGGATCAATCAGTACTTCAATCTGGGAGGCGGCGTCCCCTTCGGCGGATTCAAGGAAAGCGGTCTCGGGCGAGAGTTCTGCCTCGAGACGCTCAACGAATACACCCAACTCAAATCCATCACTGTCGCCACGTCGACGCCCACGACAAACCAAGGAAACACACATTGAATATCTCGGGAAATACCATCTTCATTGCCGGCGGAACCTCCGGTATCGGACTCGCACTTGCAGTGGGCCTGCAGAACGAGGGGAACAAAGTAATCATCGGTGGGCGGCGATCCGCTCTGCTGCAAGAGATCTCGGACAAGTACTCGGGCATCGGCACGGTCGTCATCGATGTGGACGACCCGAAATCCATTCGAACGGCGTATGAATCCGTAACGGAGGACTTTCCCGATCTGAACGTCCTTGTGACGATGTCGGGAATCATGTACCCGGAGGACCTGAAGAACCCGGACTTCCTCGACGTCGCCGAACGAACGATCACGACGAACCTACTCGGGACTATTCGACTGGTCGGCCAGTTCATTCCGCATCTGTTGACGAAGCCGACCGCCACCATCGCCACTGTGTCATCCGCCGTCGGCTTCGTCCCACTTCCCATCACGCCCACGTACAACGCCACGAAAGCTGCCGTTCATCTCTTCACCGAGAGCATGCGCGTTCAACTCGCCGATACTTCGATCCAGTGCATCGAACTCATCCCACCGGGCGTCCGCACCACACTGATGAACCAGGAGAACTCTGAATCGGCTCTACCCCTTGATGATTACATCGAAGAAACCATTGCTCTACTGAAAGCTGACGACAACGCCACAGAGATTGTGGTCGAAGCGGCCAAGCCACTTCGTCATGCCGAGATCAACGGTGAGTACCAGAACGTGCTGAAAATGCTCAGCTGACAGTGCCGAGTTGACACACATCGCGCAACGCTGGAGAGGGCAGTACCCTCTCCAGCACAAAGGATTTCAGCGAATATTCCCTTTAGACACCGTTCCGGAGTCCACGAACCGCATGATCGATGATCGAGCGCACCGTGTTGTCGTCGATACTCGCGTGCCCCACCAACATCCGGTAGATCAAGGGACCGAAGAAGAGATCGATCGCTTCCTCGATCTCGATGTCGTCGCGGAAGTATCCGGACTCAACACATCGTCGAATCAGTTCGGCGAAGCCGCGACGACGTTCGTCGAGGAAGAAGGTACGGAAGTATGCAGCCGTCGTCGGGTCGTTGGCACACGCGCCGACAAGTTCGGCAAAGATCGACCCGAGTGGACCTCGGTAGAACCTTCCGATGTCCTCGAGGTAATCGTTCAAATCGTCTTGCGCACTGTCGGTCTCCGGAAACGTCAAGTGCCGGGCCATGAGCACACCGAACGCTTCAGCGGCGATCGCCTGCCGCGACGGCCAGTGCCGATACAGCGTGACTTTGCTGACGCCCGATTGCTCGGAGATCGCATCGATGGTCGCCGCCTTCATTCCCCCGGATTTCAGAAGCGCTTCCGCTGACCGAAGGGCCTTCTCGTGGGCCGCCTCGCTACGTGCACCGCTCGGAGGAGTGAGCAGTCCAGCCTGGGCGCCGGCCGAGTCTCGAAACACGCCGTCATCGGGAGCGCGCTTACCCATGTCCACTCCTTCGTCCTTCAAGACCGTGCAGCACAGAACATTTCCCGGAATCGGACGACCCGGAACAGCCCAAGGCAGCAGTTCGTCGCGACAGCTACTAGTCGTATCGTACACATGGCATCCTGAGCAGAATTAGCAAGGCCACTTCAAAGATCTCAATCATATTGTGTCCATGCATGATTCAAACAACCAGCGCAAGCCTCTCGTTTATTACTCAAAAGTAAGATAGCGTGTGGTCGTCATCACACCAGCCCGTCAAGTACCGAGAGACATACGAAACCGAAGGGTCGATCGTGGCATCAAAGATTCTCTTTCAGGGAGCGGTGGCGCTGACAGCCATTGCACTCACAGGCATCACAGCACCTACTGTCGCCGCGCAACCGTCGGCGGATTCCTTCTATCAGTACGACGGTTCGGCACCGCTGTCGTCGTATCAGCCTGGGGCCGTGCTCAAAACGAGAACCTTGCCCTATCACGTCGTCAACATTCCTACCCCGTTGCAAGCCGTACAGGTGTTGTACCGGTCGACCGACGCTCTCGGCCGGCCGTCTGCGAATGTCACATCGATTCTTCGACCACCCAATGCCCAGCCGGACAAAGTTGTCTCGTTCCAGTCTGCCTACGATTCGCTGAACCCGGAAGACGGACCGTCACGAGCAATCGCGGGGGACACCCCGATCGGCAGCCTTACCGTCAGCGGGCGCAATGTCGCCTTCGGCGGGACTCTCGCTTCCGGCGAAGCCGTCATGTTCGGTCCTCTACTGGCGCTGGGCTACACGGTCGTCATTCCCGACACCGAGGGCCCGAACGCGGACTTCGCGGCAGGACCCGAATACGGAATGATGACTCTCGACTCCCTCCGTGCCGCTCGCAACACATCCGAGACAGGTATTTCCGACTCAGCCGAGATCGGTCTGATGGGATACTCGGGCGGAGCAATCGCCACCAACTGGGCGTCCATCCTCGCGCCGGACTACGCCCCGGACATCAACGAGGACCTGATCGGCGCCGCCCAGGGTGGTCTGTTGGTCAACCCGGCAAACAACCTCCGGTACGCAAACCGAAGCATCGGTTGGGCAGGCGTTGTCGGGATGGCGGTCGTCGGACTTGCCCGTGCCTACGACATAGATTTCGACCCGTATCTCGGCGATCGCGGACGCGAACTCCTACCTCGGATCGAGGATGCCTCGATCGGGAACGTCATCCTGCAGTACCCGGGGGTGACCTGGCAGGACCTTGCCAAACCAGAGTATGCGAACCCCAACTCGGTGCCCGAGTACGTCGACGTGGCCAACAAGATCAACATGGGCAACGCGCCGATACCCACCATCCCGATGTTCATCGCTCAAGCCGCAAACGGAGCCCTCGAGGGCACCCAGCCAGGTGGACCGGGCGTCGGCCCTGGCGACGGAGTCATGGTTGCCGGGGACGTCCGCTCACTCGCCACTCGCTATTGCGACGCAGGTTTGTCCATCCAGTACGACCAGTACGACACCATCAGTCACGTTCCGGGTGGCGCGCTGTGGCTCCCCGGCGCCATCACCTGGCTCAACGACCGTTTCAACGGAAGTCAGTTGCCGAACAACTGCTCGAACATCGCACCGGGCAATTCCCTGGCGCCGGAAGAACACGCGGTGGGCTGACGAATCCAACAGTCGCATCAGATACCGATTGCCAGATCGTCGATGTCTGCGAGCGTGCCGCCGTTTTCGAGGATGCTCGTGTAGTTCCGAAGTCGGTTCTGATCTATCTCGGTAGTGCTGACCCCTCGCTTCCAGTACCCGAAGACAACTACATCGTCCTTCGCCAGGCCGACTGTCTTGCGGAAATGCGCTCGAATGGCTCGCATCTCGTCCCGTTCCCCGGCACCCCACACCGCGTAGTCTCCTGGGTTTTCGAGTTCGACGGCGTACTCGGCGAGGCCATCTTCGACATGGTGCAGCTCGAGGCCGGGGATCACGGGTAGTTCCGCGAAAGCCTCGGCGTCACCGGTGGCGACCCAGCCGACGCCGGTCAGTCCCTCGGGCCACTGAAGCAGAATCGAATAGAGGGCAGGTATCGCGGTATCGTCGGCGAACAGTGCGACGCGGCGCCCGGCGATCTCGGGAACGAGGAAGTGCGGGCGAGGACCGGTGAGTGAGAACGTGTCACCCACACGCAGGTCGGCGGCCCACCTCATCATCGGGCTGGTGTGGCCGTGCAGCACTACGTCGAAGGTCATCGAACTGCTCGGCGCGTTGCAGGTGCGCACCGTGTAGACGCGAGAGACGTCGCCGTACTGCGGACCGAGCTGGATGCGAAATGCGACGTTGGGCCGCAACCAATTCGGGTCGTCCGCCGACGAAGTCAACTGGACGGCGATGCGCAAGATGCTCTCGGTCGGCCGTTCGACGCGTTCGACGACGGCAACCACGTCGTTGAGACCGCGGTCGTGGTCTTCTCCGCGTGGCGCCTTTGCCGACGCAGACGTTTCAGTTTCTTCAGGTCGAGATGCGGTAGTCATTGATATCTCCTGATCGGTGGTTCAGTTGTGGACGGGTAGCTGACTGACAGGTCTTCGATCACGCGGAACAACAAGTGGCCGCCCGGTTTCCGGGTCTTCGAGAACCAGCGCCTCGAGGTCGAAGACTTCGCGCAGTAACTCAGGGGTGAAGACGTCCGAGGCACTGCCCTGCATGACAATTTTTCCGGACCGCATGGCAACTACGTGCGTGGCATATCTGGCCGCGAGGTTCAGGTCGTGCAGGACCGCGACCAATGTTCGACCGGACTGGTGGAGTTGGGAACAGAGGTCGAGAACCTCGATCTGGTGGGCGATGTCGAGAAAGGTGGTCGGTTCGTCGAGCAACAACACCGGGGTGCGCTGCGCAAGCGTCATGGCGATCCATACCCGCTGACGTTGTCCCCCACTCAGCTCGTCCACCAATTGGTCTGCTGCATATCGTATTCCGACTTCATTCAGGGCCTCGGAGACAACATGCTCGTCTTCGGGTGACCACTGGCGCAGCATGCTCTGATACGGATATCGGCCGCGGGATACGAGGTCTGCGACACTGATCGCTCCAGGCGAGAGCGGGGACTGTGGCAACAGGGCGATTCGCCGGGCGACTTCTTTGGTTCGATAGGACCGAATATCGTTACCGTCGAGCACAACACGACCCGATCGAGGTGTGAGCATTCTGCCGAGCGCACGCAACAATGTCGACTTGCCACACCCGTTCGGTCCGACGACGACGGTGAACCCTCCATCGGGGATCTCGAGACTCAACTCGTCCACGATGGTTCGATCGGCGTACCGTAGTTCGATCTTCTCGGCGCGCAGCCGCGATGTTGGGGTGGCAGTAGTCATGAATCTCTTTCGTAGCGAGTTTTTTCAGGCCTGACGAGCGAGCAGCCAGATCAGATAGGCACCACCGAGCAGACTGGTGACGAGACCGACCGGAGTGCGGAGACCGACCTCGACCGCTTGCGCGATCAAGTCGGCGCCTGCCAGCAGAACTGCGCCGAGCAGGAAGGAAGTCGCGACAAGAACACCGCTGCGCCGTGCCAACCGTCGTGCGATCTGGGGAGCGGCGAGCGCCACAAATGCGATGGGGCCGGTGGCCGCGGTCGCCGCGCCGGTGAGCGCGACCGCAAGCAGAATGCCGGCAAATCGGTATCGCTCCACGGAGATCCCGAGCGAGGACGCTGCGTCGTCGCCCATCTCCATCATGGTGACGCGCCGGGACACCACGACGAGAGCAGGAACGAGAACACCGACGGCGATCGCAACACTGACCGCGTGTGGCCAACCGCGCCCGGTCAGCGAGCCGGCCGTCCACTGCTGCACAACGGTGGCGTCGTCGATATCCGCACGCACCACCAGGAACGACATCACGGCGCTCAGCATCGCGCCCACGCCGATACCGACCAGGACAAGTCGAAGACCGCCGCTGACGCCGTCTTTGCGTGCCAGCGCGTACACCAGAAGCGCCGTCAGCATGCCGCCGAGAACAGCGGCGCCCGCGGTCTGCAGTACCCCGCCTCCGAAGAAGACGATCTGAACCACGGCTGCAGTCGCAGCGCCGGTGGTGAAACCGATGATGTCCGGCGATCCGAGAACATTGCGCGAAAGCGTCTGGAAAACCGCGCCGGCCACACCGAGGCTTCCGCCCACACCGATCGCCGTGATCAGCCGCGGCAGCCTGCGATTCTGGACGGACCGAACCGCCGCTGGGGCGCCTTCGCCGTGCAGGGCACGCCATACTTCGCCCAAGGACAGATCCAGGGTTCCATACATCAGCGTGGCAAACGAGAGCGCCGCCAATGCCGCACTGATTGTCACGGCTACGAACAGCACTCGCGGAACTATCCGCCACGAGTACGGCCCGATTCGAACCACGCAACCGCGGAACAGCGGTGGAACCGGCTGCGCTGCAATCGCGTTCACAGCGACGCCACCCGACGCGAGCGAACGAGCGCAACAAACAAGGGTCCACCGAGCACCGCCACGGCGATCCCCGTCTGCAGATCTCCCGGCGCGGTGGCAACGCGACCGAGAACGTCGGCCAAGAGCAGAAATGCCGGGGCGACAACGAGCACGCACGGCAGAAGAAATCGCAGATCCGGTCCGACGACGCTGCGCACGATGTGCGGCGCAGCCAGGCCCACGAATCCGAGCGGTCCAGCCGCCGCAGTGGCGGCCCCTGCCAGCAGGATGACTGCGACAGCGGATCCGACCCGTGCGGGTCCGGTGCTGGCACCGAGCCCTTTGGCGACATCCTCGCCGAGCGCGATTGCGTTGAGTGGACGAATCAGCAACAACGACAACACGATACCGACGATGACGAAGGGCAGAACAGTGACGATCACGTCTCCGCCGCGGCCTTGCAACGAACCCACTGCCCAAAATCGGAACTGATTGAATGCGGCCTCGTTACTGATGAGAACCATGCTGGTGAGAGCCGTGATCGCCGTCGCAACAGCGGCACCGGCAAGCGCCATGCGCGCTGGGGTCGCGGCGCTGCGATGCGCCGACCCCAACATGTACACACCTACCGAGGCAACGGCCGCGCCGACAAGCGCGAACCACAGATAGCCGCCGACCGAAGTCACCCCCAGATAGGCAATCGCAATCACGACTGCTGCTGATGCTCCGGCGTTCACACCGAGTAGTCCCGGATCGGCCAGAGGGTTGCGGGTGATCGACTGCATCAGCGCGCCGGCCGGTCCGAGCGCGGCCCCGACCACAAGCCCGAGAATTGTTCGAGGCAAACGTGATTCGATCACAATCAGGTGCTCGTTGTTACCGGCGTCGTAGGAAAGAACTGCATCGAGGACAGTGGAGACGGGGATGTTGCGTGAGCCGATGACGAGTCCGCCGACGGATGCCAGCACGATTACAACGATGGAGACGAGGACCAACAACCCCGCACGCGCGGCCGTCCCGGACCGCAGTGGCGCTTCGGTCCGGGACTGCACAGAAACACCCGCGCGGTCATCCACCGAACGTGGACACCAGCGACTCGACCGTCTGCTTTGCACTGAAGTAGTCGAGACGGAAGGCTGCCGTTCCCATCGCGTATACCCGATCACCCTTGACCGCAGGTTGATTCGCAAGGAGCGGGTCGGCCGCGAGTTGCTTCTCCACGTCCTTGGGCCCCATCGAGACGGCAAACAGCGTCTGCGCCCCGTCTAGTGCGGCAGACATGTTTTCGGAGCTGACGATCGCGACGCCGGAGGCACCCCGCTTGTCCGGAGCGACAAACTGCTCGGCGGGCTCGGCATAGGTGAAGCCGAGCGAGGCCAGCAGATTGCCCTGCGGGCTGTCGGCTCGGAACGTCCAGACACCGTCGGCACCCATGTAGACCAGTGCCGTCACCGGCTGCTCGGGAAGTTTGATCTTCGCGGCTTGGGTGGTGACCCAGCTGTCGTATTCGTCGACGGTTTTGGCGGCCTCGCTCTCGAGTCCGGTGACAGTCCCGAGCTGATCAGCGAGCTCCTCCCAGGAGCTGGCGCCGTAGTCGAGAAGAACAGTGGGTGCGATGTCGCTCAGCTGTGAATAGGCATCGAGTGTCGAGTCGCCGCCGTTAGCGGAGCCGATGATCAGATCGGGCTCGAAGGTCTCGATCGCGTCGAGGTCCAGCTCGAGATTTCGGTAGAGCACCGCGACGCCACGATCAGCCGCCACGCCCGACCACTGGGAGAAAAACCCCTGGTCATCGGTCATTCCCGACGGCGTTGTCGCCGCACTCGCGACCACCGGCGCTCCGATCGCAAGCAGCGTGCCGGTCAACGACGGCGAGGTGGACACGATCCGAGTCGGCTTTGCAGTGATCTCGGTACTGCGGCCGCCGTGATCGACGGTGCGCGGCCAGCCCTCGGTGACCCCGGAGGTTTCCTGGGTGCCCTCGGTTCCGGTGTCACTACCTGACGAATTCGAGCAGCCGGCAAGAGCGAGGGCGACGACCGCGGCGAGTACTGCCGCCGTCGGGCGTAGAGATCTGCGCATGAGTATGTGGCTTTCTGAAGATACGAGAGTGCGCCGCTGCGAACACAGTCGGCAGAGGTAAAGTTAGCCATACTTAAGTCGCAAGGGTTGTCCAGGAGTGCCAACGTGTTACCACTATCGGGAAGGTCGGACGCAATCGACTTGGGGCCGATCCGCGCCTGCCGCACCGAGCCAAGCATCGGCCGCTCACCGCTGTTGTTCTGGGTTCTCGCAGGTAGTGGACGCGTCAGGACCGGATCGACCGTCTACGAGGTGCCGGCGGGCGAGTTGCTGTGGATCCCGGCGGGCGTGCGATATTCGATGGAGACGGACTCGGATTCCGTCGCGTTTCCCATCCTGCTTCCGCCCTCGAACGGCGTCAGCGCCGGGCCGGCTACCGTGACGCGTCTGCGCGTTCCGCCCGGATGGGAAGACAGACTGATCCACGAGTTCGTTCACAACCTGGGCTATCTGCGCGGCGACGCTGCACACCCGTCGTCCTTGTTCGAAATGATTACCCGGGCCGACGACGGGGCCACCTCGCTGCCGCAATTGCCGCAATCACGGGAAGCGTTCGAGATCGCGCACGCCCTGTTGCGAACACCTGGCACCGACGACACCGAGGCACAATTCGCGAAGCGTGCCGGAATCAGCATTCGAACGCTCCAGCGGTACTTCGTGGAAGAAACCGGCCTCACCTTCACGCGCTGGCGGCTTCGAGCTCGGATCGCCGCGTCGTTGGAGTACCTGAAGCAGGACCGCGAGATCGGTTGGATTGCAAACGAAGTCGGCTTCGAAACGGGCAGCGGATTCACGCGTGCGTTCCGGTCCCAGATGGGAGAGAGCCCGAGCGACTATCGCCGCCGGGCCCTCTCCGGTCCAACCGATCGCAGCGTGGACACCGACAACGATCAAGCATTGGTCCGCATGCTCGCAGAGCCCAGGCAGCCCGGGGAAACAACGCCGCCGATACCGGCCAATGCGACGTGGCCGCGCGTCAACGGCGCCCACGTCGCCGTGTGGGTCTACCGAGGCCAAGCCCGGGTGGACGTCGCGGACCGCAGTTGGGAACTGCGCACCGGAAAGGCCATGATTCTTCCTGCAGGCGTCCTCAATACCGTCACGGTTCCGAATGGTTCACTGCTTCTGCCGCTCGGCTTCCGTTCCTCGAACGGGTCGACCGTATCTGCCGACGCCCTCGAGACCGTGCAGTTCTCCCCCGCTGACGAGTTGGCATTGCTGCACACTTTCGTCGCCGCATACACGCCCTTGCGCCCGCACGGCCACGACAGTTCCGCAGCATTCGACATCATCGCCACCGGCCCTCTTGCACAACCGGTTTCGAACACCTCGCCCGCCGATTCGATTGCCACACGACTGGCAGCGACGATCGCCGCCCGGCCGGCCGACCCTCGCACTCTGGACGAGTGGGCGCAAGAGTTCGGTACCGACGCGGCCAGGCTGCGCCGGGAGTTCCGTATCGAAACCGGCACCACGTATCCGCAGTGGCGATCGCTTTCACGGATGACCCAGGCACGCACCCAACTCCAACTCGGGGTTGCACCCGGCACGGTGTCGAGGAACCTGGGTTACGCGCACCTGCCCGCATTCAGCCGAGCGTTTCGCACTGCGCACGGGATCTCACCGCAGCGCTTCCAAGCCCAGTCCGTCGAACGCGCCCTCTGGTTACGTTCTGTGCCGCGCGCCGCGGAGCCGAGCGCTCGGGTTCTTCACACCCACTGAACGAGTTGCCACACGATTCCGTTGGCGTCGACGAACTGGCAGTAACGCTCACCCCACGGTTCCGTCTCCGGTTCGGTGACGACGGAGGCACCTTCAGCAGCGATGCGGGCGAACTCGGCGTCGACATCGTCGACCACGAATGCAATGAGCAAGCCTTGACCGGCCGGACCTGCGACGAAGTCGGGCTTGAACGTCCCGAGCCCGATGCGCAGGAAGACCACGTTGACCCCGGCATCCGGATGATTCAGGGAAACGAAGCCGTCATCGGCCATGGCCTCGGTGAAACCGAAATGGGTTTTCGCGAAGTCTGCCGATGCGTCGGTGTCGGCGACGTTCAAGGACAGAGCAGTGCTGGTGATTTTCATCGTGGGCCTCCCATGATCGATAAACCTTATGCAGTGCATACAGTATGCACCGTATAAGGTATACCACCGTTGAGGTATTCCCGATTTCTGGAGACGACTGATGGCACGCGAACTGATCGACCTGCTCTGGCGCGATCACCCCCTCGCGCCGAAGGGTGGCACCCGCGGCCCGCGAGCGAAGGTCACCACCTCACAGGCGGTCGACGTCGCGATCTCCGTCGCGAATACCGACGGCCTCGACGCCGTGACGGTCCGCCGATTGGCCGCCGAACTCGGAATCTCGGGCATGGCGGTGTACACCCACGTCGGATCCCGCGACGATCTGCTGGTGCTCATGGTCGACGCCGTACACGGACACAGCCCACTCCTGCCGTACGGGAACATGACCTGGCGCCAACGTGTGCGTCGGGTCGCCGAGGAAGAACTTGCCCTCTATACGGAGCATTGGTGGCTCCTGGACATCTCCGATCAGCGCTCCGCGTTGGGTCCGGGAACTATCGCGAAGTACGACCACGAACTTCACGCCTTCGACGGCACGGGACTGAGCGACATCGACCGGGACTCCGCCCTGACATTTGTCGCCGACTTCGCCCGATCCTCGGCGCAAGCGCGGCGCCCTGACCCCCGAGCAGCCGACATGGCCGAGGTGTGGTCGTCCTGGAACCAGCGTCTGGCTGCTTATCTCGGCGACGACTTCCCGCTGGCGCAGCGAGTCGGAGGGGCGGCCGGCGAGGCCAAGAACTCCCCGTACAGCCCCGAGGCGGCCTGGGAGTTCGGGCTGGACCGGGTACTGGACGCCCTGGACGGCCTCATTCACATCGAATGACATTCCTGCAATTCGTGGGAGACAATGTGTCCGTGCAGCGTTTCGGTTGGTCTCGACGGTCCGACGGCGACCCTTCGGTGTTCGAACCGCGAGAGCTGTTGCACGCCTACGAGAATCGATCGACTCGAGAGGTACGAGATTCCGGCGAGCTTCTCATCGAGATTCCGCTGAGCGACGCGAGCATCGTCGAGATCACCGTTCTTGATGCCTCTGCGGGCTGGATCGACTCCCGCGTGCGAGGACTCTGCAGTTCCCTGGACAAGATCGACCGCCGGGCTCAACGCGTACTTCGAGGGGGATTCAGCATCGGCTGGATCGAACTCGAATCGGAGCGCCACGGCGTCATCGACTACTGGGAAAACGGGGTCAACAACGAATACCCCATCTCCATCGTGTGGAATGGAAACTCCTGGGAAGAAGCGGCAACCACCTAGCCTCGAAATCAGCGGAATACATCCGCGAAGACGGGGTAGACGAGTACATACCAGCGGCACATCGACTCAACTCCAGGCGTGGTGGACAATGTTTCTCAGCGACCAGTCAATTCGTCACCACACCCGCCGTTTCGGAGCAGCTCTGTCGCCTTCACACAAGTGGCCTCCGCCCACCGAAACACAGCGCATCGCACGCTGGAGTGAGCGGTCTGAGATGCTCGGCGCGCTGTCGGTACTCCTGTTCTGGGCTTTCGGCTTCGGCATCCTGCTGGGCGTCGGCGCGATCACAACAGGAATCTTCGCGCTCCGACGTCACCCGAAGAAGTCTGGCGGGCATCTGCTCTCGAATGCCCGCCAGCTGCCATGGGATGCAATAGTCGGCCTCTTCACCGGATTCATCGGTCTGGCACTGAGCGGCTGGTTCTTCGTCGTGGTCCTACCCAACATGTAGCCCTCTGCTAGCCGAGTCCGTTCGCGGAGGTGGCCAGCGCTCGGAGTTCACGTCGGAGGATCTTGCCGGTAGTGGTGAGCGGCAAGCTGTCGATGAACGTGATCTCCCTCGGGTACTGGTAGAAAGCAAGGCGACTTTTCACGTGGGTCTGCAACTCCTGACGGAGCTCCTCCGAGGAGTTCGACCCCTCGGACAGTACGACAAAAGCGTGAACCGCTTCGCCGCGCAACGGATCCGGAACACCGATGACACCTGCCATGGCTACCTCGTCGTGCGAGAGCAGGCACTCTTCGATCTCTCCGGGGCCGATTCGGTACCCCGCGGACGAAATGACGTCATCGGCACGTCCCTGGTACCAGAAGTTCCCGGCGTCATCAGTCCGACCCAGATCACCGGTGTGAATCCAACCGTCGTACACCTTTTCATCGGTCTTCGACGGCTGGTTCCAATATCCGAGGAACTGTCCGGGGTTGCCTGCCTTCACACAGATCTCGCCTACCTCACCAATCTCGACCGGCTCGCCGAGTGGATCGAGGAGGGTGACTTCGAAGCCGGGGAAGGCGCGGCCCATCGAACCGCTGGCGGGACTCCACTTCGACCGCGACGTGCCGATGGTCAGATTCATTTCCGTCTGCCCGTAGAACTCGTTGACAGCTACGCCGAGAGTGCTCGCAACCCAGGCTTGCAGCGCGTCACCGAGTGCCTCACCACCGGTTCCCAATGCCCGCAGCTGAATACCACGCGCAGCAGTCTTGTCGACGCCGATGCTTCGCATCTGCTTGAGGGCAGTGGGAGGAATGAAGGCGCCCGTCACCTTGTGACGGCTCAGAATCTCGACCGCACGCGAAGGCGTGAATTTGTCGGGCGTCGCAACTACGGGGCACCCCAACGCAAGTGCGGGGAACAGTACGTCGAACAAACCACCGATCCAGGCCCAGTCTGCCGGCGTCCAGAAGACGTCTCCCAGCTGCGGAGCATTGTCGAACGCCGTCCGCATACCGGGCATGTGCGCCAGGAGAATTCGGTGCCCGTGGAGCGCGCCTTTCGGATTCCCGGTCGTCCCTGAGGTGTAGATGATGATGGCATGTGAATCGGGGCCCGTGGCTACCAGTTCACTACTTTCTGCGGCATCGTCGACGAGGCTGTGGAAATCGAGGATTTGCACGGGCGTCGAATCGGAGAGCCGATCGAGCCTTCCGACCACGATTACGGCTTCGAGACCCGGTATCTCACCGATTCCGTCGGCAACTCTCTCATAGCAGTCCTTCTCGACCACAAGAACTTTCGCGCCGGAGTCACGCATCCGATGTACTAACGCATCCGATCCGAACTTGACCGAAAGTGGAACGGTCACCATTCCGGATCGGAAGGCGCCCAGATGTGTCGCCAGAACCTCGATTCCCTGTGGGACCATCACACCGACGCGATCGCCTGAGACCAGGCCGAGATCCGCGAGCACGGTCGCGAACTTTCGGCTCATCGTGGCGACTTCACCGAATGTGTACCGCGCCCAGTGCCCACCGGTGTCTACGACGAGGGCCAGATCATCGGGATTCTGTACATCGACACATGCGTGCGCAATGTTGAAGTGCTCTGGCACAGCCCATTCGAAGTGTTCTGCTTCGAGGTCCTGCCACCATGACATATGCCGCCGAGAACTCACCGAGCACCCACTTCGAGGTCGAGGGAATGGGTCTCGCCTACCAGGAATGAGAATTCGCCGGAGAAGACAAGGTCTCCGTCTTGGTTGACGAGTGAGCCTTTCGACGTCACGATCGCGGTCTCACCGTCCGAGCGAGGGCGCACCGACAGCACTTCCGACACCGCATGCACCGAGTCGCCGAGGTAAGTCGGCCGGTGGAATCTGACCTGATCGAGCCCGTAGAAGCACTGCAGGTAACGGGGGTCCAACTCCACCAGACCGAGCAAGGTGGACAACATGAGGGCACCGTGGGCGATCTGGCGACCGAAGCGCGTCTGCTGCGCGTAGTCGGGGTCGAGGTGAAGGGGATGGCGGTCCCAGGTGAGGTCGGCGAAACTTCGCACATAGTCTTCGGTGACGACCCGCGGGTCCGTCACCGCAATGTCTCCGACAGAGATCTCTTCGAAACTCTTTGTGATCATTGAAGTTTCCTCTATTAGTTGACAACCGTGGAGCGTTGATCGACCGGCGGCAGATACGCCCCGTTGTCATCGATGTACATGTCGCGACTTCCTTCGTCGAGGTCGGTGTCACGGACGAAGTAGACGCTGATCAGCGAAATAACAGACAGGGCAGCGATATACACAGCGACCGCAAGCGATCCACCGGTTGCGCGAACCAACATGGCGGCAACCATCGGCGCGATTGCACCACCCAAGAGCACCCCGATCTGAAAAGCGATGGACGCTGCGCTGTACCGCACCCGTGCGTCGAACAGTTCCGCGATGAACGTCGCCTGCGGCCCGTACGAGATGCTGAGCATGAATGCGCCGACTGCCAATGCGCCGGTGGTGATCCAGAAGTTGCCGGTATCTATCGCGGCGAATGCAACGAAGACCCACACTCCCATGCCGGTGATGCCGACCATCAGGATCCGGCGTCGGCCGAATTTTTCGGACAGTTGACCGAAGATCGGAATGAAGATGACTGCAACGAGCGCGGACACCATGACCGCTCCGAGCATGAGGTTTCCGGACAGCAGATCGAACTGATCGGCGTAGGTCAGGCTGTAGGTGTTGAGGATGTAGAAGTAAGCGCCCGTGCTGATCATCGAACCTGCGGCAAGAATGATTTGACGAGGGTAGTTCTTGAACGCGTCGACCATCGGAATCTTGACCGCAGTGTTCTGCTGCTTCACGCGAGCGAATGCGGGAGTCTCTTCCAACGCGGTGCGAATGTAAAGCCCGACGGCGACCAACGCGATACTCAGCAGGAAGGGAATTCTCCACCCCCACACCAGGAATTGGTCCCCGGTGAGCGCCTTGGTGCCGAACATGACGGCCGTCGCCAGCAGAAGGCCAGCAGGCACACCGACCTGCGGCATACTGCCGTAGAAACCGCGGCGGTTCTTGGGTGCGTATTCCACAGCAGTCAGAACTGCACCGCCCCACTCACCCCCGACGCCGAAGCCCTGAATCAGTCTCAGCAATACGAGAAGAATCGGGGCCCACACACCGATCTGGGCGGAGGTCGGAAGGACGCCGACCAGGAACGTCGCTGCTCCCATCAAGAGAAGTGCGAGCACCAAGACCTTCTTGCGTCCGATGCGGTCGCCGAAGTGGCCCATCACAACACCGCCGAGTGGCCGCGCCAGGAAGCCGACAGCGAAGGTGGCGAAGGAAAGAATTGTCGCCAGCGCGGGGTCTGCGCCCGAAAAGAACAGCGGCGCAAAGACCAACGCGGCGGAGGCGCCGTAGATCTGAAAGTCGTACCACTCGATCGTGGTGCCGACCAGAACCGATCCGGCCACACGCCGCAGGGCAGGCCTGTCGACAGTTGCGGGAGATGGGGGATTCGCGTCGTTCATGTCATTGCTCCTTGTATGGAGTGCCCTGTTAGCTCTCGCACCGAGAGGGAGGCTCGACAAGGAGACTATGCAGTGACCCAGGGCACAGTCAAGCGTATTTCAATCGATCGATTGATTAGTTGAGATGCAATTTGCCAGTACACAAACAGCTATCAATCGACTGATTGACAGCCGGTCGATTTCGGCGGCGATGCTAGCATGATTGGGCAACCAACCGAAATGAGGATCATGGACCTGGGGCGCGTTCAACGGGCGGCAGTCACGCTGTTCGCGACGAAAGGATTCGCCGCCACCGGCATTCGTGAGCTCGGAGCCGAAGCCGGCATCAACTCGGCAACGCTCTACCACTACGTCGGCAGCAAACAGTCACTGTTGGCCTCGATCATTCGGTCCTGCCTCGACGAGCTGACGCAGTCGGGAGAGCGGGCAATGCGCCGAAGCGCCGATCCCGTAGTCCAGCTCGCCGGCCTGGTGTCGTCACACGTCGGCATTACCGCCGTCAACCAACTGACTGCCCGCGTCGCCGAGTACGAGATGCGCGGGTTGACCGGAGACAACCGCATCGAGTTGCAGACCCTGCGCGACGAGTACGAGCAACTTTTCGGACAGATCCTCGAACGCGGACAACGCGTGGGCGCCTTCGACATCGAAGATCTGGCATTGAGCCGACTCGCGATACTCGAGATGTGTACCGGGGTCGCGCATTGGTACCGGCCCGGTGGGCGTCTCGAGTTGGAAGATGTCCAGCGATTCTTCGTCAGCACCACGTGCAAGCTTCTGTCGGTTCCGTCCGACGAACTGCACGGTGTGGAGTTCATTCACGACGTCCGAAAGCTGGACAGCGAGCCCGAGACTCAGTCCTCCGAGATCTGGGGAACCACTGCACAGAGCGAATTCGCGCGACAGTCCGAGCTTTAACCGCCCCCCGAAACTCCCGGCTCTGGTACGAACTGAACGTGCAACTACCCGCGGACAGTCATGTTCACAGCGAGTGGTCGTGGGACACCGGTGGACCGCTGTCGCACGCATCCGGACGAATGCAACAGACTTGCGCGCGCACCGATCCTCGACGTCGACGGCTATCTCGACAGCATCGAACGATGCCGACACCGTTTTCCTGAATTGCGGATACTCACCGGCGTCGAGTTCGGACAACCGCACCTGCACGAAGCGCAGGCGTCGCACCTCCTTGATCTCGGTGTCATCGACCGGGTATTGGGTTCCTTGCACACGCTCGAGGTCGGCGACGATCGGAGTGAACCGAACACTCTGTTTCGAAAGTGGAGTGCCGACGAAGTCATGTGGGCATACCTCGATGAGATCCCGCGTATGGTGGCTGGCTCTCGGACCTTCGAGGTGTTCACCCATATCGACTACGCGGTGCGTGCATGGCCGATCGAAAGTGCCGGACCTTTCGATCCCCGTCGATTCGAAGAGGGATTCCGAAATGCGATGCGCGCCATCGCCGACAGCGACCGGATCCTCGAGATGAACACCCGTCGGCTGTGGCCCTGGATAACCCAATGGTGGAGCGAAGAGGGAGGTAAAGCGGTGACATTCGGCAGCGATGCACATGTGCCCGAAGCTCTGGCAGCCAATTTTCCGGAAGCGACCGCGATGCTCGCGCACTACGGATTCCGTCCGGGTCAACGTCCCGAAGAGTATTGGACCCGCTGATCCGCCTGACTCCCAGACCGATATTTCCGTGAACTCGGGTTGTCGGAGACGGATCAACCCGCAATAGTCGATGTATGGATCGGTACAAAATCACGATGCCCGACGGCTCTTCGACCGAGGAACCTTTCAATTCCGACAAGGAAGCAATCACTTGCGCAGTGGATGCGAACCGAGGAGTCAGCAAGAACCTCGTAGTCGAAAAATACACGGCCGACGGTCATCTGGTTCCAACCGCGCAGGCGCCTGCGAAACACACAGGTCGTCACAAGAAGAACCGTTCGAAGAGTTGAAAACTCGACTAGTTCACAACTCTCGAACTCGGTGTGTGGCGACCGGATGCGTGACGCAGAAGTAGTTGGATCGCGTGCTCGACAGTTGCACCGAGGACAGCTTCGGGGTCGCCCGAGAAAACCTGCTTCTCCGTTTCGGCGGTCCCATGGTCGACGACTCCGAACCACACAGTTCCGGGTCGAACGTTCTCCTGGGTATCAGGACCGGCTTCACCGGTGACGGCCAGCGTTAGCGACGCACCCATCAGTGTGGCGGTGCTGTGCGCCATGACCCTGGCTGCCTCTTCGCAGACCACTGGCCCGTCCGGAACATGAAGTACGGAATGTTTCACCTCGCGGGTGTACGCGACGATCCCACCACAAAACCACGATCCGGCGTCCGGCGCCTTTCCCAGATGTGCGGCGATGTTCCCGGCAGTCAACGATTCCGCCGTCGCCACCGACAGACCGTGTTCCTCTACTGCCGCAGCCAATTGCCTGCACATATCGTCGAGATCCTTGCCCGACGGAAGCTCGGGTCGTGGATCGCCATTCATATGTTCCTCCTCCTGCAGTCCGATCGGTGACTTCGACAAGACATTGAAAGTTCTTGAATGCCCATTCCAACCGTGCCTTACAGTTCACTGCCCCCTTGCGAACTGCACCCTTCGAAAGTGCGTCGAGCGCACTCGTCGATCACATCAGCTACACGTGACCGACGCGTGAGTTGACGACGCTGCACGATCGCCCCGTTTCCGTTGCTGAACACCTTGTCCAAGGAGGCCGTGACCTGCTCGAATTCTCCGAATGCAGTCAACGCAGGTTCGACGTGATCCACCAATTGCCGAACCGCCTGGTGTGCAGTCAGCAAGCGCACGGATTCCACGTCCAGCGACCTCCCGTCGAGTCCGTCACGCGCCGCCCGCCAGCAAGCCGCGCGGAGTAGCTCGTGATCGACGGCAGGCGCTGCTTCACCTTTCGTGATCGCGGCGGATGCGGTACCGACGAGTGCCTGCACCAGTGTGGCCAGAGTCATCGTCTCCTCCACGGTGGCGGGCACGTCGCTGATCCGAATCTCCACGGTGGGAAGGTGATCCGACATGCGCACATCCCAATAGACCATGTGTGGATCGAGAATGACCCCTGTCTCCAGCATTGCTGCAACAGCATCTTCGTAGTGCGCCACGGACTCGAAGTAGGGCGGCGGACCCGAACTGGGCCATCGGCCGAACAGAACGTAACGCCAACTCGCATAACCGGTATCGCGACCGGCGCTGATCGGAGAGTTCGCCGTCAGTGCCAACAAGGTCGGTAACCAAGGGCGCAGATGGTTGATGATCTGGACCGATCGTTCTCGATCTTCCACACCGACATGAATGTGGCAACCACACATCACACCTTCGGTGATCGCTCTGAATTGACCGGCCATTCGCTGGTATCGCGACGTTTGAGTGATCTCGTCTACCGGCGGATCGTAGAACGGCGTCCCGACTGCGATGAGTTGACAACCCACACGGGCAGCGGCGTCGGCGGTGACGGCACGCGACTCACAGAGTTGATCACGAAGATCACGAATATGGTTTCCGATAGACGTGGACGTCTCCACCTGACAGCGCGTGAGTTCGAGTTGCAGCGAGATACCGAGTTCCCGCCCGGCGGCAGCAACCTCGGAGTTGCGCAGAGTGGGATGTCCAGTCTGCGGATCGCAGAGCAAGAACTCCTCTTCGACACCGAGAGTCGGTGTACCTACCGAGAATATGTCGGGAGTCGGCTTCGCGTTCATAGGGCTTCCTCGCACCGGTTTTCATCCACATCCGATACTTCGAGCGTACGACCTTCTACCCCTTTCGGCACTACTCCAACCGTTTCATCCAGTGGCCGATCGGGTAGTTGCCCTGTGAACCGACGACGAGCGAAGAATCGCAAGTCTTCATGAGCTCAGGATGGAGTGTGCCGTGACAAACGCGAGCGAAAGTTCACCGGTAGATGACGAACACACAAATCGATCGCACGTAGGGGAGGCAATCAGCGACGGTCGCAACTATCCCGGATACCTGCTGATCGGGCTGGGTCTGGCAACACTCGGATTGACCTTGGTGGCAGCAGGTTACGGATTTCGTGGTTGGGCAGTCATTGCCGGCGTCGTGTGCGTGGTGTCCTTCATCGTCGGAACACTGGCCATCTTGATGGAACACCGACGGGTCAAACGACTGGAAGGTCAGGAACTCTTCGATCAAGAAGGGCACTGAACCGACCGCTCGAGTCGTATTCTGCACAAGCAGAATACGACTCGAGCAGAACACAGCTCAGTGAGTGCGGAGTTGCTCGATCAGCTCACCCTTGTTCAGCTTCGAATAGCCGTGCAGATCGAGTTCCTTGGCACGTTTCTTCAGCTCGTCGACTGTCCACTCCTCGTACGGCGAGGATTGTCCGCCGGACTTGGCGACATTCGACCGCCCTCGATTGGCGGCCGCATTGGAGATTCGGGCCGCCTTCTCCTTGGAATCGCCCTTCTCGCGTAGCTCTTCGTAGAGTTCTTGATCCTTGAGTTGAGGTTGTGAGTCCTTGCGAGCCACTGTTTCGTCCCTTCACTCGTCTTCACTCCGACGGTGTGGCCGAACTGGCAATTCGGCCACACCGCAGGTTCGAACGTACGTCGGCACTCAGGATGTAGGCGGCACCTCGAAACGCCCCCACACGCGGTGCGTCTTCAGAAGCTGAGCCAGCGAGGCGAGCGCTCCTTCCGCGTCTGCATCGACGACGACTCCCAATGCAGACTCGTCGATACCGGCCGCAGCCAGCGCACTCATGCTCTCTCCCCAACCACCAATTGCCTTGCTGTGACGATACATTTCGTTCAGCAGAGTCTCCACCCGTGGATCCAACTTGCCCTCGCCGATTCGAGAAACGTCGCCGCTCAGCAGGATTGCATCGAATTCGATCGAACGAGCTGTGAGGTACGTTCGCTGCACCGTCACCGCGTCGTCACCGTCCCCGATGGTTCCGCCGTGCGGGCCGAGGATCAGCGGCACCATGCCGGCGTCGAAGATCTTGTCTCGAACGGCGACAACCGTTTCGAGATCGGAGTTCTCATCGACCAGTAGTGCGATGATCCTTCCGTCTACCGGCCATTCCGCACCAACCTGGGACAGTGCAGGGCTGAGCTCCGGATCACTCAACGGCTCGGTCGGTTCGGGAACCGGAAGGCCAAGCCCCCCTGCGACGATCGACACGAGACCCGCGTCGATATTTGCCAAGATGCCCAGATTCCGGGTCTTGATGTTCTCCTCGTAGCACTTACCCAATTCGAAGGTATACGCCTGCGCGACGTGCTCCTGTTCGACAGGGGAGAGACTGCGATAGAAGAGTCGAGCTTGCGAGAAGTGATCGTCGAACGATGCCGGCGCCTGCCTCACCTTTCGCCCTGAAACTTCTTCGGGCACCTCGATATAGGCCGCGCTCTCCGCCGAGGCCAAGAACGGGCACCCACCGTCCAACGAATTGGGATGGTACGGCGCAACTCCGGTATGTACACCGTCCTGATGAAAGCCGTCGCGAAGCATGTCGTTGACAGGCGCGTGAGGCCGGTTGATCGGGATCTGATCGAAATTGGGGCCACCGAGTCGCGTGATCTGGGTGTCGAGGTACGAGAACAAACGTGCCTGCAGGAGACGATCGTTGGTGATGTCGACACCCGGAACCAAGTGACCCGGATGGAATGCAACCTGCTCGGTCTCGGCGAAGAAGTTCGTCGGATTGGCGTCGAGTGTCATCGTTCCGATGACCTGAACCGGCGCGAGTTCTTCGGGCACGATCTTGGTGGGATCCAATAGATCTATGCCTTCGAACATTTCGTCTTCGGTATCAGGGAACACCTGCACGCCCAGATCCCAGGACGGATATGCGCCCGCCTCGATGGCGTCGGCAAGATCGCGTCGATGGAAATCCGGATCCACACCGCCGGCGATCTGCGCTTCCTCCCACACGAGTGAATGCACTCCGGCGGCCGGCTTCCAGTGGAATTTCACCAGATTCGTCTCGCCGTCGGCATTCACGAGCCTGAACGTGTGAATACCGAAGCCCTCCATCATGCGATAGGAGCGCGGGATGCCGCGATCGGACATGTTCCACAATGTGTGCGCCGTGGCCTCGGTGTGCAGCGACACGAAATCCCAGAATGTGTCGTGCGCGCTCTGCGCCTGCGGGATCTCGCGGTCCGGGTGGGGCTTCGCGGCATGGATGATGTCCGGGAATTTTATGCCGTCCTGGATGAAGAACACCGGGATGTTGTTGCCCACCAGGTCGAAGACACCTTCGTCGGTGTAGAACTTGGTGGCGAAACCGCGTGTGTCGCGTACGGTGTCCGCCGAACCTCGTGAACCCAGCACCGTCGAGAACCGCACGAACACCGGGGTTCGAGCACCGGAAGCGAACACCGATGCTTTACAGATGTTTTCGGCCGCGCCATTCGCCAGGAACGTTCCGTGTGCGGCCGCCCCGCGGGCGTGGACGACGCGCTCCGGAATTCGCTCGTGATCGAAGTGTGTGATCTTCTCACGCAGGTGGTGGTCTTGAAGAAGAGTCGGGCCACGCTCGCCGGC
Organism: Rhodococcus sp. IEGM 1302; assembly: GCF_030056935.1. Taxonomy (NCBI): domain Bacteria; kingdom Bacillati; phylum Actinomycetota; class Actinomycetes; order Mycobacteriales; family Nocardiaceae; genus Rhodococcus; species Rhodococcus sp. IEGM 1302. The sequence continues at coordinate 269,780 of NZ_JASHKY010000001.1, read as the reverse complement.
AGTGAGTGAGTGGTCGGTCTCGTAGAGACGTGTACCGGTTGCGGTGGTGAGGTACTCCCCCCGCTGGCCGCGACCATTTCCCTTCACCTTCTCCTCGGCACCCGCGACGGTACGCACCTCCGGCTGCCGCTGGTCATCCTTGGGCGGCAACGGCTGTCGAGGCTTGACCGGCTCTTTCAGGTCCGGCGCTTTCGGGGCCGGTGCACCTGGGACGGACTGAGATGAAGGCATCGAACAGCTCCTCTTGATCGTCATGCTGGGCGCAAGAATCTTGTTACGCCTTATGTAAGTAGAGATTTCAAACTGAACGCGGAGCCACGACTCACCCCCGGCTGGGATCAATCCCAGGCCGAGGGTGACGAGTGCGTCAGGGGCTATTGCTCGGACTTCTGTCGCGCTTCGTCCGCGGCCGCTTCTGCGCGAGCCTTCTCGGCTTCTGCCTCTTTCTTCGCGACTTCTCGCTGGCTTTCGGCCTTGTCCTGCTGGGCGCGGCCCTCTCGGGTCAAACTGTCGTTTCCGGAAACCGCACCCACGGCTTCCTTGGCCTTACCCTTGACGTCCTCTACGACGCCTTTGATTCCCTCGCTGGGACCGCTCTTGTCATCTGGCACGTTGACCCTCCAATACGTTTCGGATTGTTGCTCCGGGATCCCACACAGGTAGGAATCCCCCACAGAAGGCCCTACCCCGTCGAAATTCGCATAAACATCCGTGCACCGACACGCCGCAACGCGTACAAGAAGCGGCCACCGAGGGGAGTGCCGTTCACTCTCGTGTGTTATTCAGTGCTCATGAGCCAGTTACAGACCGATCCCCCCGTGGGCGGAACGCTGTCCACGATTCGCGCGCTTGCGCCCAACCTGGCTCCGAGCGAGCGATGCGTCTCGAACATCTCAAATAGCAAACAGCATTCTCAGAAACTGTTTACCGGGCACAGGAATTGGCGGGACTCGTTCCAGAAGGGGAAGAGGTCGGTGGTGGTGGCCGTGGGGTGGTCGATCTCGGCGAGAGTGTAGAAATCGAGAATCGTCCGCCCGGCGGTTGCGCTGACCTCGCATGCCTGCAAGCTCAGTTTCGCCTCCGCCACGAAGCCGATACTGCGGGCGAAAGGTCCGAGGGTCCCGGCATTGACAAAACCCTCGAGGTTTTGTCCCCACTGGTTGTAGTCCGACTGCAAAGCAAAGCTGCATGTTTCACCGAACAACTCGGTGCAGGTTGTCGGCTTCCCACCGATCGTGTGAACCGTATCGGCGAGCTCGTGCGAAGTACCTTCGCGCGGTGATCCGGAAAGGAGAAGCAAGACGGCGACGGCCAAGGCAACCACCAGAAGGATGCTCGCGGCCGTTGCCAGTATCGCCTTCACAATCCCTCGATCCACGTAAGTTCATGAGGGGAACCGTTTTTGGAACACCGGTCACTGGATTTGTACCCGTGACACTCGGGGTCCAAACATCGACCAGGCTGGGAGCCGTGCATCAGGCTGGGGGGTCGCGAGAGGATCTGTGGGAAAAAGCCGAGGGAGGATCGACACTCCCTTCCACAATCAATGTATATCGCACCGGGGGCCTTGCGGCAAGGCCCGGGTAGTGCCGCAGAATGGCTCTTCCGATCCCGCACGACCCACTACGGGATCGGAACAGCCAGCGGAAGTGAGGGCACGTGCCAACCCAGGGATACGAAGAAGAACTGCGATCCGAGCGGAACTATGTGGAGGCGCTCTACGCACGCCTCGATGCGGAGCGCGCCCGAGTCAAGGGCAGGTACAGCACCGCTCTGCGCGGAAACGGCGAAGCACTCATGGAACGCGATGCAGAGGTGCGCGCGCTCGCCAAAGAGGTGAAGAGGCTGGACGTAGCCGACAACGGCCTGTGCTTCGGCCGGTTGGACTCGCTGTCGGGTGAGACTTCGTACATCGGCCGAATCGGCCTTCTCGATGCGGACAACGACTACGAACCGGTGCTGCTCGATTGGCGGGCGCCGGCATCTCGCCCGTTCTACGTTGCCACCGCTGCAAACCCGGAGAACATGCGTCGACGCCGTCAGTTCCACACACGCAGTCGACACGTGGTCGATTTCACCGACGAGGTACTCGGGCGCCCTGACGGCGCAGAACACGACACCCACAGCGATTCCGCCTTGCTCGCAGCAGTCAATGCACCCCGCGGTGAGGGAATGCGGGACATCGTGGCGACCATCCAGGCCGAACAGGACGACATCGTCCGACTCGAACACCCCGGGGTGCTGGTGATCGAAGGTGGCCCCGGTACCGGGAAAACCGTCGTCGCCTTGCACCGCGTCGCCTACCTGCTCTACACGCAGCGAGAGCGAATGGAACGTCACGGCGTCCTCGTGGTCGGGCCGAACCCGGCGTTCCTGAACCACATCGGCCGCGTACTGCCCTCGCTGGGCGAGTCCGACGTGGTGTTCATGACCACCGGTGATCTCGTTCCGGGTTTACGCGTCACCGCCGAGGACGCTCCTGAGGCCGCTGGGCTCAAAGGCTCGCTGAAGATCCTGGACGTTCTCGGCGCAGCGATTGCCGATCATCAGCGATTGCCCGAGAACCCTTTGTTGATCGAATTGGCGGACGTCACAGTGCGAATCGACGCCGAAACTGCGGAGTGGGCCCGAGAAGAAGCTCGTTCGAGCGGACTCCCCCACAACGACGCTCGCACTGTGTTCACCGAAATCGTCACCTGGGCACTGACCGAGCGGGCGATAGCGCGGATCGGCAAGGGATGGTTGACACGCAGTGACCGTGAAGCCTGGGAACAAGTGCGCGCAGATCTGACCGCAGAGTTGGCGGAGAATGACGCGTTTGCCGCCGCACTCGACGCACTCTGGCCGATCTTGACACCGAAAGAGCTACTGACACAACTGTTTACTTCGCCAGAACGCCTACGCAAGGCAGGCGCAGACGAGACACTGTTGCGCCGAGAGGGCGATGCCTGGACGGTGTCCGACGTTCCGCTTCTCGACGAATTGGTGGACATGCTCGGCCGGGACAAGCCCGTCGACCAGAGTGCCGAACGTGAACGCCGCGACGAGGCTGCGTATGCAGCGGGCGTGCTGGACATGATGATCAGTCGTGAAGACTTGATGGACGACGAGGATCATCTCCTCGCCCAGGACATGCTGTACGCCGAGGACCTGGCGGATCGTTTCGTCGAACGCGATACCCGGGAGCTCGCCGAACGCGCTGCTGCTGACCGAGACTGGACGTACAGGCATATCGTGGTCGACGAGGCACAAGAGCTGTCCGAGATGGACTGGCGAGTCCTGATGCGCCGCTGCCCGGACCGGTCTTTCACGGTAGTAGGTGATCTCGCGCAACGACGTTCACCCGCAGGTGCTCGCTCGTGGGCGACGATGATGGAGCCGTACGTCCCCGGCCGCTGGATCTACCGATCCCTGTCGGTGAACTATCGCACCCCCGCCGAGATCATGAGCGTCGCCGCCGCCTTGCTCGCCGAGTTCGCGCCAGACGTCCAGCCACCCGAGTCCGTCCGCGCCTGCGGGGTCCAACCGTGGTCCAAGCGAATCTCCGCCGACGAACTAGCCTCCGCCATCGACGAATTCAATCAGGACGAGGCCGGACGCGAGGGTACGAGCGTCGTCATCGGACCTGCGAGTGTGCCCGGCGCTGTGCCGGTTTCGGAAACGAAGGGCCTCGAGTTCGATGCCGTGCTCGTCGTGGAACCGGAGCGAATCATCGCCGACGGCCCACGCGGTGCGTCTGAACTCTATGTCGCCCTCACCCGCGCGACCCAACGTCTCGGCGTCCTACACGAGGGGCCATTGCCGCACGCATTGACCGGGCTCGTCCGGGTCGGGACGGCCAGATCACCGCAATCGTTCGCGGCGAGCGATCGTGCTGTGTAGGCCTTCGGCAGCAGCGCGCACGTAGGACACCTGGCTCTCGGGGACGAAGCGACTGGTGGGACCGGTGACACTGATGGCCGCGACGGGTTTGTCATTGGTTCCGAATACCGGCGCCGCAACGCATGCGAGACCCGGCGCTGATTCCTCGCGCTCGAACGCAATACCGGTCTCGACCACTCGGTTCAGTTGGGTGTTGAGAATGCCGGGCGCAACAATTGTGTGCGGGGTCCGGCGCGTCATCGGCTCCGACAGCACCTCGCGGCGAAACTCGTTGTCGGAGAATGCCAGGAGCGCCTTGCCGATTGCGGTGCAATACAGCGGTATCCGGCCACCGGTCCGGGACGGCGAGTTGGCTTGCCGGTGTCCGCCGATCTTCGCGACGTATACGACGTCGTGGCCGTCACGGACCCCCAGGTGGACTGTCTCGTGGGTCCGCTCGTACAGGTCCTGGAGGAACGGCATCGCCATCTCCAGGAGGCTACGTTCGAGAGAGGCGAGCATGCCGAGTTCGAAGAGGCCGCCGCTGAGCCGGTAGCCACCGTCGATACGGTCGAGTAGCCGGTTCGCGACCAGTTCGTTGGCCAGGCGGTGCACCGTCGCCTTGTGCAGGCCCGTCCGCTGGACCAGGGTGGCCAGAGGCAACACGTGGTCGTCGGCCCGGAAGGCGCGCAGGATCGTCACCGCCTTGCCGAGCACGGTGTCGAGGTTTGCGCTGCCAGTCACCTCCCCAGCGTATCGCTGAGTGAGACAGTTCCCTGGCGCAATCTCGGTGCCGCGGCGAAAGTAGTGGCCATGAGCCAGCCCACGAATACCAGTACAGCTAGCGAGACCGACATCGCAGCTGCTGCGGACCGCCTCGCAGCCGCCATCGCGAGCGGCACTCCCTGCGCGCCCGTGCGCGATCTGATCGGCGCCGACGACCTCGTCGCCGCCTATGCCGTCCAGCGCCGCGTCGACGAAATCCGTCGGCAGGCGGGGGCCGTGGTCGTAGGCCGCAAGATCGGCCTGACCTCGGTGGCAGTCCAGCAGCAGCTCGGTGTCGACCAGCCCGACCTCGGCGTGCTGTACGCCGACATGGAGTTCCCCGCCGGCGGCGCCATCCCCATGAGCCGTTTGATCCAGCCCAAGGTCGAAGCGGAAGTTGCCTTCGTGCTCGGTGCCGACCTCGTGGACGGACCGCTGGACAGTGCGCAGGTGCGCGGTGCGATCGACTACGCCGTCGCCGCGATCGAGATCTGCGACAGCCGCATCGAGTCGTGGGACATCAAGTTCGGTGACACCGTCGCCGACAATGCGTCCTCGGGCGTGTACGTCCTGGGAACCGAACGACGCACCCTCGACGAGGTGGAACCCGCCGGCGTCGTCATGTCGATGTCCGTCGACGGCACCGAGGTGTCCACCGGCGTCGGAACCGCCTGCCTGGGCGATCCGATCGAAGCCGTCGTCTGGCTCGCCCGCACTGCACGTGAGTTGGGGCAGCCGCTGACCGCAGGGCAGGTGATCCTGTCCGGCGCTCTCGGCCCCATGGCACCGGTCACCGCAGGCAACGTAGTCACCGTGACCGTCTCCGGGCTCGGTTCCGTCACCACCAGTTTCTCCAGCGAAGAGGACAACGCATGAGCAAGGTCAAGGTCGCGATCATCGGATCGGGCAACATCGGCACGGATCTGATGATCAAGGTGCTGCGCAACTCCGACTACCTGGAGATGGGCGCGATGGTCGGTATCGACCCCGCGTCCGACGGCCTCGCTCGCGCGGCGCGTCTGAACGTGCCGATCACGGCAGAAGGCGTCGAAGGCCTTGTCGGTCTGCCGAACTTCGACGAGATCGAGATCGTCTTCGACGCCACCTCGGCAAAGGCTCACGTGGCCAACAACGCGCGGCTAGCTCCCCTCGGCAAGCGCATGATCGACCTGACGCCTGCCGCGATTGGACCGTACGTCGTACCGGCTGTCAACGCGGACGAGCACTTGGACGCACCCAACGTCAACATGGTGACGTGTGGCGGCCAGGCCACCATCCCGATGGTTGCCGCTGTTTCTCGGGTCGTCCCGGTGGCGTACGCGGAGATCGTCGCATCCATCGCCTCCAAGTCGGCCGGTCCCGGAACGCGCGCCAACATCGACGAGTTCACCGAGACCACGTCCGAGGCGATCGTGGCAGTCGGCGGCGCTCGTCGCGGCAAGGCCATCATCATCCTCAACCCCGCTGAGCCGCCGCTCATCATGCGCGACACGGTCTTCTGCCTCGTCGACGCACCGGACCCGGCTGTTCACGACGAGATCCGTCAGTCGATCGAGAAGATGGTCGGCGACGTGTCCGCGTATGTCCCCGGCTACCGGCTCAAGCAGGAAGTCCAGATCACCGAGATCCCGGCCGACCAGCCCGTCGAGACGTTGCTCGTCGACGGCAATCGCCCCACCCACCAGGTGTCGGTGTTCCTCGAGGTCGAGGGCGCGGCACACTACCTGCCTGCGTACGCCGGCAATCTCGACATCATGACGTCCGCCGGAATGCAGATCGCGGAGCGCATCGCCCAGCAGAAGGAAGCAACCAAGTGAGCAACCGCAAGATCTTCGTCCAGGACGTCACCCTTCGTGACGGCATGCACGCTGTCCGCCACCGCATTTCGCCCACCGACGTCAAGCGGATCGTCACAGCTCTCGACGCTGCCGGCGTCGACGCGATCGAAGTAGCACACGGTGACGGCCTCGCCGGCGGCTCGCTCAACTACGGCCCCGGCTCGAACACCGACTGGGAATGGATCGAAGCAGCGGCCGAGGTACTCGAGCACGCTCGTCTCACCACGCTGCTACTTCCGGGTGTCGGCACGATCAGTGAACTCAAGCATGCCTACGACCTCGGTGTGCGCTCGGTTCGCGTTGCCACGCACTGCACCGAGGCCGACGTCTCCGCGCAGCACATCGAAACCGCCCGCGAGATCGGCATGGACGTCTCGGGCTTCCTGATGATGAGCCACATGGCGCCTGCCGAGGAACTGGCCAAGCAGGCCAAGTTGATGGAATCGTATGGCGCGCACTGCGTCTACGTCACCGACTCGGGTGGACGTCTGGTGATGAACGACGTCGCGGATCGTGTTCGTGCATACCGCGACATCCTCGACGAGGGCACCGAAATCGGTATCCACGCCCATGAGAATCTCTCGCTCTCGGTTGCCAATTCCGTTGTTGCAGTGCAGAACGGCGTCACCCGCGTCGATGCTTCGCTTGCCGGTCACGGCGCCGGTGCCGGCAACTGCCCCCTCGAGGCCTTCATCGCCGTCGCCAACATCGAGGAGTGGGAGCACGGCTGCGACCTGTTCGCCCTGCAGGATGCCGCCGACGACATCGTCCGACCGCTGCAGGACCGGCCGGTCCGCGTCGATCGCGAAACCCTCACTCTCGGCTACGCCGGCGTGTACTCGAGCTTCCTGCGCCACGCCGAAGCTGCGTCGGAGCGCTACGGAATCGACGTTCGCACACTGCTGCTCGAAGCTGGACGCCGCCGTCTGGTGGGTGGTCAGGAGGACATGATCGTCGACATCGCGCTCACCCTCGCAGCGCAGGCGACAAAGGAAGCAGTCTGACGCGCTGCCGAGTTCGCTGACACCCGAGTCCCGTCTCCGGACGAGGGCGGGACTCTGTCGCGTAAAGGCCGGTGGTGACCATACGGTCACCACCGGCCTGGGCTGAATGGCTTACTTGGCGATGAAGTCGAGAATGTCTGCGTCCAAAGCCTTCTGGTAGTCGCCGTAGATTCCGTGCGGCGCACCCTTGTAGATCTTCAATGTGCCGTCATTGACCAATTCGATTGCCTTGAGGGCGGCTGCGCCAATAGGAACGATCTGGTCGTCGTCACCCTGCGCAATGAAGACGGGAACGGTCAACGCCTTCAAGTCCTCGCTGAAGTCCGTCTCCGAGAACGCCTTGACACAGTCGTAGGCAGCTGCCAGATTGACCAGCATTCCCTGGCGCCAGAAATCGTCCTTCGCCCCCTGGGACACGTTCGACCCCTCGCGATTTGCGCCGAAGAACGGCTCGGCGATGTCGCGATAGAACTGCGAACGGTCGGTGAGAACTCCGGACCGGATGTCGTCGAACGCTTCGATCGGTGTGCCCTCCGGGTTGTTCTCCGACTTCACCATGATCGGCGGAACGGCGCCGGCGGTGATCACCTTGGCAACACGCCCTGCGCCGTGTTGCGCTGCGTACCGAACGACCTCGCCGCCTCCGGTCGAGTGACCGACGAGCGTCAGATCGTGGAGGTCGAGCGCTTCGACGAGTTCAGCCAGATCACGGGCATAGGTATCCATGTCGTTGCCCTGATAGGTCTTCGAGGACCGGCCGTGGCCGCGACGGTCGTGTGCGATGGCACGGTAACCGGCGTCGGCGAGCACCTTGAGTTCCAACTGCCAGGCGTCCGAGGAGAGGGGCCAACCGTGGCTGAGCAGCACAGGCCTCCCGGCGCCCTGTTCGGTGTAGTAGATCTCGGTTCCGTCGGAAGTGGTGATGTACGGCATGATGTCCTCCTGGGCGAAAGGTTCTCGTTGGGTAACAAGAACATTCGTCCACTTCAGGAGCGATGTCGTCGCTGCTGGCTTCCATTGTGGGGGAGCGCTACCCGGGGAACCCACTACCGGCTAACTGGTAGAGGGATCGATGCGAACGGTGATGGTGGTGCCACCACCGACCGGGCTCGAGATCGTCAGAGTTCCTCCAACCGCGGCAACGCGGTCCTGCAGCCCGATCAGACCCGAACCGCTTTCGGCGTCTGCTCCCCCCTTGCCATCGTCACTGATGGTGAGGTCCAGACGACCCTCTTGCGAGACGGCCGCGATCGTAACCACGGACGCGTCGGCATATTTCGCGGTGTTGGTGAGCGCTTCAGCGACAACGTAGTACGCCGCGACTTCCACAGAATCGGTTAGTCGAGTGACGATCTCGGCTGTGAGCGCGACCGGGATCGGACTGCGGCGAGCCAAAGTCTTCAGCGCCGGCGCGAGACCCCCGCGGGACAGGATCGCCGGGTGAATCCCTCGCGAGAGTTCACGAAGATCGGTATTGACTTGAGCCAGTGTCTCAACGGTGCGGGCCAAGCTGATTCGCAGCTCATCGAATCCGTCGGGAACTGCGGCCTGAGCGCCGCGTAACTCCATCCCGAGAGTGACGATCCGCTGTTGCGCCCCGTCGTGCAGGTCACGTTCGATGGTTCGGCGGGCTTTGTCGGCTGCAGCCACGACGCGCGCCCTGGACCGTGTGAGCTCGCGCCTGGTTTCACCGTTGTAGACCGCGGTTGCGAGCAGGTCTGCGAAGTCGGTCAACCGGTCCTCGACGTCACTCGCGAGAACACGTCCCGTACCGCCGATGATTACAGCTCCCCACGTCCGACCGTCGACGTTGATCGGTACCCCGATTCCCGTACGCAACCCGCGTCCGCGCAGCCTCCCCGCGATCGCCCCTGTCGCAGTGGTGAAGTCGATGGCAATCGGCGCACCCGAAGTCTCGACGATCGTGCAGACGTTGTATCCACCGACAGGGAAGCGTTCACCCGGGATCAATCGTTCTCCGGTTGTAGTATCGTCCCGCGCAGCGAGAATTGTGAAGTAGTCGTCGTCGTCGTAACGCACGACCGACACGTGTTCGATGTCCAGTCCGTCGGCCAACTCCGCGGCGACAGCATGATGGACATCGTCGGGTTCGGCTCTCGAGGCAACAAGTGTCGCTACGCGTCGCAGTGAAGCCTGCTGACGCGCCAACGCGAGAGTCTGTTCGAGAAGTACCCCGCGATCTCGCACAGCGGCAAGCAGGGCCTCGAGCGACGGTACGATTCGTTGAACGCGGCGAGCATCGGCCTGGGTCAACTCTGCCGGTACAAGTAGCGAACCCGCGACACAGGCTCCATCCCGTAGAACGATCCGCCTCTGCCCGCGCCCCACCGGGGCATCCGCGGGCCCTAACTTCGCATACGGCGCGGGCAGGTCGAGCACGGCGGACAATCGCACGCTCGCGTCGTCAAGCATCTCCACTACATTCGACGTCCGAAGCATCGTCCGAGCCAGCGCAGCCAACAGATCCGCCTCACGACGACGCTGATCCGATTCCATGGCGCGAAGACGTGACTGACCGACGAGAACGTTGGTCAGCAAGGCCAGGACGAGAAAAACCACCACTGCCGGTACAAGGCTTTCACGGCTTTCGACGACGTGGATGTAGGCGTACGCGGCAGTGCTGGCAACCGCCGTCGCCATTGACAGCCGAAATCCCCAGCCTGCCGAAACGACGAGGACACCGAAAAGAAAAACCGCGCCGAACGCATTCTCGGGTGCAATCCGCTTCAACATCAGAACGAGAAGAATCTCCACGACAATCAATCCCGTAGCCAGGGCGATGCCCCAACCGAGGGGAGGAGCGCTCGGACGCAGCACGGACGTGACGAGACGGCCGCGCAACGGAACTGACGAAGTCATCGGACGCCCGGGTTCCCCGAGAAATTACGGGTAGCGGTAATGCCGGGTGCGCCGACGTCTGACAGCCTTGACAGGGTGAAGTCTTCCGACCGGAGCTGCCTCATCGTCGACGACAGCGATGCATTCTGCACCGCTGCACGACGAGTGCTCGAGGCCGCGGGTATGACGGTTGTCGGAACCGCATCCAGCCTCGGCACGGCCATCACAGTGGCCGAAGCTACCCACCCCGACCTGGTCCTGGTGGACATCGACCTCGGTTTCGAAAGCGGATTCGACGTGGTGGAGATTCTCCACGCCGCCGGTTTGGCGCCGACGCCGGCCATCATCCTTGTGTCGACACACGACGAAGAAGACTTCGCCGATCTTGTCGAATCGAGTTCAGCCATCGGATTCCTCTCGAAGTTCGAACTGTCCGCAGACTCGATTGCGCGGATTCTTTCGCAAGGATGAGTGTGCCGATTCAAACGCAGACACCCGTCAGCTGACGGCATCGAGATACATGATGACTGCGCGCACGCGGCGATGGTCGTCGGCGGTACTCTCCAGATCGAGCTTGGTGAGGATGCTCCGCACGTGCTTTTCGACGGTGCCCTCGGTGATCCACAGCCGACGCCCTATCCCCACGTTCGACAGGCCTTCTGCCATCAGCGTCAGCACTTCTCGCTCGCGGACGCTAAGTGCCGCCAACGGGTCGTCACGTCGCCTGGCCGCCACCAATTCGTAGACCAGAGCGGGATCGATGACCGAGGCGCCGGCTGCGATCCTGTCGAGCGTCGCGACGAAATCGTCTACGTCGGTCACTCGACTCTTGAGGAGGTACCCGATCCCCTTCCCTCCGTCGAGAAGCTCCAACGCATGATCGACCTCGACATGTGCTGACAGTAAAAGCATTGCAACGGAGGGGAACTCTCTTCTTATACGCAGCGCTGCGTCGAGCCCTTCCGAAGTGTGTGACGGTGGCATCCGGATGTCGATGATGGCCAGTTGCGGATTTTGCCCGTCGACCAGTGTCAGCAGTTCGTCCGCATCCCCTGCCTGTCCGACGATTTCCAGGCCTGCCCGAGTGAGCAGGCTGGCCACCCCCTCCCGTAGGAGCACGTCGTCGTCGGCGATGACCACTCGCAGGGCCGTCACAAGACTCGGCTCGATACCTGTTGCACGAGGGCCGCCTTCCACTTGCAGTCCGCACTCGCAAGTGCGTGGCGGCCGGAGATGGGACCACCGCTTAAAAGATAACGGACATATGCCACCTTCACCGCTCTGATCTCGAGGAGCGAAACCGTCGTGCGCAGATTCCGCACTCAACGCTGCGAGTCTCCCCACATCAATACAAGCCAAACCCTATCGATTTCCGAAAATGCTTGCAGGCGAATGGTTATCCTTTGACACGAAGATGCACTGCGAGTCCCCCAGGTCTCGTCATCGCTCCACATTTCGGCCAAGACCCGATACCACCATGCTCGAAGCCACGAGTTCTATATTCTGAGTCCGTGGAAGCTACCGAATACCGTGACTCGCTGAGGTCCGTCCTCGACACCACATCGTCGGTAGTCGAAAGCCGGCTGGCGGCGATGCGCGCCGCGGCGACAGCACATGCCGAAGGCATTGTCATCGACGTCTCCGTGGACCAGGACGGCGAGGGCACTTTCGGCGTCTGGGCGCGATTCGACGATCCGGATGCGTTCAGTTTGAATCAGCAGATCGGCGACGAGCGGGAGCTTTTCAGCGTGATCTGGGGTGAGGAAGGCTGGGAGCCACCGGTTCCCACTCGTCCGCGAGAGTGGTCACGCACGGAACTCGAGAAAGTTATCGTCGGTGTCGGTGCCGAGTGGATCGGCGCGCTCGTTCCCCCGACTGCATCCGAACTGCACTGGGAAGTAACAACTCCCGACGGAGCGACCGACCCGATACCTGTGGGCCCCGATTTCGGTAGTGGACATTCGCCTCAATGAAGCGCGGAAGCTGTCGGCGAGACGGACGACTTCGAACCACTGTTGTGATCGATGTTGCGATGTCACCGACCGGTCGAACCGTCGATAAGTTCGCGGAGGATGTCAGCGTGCCCGGCATGGCGCCCGGTCTCTTCGCTGAAACGTCGCTTTCCAATCCGTCACGTTTTCGGCGAGAAACATCGATCGTTCGACAAAGGTCAAATGATTGACCAGCCCGAGCAAGGTTGTTCCCGACCGAACAATTGTGGTGCGCACCTGAGGTTCCGGAGCACCTTCAACCTCGGCAGCGATCGAATCACGCAGGTAGTCGAGAAACGCGCGCAGCGTATCGGTCTCGCTAATCCCTGTCCGGGGCGGTGGGACATCACGGCGGCTCCGACGCGACGTTGCCATGGTGGATCTCCTTCCTCGGTGAAGAACGACGAAGAGGCTTCATTCCTGGATAGGCAGTACCGATCCTTCCGAACTCACGCCGATCCCGCATCAAATTTTGCCGTTGCGGCAAAGGCCGGCTTAATTGCCGGTATCACCGCGCCGAATGCAGGTCGCGCACATGTTGAGGCGTCCGCCACTTGCCGACCTCGAACGGCCACCGCCGCAGCGGATAAGCGAGACGGGCCACGAAGTAATTGACGTATTCGACGACGCCGAAAGCCCACACCACCATGATGGCCGCCGCAGTGACGAAATGATCTGGTAGCCAAATGAGCACGCCGAGGAGACCGACCGCCAAGACGACAATGTCGAGGACCCGAAACACACGGTAGAGCGCCGCGAGGCGGGCAGGCATCGGCGCCTGCTCGACCCAGCCTCGGGCAAGCAGCCAATAGACACCCGCTTGCACGAGAACCACGAGCATTGGGGCCAGCGCCGACCACAGCGCCGCGGAGTCTTTCGGACCTTCGAGCCGAGGCATCACGACGCTGACAGCCACGGCGGCAAACACTCCCGCGGCGGCCAGTTCGCCAAGACCGAGGCTCAGGTACCTGCGTCGCAAACTCATTCGCCGTTGATCCACCACGTGAGAGACCATATCCGTTGATCACCGCGCAGCGGGTGCGCAGCAGCTTCGAGGCTTTGCCTGAGATGGATCAGGCTCACAGCCAAAGGAATACGGTTCACCTCGACTTGATTCGGGCGGATCATCCGGCACGTGTTGGCGGATCCGGCGGGAAACCTTTTTTGCCTAGGCAATCCACACTAGGGCTTGTCTGAAAACTAGTCCGAGATCGAGTCCACTGCTCATCCGACAAAGCCTGAAAGTGCGTCACCCGATCAGCAGTACATACATTCGTTCGCATACAGTCGGATGTGTCCCAGCGGCACCCCAGACTGGAATGTCCGCTGTGTCAAATCTGCCGACAGGGGGGCTGGACGGGTGGGATCGCCTGACTTACTGGGTCTGACGGCCTCACTGTCGTCGTCGACGCTTATCCTCGCCTTCGTTGCTGGGCTCATGCCGCGACTGGTCGGTGATGAACCGAATCCCGTTGTCGGCATACGAACGAAGGCAACGATCTCGAGCCCCGAGGCGTGGCAATTGGCCCATCGGATTGCGTGGCCCCTTCTACGCCGGACGGTGTGGACAGCCGTAGTGGGACTGTGCATGCAGGTCACCATCGGTGTCGTGACAGGTTTCGGATCTGTGGTGTCGGCTGTCGCCTCAACAGTCGTGTTTCTAGCGGTGCTCCTTGTCCTGCTCTGTGCAGCGTTGAAGGGCAACGCCGCGGCAAAATCGTTGCGGCGCTGACCACCCGGGCCCGCATTTTTCAGAGGTGCCCTAGTTCTCCGATTTCAGTTCCCGATACGCGGTCGTTCGCGTCGGCGTGGTCCACGGTCCCGCATCGCGAGGATCGCCGCTGCCGTGGACGCGACCGTCTTGTCGTCGTCGCGTGTCAGCCGGGCGAGCGCTTCCCGGGCCGCCGCGCCGGGAATCTCAGCGAGTGCCTGCGTGATTCGCAACCTCGTCGGGGCGTCGTCAGTGCCGTCGAGCCCTGCCTGCACGGCATCGACGACCTCACCGCTTGTCGGTGAGTGCTCCGCGAGAAGACCGAGCACCTCTCCGGCCTCGACGTCGCGTCGCCCGTCGGCGACCATCTCGAGGAGAGCGGGCATCGAGACGGCCTCTCCGCGAGATCCGAGGGTGAGAGCGGCATCAGCGCGGACTATCGCGTCCGAATCATCGAGAGCTCGCTTCAGCGCCCGAGTTGCTTCCTCGGTGTGGATCCCGGAGATGGCCGACGTCGCGCGGCGTCGAACCTCGACGTCCTCCGATTCGAGGCCCTTCGTGAGACCTGCAAGGCCCGCACCTTCGGTCCTCGCCAACGCCCACTGCAACGCTCCGGCCACGTTGGCATCCTTCTCCGACAGGATGGCCTCGACGAGTGCGTCGACGGGCAACGCCGCATTCAGCTCCTGCGACAGGATCGCTTGCTGACGGTGGGCAGCGAACTCGGATTCGAGTGCACGCAACAGCGAGACCATGCGCAGGACGTCATCCCACTCCGAAGGGGCGGATGCGTCGACCCTTTCGAGTTTGGTCAGCAATTCCTCCTCCGCCGCGATCCGTTGCCGAGTGTGTTGCATGAGTTCACCCACCAAATCGGCCGGCGCGAAGTCGGGTTCGTCCAGTGCACGCTTGGCCTCGTTCAACGAGAGCCCCAACGTCCTCAAGCTCTCGACGTGGAAGAGTCGACGGATGTCGTCGGCGGAGTACTCCCGGTAACCGCCGGACGTGCGGCCCGTCGGCTTCACCAGTCCCAAGGTGTCGTAGTGACGCAGCATCCGTGTGCTGACACCACAACGCCGCGAGACCTCGCCGATCAACATCCGTCTCCCCTTCCTACGCGTCCGGGCCGATTGCCGCGACGCGCTTCGCCAACTCGTGTGAGAGTGCGAACCCACCGTCGGGGTCGTGCCAGAGTTGCTTTGTAGCATCAGCATGCGCCCGGACACGCGGATTCGGGTTCATTCCGGCCGCGTCGAGCACCGGGAGTACAGCCTCGCCGAGCCCGGTCAGAGCACGGCTCAGACTGAGCTGCATCTGCAGTTCGCCCCGCCCGAGTTCGGTCGCCAGATCCGCTGCGAGTGCACCCTCGACTCCTGCCGGCACGAGTGCCACTGCGGCGCGCCACGCACTGCGCGCGACCTCGTCGTCCTGGTCGTGCACCAGCGCAGAGACCTCGGGCCACGCGATCGGATCGCCGATCTTGGACAAGGTGTGGAGCGCCTGACTGCGGGCTTGCGAACCATCGGACCCGAGCTCACGGATCAGCCTCGGCACCGTAATTTCGGCCGGCAAGCGGCACAATGCCCAGGTCAGCATGTCGCGGACGAAGAAGTCCGGCTCGACGGCGCACCGATCGATCAGGGCATCCGTCAGCTCAGGGTCCGGGCGCGTGCCGACAGCGAGCGCGGCGCGCAGCCGAACCGAGGGATCAGCCGCGGCCAATGCGTCGACGAGGTGAGCATTCTGCCCACCATGGTTGGTTGTGTTCACGACAACCACCTCCTTCGTCGACCATTGGAGTCCTTGTCACTGTGTCAAGGTCAAGCGTCGCTGTCTCCGACACGGGAAATATCGCCTCGGATCACACGCCGGTTGTCGATCCTGGCCGAAAGATCATCAGCACGACGACAACGACCCAGAGCAGATTGAAGATCCCCGTCGCTGTGCCCAGTCGACGGGTGAGCCGCGTTGCGACATCCACAACGGACCCGGTTCCTTCGATCGCCGCCATTGTCAGCCGTTGGGCGGGAAGCACGACCGCGGTGAGTATCACGGCGGCAACGACGGTGAGTGCGATCGAGGTGAGGATCCACAGGTCACCGAGCACTCCGAGATTGACGGCGGTGGCGACACCGAGCATCGGAACGACAACGCCGATCGTGGCATACACCCGAACGATGCGATGCAGCATGCCCGTCGTCGCAACACTGGCGCTGTCCGGATCGGCGAGCGCGGCGCGGCTCGCCACCGGGAACATACTCGCCGCCACAGCGACGGGGCCGATGGCAAGAATGGCCGCAATCACGTGGAGGGACAGCAGGATTCCGGTCATGGGATTTCTCGCGTTTCGGTACGCACAAGCGTATTCACGCAGCGTCCGGGGCGAAGGTGATTACAGGCTCGGCGCCCTTGGCCGACCACACCGTTCCACGACGCTCGTAGTCGAAGAGCGCTTCGACCTCGAGACTTATCCGGGGCCCGAGGCATCGTTCCAACAGGTACAGGCCAAGGTCGAGACCGGATGTCACACCGCCGGCGGTGATCAGGTCACCGTCGTCGACGATTCGCGCCTGGATCGGAATAACGCCGCCGGCCGCCAGTGCGTCCACGGCAAGATGGTGTGTCACGGCGCGGCGCCCTTCGAGAAGCCCCGCCATCGCCAGCGCCAAAGATCCTCCACAGACGGTCGCAACAAGAACACCAGGATCGTCGAGTGCACGCCGCATCATGACAGGCAGTTCGGTTTCCGTTGTGGCCGCGAGTCTTTCCGGCAAACTGGTGCCCGGCTGGTCCGCATCGGGTTCGAAGAGACCCGATGCTCCGGGAACGATGATCAGATCCGCGTGTTCGACATCGAGGGTTGCAGTGGCGGTCATAGCGAGTTCACCACTTCCACTCAGGACGGTCCGAGGCCCCTCCGCGCTGACGAGTTCGACACTCAACGCCCCACCGCTGGCGAGACCCCCGGCGTAGAGCACCTCGTACGGACCCACGACATCCATGGGATCGAATCCGTCGAACAACACGATCTGCGCGTGCACTGCAACCTCCGATTTTGTGCGACGCGCTCCTGTGCGCTTCGCTGTTCCTACGACAGTAGGAGGAAGTTGACCCCTGCGGCGACGGCTGAAAGCCAACCTTCGACGGCTTTCAGCCAACCTCACATATTCTGTGAAATACCAGTTGAGAGGATATTTCACGACACGAGATCACAGAATCTCGCGCCACATACGCTACGTTTCAGACATGCATGACGTTGCAGTTCTCGCGTTGCCCGGAGTGGTGCCGATGGACCTGGCAGCACCCCTCGAAGTCTTCGGACGATGCAGGCTTCCCTCAGGCGCACCGGCCTACCGGACCGCCGTGTGCGCGCTCACCGAGGAGGTGGAGACCGGAACGTTCACGATGCGCGTACCGCACGGACTGTCACGTCTCGCCCAGGCCAGCACGATCATCATCCCGGGCACCGCCGATCTCGATGTGCCGGTCGACGCCGAGATCATCGACGCCCTCAGATCAGCCGCGGATCGCGGCACACGCATCGCATCACTGTGCGTCGGCGCATTCACGCTCGCCGACACCGGCTTGCTCGACGGACTTCGCGCGACGACGCACTGGGCGGCCGCCGCAGAGTTGGCGCGTCGGCACCCGGCTGTCGACGTCGATGCTGCCGTTCTCTACGTCGACAACGGGCACATCTTGACTTCGGCGGGCGCTGCGGCCGCACTCGACCTCTGTCTGTACATGGTGCGTCAGGACTACGGGTCTGCCGTCGCCGCCGACACGGCACGTCTGAGCGTGATGCCGCTCGAACGTGCCGGAGGGCAAGCACAATTCATCGTCCACGAGCCTCCCGTACCCAGCGGGACAACCCTTCGTCCACTGCTGAACTGGATGGAAGAGAATCTCGGGGAGCAGCTCGACATCACGACAATCGCGGCCAGGGCAACGATGAGCACCCGCACGCTCAACCGCCGCTTCCAGGAACAGATCGGTACAACGCCGTTGCAGTGGCTCCATCACGCGCGGCTCCGCCAAGCGCAATTTCTGCTCGAGACTACCGACCACTCGATCGAACGTGTTGCGGGACAAGTCGGATTCAATGCCGTCACCACGTTCCGCGAACGCTTCCGAGACCTGGTCGGCACCAGCCCACAGCGGTACCGGACACAGTTTCGAACTTCCCGCTAGCGGGCCGGTCAGCCCTTGACGTTGCCGGCAGCGGTGTTCAGAACTGTGGCGACGTCGTCGAGGATGTACGGGATGGTCAGGACCGTCAGTCCGCCGAACGCGAAGTTCTTGTCGACGCTGAAGTCCTTGGTGGATGCCGTACGCCCATCGACGATCACCGGCTGAGCTGCCACCAGTGGCTCGGCGAGGAACGCGTTCAGAGAGTCCTTGTCGTAGGCCACCACGAACAGCACGTCAGACGCAATCAGCGGCGCCTGCTCGGTGCTCAGCTCGAAGTACACGGCCTCGGGATCCTTGACGGGATCGGCCTGCTGGATCGTCGGCTCGTTCTTCAGACCCAGCTGCTCGAGGAACTCGACACGCACGTCGGCGTTCTTACTCACCGCGAAGGTGCTCGGACTGTTCGGGAGTCCGATGGTGACGGTCTTACCTTGCAACGCAGGGTTCTTCGCAGCCGTCGCGCTGATCGCGGCGTTGGTCTTGTCGATGAGCGTGCCGGCCTCGGCCTGTTTACCCAGCGCCTGACCAGCGATGGTCACCTGGTCCTGCCACGACGCGGTCCACGGCTCGTCCTGGAAGGAAACCACCGGCGCGATCTTCGACAGTGCGTCGAATTCCTGCTGAGTGAGCCCGGAGTACGGGGCGAAGATGAGATCTGGTTCAGCCTTGGCGAACTGCTCGACAGGTGCTTCGCCCGTTCCGTCACCCGACAACAAGATCGGCTGCTCGCCACCGAGCTTGTCGAGTGCCTCGGCGTCCCACTTCAGAATGCCCTGCGCGTCGGCCCCGTACTGAGGTCCGGAGAAAGTGGGCATCGCGACCGGGACGACACCGAGCGCCAGGAGGGCGTCCTGATTGGACCATCCCCAGGTTGCGACCCGCCTGGGCTCCTCCTTGATCTCGGCCGTGCCGAGGGCCGACGTGATCGTCACCGGGAACGCGGCGTCGACTGCGGATGAAGTCCGGGTGCTGTCTTTGTCGTCGGTGCTGTCTTTGTCGCTGTTGCTGCTGCAGGCCGCCATTCCGGCCGCCAGCCCGCACGCCGCCACGACGGCTACCATCCGGCGGACACGGCTGCCACCACTTCGTCGCTCTGACAGCCCTCGTCCCAAAATTCTCGCCACGCCAGGACCTCCCGGTCGATCGACCTGCTCAGACACCCCGAGCGGGTGACGGCGCCTAACGTAGCACGAAGGTAACCCTATCCTCAGTTGTCGTGCGCTCTACTTTGCCCTCTGTCGTCGCACCATCTCCGCGATCCAGATGGGCGCAAACGGCGAGGTGCAGTTCGGTGGAGTCGGGTAATCCTCGAGCACCCGCAGTCGCTCACCGATCTCGATTGCCCGGGCGCGGTACTCGGCATGTTCGATCCCGATCTGAGCCAGGCAGTGATTCATCGCCCATTGCAGGCGGTCAGGAGCATCCTTCATCTCCGCCTCGATGACGTCGAGTAGCCCTGAAAGGTCAAGTCCCTCGGGCTTCTTCGCGACACGTTCGGTGGTCAGAGCCCACCCGGCGCTAGCGACCACAGGATCAGGGTCAGCGGTCCAGGCCACCCGCAACTCCTCGGCATGCGGGTTCTTCTTCACCACGTAATTGACGAGCCAGTCCTGCACCTTCGGAGTGCGGGCCTCTCGCAACATGACATCCAACTCGTCACGCTCGAACGCCTTCGGGCGGCAGATCAAAAGGGCCAACAATCGCGCCGCGGTATCGCCCGTCGCCCAAAGCTGTTGTGCGAGTTCCTGCTGAGTCTTCAATCGCTTCGCAACAGCGCGCAGTTTTGTGAGGTTCACACCGTGATCGTCACCGTGCTTCTCGTTCACCGCACGCGCCTTCGGATCTTCGAGAGCAGCCAACTCGTCCATCACCGCGGCAACCGTCGTTTCGGCCACTTCGTCCTCCAGTCACTACTTCTGCGATTCCCCTACAAGCAAAGCACGGGAAGGCGGGCGACCTACGTTTGAAACCTCGGCCAATGGGTACATGACTGCTCCTGAGGTGGCGGCACGTCACCATGAAGACAGGATGAACCTTGCACATGCGACGCGCCGCGAGGGCCGAGAACGTGGACGAAACCGCACGCCGCGACGAAGGCGGCGGTACGAACACTCTGACCCGGGCGATAACCGGCCCACTCCTTTTCGTGTTCATCCTCGGAGATGTTCTGGGCGCCGGTATCTACGCGTTGGTGGGCGTCATCGCCGGTGAAGTTGGTGGAGCCGTCTGGGTACCACTGCTCGTAGCGCTCGTCATGGCATTGCTGACAGCAACGTCGTATGCCGAACTGGTCACCAAATATCCGCGAGCGGGCGGCGCAGCCGTCTTCGCCCAACGGGCGTATCGGAAACCACTGATCTCGTTCCTTGTCGGCTTCTCGATGCTGGCGGCCGGCGTAACCAGTGCGGCGGGACTCGCCCTCGCATTCTCGGGCGACTATCTCAAAGCCTTCATCGACGTCCCAACCGTTCCAGCGGCGCTCGTCTTCCTGCTCCTGGTGGGACTTCTCAATGCCAGAGGCATCAAGGAGTCGATGCGCGCCAACGTCGTCATGACAGTCGTGGAGGTCACCGGGCTCGTCCTCGTTGTCGTCCTCGCTTGCATAGTTCTCGGGCGCGGCGACGGAACCCTGAGCCGCGTCGTGGAGTTCGACGACAGCCGATCGCCTGCACTCGCGGTGCTGGCTGCGGCACTCCTCGCGTACTACTCTTTTGTCGGCTTCGAAACGTCCGCGAACGTCGCCGAAGAAGTGAAGAACGTGAGCAAGGTCTACCCACGCGCACTGTTCGGAGCATTACTGACAGCCGGCGCCGCCTATGTCCTTGTCGGCCTGGCTGTCTCGGTGGTCCTGCCCGCCGACGAACTTGCCGCATCCTCCGGGCCACTGCTGGAAGTTGTGTCAGCTGCCGACGTCGGCGTTCCGCCTCGCCTGTTCAGCCTGATCGCGTTGGTCGCCGTCGCCAACGGCGCACTGCTGACAATGATCATGGCGAGCAGGCTGACATACGGGATGGCATCGGAAGGCTTGCTCCCGAGCGTCTTCGCTCGGGTACTGCCGCAGCGACGGACCCCCTGGGTGGCGATTATCGCGACCACAGCAGTTGCCATGGCTCTCTGCGTCACCGGATCGCTGTCAGCCCTGGCGGAGACGGTGGTACTCCTGCTGCTTTTCGTATTCATCAGCACCAACATCGCCGTCCTGGTTCTGCGCCGTGACGCAGTGCAACACAAACACTTCCGAACGCCGATCATCTTCCCGATCCTCGCTCTCGGTACGTGCGTTGCGTTGCTCACCCAGCAGAGCGCTGCGACGTGGTTACGCGCATCATTACTCTTGGCCGTCGGAGTAGTGCTGTACGCCCTCTCCCACCGCCGATCCACGAAGTGAGGTGCGATGTACAGGAGCCGGTGTGATGACCGACAGTTCTGACGCGTCAGATGTAATTCAGCGTCGAGAGCGAAAGATCAACAGGCGAACCCTGACGTACGGCGTGTCAGTCGTTCTGGCTACCGCGGTTTTGGTTATCGCGATCGTGTGGTTGGGCTCCCGGCGGGGCGAATGCTTCGGTACCGACACCTTGCTGTGCTCACAGAAGGATCGCCGACTGGCGGTCTTCGTCCCGAGCCTGATGTTGCTGCTCGGGACCGTGGGCGCGTTCTTGCGAGCCTCCCTGCGATTGCACCGCCTGCGGCGCCTCTACATCCGGCCGTACATGGCGTGGACCTTGGCGGGCCTCACCCTGACGTATCTGACCGGAGCTTACTTCTTGATCGGGGTCTAGATTCTCTGAATACGTCTGTTCAGCAACCAGATTGAGTCGACAGCCGCAAATCAGAATCGCGGATCGTCGATCGCAGTGAGGACTACTTCCCGCACTGACGTCGAAGACGACAAACTCGAGATCGAGCGCACCGTATCCACAACGTCATGTACCGGGACCAGAGATCCCTCTCCCCTGGCGGCAGCGACGTCTCGGGGCACGTCGAGTCCGTCTTCTGTATTGAGATATCCGAGATGAAGGACAGTCACTGCGAGTCTGTCCTTCCGATAGCCCTCTCTCAACGCGTCGGCAATGCCGTTGATCGCGAACTTCGATGCACCGAACGCAACCTCCGGCCTACCGCTTCGCGGGAGTCCCGAGGTGGACCCGGTCAAGATGATCCGAGGTCGAGGACGGCCGATCATTCTCGGGATCAGGCGCTTGAGCAGGAGAATTGTGGCCGTGATGTTGGCGTTGATCATTTCGAGCATTTCGACATCGGATTGATCTGTGAACGCATAATCGGAAGTGAAGGCATCCCCTTCCCAAATTCCGACGTTGCAGATCAGGGTGTCTACACCACCGACAAGCTCCTGATCGATCGAATTCGCTGCCGTAACAGGATCGGTCAGGTCGGCTTCGATCCACTCGGAGACGTCGAACCCGTCAGGACGCCGACGCGATATGCCGAGAACTTCGTCGCCATCGCTCCTCAGACCCTCGATCAAAGCACGACCAAGACCTCGGCTCGCACCGACAACAACCGCCCTCGCCACAATTACACCCTTCGTCGTCGCTCGAACCGATCCTATCGATCCAGCCGTCGCCGGTAGTTTCGTCGAGAAGCGAGAGACTCAGATTCGCACCGTAGTGCAGCTGGACAACTACGGGCTCGCCAATATTTCAGCCAGGGCACTGGCGAACTCGCGTGCTTGGTCAGAGGTGATGGTGGAGGCGGTCACACGAAGTGCCCGGTGGCACTGACCCGGCGTCGCCGAGAACTGACTTCCGTCCCGCACGAGCCAGCCAGACTCGGCGAGTCGCTCGACAATCGGTTCGGAATCCCGATCCAGCGGAACCCAGACATTGAGTCCGTCGAAAGTGTCAGGAACCTCGATATCATGTTCTGACAGTGCAGATTTCAGAAGGGTTCGGCGGCGCTCGTAGACAGCGCGAGCATTGGCGAGGCCGTCGATCACCGTCGGATCACTCAGCAGTTCAGCACTCAAGCGCTGCTGCAGGTGACTGACCCAGTTGGCGCCCGACCGGAGATGAGTGCTCAGCCGAATGCCGGTGTCGAGGTCCGAGGCGACCACTGCCACGCGCAGGTCGGGCCCGAGAAATTTCGACACGGAACGAACAAGCGCCCACCGCGTCGTGCTCATCGGAGCGAGCCGACAGTACCGATTGCTGGACACGGCAGAGAAGTGATCGTCCTCGATTACCAGAACGTGAGGGAACTCGGCCAGGATGCTTCCGAGAATCGCCGCTCGGTCGGCGCTCATGCTGACCCCGGTGGGGTTGTGCGCACGAGGGGTGCAAATAATCGCGCGCACACCACTTTCGAGAGCACGCAGCAGCCCTTGCGGGGTAATACCCGAAGTGTCGATGTCCATCGGTACCGCTCGGAAGCTGTTGGCTTTGAGCGTTCCGATGCTCGCCAGGAAGCACGGATCCTCGATCGCGACGGCGTCACCTCGGGTCAAATGAGCGGTCAACAGTCGCTCGACCGCGTCAACGGCACCGTTGGTGATGGTGATCGAGCACGGCCTTAGAACCTCGTCCTCGATCGAGGAACGTGCCCAGGAATCGAGTAGAGGCTCGGTGGCTGCGGCGCCGTACAACCGGGGCGTGTAAGTGGTCCGGTCCAACGAGGCTCTGAGATCAGGCAGCAATGCCGGATCAGGATTTCCGCTGGCGAGATCCACGCTGCCAGGAAGAGCGATACCGCCTTCTCCTTCCAGGAACGGTATGGCTCGCACGAAGCTGCCGCGCCGGCCCTGTGTCTCCACAACTCCCGCCGCCACGAGCAAGCGATAGGCTCCGGCAACTGTGTTCCGGTGAACCTCGAGATCGTCGGCCAAGGCCCGTATGGGCGGCAACGCATCCCCTGGAGCCAGTACCCCAGCACTGATGAGATTGCGGATGCCCTCGGAAATCTCGCCCGCTGTCCCGCGGACGACATAGAGCCTCACCTGGTCCGCCACAGTGCTGGTCACAGGCTCACTCTATTAGCACATGACAGAACCTCCACGCTGTGACACATTGTCACATGACAAAAAATCTGTGAGGAGACACATGATTCTGCCCGGACAATTCCGCCTCTCCGACGACGCGGTCGCCGACTCTCTCCACGCCGGTGGATTCGGACACCTGGTCACACCGGGCCCCGAGACCCTCGAAGTCACGTCGATGCCACTGCTGTACAACGCCGAAGGAAACGTGTTGGAGGGGCATCTCGCCCGGACGAATCCGCATTGGCGATACACCGGGACATCGGAGTCTCTGGTGATCCTCCCCGGCGCCGACGCCTACGTGAGCCCCGAGTTCTACCCGAGCAAGAGCGTCCACGGGAAGGTCGTCCCGACGTGGAACTACGAAGTTCTCTACGTCTACGGCCAACTGGTTGCGCACGACGACGAGCAGTGGCTGCGTGCGCACGTCACCGCACTGACAGCTCGACATGAATCCGGCCGTGAGAACGAATGGAAGGTCACCGACGCGCCGCCGCAGTTCGTCGATGCGCAGCTGCGAGGGATTGTGGGGATCGAACTGCACGTGGCCCGTGTCTACGGAAAAGCGAAGTTGAATCAAAACCGTTCCCCCGCTGATCGCTCCGGCGTCATCCGGGGTCTGGAGAAGGGCTCATTCTCCGAACGAGAGACCGCCGCAGCGATGGTCGCCGCGGGCCTCGACAACGGTTGACCGTTACGCCGTCGTCGTACGCCTTGTCTAGTCGCACATTCAGGTGAGCGGTTTTCCACCCGTCACGCCGATGACTTCCCCAGTGGTGTAACTGGATTCGCCAGAGGCGAGAAATACATAGGCGGGAGCAAGCTCGGCCGGCTGACCTGCCCGCCCGAGCGGAACGTCGTCCCCGAACGTCTCGAACTTCTCCTTGGGCATCGTCGCCGGAATCAGTGGCGTCCAAATCGGTCCAGGTGCAACGGCATTGACCCTGATTCCCTTTCGTGCGACATCGGCGGCCAACCCCTTGGTGAAGTCGATGATGCCCGCCTTTGTCGTGGCGTAATCGAGCAGCTCGGGCGACGGGGACGCACCTTGGATGGACGAGGTATTCACGATCGTCGATCCGGGCTCCATCTGCGCGATCGCTGCTTTGGAGAGCCAAAATAGTGCGTAGAGGTTGGTTTTCATCACACGGTCGAATTGTTCGGTGGTGATATCGGTGATGCCGCCCATCTGCACCATCTGAAACGCGGCGTTGTTCACCAAGATGTCGAGTCCGCCGAGTTCACGCACCGCGGTTTCGACCAAAGCAGAACAGTGTTCCTCGCTTCGGAGATCTCCCGGCACCGAGACGGCTTTGCGACCTGCCTCCTCGACCCAGCGAGCGGTTTCCCGAGCGTCCTGTTCTTCCTCGTCGAGATAACTCAGGACAACGTCCGCGCCTTCTCTGGCAAATGCAATCGCGACCGCACGTCCGATGCCCGAATCTGCTCCGGTGACAATCGCACGCCTTCCTTCGAGTCGACCGCTTCCTCGATAGGTGTTTTCACCGTGGTCGGGAGGAGAAATCATGTCTGCGGTGAGACCGGGGTGTGCGATCTCCGCCTGCCGCTCACGCACAGGAGCGGGGAACCGCGTGGTCGGGTCCTGCATTGCGTACTGGTCCGGCATATCGATACTCCTCGGGTGACGCAGTTTCTCGTGGGCTTCTGGATGGATGCACTGCACATGCCTCCTTCCCACCGAATAGAAATCGAAACCTCGGGGTGGCCGGGATCTCACTCGTCCTGGCGCCGACGATCTCGGTGCGTCGACCCCACTTGTTCGTTGTGGTTACTACGCGGTAGGTCGGGGTAGCCCGCGTAGCGGCGGTGGCTCCGCGACCCGCGGAGCACTCGTCGAGCAGAAGCTGAACATCACGTAAAGCACGCACCGACGAAGGGACGACCCCGATATGAGCAACTCCGAAACCACGTCCGCCTCGATCACCCAGTTACGCATCCTCCTCGGTCTGACGCACACCGAGATCCAGGTCGCCGAAACGCGCGTCGCACAGGCCAGAACCGAGGCTGTTCGACGCGAATTGACGGAAAACGCAGAGAACGGCCGTGAAAGGGCGAGTTCCATAGAGTCCACTGTTCGCGATCTGGGGGGCGTGCCGGAATTGGTCGGTCCGTTCCTCGGACGCGCGACAGCCGGAGTGAAAGCGATGGTCGAACAGGCTCAGCCCTTCGACGAAGCGGTATTGGGAGACCTTGCGCTCGAACATCAACTCCTCGACCGTTCCCGCTACCTCAAGGCCCTGGCCACTGCCGGCGGCGATCAGACCGTCGCGGCGTTGGCCGACCGCCTCATCGCTGCACACTCCGCGACCGTGGACTGGCTCACGACTGTCTTGGCCGAAGAGGCACTCGGTGGACCGGCAGCTTTGCGCCGCACACCGATGCAAGCTGCCACCGGCGCGGCGATACGGCTGGTCAACGTTCCGGTCTCCTGGTCCACCCGCAGTCTCGACCGTGCCATCGACGCTGTTCGCACCTCACCGCCGGTACTGGGTGAGCTGATCAGCTGGGGCGCATATGCCGGTGACGTGACTGTGAAAACACTCTCGGCCAGTAGGGATGCGGCCATCGCCACGGCTGAGAAGGTCACTCGCCGAGAAGGTGCTGACGGTGCCGCCGACGTCTTCCGTTCGGTACGGAAGTCGAGTGGGCTACTCGACCCCACTGAACTTCCCATCGAAGACTTCGACGAACTCAACGTCACCCAAGCCGTCTCCGCTGTGAAGGAACTGACCGACGCCGCACAGGTGCGGGACATCGTTGCGTACGAGGAAGCGCACAAGAACCGACACGGCGTCGTATCCGCTGCCCAGGCAAGACTCGCAGCGATCGCCCAGGAAGTCGTCGGAATCAACTAGAGCGTTCAATCGACATATCGAGAGTCCGACTCTCGGAACCGCGAGCACTGGACCTCGTGAAAGCGGGATTCGCGGCCAGGGCACCCGAGACCGTCAAGAAGATGACAGCGGCTCTCGAAGCCCTCTGATCAGTTCGACGCGCGCGGAATCGAGAATTTCCTCGGAGAGCGGGGAACCCTTGGTAGCTCGCGAAAGAACCAGTGCACCGAGCATGGTGGAGAGCCGGAGGAGACCGACAGCTTCGTCGTCGGCAAGAGCTGCGGCAAAATCCCCCACTCCCTCCGTGTAAACCCGACGGGCCTCGCTGTCTGCAGGCTCGCGCGCCATGTCGGCGGCGAGCGCAGCAGCGGGGCATCCGTCTGCCGGGTTGTCGCGATGCGCCACCGAGAGATAGGTATCGATCAAAGCTTTTCGGGCGGAGTCACGTTGCCCTGCATGCTCTTCGAGTTCCGCAGAATGCAGCTGAGCCAGTTCCTTGAAGGCGTGGGTGGTCGCTTCGTCGATGAGAGCGTCCTTGGACGCGAACTGCTTGTAGAAGCCACCGTGGGTCAGCCCCGACGCCTTCATCAGGTCGGCGACGCTGAGGTGAGTGCCCTTCTCTCGGAACAGTCGGGCTGCGGTTTCCACGACGCGCCGACGGTTCTCTTCCGCTTGTTGCTGCGATACGCGGCCCATCACAACGCCTCCAGTTTGGATTTCACTTGACATCTATCCTAGCCGACACTTAGATTTGATTCATAATCTAAACGTCACGAGCAATCACAACACTGGGAGAATCATGGACCTGAACAAGACGGTTGCGGTCGTCACAGGAGCCAATCGCGGGCTCGGACGCCATCTGGCTGCGGGACTCGTCGAGCGCGGCGCAAAGGTGTACGCGGCTGCGCGCAATCCGGAAACTGTCGATCTACCCGGCGTCATCCCCCTGAGGTTGGACGTGACGGACGCCGAATCGATAACCGCCGCCGCGCAAATCGCATCGGATGTGACCTTGCTGGTCAACAACGCAGGTATCTCTACCTCGGCGCCCTTGATCGGGGGCGACATCGATGACATTCGACGAGAGATGGACGTCAACTTCTACGGCCCGCTCGCCGTGACCCGGGCGTTTGCTCCCGTCATCGAAAACAACGACGGCGGAACAATACTCAACGTTCTGTCGGTGCTGTCCTGGTTCCATCCAGCCGCGCTCGGGTCTTACGCGTCGTCGAAGGCAGCGGCCTGGGCGATGACCGACGCCGTTCGAGAAGAACTTGCGCCGCGCAAAATCTCCGTATCGGCACTGCATGTCGCATACATGGATACCGACATGGCCGCTGGCGTACCCGCCGAACAGAAGATCGATCCTGCCGACGTCGCCGCGCAAGCACTGGACGGTATCGAAAGCGGGCTCGCCGAGATCCTCGCTGACGACACCACCCGGTACGTCAAGGGGAGTCTGTCCTCGTCGAACTCCGAGTAAGCAAGGGACTGCAGACGAGTGACGCTTACCCCACCGTTTTGAGGCTGGCCAATCTGCTCAGGATCGGTGCCCGCCAAGCTGCGAGGTCTTCCGGACCGTTCTCTTCCCACAACTCGTACAACTCCGAAGTGTCGCTGTCGGAAACTGCACGCTCGAGTGCGGAGAGGACCCAACTCTTCTGCTCCGGGCTCAAGGTGCTGACGTACCCGGCGGCGTCAATTCCATCCAGCTGCACAGGCTTCGGCGCAACGCCGTGCGCAACCGCAAGAATCTCGGCGACGGCGATTGCTGTTTGAGCATCATCGGCATCGAGATAACCGCCATCGGGGTGGCTAGCGTAATCGTCGATGTCGTAGTCACCCGCCTGTACTGCGCTGAGCAGGTCGCCCGCTACGTCGTTGTCGAAAGGTCCTGAACCCCAAGTCCCCATGCTGTCTCTCCGATCCGTACCCGGCGCACCTGTCGTAAAGATATTAGTGAATCACAGGCTTCGGCCAGGACCCTCGGGCTGGAAGTACTGCGTTCGCCGGAAATCGACATCAGCGCAACGGCACGCGAAGGATGCGGTCATCACCGGGGTTGGGGTCGCCACGACCGTCGGTGTTGTTCGTCAGTATCCACAGCGACCCGTCCGGTGCGACTACAACATCACGGAGGCGCCCGTATTCGTCGACGAATTGCTCGTCGGCGGTCGCGGGATCGGTCAAGGGCACCGTGCGGAGTCGCTCACCACGAAGATTGGCGATGTAGATCGTGCCGTCGTGGATGGCGATTCCGCTGGGACTGGCATCATCCGGTGACCATTGTTGGAGCGGGTCGATGAATCCGTCTTCACCCACAATCCCTTCGACCTCGGGCCACCCGTAGTTTCCGCCTGCTTCGATCTTGTTGAGCTCGTCCCAGGTGTCCTGCCCGAACTCGCTGGCGTACATCGTGCCGTCCTCGGTCCAGGCAATGCCCTGGGAGTTGCGGTGGCCGTAGCTGTAGACAAACGAGTTCGGAAATGGATTATCTAGCGGCACATCGCCATCCGGAGTCATTCGAAGGATTTTCCCGGACATCGAGTCGAGGTCCTGAGCTCTGACTCGACTACCGGCATCACCGACGGTCACGTACAGCATCCCGTCCGGGCCGAACGCGATGCGACCACCGTTGTGGTAGTTGGCCGAAGCGAGCCCGTCGAGAATCGTCTCGGCCGGCCCGAGCGCGAATTCCCCCGGAGCACCGATGATGTCGAAGCGTTCGATCCTGTTCTCCCCGTTCGCGGTGAAGTACGCGTACAGGCGGTTTTCACGTACTGCGATCCCTAGTAAACCACCCTCACCTCTGGGGCTGACGCCGTCGACGACTCCCACCTCGCGGCTGTTTCCGCCGGCGTCGAGTTCGAGGATTCGCGCGCTGTCGCGCTCACTGACAAGTGGTGTATCGCCGTGGAATGCGATCGACCAGGGCGCGTCCAAGCCGTCGGCGACGGTCTCGGGTTCACCGAAGGCCGCGGCGGGCGCCGATCGTGTTGTCGTGCTTGCCTGCGGACCGGGCCCTTCAGGATCCTCGCTACCGCAGGCAGTCAGGAAGGCCGAAAGGAGCACTGCGGCGCCGAGCCCTCGGATCTGTCGTCGTGTCATGGGCGCGCCTCCCGGGTTCAGGCAGTCTTTGCGCCGACGGTAGCGCGCAATCGGCCACACCGGGAGTCCCTTCGAGTACCCCCAACGACCGGGACTCCCTCGCAGGCGACAGGCGTGATGCCCTGGACGGGTGCGCCACGACATGCGCGTCGTCAACAGAAAGAGAACTGACCACCTCATGATTTCCGCCCCGACCGTCGAAGAAACCGGCCGCCTGCCGCTCGTGATCTACGTGCTGGCCGTCGGAGTTTTCTTGATGGGCACAACCGAATTCGTCGTCGCCGGCATTCTTCCCGAGATTGCGGGTGACCTCGGGACGTCGATCGCGAACGTCGGCCTGCTGATCACCGTCTTCGCGATCGGAATGATTGTCGGCACGCCGGCGATGGCGATCTTGACACTCAGGGTTCCCCGACGCGTGACCTTGAGCTCGGCTCTGATTGTTTTCGCGATCGGACACGTCATCGTCGCGCTCTCGTCCAACTTCGGACTCATTCTCGGCGCCCGCTTCCTCACAGCCGTGGCGACGGGCGCCTTCTGGGCAGTCGCTGCAGTGGTCGGAGCAAAAGCGGCAGGCCCGGCGTCTTCCTCGCGCGCGCTCGGCATCGTCTTGGGCGGAGGCATGCTCGCGAACGTCATCGGTGTTCCGCTCGGCGCTCTGGCCGGTCAGACCATCGGCTGGCGCGGTCCTTTCTGGGCCCTCGCCGCCCTCGCACTCGTCGCCGCGGCCGTCGTCCACCGATTGGTACCCGCCGACACCGACTCCGGTGCGGTGCCGTCCTGGCGAGCGGAGATCGCGAGCCTACGGGACGGACGCATCTGGCTCGTTCTGTCCGGTTGCGCCGTCGTGTGCGGGTCGTCGCTGGCGGCGTACAGCTTCATCTCTCCGCTGTTGACCGAGAACACGGGACTTGCTGCGTCGGCAGTGCCGCTAGTGCTTGTCGGCTACGGACTCGGTGCGTTCGTCGGCTCCAATCTCGGCGGTCGACTCGGTGCGAAGCATCAGTACGGGGTCTTGTTCGTCTCGGCAGCGATGACGTTTCTCGTGCTCGGGGCGCTCTGCCTCTTCTCGCACAACGTGATCGTGACGGTGTTTCTCGTAGTCATGCTGGGACTATTCGGCATGTCGACCAATCCCATCCTGATCGGGATGGCTGTGCGTTATGCCGATCAGGCGCCGACGATGGCTTCTGCTCTCAGCACCTCGTCGTTCAATCTGGGCACCGCGGTCGGCTCCTGGATCGCCGGGTTTGCGTTCGCCTCGAGTCTCGGTGCCACTGGGCCGGTGTTGGTAGGCACCGGCGTTGCCGCTCTCTACTTTCTGCCGCTGATGATCCTGTTGCGCAAGGAACGCACGAAGCGCACCACCGTCGAAGTCGTCAACTGACGACCCGATCAACCGTCGCGCAGTTCGTCAGCCGTCCGTCAGCGACCGCTCCGACACGTGAGGCGAAGAGTCCGCATTCTCACTGGCTGCCAACGAGGCGAGTAACTGCATCCGTTCCGCGGACGGCGATCCCGGCTCTGCGGTGTAGATCGTGAGCGTCAACCCCGGCTCGGCGGCCATCTCCAAACCTTCGAAGGCAAGCGTCAGCTCCCCCACGGCGGAGTGGTGAAAAGTCTTGAATCCGGTGCCGTGATGGCGGACGTCGTGCGCGCCCCACCGACGCCGGAATTCCTCACTCCGAGTGCTGAGTTCACCGATCAGATCGTGCAATTCCTTGTTGTGAGGATCTCGCCCAGCCTCGGTTCGCAGAATCGAAACGGTCACCTCGGCAAACGCGTTCCAGTCCGGATAAAACTCGAAAGCCCTTTCGTCGAGGAACGTGAAGCGCGCGATGTTCGGGGGCTGCCCCGGCATGTCGTAAAGGTCCTTGTAGAACGCACGCGCGAGTGGGTTGACCGCAAGAAGATCCATGCGACCGTTCCGCACGAAAGCGGGTCCTGCGGTGACTGCGTCGAGCGCCCACTGCAGGCTCTGATGGGGCTTCCAGCCCTTCGCATTTCGCCGACGCGGGGGCCTGGCTACCGGGCTTGCCGCGTGCGCGAGATCAAAAAGGTGGGCGCGCTCGGCGTCGTCGAGTCGTAGGGCCTTCGCGATACTGTCGAGTACACCCGGCGATGCGCCGCTGATCGCTCCGCGCTCGAGCCTGGTGTAGTACTCGACGCTCACGCCAGCGAGGGTTGCCACTTCACTTCGACGTAGACCTTCCACGCGGCGGTTCGATCCGGCCGGAAGTCCAACTTGTTCGGGCGTGACTCGGGCGCGCCGCGAGGTCAGGAATTCGCGTACTTGCGCTCGATCGTCCATGCCATCGAGGGTAAGTCAGTGACCGGTAGCGAGGGAGTCCCTCGCAGTACCACTATCGCGCGGGACTCCCGCACGCCGCCGAATCGTGATCAGGTTGAAGTGACACGAAGAAACCGATGGTGAGGAGCCACGTCATGCGCGCTGTCGTCATGCATGCCCCCGGCGACGTCCGGGTCGAAGAGATCGAAGCGCCGGTGATCGTCGAACCGACCGACGCGATCATTCGCGTTACAGCCACCTGCGTCTGCGGTTCCGACCTCTGGCCGTACCGCGGCATCGAAGAGCTGAATGGCCCGACGCCGATGGGACACGAATACGTGGGCGTCGTCGAACAGGTCGGCCCCGACGTCAACGACATCGAAGTTGGGGACTTCGTCGTGGGCTCGTTCGTCGCGTCGGACAACACCTGCGAAATCTGCGAGGCCGGCTTTCAGTCTCGCTGTATCCACCAGGTCATGATGGGCTCGGTCGGCACCCAATCCGAATACGCTCGCATCCCGCTCGCGGACGGCACCCTCGTCCCTGTCCACGGAGAGCCGACCGAGCGGCAGGCCCGCAGCCTCCTTGCTGCCTCCGACGTACTCGGCACCGGTTGGTTCGCCGCCGTAGCTGCGGAAGCCGGACCTGGCAAAACGGTCGCCGTCGTCGGCGACGGCGCAGTCGGACTTTTGGCGATCCTCGCTGCCAGACAACTCGGCGCCGAGCGGATCATTGCCATGTCACGTCACGCCGACCGGCAGGCACTCGCCACACAATTCGGCGCCACCGACATCGTCGAAGAGCGGGGCGACGCGGGCATCGCGAAGATCAAGGAACTCACCGGCGGCTACGGCGCCCACTCGACCGTCGAAGCCGTAGGTACCCAAGAATCGATGATGCAGGCTATCGGAGCTACCCGCCCCGGCGGACATGTCGGCTACGTCGGGGTATCCCACGGCGTCGAACTCGACGGCATGAACCTGTTCTTCGCGACGGTGAGCCTGCTCGGCGGTCCCGCGCCGGTCAGGCGATTCCTACCCGAACTGATCGAGCTCATCATGACCGACCAGATCGACCCAGGCATCGTCTTCGACCTCACTCTCCCGTTGGAGGACGCCGCCGCAGGCTACCGGGCGATGGACGAGCGGCGCGCCACCAAAGTGCTACTCACCCTCTGACCGATACCAAAGGCTCACGAGACAGAACTGGGCTCTACACGCCGGTCGAGGAACGTCTCGGCTACCAACGAGAGGCGCTCTTGGTCTACCGATCAGCATGTTCACTGATCACACCGAATGCGTATGACGCCGAAGGTGAGGACGGGCACTTCGATTGGTGCGCAGCTGCTTTGACCCAAGAGGATGCTTCGCGACTGATATGCGCCCCCACCAGCGGAAACCGATTGTACGAGTGAATGTTTCAATGAGAGCGACTCGGCGCTACTTTGTAGCAACGGCACTCGTCTCTACCTACGGTTGCGTACTGAATTCCTTGTGGGGCAGGCTTTCTTGTGTACTGCTGACGAGCCGTATCTGCTGACGAATCGTATTGCTGACGAACCAAGGTCGGAGAACAATGGGTCACTACAAAAGCAACGTGCGTGATATCGAGTTCAATCTGTTCGAGGTACTCGGGATCGGCGAACTGCTGGATGCCGGCGCTTACGGGGACCTCGACACCGACACCGTGCGCAACATTCTTGCGGAAGTATCGAGGCTGGCAGAAGGCCCGGTCGCCGCGTCCTTCGCCGACGCGGATCGAAACCCTGTCGAATTCGACGCACCCAATCACGCCGTCGTGGTCCCGGAACCTCTGCGCAAGACGGTCGAGGCGGTGAACGAGGCCGGTTGGTCGCGACTCGGTCTACCGGAAGGCATGGGTGGCGTTCCTGCTCCCGCGCCATTGGTCTGGGCGATCGGCGAAATGTTGGTCGCGGCAAACGGATCCGCAAGCTTTTTCAACATGGGTCCACTGATGGCGAGCGTGCTCTACACCATCGGAAACGAACAGCAAAAACACTGGGCCAAAGAAGGATTCGAGCGCGGATGGGCCGGAACGATGGTGCTCACCGAACCAGACGCGGGATCCGATGTAGGCGCAGGCCGAACAAAAGCAATCGCGCAGGACGACGGCACGTGGCACATCGAGGGCGTCAAGCGATTCATCTCGGGCGGCGATGTCGGAGACACGGCCGAGAACCTCTTCCACTTGGTACTTGCCCGGCCCGAGGGAGCCGGTCCAGGAACCAAAGGTTTGAGCCTGTTCTACGTTCCGAAGTCCCATTTCGACTCGGAGACACTTGAACTGGGAGAGCGCAACGGCGTGTACGTCACCGGCGTCGAGCACAAGATGGGCCTCAAGTCTTCCCCAACTTGCGAGCTCACCTTCGGAGCGACGGACGTTCCTGCCGTCGGCTGGCTCGTGGGTGATGTCCACAACGGTATCGCCCAGATGTTCCAGGTCATCGAGAATGCTCGAATGATGGTGGGCACCAAGGCTACCGGAACACTGTCCACCGGCTATCTCAACGCCCTCGAGTATGCGAAAGAACGAATTCAAGGTGCAGACCTTACCGAGCTGACAAACAAAACCGCGCCCCGCGTGGCCATTACGCACCACCCCGACGTCCGACGCAGCCTGGCGATGCAGAAGGCCTACGCCGAAGGCCTCCGAGCGGTCTACCTCTACACCGCTGCACACCAGAATGCCGATGTCGCCGAGTTGGTTTCGGGGGCGGATGCCGAACTGGCGGCGCGGGTCAACGATCTGCTGCTGCCGATCGTCAAGGGCGTCGGTTCCGAAAAGGCCTACGAACTGCTCACCGAGAGCCTGCAGACCCTGGGCGGCTCCGGTTATCTTCAGGACTACCCCATCGAGCAGTACATCCGCGATGCCAAGATCGACACCCTGTACGAGGGCACCACGGCAATCCAGGCGCAGGACTTCTTCTTTCGGAAGATCGCACGCGACCGCGGCGTTGCACTCGCTCACGTAGCCGGTCGCATACGAGAGTTCATCGACAGTGAGGCCGGGAACGGTCGACTCAAGGCCGAGCGAGTCCTGCTCGAGATCGCCTTGACCGACGTGCAGGAGATGGCCGGGACGCTCACCGGGTATCTGATGGCTTCCCAGGACCAACCCTCCGAGTTGTACAAGATAGGCCTCGGCTCGGTGCGCTTTCTGTACGCGGTAGGCGACCTGCTCATCGGATGGCGCCTGTTGGTGCAAGCGGAAGTCGCGTTGGCAGCCTTGGACCGTGACGCGTCGGCAAAGGACCGGTCGTTCTATCGGGGCAAGGTGGTGATCGCGTCGTACTTCGCCAAGAACATCCTGCCCGTCCTGGCGTCGACCAAAGAAATCCTGGGTTCCCTCGACAACGAGATCATGGAACTCGAGGAAGACGCATTCTGACAACGTGCCACGCGCGGTATGGGTGGTGCGCAACTCGGAATGCTTGCTGCGTGATTCAAACGCGGTCGTGAACCGGCGACGGAATCTTGTTGGAACGATACGAGTCTCCGCTCCGGTTCGGCCGCCAGAGACGCCAGTGTTTCGCGGACAACCGGAACGGGAGATGGTCTTGTAGGTGACGAGCACCGGACGACAACCGTTCGTCTGCAGGCAGGTTGAGCCACAGGGACAGTGAGGATGTCGCGTTGCCGAGGGTTGCGCGTATGCCTGACTCGCCGAGAATCCGGCCGTATCCATCCACGGCAAAACGGCCGAACGCGTCGGGCGTGATGTCGGGATACGGCGCATGGGTGTCCGGGTCGATCAGGCGTACGGGCGCGCTGCAGGTCAGCGCCGCCACAGAACGTCCGTGGGTTGTGACCGCATCGCAACCAACGAGGGCATCGAGCGCTTCGTTGACAGAACCAGGTGGGACGTTCCATTCGGTATGGGTTTGCGCTTTGTAGCGGGGCCCACCGAAGAGCTCGGTAGCGAACGATGACAACTGCGCGGTCGGCTCGGATGGCCCCCTCTGGTAGATCTCGAACGTCCACGACGGCAACGACACTGGTTCGGTGCAGGATTCCAGGAATGTCTGCAGCCGCTGAAATGCAACATCGGGACGCTTGACTCGAAGCGAGTGTGCACCACCGGCGGACCCGGGCAACCCGTCGTATGTCACTACCTCGGGCAATGCGGCTTCCGGTGTCCGCGCCGTCACAGGTTAGCCAATCGCGAAAGCACTACCCCGGCTGGTTCCTCCGTCGCGTGGCGATAGCCGGTGCCGGCCCATAGGTGCATGCGCTCGGGATCTGCCTGCGCAACAGCGGCTTTGCGCATCGGGTTGGTCAGGTGATGGATGGCCGGATACCCGATGGGCGCCCGTGCGTCGTAGCGATCGATGAACTCGTTCCGAAGTGCTCGTGCAGGACGTCCCGTGAAAGCTCTTGTGACGACCGTGTTCCCGCGTGACGTGTCGGCCAGAGCTGCCTTGTGCGGAGCCGAGGCACCACTCTCCTCGGTGCGCAGCAGTACGGTACCGACCACTGCCGCGTCCGCTCCGGCACGTAAGGCTGCAGCGACGTCGGCGGAGGTCGCCAGTCCACCGGCCGCCAATAGCGGAACAGAGGTGCGATGACGGATTTGTGCGATCAGTTCGGTGATCGGTGTTTCTGCCGGAACCTGCAGGGGAGTGAGCGTTCCGGAGTGGCCGCCGGCAGCCGACGATTGCACCACAAGCAGATCGGCACCGGCGTCGACGGCAAGGAGCGCCTCTGCCTCCGAAGTCACAGTGAGGACGACAAGTGAACCGGCAGCGCGCAGCGCCTTGATGACGCCGGGTGCGGGAAAGCCGAAGGTGAAGCTGACCACCGGAACCGGGCTGGCCAGGAGCAGATCGATCTTGTCCTCGAAGTAGTCGTCGTCTTCGACCGGCTCACCGTCAGCCAGTGTGATGCCATAGCGATCCGCCTCGACCTGAATCGCCCTGGTATAGGCACGGTAGGCATCGACGTCGACAGGCACCGGGTTGGGTGCAAAGACGTTGACACCGAACGACACTCCCTCGGCGCGCACGGCGTCGATCTGGTCGGACAGAGCCTGAGGCGTCTTGTACCCGGCGGCGAGGAATCCGAGACCGCCTGCGCGAGAGGCAGCAGCAACAAGTGCCGGTGTGGAAGCGCCGCCGGCCATGGGGGCTGCGATGACAGGGACCTTCAGGTCGAGATCGGTTGTGAGTGCGCTCATTCGAACATCTCCAGTCCTACGTCGGGTAGTGCTCCGGCGGTTTCGTCATCTGACATCAAAAACTACCTCCTCAGTCGAGGTGGCCGTCCGAGGGTCCGCATCGAGATCGGAAGGGAATCGGAACCGCAAAACCGCGGCGGCCACTGCTGCGCCCAGAACGACGGCCGCACCCAACAGCAGAGCGTCGCGATACCCGTCTCGCAGCAACGGAGTGACAACGAGTGGGCCGAGAATCTGACCGACGCTGTATCCAGCGGTCAGCAACGCCACGGCGCGTGGGAACTGCAGGTGCGCGCCGATTGCCAACACAATTGACCCGATACCAAGGAAGGTGACACCGAACAGGAAAGCTGAAATCAGTGCGGGGCCGACGCCTCCGATCACAGCAGGAAGCGCTATGCCCACCGCCTGAATCAACAGGGCAACGAGAAGCAGAGTCGGCCTCGACCAACGCAGGCTGAGCCAAGCCCACAGGGCGCATGAGGGAAATGCGGCCAGACCGACCACTATCCAAGCGCCGCTGCCGACCCATTCTGGAGCGGCGAGATCGATTGCGGCAACAAGGAACGTGCCCGCGATGATGTAGCCGATGCCTTCCAGGAAATAGCTGATGAACAAGGCAGTGAACCCGCGTTGGGAACTGGGAGTTCCCGGCGCGTCCGGTGTGATGACCGGACGCGGTTCCGGCGTCAATCCCCAGGCTGCGACCGCACACACCACTGCAAGGGCCGCAGATGCCAGCCAGGCAGTGCTCCAGGTACCGATGAAGCGGACGACGAACACGAGGACCCCGGACAGGGCGATACCCAGCCCAACTCCGCCGAATCCCCATCCGGCCAGGAATTGGGACTGCCCCCGAAGGTGCGCGTGCAAAGCGCTGACGGCGATCATGAACACGAGGGCACTGGCAATGCCTGCGACGAGCCGCAGGGCGAACCAGATGGATCCGTCGTGGGTAGTGGGCATGAGCGCCAAAGTCGCGATGAGGACCACCAACGACGTACGCATCACCGCTGCCGAGCGCACCACGCCGGGAATGAGGATTCCCGCGAGCGCGCCGATCAGGTACCCGACGTAGTTGGCCGTCGCCAGGGTGGCGCCGAGCGAGGCGGACAGACCGGACTGCGTGTGCATCAACGGCAGAATCGGTGTGTAGACGAATCGACCGATTCCCATGCTCGCCGCCAGCGCAGCGGCAGCTTGGACAGCGTGCGCTCGTGGGGAGACGCCGTTGTGGATTGTGGTCATGGTCTTATCGTGTGCCCCGGCCGCGCCGAACCGCCACGACCGCTTTGCTCCTGACTGATAGGCACAACCTCCCACCGCACGTAGCATGAAGGATCGTGGAGCTGCGTCAGCTGAGATATTTCGAGGTCGTCGCCGAGGAATTGCACTTCGGCCGAGCCGCGGCGCGGCTACTGATAGCCGGGCCGTCATTGTCGCAGCAGATCATGGCACTCGAGCGCGACCTCGGCGTCAAGCTGTTCGTCCGCGACCGCCGTTCCGTCGCTCTGACGCCAGCCGGCGCGGCCTTGCTCCCTGATGTCCGTGCGCTACTCGAGAGTGCCGAGAATCTGCGACGCCGCGCGGAGCGTCTGTCCGGAGCGGAGCCCGTCCGGATCGGCTACGTCAATTGGCTCCCCACGGATCTGATCGCGCGCACTTCAGGGGTCGCGCAACTGCACGTCGACGCCTGGGTGGTGCCTTCGCACGCGCAGGCCGCGCGGGTAGCGGACGGCAGCCTCGACCTGGCGATCGCCTGGGTGCGGAAAACCGATGTCGCCCAACATGCTCTGAGCGCAAGACTGCTCGGTGCGGATCGGCTGTACGCGGTCTCCACCGGAGAGGACATCACACCGGTGCGGGCACGCGACGTCGTCGTACTCGTCGACGACGACACCACCTCCTGGTATTCGTGGAACGTCTACGCCGAAGAATTCGCTCGCGATACCGGCGCACAGATCCTGCGCATCAACGACGGTGGTATCACCGGTCCGGCATTCTTCGATCACGTCCGTGCCGTCGGCCGTCCGGTCGTCAACTCGCCCAAAGGGCAGACCATCACGCTGCCGAGCGATCTCACGGCACGCCCGATGATCGACCCGGCGGCAATCTGGACGTGGTCACTCCTGTGTCGTGAGAACGAAACGCGCCCTGCCGTTCTCGCGGCCGTCGACGCTCTCACCGGCGGTGCCACTGATCTCGGAATCCACGAAGACGGGATATGGCTACCCATGGACGATCCTTACCGGAGGACTCGATGACACGGCGCGCTATTCGAGTTTTCTGGGGACGACGGCCGGAATCGGTGCAGGCCGTGGCCTCCCGGTGGCGTCGGACGTTGGAGCAAGTCGAGTTCCTGTTGCCCGAGTCGGTCGACGGGTCGTGGCAACAGATCCATTCCTCTGGACCTGCTACTGCCGTGACCGGCGACCAGTTGGCACAGGTCCTCGAGAACGCGCAGGCCGCCGAAGACTGGTCGGATCGTCTGGGGATCGGATTGAGGCTCGCATCCAGAGGAGGGCCCGAATGGGGGCTCGAACTCTCCGGCTTGGCGGGCGGCGAACCGGAAATCGTCCTACAGTCGATGATTCTCGCTGTCAGCGCGCCGGACGCCGTCGAAGTTCCTGAGACAGAACTACTTCGGATGCTCGCCGCGGTGTGGGAACCGGACTTCGGAGATGTCACCGACGACGACATCCTCGACGCTCTCGAAAACGAGTCCGACTATCGTGTCGGAGATCCCGTGATCGGCCGCTTCGGCTACCTCTCGTCCGCTCGCGCTGACGCGATCCCGGATGACCTGGCCGTAGACGTTACCGCGTTACCCGGCGGCGTGTTGCTACCGATCAGGGCCTGCGATGGGGTCGTTTTGGCTTACGAGCGCCTGCGCGAGACCGGCGCACTCGATCCGCTTCCACGTCCACTGGACCGCGCAGTCTTCTGAAGGCGGTTACCGTTCGTCGAGTTTGGGTAGCCCGGGCGTCGGAACGAAGTCTCGCCTCGGCACTACCGCCGAAAAATGAACCGAAAGGCCCACCGCATGGTTGACGTCACCCGCAAATTCACCGCCGAGGTACCGATCGAGAAGGCTGCGGCGTTTCTCCGCGACTTCGCCAATGCGCCGACGTGGGATCCGGGCACCGAGAGTTGCACGCAGATCTCCGACGGTCCTGTCGGCGTCGGAACCCAATGGCACAACGTGTCGAAGCTGTTCGGCGTCACCACGGAACTGACGTACACGCTGGTGACCGACGAGCTGAATCACGTTGTTCTCGAAGGAAAGAACAAGACTGCCACCAGTACCGACGACATCACCTTGACTTCGGTGGGTCCGAACTCGACCGAGATCGAGTATCACGCGAACGTCGAGTTCAACGGTGCCGCCAAGATTGCGTCGCCTCTCCTGAAGGCGGGATTCGAAGCCAAAGTGGCACCGGAGACGGTGAAGAAGATGACGGAAGCCCTCGAAGCGCTCTGACCGTCCGTCAGGTTCTTGTCACTGTGGGTTGCCGCCGCTCGCGCCACCGTTGCGAGCTTCGATGGCGTCGATGGACTTCGTGAACGACTTTCCCAGCACTTGGGTGCCGACGAGTCCGAGTACCGACGCCAGGAGCTTTCCCTTGAGGTTCTTGCCGTCCCGGACCACGACGGCATCGACATCGGTCAGACCCGTCGGTTGCCGGGTCAGCGTGTAGGTATGGCTCGACGCCCCGCCCCACAGGTTGGAGTCGGTGGTTGTCATCACGACGCGGTGCGGGTCGGTCCAGTCGTAGTGCAGACGCTCCCAGATACCACTGGAGCCCTCGGTGACATCAGCATCGTGGGGTCCTTGTTGGTGCACTTTCAGGTAGCTGTCCGCACTGCGGCCGAAGATTTCCTCACGGCCCGGGCCGAAGTCGGTCAGGCCGGCAAGGACCTGTTCGGGCGTCGCAGTGGTCGTCTTGTGAAGATGGATCGTGGTCATGGCGCCTTCTTTCAACTGTGGATGATCCGGTGCTGAAAAAGCCGGGAAGTGACTCATCCAGCACACCACTCACACGAAATGAATGAAAGAGAATTGCTCGCCCTGTCTCGATCCGCTGTCTCGATCCGCTGTCTCGATCCGCTATTCGACGCCGCGCCGGTTGGCAGTGATTGCGCCGTGCGGCCTGTAGCCGCTCCCCGTCCGGGTATGGGTCTCGATCACGTCGAAGCCCGCTGTGACCAGCACCTCGGCAAGTTCGGTCACCGGCCATCGATAACCAGTCGTCGCGGCATGATCAAAAGGCTCTACCGTTGTGCCTTCGAAGAAGCCCACCAGCAACCCACCACCTGGGCGGATCACGCGCGCGAATTCAGCGAGCGGTGCCTCGATATCTTGCGGGTGATGGTGAATGAGCGAGTACCAGGACAGCACGCCGCCCAGTGAATTCGTTTTCGCGTCCAATGCCTCGAAGCCCCCGACCTCGAACGAGAGATCGGGGTATCGGGTGCGGGCTCGTTCGACGAACTCGGGCACTAGATCGATCCCGCTCACAGCCAGCCCGCTCTGGGCCAGGAAGTCTGTCCACTGCCCCGGCCCGCACCCGGCGTCGAGTACGGGGCCGGTCAAAGTGGCGGCCCAGCTGGTCACCAGTGCCCGATCAGATACGTGCGTCGAATCCATCGAGCCGAAGAGGTCCGTGTACTCCTGGGATCTGGCCGAATACGACTTTCGGACTACGTCGCGGCGCGTTGCACTCGAATTCTCCACGCCGTCAATAATTATCGATGTGCACCATTCCTTCGCCGCAACTCGCCGAACCGAAGGTTCATACTCTGTTGAAGGCCTACGGTCACGACCGGAAACTGAGGTCATACGGTGGAAGAGAAAGAACTGGCGGCGAAGATCCGCGAACTACTCAGTGCCCGATCGGCCGAGTCGAGCATCTGCCCCTCCGACGTGGCCCGCGCAGCGGCACCCGACAATTGGCGTCCGCTGATGGAATCCGTCCGAGAGGCTGCCCGCCACATGGTGGCCGACGGCGAAGTGCAGATCACCCAGGGCGGCGAAGTCGTCGACCCGGAATCCGTACGAGGTCCGATCAGGATTCGGTGGGCTCGTTGATCAACCGCGTGACTTCTGGCGGCGCTGCTCTCGCAGCGTGAATCAGCGGAAACGGTCCAGATGCTCACGCAGGAACGCATCCAGGCTTCGTGGCTCACGCCCCAGGACACGTGCCACCGTGTCGGTGGGTGACTCCGGGCGCGAGACGGCAAGTTGCTGGATCTCCAGAATGTGCTCGGCCAGCCACGGAGGCATGTGGGCATGATCGACGAGGTTTTGCCGCAGTTCGTGCGGTGGCAGGTCGATATATTGGACGGGGCGATCGAGCATGCGGGTCAGAGAATCGGCGATGCCGCCGTAGCCGACTGCCTCGCTACCCGTCAGGACGTAGGTACCGCCGGCGAGGTCGGCGCGTGTGAGCACGGCCGCGGCGACGTCACCGATATCTCGGCAGTCGATCCAGTTGCACGGCGCGTCCCGCATCGCGCCCAGAATCACCCCTTGCGCAGCCACCGCCGGAGCCAGGAGCAACAGATTCTGCATGAACGCATAGGGGCGGAGCAGAGTGTGGCGGATCCCGGATGCGCGCAGGTGTTCGCCGACGGCATGGTGGCCACGGGAGAGAGCGATGGGGGAGTCGGTCGCGGCGGCGGGATCGGAGATCTTGACGATGTGTTCGACGCCGCTCTCGGCGGCGATGTCGATCACACGCGTTTCGAGCTCGACCTGTTCGAGTCCGTTGGCCATGGCAAGGAAAAGTTGTTCAGCCCCTTCGAAAGCCGTGCGTAGCGAAGTTGAGTCTGCGGCATCGGCCGACACTACTTCGACCAAACCGTCGGCCAAGTCGCCGAGGTGGGCGCGCAGCCTGTCCGGGTCGCGGGACAGCGCTCGGCTCGGCACACCCGAGGATGCGAGACTGCGTAGCAACGCGCCGCCTGTGGTTCCGGACGCTCCCATGATGACGATCATCGTGTTCCTTTCGGTCTTCCCCGGGAAGCCGGGGATCTTTGACATGTGTTGTCGGTCAGGGATTCTGACGGCGCCATCGCCAGCTCACGATGACGGCAGCGACCGCGGCAGATATCGGCAGATCGAGTTGCAGGCGAGCAAGCCAAGCGGCATCGACGATGCTCGTGTGTGCTGGTAGCCAACGGGAGGCGAACCACCCGACGAGACCAGCAATCACAGCGGCTCCGACGGCAAGAATTGCCGCCACCATGACGCGAGGCAGTGTCGTGGTCCACGGTCGTGACCCTGCGCGGCGCTGCAACCAGGAGCCGATCAGCAACGCCACCACTGCCGACGTGCCCGCAATGGACGTAAATGCCGCCGTCGTGAGGCCCGATTGGCCGGATGCGACTCCGCCCGCACCCGCCATCAGCGCGGGGGCAAGGTAGGCGACCAGCACCTCTCTCCACAGGATGAAAGGTCGTGCGCCGCGACGATCGGCAACCGAGTCGAGTCGATTGGAATCGGTTATCTCCCTTTTGTTTTCGCGACGGATCGGTGGGGTGAGTCCGGACATGAAGGAGACCAACTTTCCGATTATAATTAGGTGGCTAACTATTTGGGCATGAAAAGAGAAGTCTCTGTCGAGAATTGACGACGATTCGAATCGCTACGCGAATACTTGGAATCCCAGCCGACTACTCCGCAGTCAGCGCACCGATACCGCGAACGACCCGCGAGAGCAGATCCAAAAAAACCGCTCGCTCGTCGACAGTGAGCTCGTCGACCATTTCCTCGAGACGAGCAAAGTGTTCGGGCGCCATGTCACGTAACCGCTGAGCGCCACGAGCAGTCAGGACGACCACCGCACCACGCCCGTCCTCCGCGGACGGACGTCGAGCGACCAAACCCTCCTGCTCGAGCCCATCGACCAAGCCGGTGACCGTGGCTCGCGAGACGCCGAGATCAGCGGCCAGTCGCGAGGGAGATTTCTCCCCGTCGTGGTCTTCCAGATCCGCAAGCAGTCGGTAACGGCCGGTCGACAGTCCATACCTCGCGAAGTGAACCTCGGTTGCTCGACCGAGCCGCGCGCCCGCCGAGATCAGCCGCACCGCAACCAGCACAGCCTGCGGATCGGACCCGAGGCCGTAGTGCTCC
Source organism: Rhodococcus sp. IEGM 1302 (assembly GCF_030056935.1). NCBI lineage: Bacteria > Bacillati > Actinomycetota > Actinomycetes > Mycobacteriales > Nocardiaceae > Rhodococcus > Rhodococcus sp. IEGM 1302. The sequence goes on along the minus strand of NZ_JASHKY010000001.1, from coordinate 224,981 downwards.
AACTGCCGCCGCGCCTGATCCAACGTGGGTGAGTCGTGATCGGTTCCGTCCACTGCCATGCAACTAATATGGCACCTAACTACATTCTGGTCAACCCTCCACCAGAGCTAGCTTCAAACGCCGAACAATACCTGCGGGGCCGCATGGCAGTCCGGGTGATTGCCGGGATACGGCAGGACCTTCTCGAGGGCGAGCCCAATCGCAAAGGCCGTCTGGTCGTCGTACGGTCGCGTAACTATCTGTGTGCCCGTGGGGATTCCGTTCCGAGCGAAACCTGTGGGGATTGTCAGCACCGGGCAGCTACTCAGGATGTTGAAGGTGATGGCCGGTACAGCCTCGAGGTAGAACTCCAATTCTGTTCCAGCCACATTGATTCCGTGCCCCACGTAGTCGTCGCCGGCAAGAAAGCCCTCCGTCGCCACTGCCGGAGTGATCAACGCGTCATAGGTGTCGAACAGGGATCCGATCGACGAATACAGTTCGGCTTCGATCGCGAGTCCGTCGAGGAAAGTCGCGTCACCACGGGTGCGGCGTGCCCATCGCGCGAATTCCTTCGCGTACTCCGTGACTTTGTCGGGGTGCGCGGACGCTTCGGCGGAGATCGATGCACCGAACACGTGATCGTAGTGAATGGCGGCCGCACGCATGATTGCAGCGCGTGACAAGTCGACTTCGATGATCTCCGCGCGTGCGCCCAGCGCAGTGAGGGTGTCCACCAACTTGGCGGTGTTGGCGGCAACGTCCGGATCAACCGGCCAGTCACCCAACGCGGGGATCACGGCGATACGCATTCCTGTCAACGAATGCGTTGCGAGGCCGGGCAGCGGCGATGCCGGCACATGCGAGGCAATGTCAGTGGAGCTCGGTCCCGCGATGACCGACTGCAGTGTGAGGCAATCACTTACGGTGCGAGCCATCGGACCGCAGTGGCAGTAGCGATCGAGATTGAAGGGCGGATCAACGGGGACACGGCCGTGCGGTGGCTTGAACCCGACAATTCCGTTGAGTGACGACGGAGTTCGGATCGAACCTGCAACATCGGAACCGGTAGCCAAGTGCGTCATACCGGTGGCAAGTGCGACTGCCGATCCACCGGAAGACCCGCCGGAGGAGTATTTCGTGTTCCACGGATTGCGAGTGACGCCCCACAACTCGGACTGTGTGAACGCGGCCGAGGAGAATTCGGGTGCCGTCGATCGCGCGTGGACGATGGCACCGGCGTCGACGATCCGCTGCACGAAAGTCGAAGTGTGGGTGGCGATCAAGTCCTCATAGACCTTGGACCCTTGAGTCCACGGTTGGCCTTGTACCGGTTCATCCTCTTTCACCACAACGGGAACACCGGCGAGCGGAAGGCTGACATCCGAACCGCGGGCGTAGTGGCGTTCCACTGACTTCGCTTGCGCCCGTGCCGCATCGAAGAAAGTGTGTCCCACTGCATTCAAGGTCGGGTTGAGCGCCTCGATACGTTCGATGGTGGACTCGAGTACCTCCACCGGAGACAGCGATTTGTCCCGGTAGCGTTCGAGCATCTCGGTCACATCCATGAAGGTTGAAACGGGTGTCTGGCGCATATCTGTGGTCCTGCCTCTATGAAGGTTTGTGTAGGCGGCTAGGTTGTCAGTTCATGCTTTGCCACGACGGGATTGCGGAATGTGGCGAGCAGCATTGCGAGAGTGGCGATTCCCGCGGCTATCCAGAAGACCGTTTCGGAACCGGAGTGGTCATGAACGCGTCCACCCGCGAACGCGCCGAGGGCGATGCTTGCATTGAAGACTGCAACCCACAGAGCAGAAGCGGCCTCGCGGTGAACGGGAGCTGCTTGTGCAATCCATGTTTGAGTACTCACCGATGCACCACCGTAGAAGAGGCCCCAAGCCGCCATGAGCAGAGCAGCTGCGATCAAGGTGGTAGCCGAGATCGGAAACAGGGCGAGTGTGACCGCTATTCCCACGCTGAGGCTGACGACCACCGCCTTCGGGGACTTTGCAGCGGACGGCCCGGCGATGAAGTTGCCGACGACACCGAATGCACCGTAGATCAGGAGCATTGTGCCGACCTGCGAAGCGTTCAACCCCGCGAAGAACTCCAGCCCCGGACGCACATAGGTGTACGCCGCGAAATGAGCGGTGACGATGAGCGCGGTAATCGCGAATCCGACCCGGACTCCTGGGTTCCGAAAGGCCGCCACGAGACTCCCGAGCGACAAGGCCCGATCAGCTGGCATCGTGGGTAGGACAGCGATCATGGCGATCGCGATCAGCGTCGCCGCGCAGCTGAGAGTCCAGAACGCCACGCTCCATCCGGCGACTGCCCCGATATACGTCCCAGCAGGGACACCAAGAACTGAGGCAACAGCGATTCCGCTGAAGATGATCGTGGTCGCCAACCCGACGGATCTGGAACCCACCAATTTGGGTGCCAGACTAGCGGCGAGTGCCCAGACTCCACCCATGCTCACGCCTAGAAGGACGCGAGCCACAGCGAGGACAACGAAGCTCGGAGCAAGGGCCGTGAGGGCGTTCGCCGCGGCGACTACAAGCATCAGAACGATAAGCGTCGACCGACGATCGAAGCGCCGGGTCACGATGGGCACAAACGGGGCAGTGGCCGCTGCCACCAATCCGGTAATGGCCAGTGAGAGCCCGATGGTCCCTTCACTTTCCACCAGAGCAGCACCAATCGGGGTGAGTAGCCCGACCGGCATCATCTCTGCCGCGACAACGATGAAGGTGGACGCTGCGATCAGCGCGACCGCAGCCCAGTGGTTCTCAATGGTGTGTGCGTGGGTTGAGGACGTGGACGCAGGGCTGTTCTGTGCAGATGCGGAGTGGGGCATGTAACCAGAGAAGCTCCTGCACGCCGATGGATCAACGGCGAATCGCTCATCCAACCATTAGCTCAATTCATCGATGAGCCATGATGTAGTGGTCGAATGAGTCCAGGGTCGGAGTGAAAATGTCGGAGCCTCCGATGCGTGAGATCGAGTGTTTCCTCGTTCTCGCTGAAGAACTGCACTTCGGTCGCACCGGCGAGCGGCTGTTCATCTCCCAGAGCCGAGTGAGTCAGCTGATCAGCGCATTGGAGCGTCGTATCGGCACAAGCCTGGTAGCGCGCACCAGTCGCCGCGTTCACCTGACTGAATTCGGCGCCGATTTTCTTGCGTCGTTGGCTCCCGCCCATCGTGCGCTCGTCGGAGTAATCGAGGACGCTCAATCGAGAGCACGCAACACGCCGACGCCGTTTCGGGTGGGTTTCCAAGGAGCAATTTACGATTCGATCGCGGCTGCTGTCTCTCGTTTCGAGATACAACATCCGCAAACATGCGTGACCATCAAAGAATTACCCCTGGGTGATCCGTTCAGTGATGTACTCGCCGGGCGAATCGATGCGGCAGTGGCACTTCTCCCCGTAGATGAGCCCGAGCTGACAACCGGGCTCGTCTTTTCTCGACAGCCCCAGACCCTGGCTGTCTCAGTCCATCACCCGTTCAGCGAACTGGGCGTGATCGACGCCGAGCAGTTGGCGCAGATCTGCCTGGTACCCATCACCGGCCCCGCCCCCGACTATTGGCAGCGTGTGAATTCCCCGAGCACGACGCCGGGCGGAGCCACGATTCCCACGCAGGGTGGGGCGAGCACCGTTCAGGAAGGCCTGTCGCAGGTCGCATTCAGTCAGGTCGGCCTCATCCTCTGCGCTGCAACCGCTGCATACAGCCAGCGCTCGGACATCACATTCGTACCGATCAACGGATTACCCGAATCTGCTTTGGGTCTCGTGTGGCGTACCGATCTCGAAAGCCCACGACTTCGCGCTTTCGCGAAAGCAATCGAGGAAGCACACACCTGTCCCTCCTGACGTCGATCAGTAAGTCGCGGAAGGAGTCCGGGGCGTTGAGATGCATCGTGTGTGAGATGATCGCGCCATGTCTGCGATCACCGACTACTTCACCGCGCGCACGGATGAGCATGCCACCTCTGCCCTCGAGGGACTCGTCGACTTGGAACCAGAGGTGATGGAGGCGAACGCAGCTTCTCGCCCGCGGATCCAGTTGGCTGCGAGTGGGACTCCAGTTCTGCAGGCGAAAGGCGTCGATCCAGTTGTCGCGCTCGGCCGACTGGAAGCAGCCCTCACCGCTCGCCCCTACGACGAAGTTGCAAAAGGTCCACGCTGCGGGAAACTCGTCGCAATGAGCGACGACGGCGACACCCTCGTGCTCACGGTTACCGACGAATTGCGTGATGCACTAGCGGAATTGAACGCAGAAGGCGTCGCGGCCGCTGCGGCCGCCTGGGCGATCGACGAGACCAGTGAACCGTCGGAGGACTCAGTGCCGTTCCTGACCGCCTTCGTCGAACTAGCGACCAGAGCTGTGGCTCAGGGCGAACGAATGTACGGCTACGTCGTCATTTGAGCTTCGCAACTCCGCCGATCTGAACAGACAGGTCGTTCGTCTTCGACTCCCGACTTACCGTCAGCCCGGGATCTGCCGGGCCAGATCGTTGCGGTCGAAATCGGAGAACTGCTGGGTGTCAGTGCAGTATCCACAGCTCGCTCCGAAGAACTCGGTGCGGGCGTTCGGATCGTCGAGTAGCCAGTACCGCAGCCACGCCGTGCTCGGACCGCGCATATCGCCACCGGTGATCGCCGTACCGAAGTGCGTGGCGCCGCGCAGTTCCAGATACTCGGCAGGCACGTGGTCGGCGTCCTCGTACATCGCCCGCACGATCGCCGGCCAAACGATTGCGTCGGCCTGGCCGGCCAGATAGAGAACCGGCTCGTCGATGAGATCGACATCATTGAGCGGGCCTGGTTGGATCGCGACGGCGGTGTCGACGCGGTCGTCGATCGCCGCGTTGATCGCCGCAGACCCGCCCTGCGAGTGCCCCACCGCACCAATGTGTTCCAGGTCGACTTTGCCGTAGAAGACACTCGACGGGCTGGCCGCTTTGTCCGCGATGAGGTCGATTCCCGACCGCATGGTGATGGCGAAATTGCTTGCCGGTGTATTGGCGGCGACCACGATGAATCCGTGGCTGGCGTAGTGGCGCAACAAGGAGGTGTACGCACCGGGGAGCACACCGGTACCGTTCCCCCAGATCACAACAGGGTGCTTCTCGCCGCGCGCGCCGAGCTGGCGCGGGTAGTACAGAGTGTGCACCAGCCCGATCGAGACGTTCGGGGTGTACGGCCCTGCACTCGCCCAATCGTGCCCGACGCTCGGGATGCCGGGCGCATCGGCAGCCGCTGTTCCGGTTGCGCCCGTGAGTCCTAGCGTCGCGCACAACGCAACCGCCGCTGCAGCATTCACGAAATGTTTCAGAGACTTTCGCATGAAAGTCAACCTTTCGAAGTTGATCCGGAGTGACGTGTATTACATATTCACGGGAAGGCAACCCGTCGGCTTTGTTTCAGGAAACGGACTATCCCAGAAGTGTTGTGTCTGTGGACAAAATCATCGTTCTCGGTGGACGCCCGGCCGACGCGAATACCCAGAGCGCAAGGTCCAGTTCGCCTCGGCCTACGGCTTCCGCGCGGATTGCTCGGCACACAGCCGTAGGAAATGTTCGACGATCTGCGTGTTCGGGCCGTCCCTTGCCACGGCTGCGATCTTCCGTGGGGGCAGTTCGAATATCTCGCCCACAGTGCACCCGCGTTCGGATGCTCGCTCGGCACTGGAGAGTTCGAGGATGACAGCACCGATCCCTTCGTACGCGAAATCCGCGAAGGCATCGCGGTGCTGTGACCTCATCACGAATGCGTGGTCGATTCGCGGTTCGATCGACCGTAGATGGCGATAGACATCGGAAGTTTCGAACCGTGGTGCGACAACCAAGCCGATGCGCATGAGATCTTCGCCGATGAATACCCCGTCCACCGGTGACGGGGTACCGGGCGGGCAGACGAGTCGCAACTTGTGGTCCGGAAGGCGCACCGTGCGCGTCCCGGGAACACCGGTGGGCGGCGACTCCATTATTGCCACGTCAGCGGTGCCTGCCATGACCGGATGAATCGCATCGGCCACGGACGACCCAGGCGGATCCGAGATGGTGATCCTCAGGTTCGGCACCTCCGTGCGCAGCGCTCCGAGCAGTACCGCTGCGGGATCGTCCGCAAGGCTCGCTGTCGTGGCAACACTGAGGTGGGGGACTGCTGACAGTAAGAACTCGCGCTCGACCACTAATCGGTCGAGCGCGGCCAGCGCTTCGCGTGCTGGATCGATGAGATTCCGTCCGCGCGCAGTCAGCGTCGCGCCGGTCCGGCCTCGATTGAAAAGCCGTCCTCCGACCCGTCTTTCGAGCCGCGCAATTGATTGAGAGACGCTCGATGTTCCCGTGAACTGATTTGCCGCTGCCGCCGTGATACTGCCGTGTTCGACGACGGCAAGGAAGTCTTGTAGCTGCCGCGGATCGATTCGCGGGGTGGCGGACTCTCCGAACTTGCTCATCCGGCGTTCCCCATTCCACCTTCGTCACGTAATCGGCTGGTCGTCTCGATAAACGCTTGTGCCGCAGGCGATGGCGTCGAACCGTGGAACATCCAGATATCACGAGTGAGCGGGGGCCGAGTACGACACAGCACCACACCTTCTCCGACTGTATCGGCGACAGATTCGGGAAGGAAAGCGACACCGACTCCCGCGCGTACAAGTGGGATCATCGAAGCCACAGAGATAGTCTCCGCAACCACCGCCTCGTCCACAGTGCCTTCGCCCAGGCGTTCCGCCAACAGTCGCCGAGTGACATCGTCACGCGGGCTGGTGATCAATCCGATTCGCAACAGATCCGTCAACGCCGCTGCCCCCTCGCCTTCACTTCGTGCGGCCGGCACCAGCGCAACGATTTGTTGCCGGCCGAGAAGGATACGTTCAACGCCCTCGTCGAACACCTCGTCCACCCCGAGGCCGATATCAGCCTGACCCGAGGCGACCACCGTTCCGATTCCGTCGGTGTCATTGCTGAGCATCGTCACCGCAACGTTCGGAAATTTGCTTTTGAACGCACCCAGGGCCGTGGCCGCTGGATCACGCGCCAGTGTTCGCGGACACACGACCGTCAGCCGACCCCGCTGCACGACGTTCAATGGATGCAAAGCGTGATCCAAATCCCGGTATGCCCGAAGTACTTGGGCCGCCGGACCTGTGAGATCGCGTCCAGCGTCGGTCAGGGTGACTCCCCGCGAGCCACGGCGGACGAGCGTCAGGCCGCACTCTTTCTCCATTCTGGCGAGAGCCTCCGAGATTGTCGGCTGGCTGACCCCCAGTCCGCGAGCCGCAGCGGAAATGCTGCCCCGATCAGCAAGGGCGAGAAAGTATTCCAGATGACGCCGGTCCATTCGGGGTTCCCTTCTCGTGGCAGTCCTCGCGCGCGCCCGATTTTGCGCCCGTCAGGCATAGGGAAACCCTATGGCATACCTCTCGAATGTGGCGTAGACGGGAAGAAGTATCCCGTGATCTGCTTCACATATGAACGCAGTGAGCAACAACCCGGGGAGCTTCGACCAGAGGCACCCGTCTGCTTTTGTCGAGCACCTATCGCCGCCTGCGAGCACCACGGAGGAGGCGCCGAAATGACCGAAACCATCACCGCAAGTTCGCCATCCGGTGCTACGTCACCCCGTTCTGCGAGGCGGGCACGCTCTGAGCCGAAGCCCGCTCGACAGCGTCGATCCGGTACGCGACTCACCATCGGGGTACGACTGGCCCAGGTCGCGCTGCTTCTGGTCCTACTCGGAGCGTGGCAGCTCGTCGCATCGCAAGGTTGGATCGAGCCAGTTCTGGCCAAAACGCCAGGCGAGGCCTGGGCCTACTTCACCGCAGCGGTGCAGTCGGGCGAGATTTCGTCGAACTTGCGTGCCACGATGACTGCCGTCGTGATCGCGTGGATCCTCGCCAGCGCAGTCGGGGTGGCGGTCGGACTCTCTCTCGGACTGCTTCCGACCCTCGAACGCATCATGAGTCCGTTCCTGGATGCGGCGAATGCCATGCCACGTCTTGCGCTGGCGCCTCTGCTTATCGTCATCTTCGGGATCACGATGACGGCGAAGGTCGCTCTCGCGTTCACACTCGTCTTCTTCATCGTCTGCTCGAGTGCACGAGCCGGTGTGAAGTCGGTGGACGACGAATGGCTCCGACTATCCACTGTCCTGAATGCCAGTAAGACACAGGTGTTCTGGCACATCCTCCTCCCCGTCGCAACACCTGGCATTTTTTGCCGGTCTTCGGTTGGGGCTGATCTATTCGTTACTTGGCGTTGTCGGTTCGGAACTGATCTCGTCACGGGACGGGCTGGGCCAGCTTGTGTCGATCTACTCGGCCCAGTTCCGGATGGAAGCGGTCTACGCGATCCTCATACTTCTCGCAATCGTCGCAGTCGTCCTCAACCAGGTCATGAACTTCGCCGAGCGCTACCTCCTTCGGTGGCAGCCGCCGGCTCGACGATGACAGGAATCATCATGGATACCAACGTGATTACACCCGCCGTACAACTCGACGGACTGACGATATCCTTCCCCTCGCCCGACGGGTCGACGAAAACTGTGGTCGACAATCTCGACCTCACCATCCCTCGCGGACAGTTCGTGAGCTTGGTCGGCAGGAGCGGTTGCGGAAAGACCACTCTGCTCAACGCGCTCGCTGGATTGGTGGACGCAACAGAAGGGAAGACTGAGGTCCTCGGCACAACACCATTCGACGCTCGTTCTCGGATGGGCTTCATGATGGCCCGAGATGCGCTGTTCCCGTGGCGAACAGCGCAGAAGAACGTGGAGTACGGTCTCGAATTGAGGGGAGTACCCAAGGCGGAGAGACGAACTCAATCAGAGCGCTGGCTTGCGGCCGTTCAAATGTCCGAGGCGTCACGGCTGTGGACTTGGCAACTCTCCCAAGGGATGCGCCAGCGTGTCGCGTTGGCCCGAACGTGGGCACTGGATCCGGACATCTTGTTGATGGACGAACCCTTTGCCGCCCTCGATGCGCAAACCCGAGTCGAAGTACAGCGAGAATTCCTCGAGCTTTGGCAATCCCAGGTAGGCCGGACGGTCATCTTCGTAACCCACGACCTCGGCGAAGCCATCTGTCTCTCCGACCGCGTTCTGCTGCTCGGGGCCGGCCGGGTGATCGACGACGTCAGCATTGACATCGAACGCCCCCGCGAACTCGAAACCCTCACCGCCGAACCTCGATACATCGAAATCTTCAACCGGCTGCGTGGTCAGCTCGACCACTGATGTGCCCAGCCAACTCAGCTTGATTTCTGATGCGCCCACCCAACTCAGCTTGATTTCTGATGCGCCCAGCCATCAAGGAACAGGAATCCCATGAAACTTCGACCTTTTGTCGGCACAGTCATTGCAGCGGCCCTACTGCTTTCCGCGTGTGGAGGGGGAGGGCGTCCGAACGACGGTAGCGTCGCCATCGGGGTCTACCCTGCGAGTGCTTTGTCCCTGCCTGTCTACGTCGCTGTCCAACAAGGAATGTTCGACAAGGAAGGCCTCCACGTCGAGCTCATCGACGGAAAGAACGGGCCCGAACTCATCAGCGGTCTCATCGGCGGTACAACCGATCTCGCGGTCGGTGCACCCGGAACCGTCGTGCCGGCCATAGAGCAAGGGCAGAGTCTGCGGCCACTGTCCCCCTACGGGTCGATCGATCTTGCCATCGCCGTGACGAAAGACAGCGGCATCACCACCATCGAGGATTTGCCCGGCAAGCGGATCGCCATACCGTCACGTGGCGGCGCGGCCGAGCAATTCGTCAATCAGCTTCTCGCAGAGAGAAACATCGACGCCTCCACGGTGCAATTCATCGCAGCGGCACCCACCGCGAGTCAGATACCACTCGCACGAAAGGGCGACATAGATGCCGCCGTTCTCACCGCTGCCAGCCAGGCCGTATTCGATGCTGAAGGAATTCCGATGACGGCGATTACAGAAGTAGACCCGGTGGGCTCTGACGGCGTGAGTTCATACGGCCTGGGCACGGTGCTCGTCACGACAGCCACATTCGCTGAATCCGATGCTGCTGCCCCCGTGTGTGCGGCGCTCGAGGCCGCAGCAGGGTGGATAGCCGATCCTGCGAACGAGCTAGCAGGAGCTCAACTTCTCACCGAGCGAATGAATGTTCCTGCTGACAAAGCCAACCAGGTGTGGGCTTGGCAGAAGAGCCTCTGGCCTGTGCAGATTTCGGCCGACCGATGGACCCAGAACGTCAGATGGGTGAACAACCAGACCTCGGGCAAGTCCGACGCAGACGTCCCTTTCGACCCCCTCTGCTGACCAACGCACCCATACACAATCCAGTTCGTCTACCACGAGAGAGAAGAAACGATGACACAACTCACTGACCAGTCAACACAATCCGAGTCCCAGCACGATCGCCGGCAGCTCACCGAGGCTTGGTCTGCAGTCACCGACAGCCTTGCGACATTCGGTTCGACCGCTGCCGCTACCGGATCGCCGCTGGACAGCGCCGAAGGTGTACGGCACGCACTTCGCCTGTTCGGATACCTCGCCGAAATGAATATCGAACGCCAAGACGTGCTCCGACCTGAACTCTTCACTCTGATGTCACCGATGCGAAAGTTCTGGGGAGACGGCATCGACGTCGACTACTGGACTGCGATGATCGACCCCAAAGAAACGTACCGAATTCACGGTAACCGTGGCACAGTGCCGTACGTCGCCGCCCTCGCCAATCGCGTCGGCGCGTCTGGGATCGACCGGGTCGCCGACAACATCGTCATCGACGACAAGGTGTGTGACGCGGACGGCAACTTCGAGATCTTCGTCGCACAAGAACTTAAGGGGCGCAGCGGCATTCGGCTGGATGAGCGCTGCTTCGACGTAGTAGTGCGTGTGTATCACAAGACGCGTAACGCGGAGATCGATCCCGTTCTCCACATCGAGCGCCTCGGTCCGCCGCCTGGTGCACGCCCCGATCTCGACACGGCGTGGCTGGTCCAGCGCCTGACGAAACTTGCGCGTGGCATGGACGTGAGCCTTCGACGCAGTCTTCAGCTCATCGAAACACTCAGTCAGTCTCCTAACGAGATTCGCGTGACCTCGGAGCAGCGAGGGTGGGGAGACTTCTACGGCACCAGCTCCAACCAATACATTGCCGGCTGGTGGTCACTGAAAGACGCTACTGCCGTGGATATTACATTCACTCTCCCGGACTGCACCTACTTCGGAGTGATGCTGTACAACCTCTGGTTCGAGTCCTTCGAGTACCGCGACCACACCGTCAACCTCAACGACGCACACTTCGAACGCAATGACGATGGAACGGTGACGATCCGAATCGGGGGAGCAGAAGGTGACAGAAACCGACTGAACCCCTGCAACCACACCGAAGGAATTCTGTTGGCGCGCTGCCTGGAGCCCGCTGAGGATGTCACTTCGCCTCATGTGGAGATCATTCGATGACCGACGAAGTAGACCTGCCGTTGGCAGGTGTCCGAGTAGTGGAGATCGGTCAGCTGATCGCAATACCCAGCGCCGGGCAGCAGTTGTCCGATCTCGGCGCCGAGGTCATCAAGCTCGAGCCTCCAGGTGGTGAACCGGCCCGACAAATCGACGCCGACTACGCGCGCGGCATCTTCTACGGGTACAACCGTGGAAAGCGTTCAATCTGCCTCGACCTCAAAGACTCCGCCGATCTGCAGCGAGCTCGGGATCTGATCGCATCGAGCGACATCTTGCTGCACAATCTTCGCCCGGGAACCCTCGATCGATTGGGATTCTCCTCTACCGAACTCCAACGCCTGCGACCGGAAATCATCGCCGTCTCGGTGAGCGGGTACGGGGCGGAAGGCCCGTCCGCCACCCGCGCGGGGCTCGACATCGCTGCGCAAGCAGAGAGCGGACTGATGTCGGTGACGGGTGAGGCGGATAGCCCGCCACAACGTGTGGGCGCACCGGTCATAGATCATGCAACGAGCTACGTTGTCGCTCAAGCGGTACTGGCAGCGCTACTGCGGCGCGAACGCACCGGCAAAGGATCGTCCGTCCGAGTTTCCCTGCTGGACGTCGCAATCCACTTGCAGACCGCCAACTGGATCGAGTGGCAGGTATCCGGAAAGCCCATGAGTCGCAAAGGGAACGGACAACCAAGCGTCGCACCGGCGGCAGACGTCTTTCGTGCCGTCGACGGCGAGCTGGTGATCAGCGGCTACCAACCGCAAGCCTGGATTGAACTGTGCAAGGCAATCGACCTGCCGGAGTTGGCCGACGACCCGCGGTTCACCACCAACGCTCTGCGCGTGGAAAACCGTGCAGACCTCGTCGCCACGATCGAGAAGCAGCTGTGCCACCGTAGCGCCGCGGAAGCGGTAGAGCATCTCACTGCGGCCGGAGTGGTTGCCGCAGTTGTGCGTGACTACGACCAGGTAATTTGCGCCGACGATGTGATTGCGAACCGTACCTTCATCCCCGGCACCAACGAACATGGCGAACAGTATTTGACGCCTGCCATGCCCTATCGCGCCGAACCTCCGATGGCACGAACTGAACTTTCACAGGTTCCGGCCTTGAACGAGTGGACAACATCGACGCGCTGAATGCGCCGTTCGGGTCGAAATTGACTTTGCACCAACGTAACTGACAAACAGATAGCCATGCACCATCGAGGAGATGTCCAGTGCTGACCACCGCATTTACCGAGACATTCGGAGTTCGCCACCCAATCGTGCAGGGCGGCATGCAATGGGTGGGGAGAGCAGAACTCGTAGCGGCAGTTGCAAACGCCGGCGCGCTCGGCATGCTCACTGCCCTGACACAGCCGACACCTGACGATCTTGCCCGAGAAATATCCCGAACGCGCGAGCTCACCGATCAACCTTTCGGGGTCAACCTCACAATCCTCCCGACGATCACACCTCCGCCCTACGATGAGTATCGCAACGTGATCATCGACTGCGGAGTGAAAGTCGTCGAGACAGCTGGATCGTCTCCCGCGCCCCATCTGCCGCACTTTCACGGCGCAGGCATCAAGGTTCTCCACAAGTGCACCAGCGTCCGCCACGCGGTCAAAGCCCAGGCCCTCGGTGTCGACGGCATCAGCATCGACGGGTTCGAATGTGCCGGGCATCCAGGGGAAGACGACGTACCGGGTCTCGTCCTCATCGCTGCAGCAGCAGAGCGGATCAGCATTCCCATGATCGCGTCCGGTGGATTTGCCGACGCGCGAGGATTGGTGGCCGCCCTGGCGCTTGGCGCCGACGGCATCAACATGGGCACTCGGTTCATGTGTACCGAGGAGTCCCCGATTCACCACAACATCAAGCAGGCGATAGTCGCTGCCTCGGAGGTCGACACGGAACTGATTTTCAGGTCACTACGCAATACCGCACGGGTAGCACGCAACAGCATCAGCCGAGAAGTTGTCGAAATTCTCTCCAGTGGTGGCAAATTCGAAGACGTTCGACATCTTGTTGCCGGTGCGCGGGGCAGAGCGGTGTTCGACAGCGGCGACCAGGAGGCTGGCATCTGGACGGCTGGGACTGTGCAAGGATTGATTCGCGACGTCCCCACTGTGGGTGAATTGGTGGAACGTATTGTCGCAGAGTCCGAAGCACTGATTGCCGGACGGCTTGCCGGCCTCCTGGACCCGGTCAGCGCCTGACTACGTTCGAACCCGCTGAGCGCTACAGTCGGCCAGTCCTTCGCGCATGACCCCTGCCGTTGCGCTCGTCGACCCGCATGCCGCCGATACCTCGTCCTCGATGCGTCGTGCGGTGACGGTGAGCTCTTCGCGATCGCCTCGCGGCTTGTCATCGCCGTTCGATCGTTTCGGGTGCATCCGGACGATCATTGATGCTCTTCGACGAGATCGAGAAGGCCCACGCCGACGTCTTCAATACCCTGCTGCAGGTGCTCGACGACGGCCGGATCACCGATTCTCAAGGGAGGCAAGTCGATTTCCGGAACACGGTGATCATCATGACCTCCAACATCGGATCCCAGCATCTCCTCGACGGGGTCACAGCCGACGGCGAAATCAAGCCGGACGCCAGGGAACGGGTGATGGCAGAACTGCGCGGGCATTTCCGCCCCGAATTCCTCAACCGGGTCGACGACATCGTGCTGTTCTCCCCACTCACCCTGCCCCAGATCGAGTACATAGTGGAACTGCAACTCACCGACCTTCGAAACAGGTTGTCGGAGAGACAGATACACCTGGAAATCACGCCGGAGGCACGCCGACTGATCGCCGAACACGGGTTCGACCCTGTCTACGGTGCGCGGCCGCTGCGCCGATACATCGCACACGAGGTCGAAACCAAGATCGGCCGTGCACTGTTGCGCGGCGAGATCAAACCGGACGGCACCATCAGCGTCACGGTGGACGGCGGCGAGCTTGCCGTCGCGTATGCCGAACCCGCCTTCGCGGCGGCCTGAGAAGAGGTAACTGGTCATGGGATCCGAAAAGGTGAAGTGCCCGAACTGCGGCAAGACCAACAACATCCCGGCAGCAGGGGAAGGAAAACCTCGCTGCGGCAACTGCCACGAGCCGCTGCCCTGGATCGCCGCGGCGGGAGACGGTGACTTCGCGGAGATCGTCGAAAAATCCTCGGTGCCTGTGCTCGTGGATCTGTGGGCGACGTGGTGCGGCCCGTGTCGCATGGTCAGCCCCGCGCTCGAGCAGCTCGCCAGAGAACACGCCGGCCAGATCAAGCTGGTCAAGGTCGACGTCGATGCTGCACCCCGGACGGCTGAACGATTCACCGTCCGCGCCGTGCCGACTCTGCTGGTGATGGACCGGGGTGAGGTTCTCGCTCGCCAGTCGGGCGCAGCTCCGGTCCCCCAGCTGCGCACGTGGCTCGATCAGGCGCTCTCGGAAAATGCCGGCGAGGAGGCGAAGTCATGAGTCCTGTCCATGCGGACCCACATGTAACCGCGATCCGGGCCGTGGTGCCCCGTACCCCGCAGGGCTGCGAGGAATGTCTTCGCCTCGGCACCCCGTGGGTGCATCTGAGGCTGTGCCTGACGTGCGGACACGTCGGTTGCTGCGACTCTTCGCCGGGCAGGCACGCGAGTGCTCACGCTCACGCCATCGGGCATCCGATCGTCCAGTCGATGGAGCCCGGCGAGGATTGGCGGTGGTGTTATGTCGACCAGAACTTCGTCTGAGGGCGCCTCACCCATCGGGTACAGCCCGCCGGTCGACGACGAGACCCCGGACGAGGAGGGCGCCTTCCCGCGGCTGACGGACGACCAGGTCGCGAAGCTCGAGGTCGGTGGCTCGCGTCGACCGGTTCACGCCGGCGAGGTGCTGATCCGAGAAGGCGCGCCTGACAACGATTTCGTCGTCGTCCTTTCCGGAAAGATCGCAGTCGTCGACGAAGGCGACGCGGACGGCGAGCGCCGGATACTGCGCGTGCACGGTCCTGGGCGTTTCCTGGGCGAGCTCGGACTCCTGGAAGGTCAGGTGGCGTTCTTCACCGCCGAAGCGATCGAGGACGGCGAGATACTCGTCGTCCCGGCCGAGCAGGTACGCGAGCTGATTGCCCACGATCCCGTGCTCAGCGATTTGATCCTGCGCGCCTACCTTGTGCGTCGGCACTTGCTGATCGGGCTCGGCTCCGGATTCCGGATCATCGGCTCCTGCTTCTCCCCGGATACGTTGCGACTTCGTGAGTTCGCGATGCGAAACCGTCTGCCCCACAAGTGGTTCGACTTGGAACAGGACGAACGAGTGGAGCAGCTGCTACGCAGCCTGAACGTCGCACCCGAGGACACACCCGTCGTGATCTGGCACGGCGAGAAGGTGCTGCGCAATCCGACGAATGCGGAACTCGCACGCGTCGTCGGGCTTCCTGTCCCGGCACCCGTCGCGGACGCAGCCAAGGACGTCTACAACCTCGTCGTCGTGGGTGCCGGACCGGCCGGCCTGGCCGCATCGGTGTACGGCGCCTCGGACGGGTTGAACACGGTGACGTTGGAGCGGATCGCTGCGGGCGGCCAAGCCAGTACCTCATCCCGGATCGAGAATTATCTGGGATTCCCCGCCGGGGTCTCCGGCTCCGAATTGGCCGAACGAGCCGTGCTCCAGGCCGGGAAGTTCGGCGCCCGAATCCTGGTGTCGGCAGAAGTGACCGGTTTGGGATCCGAGGCCGGGAACCATGTGCTCCGACTGGCAGACGGCGGGTCGGTGCACGCCCGGGCCGTTGTGCTCGCCGCCGGGGCGCGGTACCGCAAGTTGGCCGTTCAGGGGATCGAGGCGCTGGAAGGAACAAGCGTGTACTACGCCGCAACGCATCAGGAAGCACGGATATGCGGCACCGACCCGATAGCCATCGTCGGTGGCGGCAACTCCGCCGGCCAGGCCGCCATCTTCCTCGCCGAGCACGTCTCACAGGTGCACCTGCTCATCCGCGGCGATGACCTCGGGAAGAGCATGTCCCGATACCTGGTCGACCAGATCGAACACCATCCGCGGGTCACCGTGCACCGGCACACCGAGATTCGTGCGGTCCACGGCGAGAAATACCTCGAAGCAATTGCGGTCGAGGACAATCGCACCGGCGACCAGGACACGATTCGGGTGCGCGCCCTGTTCGTCTTCATCGGGGCGGTACCGCACACCGGGTGGCTTGCCGACGCGATCGCACTCGACGACCACGGCTTCGTCCTCACCGGTGTGGACGCGATCCACGCACGAGCGGACGGCAGCCTGCCAATCAACGGCGGCCTGTCCAGGACGCTCGAAACCAGCCTGCCCGGCCTGTTCGCGGCGGGCGACATCCGCCGCGGTTCGGTGAAACGAGTCGCATCCGCCGTCGGTGAAGGAGCGATGGCCGTACGCCAAATCCATGAATACTTCGAAAGGAGCTGACGACATGCCAGTAATGGGCACCGTGAAATTCCAGCGGTTCTTCAGGGCAGCGGCCGGACTGCAGGTCGACCGGAACGATCTCAAGCGCTATACCGATTTCATCGACGACAAGATCTACGACGTGATCCTGATCGGGAAAGCCTCCGCGAAAGCAAACTTGCGCGACGTGATCGAACCGTGGGACCTGCCGATCACCAAGGGATTACAGGAGAGCATCCACCGGTTCGAAAAACTCGACGAGGAGATCGAACTTCAACCGCTGCTCGATCAGCTCACGGCCCGCCCGCCCTTGGACGTGGCCCTCTCAGAGGAGACAGAGCAACGACTGCCGCTGATCGCAGGAGGGTTGAGCGTAGCGCTGGCGCAAACCTTCGCCACGGTCGAACCGGACCGCAAGAACCCCGGCACAGCCCAATGGACAGTCGCCTTCGACATCTTCCACCTACTTCTGTGATTACCACCCGTCCCGGCTGACAGCGCGTCCGAGTTCGAATATGCTGTCCGGCTGCGAAAATACCGGTGCGATTCAGAACTGCCTGTCAGTTGGCGTCGACGACGGAGGATTTCCGGCGAGAGGTGCGGTTTCCGCGCTCGATTCTCGAGCAGCGAGAACTCCAGTGAGGGACTCGATTACAGCCCTCAGATCTTCTGCCGTGAGCGAGTTCGGCTTACACGCCGAACCTCTGACACCGGTAGTCCGCGTGGCCAGGCGGCGAGCAGAACTTGTCGATCGCCGATCACTCCTTCGGCTCATCTGAGAACCTTTCGTCTTCACTTTCTCGATCCCCGCATCGGGCGGGCCCTGAGCACTTCTGGGCGCGCACAGCTCAAGGCCCGGCAAGGAGACCAGTGAGGGTGATATGGCCTTGCCTTGACGAACACCCGCCCGATTGTTTGCCCCCTCGAACGGAACGGGTGCCCCCGACCCGACGAAGGTTATTGCGCACTGCTTGTAGACGACAGGGTCGAAAGTCCCAGTTCCATTGTGATGAGCAAGCTTTGACGGTAGCCGAAGTGTTCTCCCTTACAGCCGGTTCGGTGTGTGCACGAACACCGACATCGTTCGCAGCGACTCCGACGAACGAGCACCCGCGATGTTCGATGCCCGATCCACCCGCAAACATCGGGAAAAGACCTATTTTGCAAAAGCATTCGGAACAGACGTCTGCAAACCAAATACCAGGCACGGGCCACCTTTCCAGGCACCGCGGCTACTGCGCCGCTAGCGTGACGACCAAGATGTTCACCTTGCCATGCAAACGGCCATGTCACTTCTTGGCATCGAAGGCGACTGAACATGATTTATACCGATCGCACTGTTTATGGTTGAAGATGTGCGGACGACATGAACGTCGACTTCGCACGGATAGTGGGTCATCGGTGTTGTGTGCTCAATGCCGACGTCGGTCATACGCCCCGACTCGCACACGCAGAGTCGGGGCTCCGGCGGATCCGTTGCCGCGCCGCCGCTACTGACGAAGTGCCGTACCGCGCCGCCCGCTTCGAATCGAGGCCGAAGGCGGCCACCGCTTTTGTCGGGACCAGGCAAAGCAGCGATCTTCAGGGACCGGAACACTTCCCCAAAGCTTCTGGCACTCTCGGTTGCAGAGTGCTAATTCGTGTGGTTATCATGTTCTCGCACAGTAAGTTCGGTCAACCGCCACAGTGGCGGTGACTTTTCTTTTCACGACATGGGAGGTGTGTTGCTGTGCTTCGTTTCGATCCTTTCACCGACATCGACGCGATCACCAAGTCCGTACTCGCCGCGGGAACCGGCAACGGACGCAGTCCACGGTTCATGCCGATGGACCTCTACAAGGTCGAGGACCAGTACGTCCTGCACGCCGATCTTCCCGGCGTCGACCCAGGATCAGTGGACGTCCGCATCGACGGCTCGACCCTGACGTTGACCGCGCACCGCACCGCCCTCTCCGAAGAGGGTGTGAGCTGGCTGGCGAGTGAGCGTTTCGCTGGAACATACAAACGGCAGCTGTCCATCAGCGACGACATCGACGCCCAACAGATCGAGGCCTCGTACGACAACGGCGTGTTGACGGTGACGTTGCCGATCGCAGAGAAGGCGAAACCGCGGCGGATCGAGGTCTCCTCCGGACCACCCTCCCGAACCGATAACGCCGGATCGACAACACAGGTGCAGATCGAAGCCTGATCCGCCTGGCCCGAACACCGCTTTGATGGTGGGGTGACTCCCGAGGACACGCGATGGGTTCTCGGGCCTCACCCACCATCGTTTCGATCTCCCACTGCACACCCGTGGCGCACACCGGTACATCCACCACACGAAAGAATCAGCGCGAGAACCCTTTAGCTGCCATGACTGCATCCACTATCCCCCCGCACGAACAATCCGACAACACCGACAACACCGAATCCCGCGCGCACACTCCACCCGATTGGTGGGATCACCACCGTCCGATCACCAGCGATGAATACAGCGACATGGCGTTGATGCTCGGTGCACTCTCGATACTGACGTTCTGGATGTTCGGCCTCGGCATCCTCCTCGGTGCCGCCGCCATCGGAACCGCCCTGGCAGCGCGCCGACCCGACACCCCCGGACGCGATCTGGGCGACAACACCGCCGGCGTGGTCGGGATCCTCACCGGCATTGCCGGAATCGCCTTCGGCGCCGTCTTCCTCACTGCAGCACTACCCCACCTGTAGAAAAACCGAATTTTGCACTAGTGGAATCGAATTGGTGCTTGTAGCA
Organism: Rhodococcus sp. IEGM 1302; assembly: GCF_030056935.1. Classification (NCBI taxonomy): domain Bacteria; kingdom Bacillati; phylum Actinomycetota; class Actinomycetes; order Mycobacteriales; family Nocardiaceae; genus Rhodococcus; species Rhodococcus sp. IEGM 1302. The sequence goes on along the minus strand of NZ_JASHKY010000001.1, from coordinate 205,416 downwards.
GGATCTCACAAGATCTGAAATCCGTCCCACCTTCAGGCGATGGCGGCAGCCACTATCCCCGCGCCATATCGACGAATTTCGAGAGGTGAAGTTGGTGCGCCACAGTGATTGTCGCGGTCGGGCCGTTACGGTGCTTACCCAGAATCAGGTCGGCTTCACCGCCACGGGGATCGTCTCGCTCGGTCGCGTCGGGGCGGTACAGCAGAATCACCATGTCGGCGTCCTGCTCGAGCGATCCGGACTCACGAAGGTCGGCGACCTGCGGACGCTTGTCGGTTCGCTGCTCGGGACCACGGTTGAGCTGACAGATCGCGACAACCGGAACTTCGAGCTCCTTCGCCAAAAGCTTTAGGCTACGTGAGAATTCGGAGACTTCCTGCTGACGGGACTCGACCTTTTTACCGGAGCTCATCAGCTGGAGGTAGTCGATGACGATCAGGCGAATGTCGTGTTTCTGCTTGAGCCGCCGCGCTTTTGCGCGAATTTCCATCATGGTGAGGTTGGGGGAGTCGTCGATGAAGAGCGGCGCCTCGCTGATCTCACTCATACGACGCGCGAGCTTGGTCCAGTCGTCGTCGGTCATCTTTCCGGAGCGCATGTCGCCGAGCTTGATCTTTGCCTCTGCGGACAGCAGACGCATGACGATCTCGGTTTTGCTCATTTCCAACGAGAACATGACGCTGGCCATGCCGTGCGTGATGGAGCAGGAACGCAGGAAATCCATTCCGAGCGTGGAATTGTGCGTCGGGACCATCGAATGACCGGCCAGGTACATGTGGTCGGCGTTGTCGACCTCGACGCAGCGAACCGGAACACTCGCAATTGGTCGAACATCGACAATGTAGCGCGATCCGCTGCGCGTAGTGCTTTTACTCGCTCGACGCTCCTTGTGCAGCATCGCTTTCCGCGTAAGACCGAACACTTCGTCATCAGTCGAGAAGGTCAAGGTGAATGCAGTCGACGAAGCCTCGGTGCGACCGTTGACTCGCTTTGTGCTCATTTGGCAGCGATAGCCAAGACTGACCACTAATTCCTGGGCGTCGCGGACGAGGCGCTCGTTGGTTACCGAAAACTGAACGGAGCCACCGGCAGTCACAGTTCCATCAGTGTCGAGAAGTCCCGCAAGAACCGCACGACGCTGCGCCTCAGACCCACGGAGATACTGGACAGGGATGTGCTTGTTGCCCAGAACACCGACCGTACGTAGGCGTCCTTGAACCGTGCCGTACTCATTGCGGCACTTCTGGCACAGTCGCAGCCCGATCGAAGGTCCACCACAGTGTGAACAAGTTGGCGCAGGTACAGGGTCAGACATGAAACGTGCTTTGCCGCCGCATGATTGACCGCACGTTCGCACGTGACTGGTGAACGGCACGAAGCTCTTTCCGCACACAACGCAATCGCGCGGAGCGACGGGATCTTCCGGGGCTAATTGAAGGCTGTAGCGCAAATGCGCCGACTTGGACGGAACTGCAACCAGGCCTTCGGCCTCGATCAACATGATGATCTCAGGATCAGCAGTGGTGAATTGTGCGCAGGCAGTAGAACCGTCACCTAGCCAAGCGCCAAGTGTGTAGGGCGGGACAAGGAGATCCTGCGTTGGTAGGTCGAGCGGCTTGGCATTCACGACAGAGTGATTAACGCGGCCATCCGCCGTTGCGCATCGCACCGTCGATGCGATCTCCGCCGTGGTTCGGACCTCGGCGAATGTCTTTTGATTCTTATAGCGGTTGTAACCTGTCTTGGCGTTCTGCGCTGAACGGCGCGAAGCACGCGTCTCCGTCAACCACTGATGCTGCTCGTCGGCCACCAACACTGTTCCATCGGAAAACTCGACCTCGTAGCAAGGACGGTCAACCATCACGTCGGTAGCGGCAACAACCCGCGTCGGCTTGCCGTGGTTGTCGATCAACAGATCGCCGACAGCAACGTCACCCATCGTGGTCCAGCCACTGGGCGTCGCGAGGGGAGTATCGAGGGCAAGCGCCTTGCCCACACCAGGACGGGCCGCGACGATAATCATCTGACCAGCGTGAAGGCCGTTGGTGATCTCGTCGAGATCCTTGAATCCGGTGGGCACACCGAGGGAAATTCCGCCGCGGCTGGCGATGGAGTCGATCTCGTCCATCGTGGGCTGGAGGAGCTCGGTGAGGGGTACGAAGTCCTCGGTGGTTCGACGCTCGGTGACCTCGAAGATCTCGGCCTGCGCGCGGTCGACAACCTCGGCCACGTCCTGGCCCTCGGTGCCGGCGTAGCCGTACTGGACGATGCGCGTACCGGCGTCGACCAGACGACGCAGCACGGACTTCTCGGCCACGATCTCGGCATAGAAGGCGGCGTTGGCGGCTGTGGGCACTGTCTGGGTCAGCGTCACCAGGTAGGCAGCACCACCGATACGGCGGAGCTCACCTCGACGGTCGAGCTCGGCGGAGACCGTCACCGGGTCGGCGGGCTCGCCACGGCTGTAGAGGTCCAGGATCACGTCGTAGACGGACTGGTGAGCGGGCCGGTAGAAGTCACCCGGGCGCAGTACCTCGAGGACGTCAGCGATGGCGTCCTTGCTCAGCAGCATGCCGCCGAGCACCGACTGCTCGGCAGTCATGTCCTGAGGTGGCTGGCGTCCGAACTCCTGGTCGGGCTCGGCCTCGGGAGGGCCCGGGTAGTCCGGCCCCGAGAAGTCGGAAGGTCCTCGATCATCTACAACAGCCACAAGCGAGACCTTCCCGTAAAACACTCGACGACACTGCCAGAAACCGCAGCGCCCTCATCATTTGTACCTGCCCCCACCGACATCCCCTAGCCGCATTCGGCCGGGCTGTAGATAGACGCCGAGATGACGTTAGGGACTAGTAGGTCCGCATACAAACCGGACTGTGGATAAACCTGTGGATGCTTTGTGGAAACTCCCGCCCCACGGTGTGCACCGCCTGTGGAGCATTTGGGGACTACTTTGCATAGTAACTACATAAGACCAGGTAGATGGCTATCCACAATTTCACAGGCCTGTTGATGAAAATAGTTTTTCCACAGTCGGCGCGTCGGTGTGTCGGGCGTGTTGCCTCGCCCGATTCGTCACTGATCACCAAGTCGAACATCACAGTGTGAGAGTTATCCCCAGGTCCGATTCGGGACGCTGTCAGGCGGCACACCGCACCCCGAAACAAAACGTCGGGCCCCGCACACCGAAGTGTGCGGGGCCCGGCGAGACGAACAGTCGACTATGCGCCGACGACGTTCAGGTTGAACTTGGCAACCACATCGGGGTGCAGGTTCACGACCACGGCGTGCTTGCCCGTGTTCTTGATGTGAGCCTTCGGCAACACGATGGAGCGCTTGTCGACAACCGGTCCACCGGCAGCCTTGATCGCAGCAGCGACGTCAGCGACGGTAACCGAACCGAAGAGCTTGCCCGAGCCACCGGCGGTCTTGACCGTCAGCGTTACGGACTCGAGGCCCTCGATAGCTGCCTTGAGCTCCTTGGCGTGATCCAGGCCGCGCACAGCGCGCGCTTCCTGTGCACGACGGATGCCCTCGACCTGCTTCTCGGCGCCACGGGTGGCGACGATTGCCAGTCCGCGGGGGAGCAGGTAGTTACGGCCGTAGCCGTCCTTGACCTCCACGGTGTCGCCAGGCGCACCGAGGTTGTCCACGTCAGCGGTGAGGATGAGCTTCATGTTCTTTCCTCCCTTTCCTTAGCGAGCCACGGTGGCGTAAGGCAGCAGTGCTACCTCACGTGAGTTCTTGACGGCAATGGCAACGTCGCGCTGGTGCTGGACGCAATTGCCGGTGACACGGCGAGCACGGATCTTTCCGCGATCGCTGACGTACTTACGAAGCAACGTCGTGTCCTTGTAGTTGATCTGCGTGTTCTTCTCTTTGCAGAAGGTGCAGACCTTCTTCTTCATAACCTTGTCGCGCAAGGGCGGCTTCGGCATGTCTTTGCTCTTTTCTGGATGTTCCTGATCAGGTACGGATCAGAAGGGCGGTTCGTCGCTGCCCGCACCACCGAAGGAGCCCGAAGCCTGAGGCGCACTGCCCCAAGGATCGTCTCCACCCGAAGGTGCAGCGCTCGGACGTCCGCCACCCGATCCGCCGGAGGAACCGCCGAAGTTGCCGCCTCCACCGCCGCCACCACGGTTGGCCTTGTTGACCTTTGCCGTGGCGTACTTCAGTGAAGGACCGATTTCATCGACTTCGAGCTCGACGACAGTTCGCTTTTCGCCCTCGCGAGTTTCGTACGAACGCTGCTTGAGCCGGCCGCTCACGATTACTCGTGAACCACGGGTCAAGCTCTCCGCGACGTTCTCGGCTGCTTCGCGCCAGATGTTGCAACGCATGAACAGCGCATCGCCGTCTTTCCATTCATTGGAATTACGGTCGAAGGTGCGGGGCGTGGAAGCAACCGTGAAGTTTGCAACCGCGGCACCCGCCGGGGTGAAACGAAGTTCAGGATCAGCCGTCAGGTTTCCGATGACGGTGATGATGGTGTCGCCAGCCATGTGGTTCCTCCTGCATTGATGTAAGACCGTTGGGCGCGAGAGTAGAGCTCGCTACCGACAGTAATTACTTGTTGTGGCGCAGAACCTTCGTGCGCAGAACCGACTCGTTCAGACCGAGCTGACGATCGAGCTCAGCGACGGTGGCGGGAGTGGCGTTGATGTCGATCACCGCGTAGATACCTTCAGCATGCTTCAGGATCTCGTAGGCGAGACGACGCTTACCCCAGACATCGACCTTGTCGATCGTGCCGCCGTGCTGGCGCACAACATTGAGGAACGTATCCAGTGAAGGAGCGACAGTGCGCTCGTCCAGGCTGGGGTCAAGGATGACCATCAATTCGTAATGACGCATAAGACCTCATCACCTCCTGTGGACTAAGTGAAAACGGCCACGGACTATCCGTGGCAGGAGGGTCGTTGCGTCAGCAACCCTCGTAGGTTACACGAGGGGCCTTGACCAGGGAAATCGTCCCGGCCCTCCGGGAAGACCGCCAGGTCGATGCGCGACGCGTGGTGCAGACGCATCACCCCGCGAGCCACTGCGCCCCCTAGGGTGAGAATCATGCGAACAGACCGCAAGACCCCGGCGTCGATCCTGGCGTTGGTCGTCGGATTGTGCGGGCTGACGATGGCGCTGGGCTATTTCAACAAGGCCAGATGCGGCGGTGCACCGTTCGCGCCCGACGGACGAAGCCTGAACTTCGACGTCAACAAGAACATCGACGTCTGCTACTCCGACATTCAGTTGCTCTGGCTCGGACGAGGTATCGATCAGCATCTGTTCCCCTTCGTCACCGGAGGGATAACGCCCGAAGGATTCCTGACCGGCGGAACCGTCGAATACCCGGTGCTCAGCGGAATTCTGATGTGGCTGGGCGGTATCGGCTCACACACCGACACCGATTTCCTTCTGCACTCGGCCCTGATCCTGGCTCCTTTCGGACTGCTCACGGCGTGGATGCTCGGCAAGATGAGCGGCGCGTACGCGCTCGTGTGGTCGGCGACTCCGCCCCTGGTTCTGTACGCATTCCACAACTGGGAGCTCCCGGTGGTGGCCACCAGCGTCGGCGCGATCTTCCTGATGACGTTCGAGCGGATCCCGCTGCGAACTCGCGCGGTTCTGGCGGCCGTCATCCTGGCGATCGGTTTCTGTTTGAAGCTGTACCCGGGAATGTTCGTGCTGCCGCTCATGGCCTACGTGCTTCTACGCGGCACCGAAGGCAAGCGCTACGACGTTCGTGGAGCGCTGATGACGGCGGGCGCGGCGATCGTCACCGTCGTCCTCGTCAACCTGCCGTTCGCCCTCATTTCCTACGAAGGCTGGCGCGCGTCGTTCAGCTTCCAGGAGAAGCGAAGCGCGGACATCACCACCAACTCGGTGTGGTTCTGGGGTTTGCGCCCGTTCTACGGTTTCGGAGTTCGCGAGCTCAACGCCGACTACGACGCACTGGTGAGCATCCTGTCTCCGGTGATGATCCTGTTGTCATTCGCGCTCGCGATGTATCTGGGTTGGCGCCGCTACGTCCGCGACGGCTACTTTCCGTGGATTGCAGTCAGTGCCGCGATGCTGTGCGGATTCGTGTTGCTGCACAAGGTCAATTCACCGCAGTACACACTGTGGATCCTGCCTTTCCTCGTACTGTTCAAGATCCGGTGGTTCTGGATCGTCGCCTATCTGATCGCCGACGCAGCGTTGGGTATCGGCATCTTCCGGTACTTCTACCAACTGGACATGAATCTCGATCCGAGCAAGTACGAGGCCGTCGTCCAGGCGAGCGTGTGGGGCCACGTCATCCTGCTCGCCGTGTTCTTCTTCTTGTTCCTGCGAGTCCCGTTGCGGTATCCGCTTGCCGGTGGGACCGATCAGATTGCCAACTCCGACAACAACCTTCCGACTCACTCACGGGAGCACGCCTGATGACTGCATCATGGTTCGAATCACCGACGCTGACCGGTGATCGTGTCCGACTCGAACCCCTGGGCGTCGCGCACACCGACGCTCTGCTCGCTGCTGCCGACGACCCGGCGATCTTTCGTTGGACCGCATCGCCCATCACCGATCGGGAACAGGCACAGAAGTACATCGCTGCAGCAACCGACGACCCTAATCGGATCGCCTTCGCGCAGGTGAACATCGCGACGAACGCCGTGGTCGGCACCACGTCCATGTACCAGATCGACCCGGTAAACCGCAGTCTTGCAATCGGATACACGTGGTTGTCGCGATCGGTTCAGGGAACCGGGATCAATCCCGAATCGAAGCTGCTCCTGCTTCGTCACGCCTTCGACCAGCTCGAAGCCGTACGCGTCGAGTGGCACACGGACGAGTTCAACGAACAGTCCAGGGCCGCGATCGCAAAGCTCGGCGCTCAGTTCGAGGGCCTGCTGCGCAAGCACCGACGCCGCGCCGATGGCAGTTGGCGTACAACAGCGCTGTTCGCGATGACCGACGACGATTGGCCGACCATCGCACGTCAGCTCGAGACACGTACCCGAAACTAGCGATCACCTGCACTCTTCGGCTAAGTCCATGCCAAGATTCACCTCATGAGCGATCAGGGTGGGTACGGGTACCAGGGCAATCAGAATTGGCAGCCGTCTCCGTACGGGCAGCCCGATCCGTACGGCAGGCGGCCGACGAACACACTCGCGGTGCTCGCCCTCGTCTTCGCGTTCCTCATCGCGCCGTTGGGGATCGTCTTCGGGCACATCGCTCGCGGCCAGATCAAACGGACCGGCGAAGAAGGCGACGGACTCGCCCTTGCCGGACTGATCATCGGCTACATCTTCACCGCACTCGGCATCCTGGCCGTGATCGTGTGGATCGCGTTCTTCGGGCTGCTCGCCGCCGCTTTCGGCAACGCCGCCAATGAAGCGAGTTCGCGGAGTCTCACCTATACGACGCCGTACTCGTACTCCACGACCACGACTCGGGCGCCGAGTGCACCCACCACAGCGCCGAAAACGACGACGCCCCCACGCGTCACAACCTCGATCGGACCAGCGCCGACCGTCTCGGGCACCAACCGTCAGGGCTTCATCTCCGGCGGCCCCAGTTGCAACTCCACCAATCCTGCCGTCGCCATCGCCGTCACGACCGGATCACGAATCGTCATCTGCGAAACCGGAGTCGGGCGTTACTACTACAAGGGTCAACGGCTGAGCGACGGCGCCACCATCGAACTCGACGATCCGACGCCCACGGGCAACGGATTCACCGTCACCAACAAGGACGTGACGTACAAGCTCACCTCCGCCGGACTGGTGATCACCGGCAGCGGAGGCGAGCTGGGTCGGGAAGCGGCGCTCGAGTTCTGGATGAACTGAAGCGCGTCAGCCGGCACACGGATCCTGGTAGGGAACACCGGGCAGGTACCGCTCCCATTCGGCTTCCGTGATGGGAGATCCTGCGGTGCGGCACAATCGATCAACGACGCCGTCGGGGTCGATTCCCCACAAGCGAACGGTCTTGTCCGACCCACTGCCCGCGATCATGTCACTCTCGCCCGCGAACTGAGCGTCGTTGACGCGACCCGGGTAGGCGGACAGCGTCGCAAATCGTGTTGACCGCGAGGGAGTCTCGATGTCCCAGAGCCAGACGGTTCCGTCGCCGACACCGGCAGCGAGCCGATCACCGGCGCGGTTGAACGAGATCGAATAGATTGCGCCCTCGGGGCCGACGAGACGAGCGAGTTCCTCGGGTGCCGACGGTGTGCGTACGTCCCACACGGCGACACCGTGATCCGCACTTCCAGCGGCCAACAGCGTTCCGTCGGCGCTGAAAGACACTGCTAATGCGTAGCTTTCGAATCCACCCACCGTCGCCGCCACCCGGGGCGACGCTGCGTTCGACACGTCCCACAGATCCACTTCGTTCTTGGCGTTCGCGATCGCCAAGATGTCGGTACCTGGCTGAAAGGCCATCATCTGCGGGTAGGAGCCGACATCGGTCAACGACAACAGTTTCGGAGCCGACGGGTCGGAAACGTCGACCAACGCAATACTGTTGTCGTCCTGCGAGGACACCGCCAGCAGATCTCCGGCGGGATTCAGTGCGACAACCGCCACGATGCCCTTCACATATACCGCAGGCTCGCCGTAGATACGTGGCGACGCCGGATCACTCAGGTCCCAAAGATATGCACCGCCGCCGCCGGTGCCGCTCACAGCCAGGTTCCCGTCTGCCGACACCGCCGACGCACCGCTGAAAGTGTCGGCCCCTTGCGGTTTCAACTCCGGCATCACCGCGGGGCGATCGAGATCCTCGGTGTTCCAAGCCAACATCGCGCCACCCCTGGCACCGACGCCGGCCACCAGACGCGAGCCGTCCGCGGCAAAGGGACTGGTGAAGATCGTGTCCCGAGCTCCCGCCCAGACCGGACCCGGAAGAGCCCACACGCGAGTCACACCGTTGAGTCCCCCGGTGACCAGATTGCGGCCGTCATCGCTGTAGTCGACTGTGGTCACCGCCCCACTGTCCGGAAGTGTTTCGATCAATGCCCCGGTTCGGGGGTCCCACACGCGCACGGAGTTGTCGGAACTCCCTGCAGCAAGGCGTGTTCCATCTTTACCGTAGTTGAGTTCGTTGACGTAACTGGAAAATCCCGTCAGCGCCGGGAGGGGAGCAGGGCGCGCCGGATCGCTCATGTCCCACCGAACCACCTCCCTGCCAGTCGTTCCCGCCGCAAGCTCACGTCCGTCCGGGCTGAAGGCAACGCCGAGGTAGTGGACGGTGGTGCCGTTGGGCTCGGTCGCGAAGATCGGCGCCGATTCCTCACCCCACTTCGCGACGTCCCACACGCGCAGAGTCGCTTGACGCCCGCCCGCCACGAGGAAACGTCCGTCGGGGCTGAACGTCGCGGTGACAATGCCGTCAGCTGGATGCGGAAGAGCAGGCAAAGCAACGGCATTCGTGGAGGTGTCGATGTTCCATCGCAGGACGTCGGGCGTCGAGGTACCGGCGACCAGCTTGGTTCCGTCTGGGCTGAACTCCATGTCCTGCACTACGCGTTCACCGTCGACGGGAAGTGTTCCACGGACCGGATTTTCGGGATCCGACACGTCCCACAGCGCAGCGCCGCCGGCGCCACCGATCGCAAGCAGCCGTCCGTCCGGGCTGTAGGCGACGGCAAAGAGGGCCGTGCCCTCCGAGACTCCGAGGAACTCTGCCTGCGGAACGGCTGAGGCAACACCGTCCACCATCGGATAAAGCCTGACCTTCCCGTCCGAACCACCCACCGCCACAACAGTTCCAGCTGGGTTGATCCGGGCCTTCATCGCGCCGGGCGGTCCGATGATGCGAGTAGCCGAATGAACGCCCGACGCATCCAGCAATGCCGAGCGGGCTTCGGTTGTTTCGTTGACCGCAAAGGCCGCCAGAGCAAGCTGCGACGCCAGCGACGGATCCCGCTCGCGCATCCTGATCGACTCGGTGGCCACCTGACGCGACATCGCCTCGTCTCGCGCGGTATCTGCTTGGACACGTTGACGATTGGCTCCGATACCGGCGACGGTCGCAACCACCGCCAACACCAGAGCGATCACCGACGCGGCTGCCAACGCAGTCACGAGCCGTCGTAGCACGCGTGTACGTCGGCGATCGGCAAATTCCTGCTGATCACGATGCTCGATGCTCGCGGCGAGGTACTCCCGCTCGGTGGCATTGAGGTCGGCGGCGCGGGTCCGACTCGGTTCCAGTGGGAGCCCGAGTTCGCCCGAACGCAGCCATTCTTCCGTCAGATGAAGACGTGCGGGTCCGAGCAGCGCGCCGGGGTCGCGTCCACTGTCTTCCCACACCTGCGCCGCGTAGGTGAACCTGCGATGCACCGCCAGGCCGGCGCGGTCCGAGTCGATCCAATCGCGAAGCCGACTCCACGCGGACAGCAAGACCTCGTGCGAAACCTCGACGGTCTCCTCGTCGACGGTGAGAAGGCGGCGTAAGGCGAACCGGTCGATGACGGTATTCACGTCGTCGACGTCGTCACCGAGGAAGAGTTCGGTGCGCGGTGCCCGCCGACGCGTCTGCGTCACTTCGTCGACGTTGACCAACCGGAGGAAGATCCTGCGCGCCAACTGCTGCTGCCGCTCTGTGAGCTCGCCGTACACTTCCTCCGCGCTTTGCTGGACGGCTCCGGCAATCCCGTCGGTGGCGTAGTAATCCGAGGACGGTCAGAGTCTTACGCGTCGACCGTTGCCAGGTCCCCAACAGTGCGTGTGACAGCAAGGGCAAAGCTCCGGGGTCGCTCGCCGTGCGCGAGCCGCGTGGTGTCAGCTCGGAGACCAGAACCTGAACCAATTCGCTCTGCACGGTCATCCCGGCCTTGACCGCCGGCTCGACGATCACCTCGCGCAATTGTTCGTCGGTCAGCGGCCCGACCACCATCGGCGAATCGTCGAGCAGCGGTACCAAAAGCGGTTCCTCCGCCGCGAGCCCGTAGAAGTCGGCGCGCATTCCGATGACTGCGATGGTGTTCTCACCGAGTTCCGCGAGGGTCCGCAGTATTTCCTCGCGCCGATCACCGTCGCACTGCGTCCACAGTTCCTCGAACTGGTCGAGGATCAAGACGGTTGGTTCGTCGGAGATCGACGACGGAATTCCTCCCGTACCCGGCTGCAGGGTTTCCACCCGCCAACCGTCGAACCGTGGATCGTCCCCGGCGATCTTGGGGGCGAGCCCGGCCCGCAGCAACGACGACTTACCCGATCCGGAGGCACCGATCACCATGAACTGACGGCGACCGACACCTCGTATCGCCGACGCCACCCGCTCGACCAAGTTGGCAGTGAGTTCGTCTCGACCGAAGAACCACTCGGCATCCTCTTGCCGGAACGACTCGAGACCTCGATACGGAACGGTGGCGTCGCCGCGTCGTCTGGCCGTCAGCTGTCTCACTCGTTGCACCGCACTGATCCAGCGCTGCCGCTCATCCTCGGAATCGACGCCGCAGGCCTCGAGGAGCGCGAAAAACATCGGGGTACTCGCCGGCGTCGGCAGGTGTTGGCCGGCAAACCATTCGCTGACGGTTCCGTGCAAACCACCCGAACGCTCGACGGCTTCGCGGACCGTCAGTCCGGCTGCGTTCCGCAGTGCAGTGAGCGTCTCAGCAAACTGCCCACGCGACTCGATCCGGGCGGGATCGACCTGATTGTGCGTACCGGCTTCCGCCTTCGAGTTCATAGCGACGCACTCTATCGGAGCAGGTAGGGGATTTGTCCGTTGTATGGACTCTGTATCGAGAGAGTTGCGCCCGTTCCACTGAGACACCTCGATCGAAATACTCGTCTCAGTCGCACCCTGAGCCAGCAGCCCTTCTGCAAATACGGCAGTCGACGCCCATCCCCTCCGTCGAAAGGCGCTACTCGCATGTCTTCAATCGGCATTTCTCCGAAGATCGAGGCAAACGTGTCCCGAGTCGGCAACCCCAAGCACGGCAAGCACAAGCCGAAGCTGAGCGTCCGCGAGATCGAAGTACTTCTTGCCTGGCTACGTTCGGATTCCAAGTCCGAGGTCGCCGAGACACTCGGCCTACGCGTCTGCACCGTCAACACACACATCACTCGGATCCGCACGAAGTACAGCGACGTCGGGCGGCCGGCTCCCACGAAGGCAGCATTGTTTGCCCGCGCGGTCCAGGACGGGTACACCACCCTCGACGAGTGGTGACCTCAGACCGTGACGGGTTCCGGTTCCTTCGCCTTGGACGGCTTCAGCCAACCGGGTAGCCAGGCAGGTTGTTTGTCCGGTGCTTGATCGAGAACACCGCCCGCCGGATCGTCGATGAACCCGTACCGCACGAGATCCTCCGACGGCCGGTAGATCTGCCGGAGCACCAGCGCGCATAGAACGAGTACCGCGATGTCCCGGATCACGACGGTTCCGGTGAACCACTGCTCGGGCAGCCCCTTGTTGGACACACCGAGGTAATACATCATTCGTGGAACCCAGACCAGGGCGTCGATGGTCATCCACGCGAGCAGGAGTCTGCGGTGCGGCAAGGCCAACACGGCCAGCGGCACCAGCCACAGAGAATACTGCGGGCTCCACACCTTGTTCGTGAGCAGGAAGCCCGCCACCAACAGGAAGCACAGCTGCGCAACTCGCGGACGACGCTGCGCCGTCAGGGCGACGTATCCGACACCGATGCAGACGGCCACGAACAAAAGCAGAGAGACGGCGTTGAGATTCGACGGTGACTCACCCTGTGCGAGAGGACCGTCGAGGCCCTTCCACGACGTGAACGACGCGATCACGTTGTAGAGCGAATCCGGATCGGCCCCGCGTTCGGAGTTGAGCCGGAAGAATTCGTACCAACCATGGGGGTACAGCGCGGCAATGGGCAGGTTCACCGCAAGCCATGCCGCGACCGCGCTGAGAGCGGTCACCAGCCAGTCCCTCGTCTTGCCCGCGCGCAGACACAGGACCAAGAGCGGTCCCAGTAGGAGCAGCGGGTAGAGCTTTGCGGCGCCGCCCAGGCCGAGCAGGATTCCCGCGAGCACGGGCCGCTTACGTGCCCATGCCAACAACCCACCCGCCGCGAACGCCGTCGCCAGAGGATCGAAGTTCGTGAACACGTGCACGATCACCAAAGGGGAGCACGCGATCAGAGCGCCGTCCCACACTCGTCGTCCGGCCAACAGAGTGCTCGCCCACACGGTGACCAGCCACGCCAACGCCAACCCGAACGCCACGACGTTGAAATAGAGCGCCACCTGAATCGCGCCCGGCAGCCAGGTGATCGAATCCCACGTCTTGGCGACTTTCATTGCGCCGTACTGATAGAGCCCCGAGATGACCGGATACTCCATGTACCGCATCTGGATCGAACCGTCGCCGCGTACTTCTTCCCACGACGTCTTGTACGGGAATGCTCCCTGATCGAGGCGTTCGGCTCCGTACAGCGGAACGGTGTCGGAGTAACACATCGCCACGTACTGACGGCTGCCACTCCAGTCGAGGCCGACCTGCCCGCTCTCGCCGACCGGCGCCTGCTGAATACAGCCCGCCTTCGCGAACCAGCCGAAAGCCAAGAACACCACGGCGAGCAGAAGGATCACTCTCATCGGTGTGAAGAAGCGAGTGCGTCCGATCAGTGCGTGACGACCTACCGGACCGCCGACGGTTCCCGACAGCGCAGACACCATCGCGTCGTTGCGACTGGGAACGTCCCGCCAATCCGCCGAACGAAGATCTTCGGCCAGCGGAGCGGGGGAGGTCGGTTCGGCATCATCAGCATTCGCGGCCACTCCGCGAGGTTACCGTCTTTCGAACCGACCACCCTCCAACTACTGGCCGGGGCTCACACCTGCCGGTTCTTCCTCGGTGGTCTCGCCTGCCCCCGGTACCTGTGGCGTGGTTGTCGTCGGCCGGGAGATGCCCGGAATCGGGATCGTGATGCCCGGCAGAACCTCGACCTGCGTCGTTGTCACCACGGGCGGCGGAGTGGTTTCCGTCGTCGTCGGTGCGGTGGTCGGCGGCGCCGACGTCTTGGGCGGTGCGGGAGCCGTGTACTCCGGAACACCACCGGCTTGACCGTTGATCTTGCCCGGCGTCGGGAACTTCTCGTTGTCGGTGCCCTCGAGGGCGCCGTCCATCGTGTCCTTCCAGATGTCCGAAGGCAAACCCGAGCCGTAGATCATCGCGCCACCGGAATTGGTGATCGCTTCACCGTCGGGAGTTCCGACCCAGACCGCGGTCGAAAGCGACGGCGTGTAGCCGACCATCCACGCGTCCTTGTTGGCTCCGGTGTCACCGAGCTGCGCAGTACCTGTCTTCGACGCCGACAGACGTCCGCCGGCCAGGTTGTGACCGCGCGAGTACGCCGCGATCGGCTGCATCGCAGCCGTCACGTTGTCCGCCACGGCAGCGTCGATGCGGTCTTCACCGGCGGGCGCGCCGCGGTCCAGCAGCACGGTGCCGTCGGCCGCGACGACCTTCTGCACGAAGTGCGGTGCGTGATACGTACCGGACGCGGCGAGTGTCGCGTACGACGACGCCATGTCGAGCACGCGGGCCTGGTACTGGCCGAGCACGATGCCGTTGTTGGGGCCGGAACCGTCGGCCTCGGTGAGCGACGGGCCGACGCCCGGGATGTCCTTCGGGATGCCTGCTTTGTGAGCGATGTCCGCGATTTCCTGCGGGCCGTTGCCGTCGAGGCTGAGCATCTGACGGTAGAAGCTGGTGTTCAGCGAACGCTTGAGCGCCTCTGCGATGGTGCAGGTGCCGCAGCTTTCACCTTCGACGTTGCCGATGGAGATGCCGTTGACGGTCAGCGGTGAGCTGTCGTACATCTGCGAGAGCGGGATTCCCTGATCCAGGGCGGCTGCGAGGCCGAACACCTTGAACGAGGAACCAGTCTGAAGTCCGGCATTCGCGAAGTCGTATCCCGCGCCGTCCTCACCGCCGTAGTACGCCTTGACGGCTCCGGTCTTCGGATCGACCGAGACAACTGCGGTACGCAGATTCTCCGGCTCACCCTCCATATTGGAACGGGCTGCCTCGACCGCTGCGGCCTGAGCCTGCGGGTCGATGGTCGTGGTGATCTGCAAGCCCTCGGTGTTGAGCAACTGCTCGCTGATTCCAGCGTCGCCGATCTCCTTGAGCACCTGACGCTTGATCAGGCCTTCGGGTCCGGTCGAGCCCTGGCTGCTGTTGTCGACCTGGGCGAGCGGGATGTAGGCGGGGTACTGCATCGGCGTGCGCGCGGCCTGATCCAGCGTGCCGGCGGACACCATGCCGTCGAGCACGTAATCCCAACGGGACTTCGCGCCTGTCGGGTTGGTCTCGGGATCGAGGAGCGACGGAAGCTGGATCGACGACGCCAGGACGGCGCCTTCTTCGATGGACAGCTGGTCGACGGGCTTACCGAAGTAAGCCTTGGATGCTGCGCCGATGCCGTATGCGCCGCGACCGAAGTAAATGGTGTTCAGATACGCGGCGAGGATGTCGTCCTTGGACCACTCGTTGGCCATCTTCGAGGAGATGACGAGTTCCTTCATCTTTCGCGTCAGCGAACGCTCCGAGCCGACAAGCGCCTTCTTGACGTACTGCTGCGTGATGGTCGAGCCACCACCGGCGCTGTCGCGACCGAGGACGTTGTCTCGGGCCGCGCGTGCGAAACCGGAGATCGAGAAGCCCGGGTTCGAGTAGAAATCGCGGTCCTCTGCGGCCAGAACAGCGTTGCGAACGTGCGGCGGTACCTGATCGAGCGAGACCTCGACGCGGTTGCCATCTGGCGGGACGACAGTGCTGATCACCGTGGTGCCGTCGGCGGCAAAGACCGTCGCCACCTGATTGGTCTTGAGGTCACCGGGCTTGGGGACGTCCTGCACGATGTACGCCGCCATGAAGGCAAGGACGGGCAGAACAAGACCGAGCGCCACCAAGACGTAGGCCGAGCGGCGAACTGTGCGCCACTTGGACTTCTTCTTCACGGTGCTCTTTCTTCCCTTCGGGGGTTGTCCGTCGTTGCCACCGCCACCGGAGCCACCTGTCGGTGGCTTCGTCGGTGGAGGTCCGACCGGCGGGCGGGTGCCCGCGTTGCTACGGGTGGTCGCTGCTGCTGCCGCGACGCGCTGGGTCGGTTCGTTCGCCTGAGCGCCTACGGCGCGATCTCGAGGCGGCGGGCCGGCAGGTCGGCCTTGCGGCGGACGACCCTGAGGAGGGGGACCGGCGGGGCGGCCCTGAGGAGGCGGGCCGGCAGGTCGGGCTTGCGGCGGACGCCCCTGGGGCGGGGGTCCCATCGGACGACCTTGCGGCGGACGACCCTGAGGGGGCGGACCCATCGGAGGGCGTCCCTGCGGTGGTGGGCCCATGGGACGTCCCTGCGGCGGACGACCCTGAGGAGGTCCGGCGGGACGGTTGGGACCGACGGGACGGCCACCCGGGTTGTTGCCGCCCGGGTTGTTGTTGCTGGGGGAACTCACGAATCAAATCTCCAGTGGTCACGGACCGATCACGTGCAGACTTCGATCGGGCCCTTCTTCGGGTGTGGCGTTACTCGCTGGCGGTGCGCCGGCTTGGTGGGCGTGCTCGCCGCGGTCGCGGCGGCGCAGGTACTGCGCCGAGCACATAGGACTGCACCAAGTGGTTCCAACTGCAGGTACGGCACACCTCTACAACGTGCACCGTGAACTCCTCTGCTGTTTCCGCAAGCCGAGCGAGCTCGTCCGAGGTTCGGGCCGATCCCGAAACCTGACCGAGCTTGTCGCCGAACACCCAGGACACGAGCGTCAACTGTTCCTTGCGGCAAATGGGGCAGACGACGTCGCTGCCCCGGCCGTGGAACTTCGCGGCTCTGAGTAGGTACGGATCGGCGTCACACACCTGCTTGACGTCGGTCCGACCCGCAGACACTTCGGCCAGCACAGACCGACGCGCGAGCGCGTAGTCCACAACTTGCCGCTGTATCCGCACCTGACCAGCGTACGTGCGTCCGTGCCGCGACGGACGGTTCGGGAGGGTCACGATGAACACATTTCGGGGGCTGGGGGCATGGCGACCAGCCATTACGATCACTTCCTGTGAAGTCTTCTCGTTCTCCGATGACGCGCGCTCGTGATCTTGATCGCGTCGAAACGTGCAATGTGTTGGACGCCGCGTACGCCGAAGGGCAGTTGAGCGCGGAGGACTACTTCGACCGGACCGAGAAGGCGAAGTCCGCGAAGACCCTGCTCGCACTCGCACGCCTGGTCAACGATCTGCAGGTGCCGAAGATCGAGACCAAAACGGTGCCTCGGACGTCGACGGCACGAAAGGCCGTGTTCGTCGGTGCTGCTGCTCTGATCGTCGTCGGCGCGATCGCAGCAGTGGCGTGGAGTCGGTCACCGTTGACGCCCTCGGAAGACATCACAGCCAGTTATGCCAGCACTACTTCCCTCGCTCCGCCGTTGCCGACCACCACCCCGGTGCCGGAGCCGACCGTCGAACCGATCCTGATCGCACACATCGACACGTTGACGCCGGAAGGAATCGGCGCATTCATCGAGAGGTATCGAGAAGAGTTCGGTGACATGTTCGTAGACGACGCCAGCTTCCACGGCGACTACTCATCAGTGAGCCGGGCGGTCCCCGATGCTCCCGCTCTCACCGAGTCCATCAGTTTTCGCGACGGCTTCGAGAGGGAAGTGACGTCCATTCCGCGGCGAACGGGCCAGCCGACCTTCGACCTCGGTTCCATCCAGATCGACAAGCTCGCGCCGTACATGGTGAACATCGGCGACTATGTCAATGTTTCGGACGCCGCGATCACCCACTTGATCGTGGACGCGAACTACGGCGTCCCGGAGATCGCGATCTATGCAGAGAACGGACTCGGCCACCAAGGACGCATCGAGGTCACGCCGTGGGGCGAGATCTCTCGTTCCTACCCGTACGGGAGCTAGGGTGAGCCGGTGAGTGGGTCCCCGACTACTACCTCTACGCGCACCCGTGCGCGCGACGTCGACCGTTCCGATACCTGCGCCGTTCTCGATACGGCTCTGTCCGACGGCCAGATCACGGTCGACGAGCACGCGAACCGGACGGCTGCGGCCATGACCGCGACCACGCTCGGACAGCTCGATCTGCTGGTCCGCGATCTGCAGAAAGCAACGCTGCGCAACGCCGTCGCCAAAGTTCGCCGTATCGACAAGATCTGGTACCTCGCAGCCGCATCGACTATCTTCGCCGGCCTGATCGGGTACCTCACCTTGTCCGCCGACCCTTCACCCCCACCGCCTCCACCGGCGGCAGCCGAAAACGTCGAACCGCTTGCCCCCATTGTGAGTTCGACGTTGAACACGGTCACCGCAAGCGGGATCGGGGAATTCATCACCAGATACAGCGCCAAGTACGGCACGACGATAATCGATTCCGCCAACTTCTACGACGGCTATGCAAGCGTCACTCGCGCCGCCGCTGTCTCGCCGAACCTGGAGGAAGACATCGACTTTCGAGGCGGTTTCACACCACGCGACAGCACGTCGACTCGAGCAGCCAGCACCGTCACCTTCGACCTCGCTGCCGTCGACATCGACAAACTCGCCGGATATCTGGCAGGAGTGTCCGCAAATCTCAACGTCCCCGACGCCGAGATCACACACATCAGCATGAGTTCGTCGAGCGACGATCCACGCGTCTCCATCTACGCCAGCAACAACCTCGGCGCGAGCGGCTCAATGGATTTGACCCCGGATGGCCGCCCGATCCGCTTGTCTCCCTTCACTCCTCGATAGGCCCCGGACATGCCGAACGATCTGACCAGGACCACCCGCGCTCGCAATGCCGATCGCGAGGCTACCTGCGCAGTGCTGGACTCCGCCTTCGCCGACGGACAACTCACGGCGACCGAGCACGACGAATTGACCGAACTCGCCGCGGTGGCAGTCACTCTCGGCGATCTCGAAGATTTGACGTCCGATCTGCAGACCGAGGCGTCCCTACCCATTCTTCGGAAAGAACCTTCGCTCGACACGCGTTGGATCGCCGTTGTGATCATCGCGCTGTCACTGGTCTCGGCTGTCGGTTTCGGAATCAAATACGCCGCGTCCGACGTCACGATCTTCTCGAGCCCCGAGCCACAGTTACACACCGTCGACGGCCTGGGGGCGATGTTCCATGCCATCGAAACGGAGTACGGCAGCGGACTGGTCGACGAGATGACCATCTATCCCACTTATGCACGCGTAACGCGCGCCGATCCTGCCGCGCCGCGCAAGAGCCTGGACAGCTACTACCGAGGCGACCTCGAGGACACGACTTCAGGAGGATCACGCGAACCCGACGTGACACAGATCGACGTCAGACAGCTCGATCCTCGCATCGTGATCGCCCTGCTCGACGGCGCCGGAACAACGACGTCGGTGCAAAATCCGACCACTCGGTACGTCTCTGTCGATAGCACCGAAAATGTTCCGACCATCCAGATTCACGTCGGCAACGACCTCGACGAGAGCGGGTACCTGACCGCTGGCCTCGACGGGGAAATCATGTCGATCTACCCGTTCACCCCCTGATCTAGCCGTGACACCTTGGTACACGTATCGGGCCGCAGTGTGGTTTTATATATCGGCGCGATATAGTTGGTTATCGCATCAAGCGGTTAGGTTCAACGACTCGGGAGGTTTGTCAGTTGCTCGAACTCGCAATCCTCGGGCTGCTCCTCGAGTCACCGATGCACGGATACGAGCTGCGTAAGCGGCTCACTGGTCTGCTCGGCGCATTCCGCGCGTTCTCGTACGGATCGCTGTACCCGGCACTGCGGCGCATGCAAGCCGACGGATTGATCTCGGAAGACGTCGACACTGCCACCGGCACGCTCAAGCGTCGGGCGCGTCGCGTCTACCAGCTCACTCCGGAAGGTCGGCAACGGTTCACCGAACTGGTCGCCGACACCGGGCCGCAGAACTACACCGACGACGGTTTCGGCGTTCACCTCGCCTTCTTCAGCCGCACCCCCGCAGAAGCGCGGATGCGGATCCTCGAAGGCAGGCGACGCCAGGTCGAGGAGCGCCGTGAGGGGCTCCGCGAGGCCGTCGGTCGGGCCAGCGGATCGCTGGACCGCTATACCCGTCAGCTCCATCAGCTCGGACTCGAATCGAGTGAACGCGAAGTGCGTTGGCTCAACGAATTGATCGCAGCCGAGCAATCGACAACAGGAACATCCCGGAAAGAAGGAGAACCCGACCATGGGTGAGAACAGCACCGCGGTGCGCGTAGCCATTGTGGGCGTGGGTAACTGCGCCTCGTCCCTGGTTCAGGGCGTCCACTACTACAAGGATGCCGACGAGACCCAGACGGTCCCCGGCCTCATGCACGTCAAGTTCGGTAAGTACCACGTCCGCGACGTGCAGTTCGTCGCTGCGTTCGACGTCGACGCCAAGAAGGTCGGCTTCGACCTCTCCGAGGCGATCCTCGCGAGCGAGAACAACACCATCAAGATCGCCGACGTCCCGCCCCTGGACGTTCCCGTTCAGCGTGGCCCGACCCTCGACGGCATCGGCAAGTACTACGCCGAGACCATCGAGCTGTCCGACGCCGAGCCCGTCGACGTCGTCAAGGCACTCAAGGACGCTCAGGTCGACGTCCTCGTCTCCTACCTGCCCGTCGGTTCCGACGACGCTGACAAGTTCTACGCACAGTGCGCGATCGACGCAGGCGTGGCATTCGTCAACGCTCTGCCCGTCTTCATCGCTTCCGACCCGGAGTGGGCTGCCAAGTTCAAGGACGCCGGCGTCCCGATCGTCGGTGACGACATCAAGAGCCAGGTCGGCGCCACCATCACCCACCGCGTGATGGCGAAGCTGTTCGAAGACCGCGGCGTCGTGCTGGACCGCACCTACCAGCTCAACGTCGGTGGAAACATGGACTTCAAGAACATGCTCGAGCGTGATCGCCTGGAGTCCAAGAAGGTTTCCAAGACCCAGGCCGTGACGTCCAACCTGACCGGCGCACTTGCCGGCAAGGTTCACGACCGCAACGTCCACATCGGTCCCTCGGACTACGTGGAGTGGCTCGACGACCGCAAGTGGGCATACGTCCGCCTCGAAGGCCGCGCCTTCGGCGACGCTCCCCTGAACCTGGAGTACAAGCTCGAGGTCTGGGATTCGCCCAACTCTGCCGGCATCATCATCGACGCCGTCCGCGCAGCCAAGATCGCCAAGGACCGCGGCATCGGTGGACCGGTTTACCCGGCTTCCGCTTACCTGATGAAGTCCCCGCCGGTCCAGATGGCCGACGACAAGGCTCGCATCGAGCTCGAAGCGTTCATCATCGGCGCTGACGAAGCTTAATTCGACTCACACTGATTCGGGGTCTTGCGCCAATGGCGCAAGGCCCCGATTCTGTTATCCGCAGGGTGTTTCCGCATCCGCGCGGGTAATCACGCCTGCGGCTGCCGAATTGCCGTGCGGGTCCGGGTGCCGCTCAGCGTGGAATGATGGACATCAGAACCATCACACGGATCGAGGACCCCATGTCGATTACGTCGCTGCCAGTGCTCGATCTGTCGCTTGCGCAGAACCCCGACACCGCCGAGCAGTTCCGCACTCAGCTCCGCGAGGCCACCCACGAGGTCGGATTCTTCTACCTGGTCGGCCACGGAATTCCCGACGAACTGCAGCGCCGCCTCCTCGCCGTCGCCCGCGAGTTCTTCGCGCTGCCGACTGCCGAGAAGCTCGCGATCGAGAACGTCCGCAGCCCGCACTTCCGTGGGTACACCCGGCTCGGCGGCGAACTGACCGAAGGCAAGCAGGACTGGCGCGAGCAGATCGACATCGGCGCCGAACAGCCCGCGGCCGAGCGCACCGACACCTCACCGGCCTGGGAGATTCTGCAGGGCCCCAACCAGTGGCCAGACGCCCTTCCCGAACTTCGCGACGTCATCACCGAGTGGAACGACACACTCACCTCGATCGCATTGAGCCTCTTACGCGAATGGGCGGTAGCCCTGGGCCAGGATGCGAACATCTTCGACGACGCGTTCGCTCACGATCCGTCGATCCTCATCAAGGTGGTGCGTTACCCGGGCCGCCCGAAAGGTGCCGGCTCCCAGGGCGTCGGCGGACACAAGGACGCGGGTGTGCTGACTCTGCTCTATGTCGAACCGGGCAAAGGCGGTCTGCAGGTCGAGCACGACGGCGACTGGATCGACGCGCCGCCGATCGACGGGGCGCTGGTGGTCAACATCGGCGAACTGCTCGAGGTCGCTACCGGCGGCTACTTGAAAGCGACTGTGCACCGGGTAGTTTCACCCGAGGGCGACGGTGAACGTATCTCGGTGCCGTTCTTCTTCAACCCGAACTACGCAGCGCAGATCCCGGAGTTCGACCTACCTCCCGAGCTGGCGGCGCGCGCCACCGGCGTCACCGTGGACGCGAACAACCCGATCCACGATTCCTACGGGGCGAATGCCCTCAAGAGTCGACTACGTGCGCACCCCGATGTCGCGGCCCGCTGGTGGCCGGACATCGTTGCGGCACAAAGCGCTACCTGATGCTGAACTACAGATCCATCGCGACTTTCCACGCCGTGTGCATCGCGCCCTCGATGTAGTCGACGTTCACCGCGTCACCGACCACATGTACGTCGGACACGACACCGATCAGAGAATCGGCCAGTGGCGCCTGCGCCGACACTCCCGACGCGACGACAACCATGTCGGCTGGAGCGGTCCGTGTCTTGTCACCGGAACGGAATTCGACGTGCTCCTTGGTGATTCGCTGCACCGTTGAATTGCGGTGAATGTCCACACCGACATGCTTGGCGTGGCGCACCGCCGTCCAGCGGCGCGGCATCGCCATCGGAATACCCAACTGCTGGCCTTCTTCGATCAGCGTCACATTGCGACCTCGCTCGGCCAGGAACTCCGCAAGCTCGAGTCCGACAAGCGAACCACCGATCACGACAACGTCCTTACCCATGGGCAGGAACTTGCGGGTCACAGCTCGGATCGCCGCGGGGCTCTTGGTGATACCGGACAGCTTGCCCAACTTGGCCATCGTCCGCAGGAACGGCGGTACCTGTGAGACGTCTCCCGCTCCGGTCATCAACGCGCGCAACGAATCACCGGTGTGCACGTGCGGCAAGTCGCCGCCCGGAACGCTAGGCCGCTCACGGACTGCACCGGTGGCCACGACTACGGCGTCGGGGTTCAGTGCCCGGATCGAAGCAACCGAGGCTTCGGTCTTCAGTCGAACATCGACACCGAGACGCTCGATTTCCACTTTCAACCAGCTGAGCAGACGCCCGTTGTCCGGGGTAGTGAGGCTCGAGAACCACAGGGTGCCACCGAGGCGATCGGACTTGTCCAACACCGTGACTCGGTGCCCACGTTCAGCGGCCACGCGGGCCGTCTCGAGACCACCGGGGCCCGCTCCGACCACAACAACGTGTTTCGGAGTGCTGGTCCGAACGAAGGGGAGAAGCGCTTCGTTGCCGAGCGCGGGATTGACAGCGCACAGCGGGGTCTCGTCCCAGAAGTTCTCCTGCACGCAGACGTAGCAATTGATGCAAGGCCGAACCCGCTCGGGTACACCGTCTTTGAGTTTGTTCACCAACTGTGGATCGGCCAGGAGCTGGCGGCCCATTGCGGCGAAGTCCGTGCGACCTTCCGCGATCATCTTCTCGCCGACCTCGGGGAGCATACGTCCGACGGTGATCACGGGGATCGATATCGCCTGCTTGATTCGCGTTGCATTGTCGGTGTAGTAGCCGACCTTGTCGGGCAGTGGTCCGTCGGTGAAGTTGGCAAAAGCATTCAGCGCGGTACCGGTGACATGAATGGCGTCAGCTCCGGCCTCTTCGAACATCTTCGCGGCCGCAGCAGCCTCGTCGACCGTCAGCCCGTCGGTTTCGCCGTACTCTTGACCGGCCAGACGCACGATGACGGCAAGCGCACCACCGACCTCCTCCTTGACCGCCCGAATGACCTCACAAGCGAGGCGAGCACGGTTCTCCATGGAACCTCCGTACTCGTCGCTGCGCTGATTCGTGTACCGACTCAGGAACGCTCCGAGGACGTAGTTGTGGGCACAGTGAATCTCGACGGCGTCGCCGCCCGCCGCCTTCACCCGTCCGGCAGCCTCGGCGAACATGCGAACCAGCCAATCAAGATCTTCCTTGGTTGCCTCGTGGTACGTAGCCCTCTTGCCCTCGTTGATGGCAGCCATCTTGCCCAGTTCTTCTGGCGTGCAATCGGCCATCGCGCTCATGTCACCCGGCGGCTTCGGCGTGGACGGGACCAACTGCGGTCGGCCGTCGAGGGTATCGATGCGCGCCACCTTGCCGTGGTGTGTCATCTGCACACAGAGCTTGCTGCCTGCGTCGTGGACTGCGTCGGCCAACGCCTTGAGACCGGGGATGAACCGGTCTTCCGAAAGCCCCGGTTCCTTGCGGCTGGTGCAGCCCAGCGGATACGCAACAGCGCAGCAACCGGTGATGATCAGACCCGTTCCACCAGCTGCACGCGCCACGAAGTGGTCGATGTCGCCCTTTTCGATTTCCCCGTCTTCACACAGGTTCATGTCCATCGCAGGGAGAACCACGCGATTGGGCACGGTCATCGGGCCGATGGTGCCTGGTGCGAGCAGGTGCGGAAAGGTCTGGCTTCGGATCGTCACGAGCAGACGCTAGAACTGGACCACGCCCATCCGTTGCCGCACTCCCGATCAACGAGACTTCACGCGCTGTGACGTGCGAGGCACTCGGCTATCACCTCGAGCGCATATTCGAGGTCCGCGGATTCCACTCGCCCGTAGCCGATGACCAATCCGCCGGGGTCTCCGTGCGTTCGGGTGGACTCGACCAGGGTGGGCACTTCGACGCCGTGCAGGAGCGCCTCGCGAGCGACGGTCGCTGCCAGATCCGCGTCGAGCATGAGCGTCGTGTGCATGCCGGCGCCGAGACCCCGCAGTTCACCGAACGATGACAGCGCTTCCTCGACCGCCCGATCACGCTCCCGGTATCTGCGCCGGGCGGTACGCACCGCTCGATCCCATTCGCCGTCACGGAGCAGGGACAGGAGTGCTTGCTGCAGCGGAACCGACGGGAAGTCGCCGATTCGCTTGCGGTGTACTGCTATGCGGTCGACCAGGTCGAGGGGAGCTACCAACCAGCCCAATCGAATTCCGGCGCCGAGCGTCTTGGCAACCGTTCCGAGATACACCACCCGATCAGGAGCCAGCTGGGCAAGCGCAGGCAAAGGCGCTACGTCGTAACGGAATTCGGAGTCGTAATCGTCCTCGAACAGGACGACGTCGCGGGCGCGTGCGAACTCGATCAACTGGTTGCGCCGACCTACCGGAAGCAGCCCTCCTGTCGGATACTGATGGGACGGTGTCACATACACACCGCGGACGCTCTCCGACGCCGTTTCGAGTTGGTCGACACAGAGACCATGAGCGTCGACGGGCACGTCGAGCAGCGACCATCCACAGGCTGTAGCGGCCGAGGACGCATACCGGTATCCGGGATCTTCCATCGCCAGAACAGCACCACGGGTACGCAGAGCCGACAGGGCGAGGCCGAGACCATGCGTGGCACCTGAGGTGATCAGGATTCTCTCGGGTTCAACCGACATTCCACGGGCTCTTGCCAGTAAT
The DNA here is from genome assembly GCF_030056935.1 of Rhodococcus sp. IEGM 1302. Lineage (NCBI taxonomy): Bacteria > Bacillati > Actinomycetota > Actinomycetes > Mycobacteriales > Nocardiaceae > Rhodococcus > Rhodococcus sp. IEGM 1302. The sequence continues at coordinate 179,842 of NZ_JASHKY010000001.1, read as the reverse complement.
TCCGATAGTGCCGAACGCAATTCGTAGTCACCCGCAGGATCGGGATCCTCGAAAGGTGGCGATTTGGACCCGACGTCACGCCACGCCCGCCGCCACGCTGCCGATGCACGCGGTGGCGTCCACGGCACGCCCGGCCGGAGCTGCACCCTGGGTGACATCTTGTCGGCGGCCTTCTTCGGTGTAGTCGTGGGAGTGACCATGGGGGAGGGCGCCTCGGCAACGAAGGTGCCTGAGCCGTGCACAGCGACAAGCCAACCCTCGGCGATCAACTGCTCATACGCCCGTTCCACGACGCCCCGCGCCACCTCGAGCTCCGCCGCCAGCTTCCGGGAACTGGGTAACCTCAGACCCACTGCCGCCTTACCACTGCGGATATCAGCTCTGAGGTGGTCGGCAATCTGGACCGGGAGCGCCCGCCGATCTGTCCGGTCGAGGACGACGGCTACCGCCGAAGGCAGAAACATTCAGAACCCTCCCGGAAGTGGCAAATCGAAGTGGCCTATCGAAGTCTCCACTGATTGGACCATGACTTGAAGCCACTTTGCCACCAGCATTGTCTGCATGACAGATTCCGTTGTCTTTGCTGCCCCTGCTCCTGCCCCCACTGCACCTATTCCGCTGTCCCCGACAGCACGTACGACGCACAAGCGCGCCCGCCACCACGGCGTCGCAGAACGCGCGGCACTCGTCGACGTCTTGCAGTCCGCGAAGCTGTGCCACATGGGTGTGACCGTCGGCGGAGTTCCCATGGTGTTTCCCACCGCCTACGGGTTCGACCTCGACGGCCCCGACCGCGGCGGATCTATTTATGTTCACGGTTCAGTCGCTTCACGGAGTTTGGCTCCCGACAGCGAAATCTGCATCACCATCACGATCCTCGACGGGCTCGTGTTGGCTCGGTCGGGCTTCCACCACTCGATGAACTACCGCAGCGGCGTCATCATCGGATCACCTCGAGTCGTGACCGACGGCGACGAGCGCGTGAAGGCTTTGAATCTGATCGTCGACCAGGTGGTTCCCGGACGTTCCCAACACCTTCGGGATCACACGCGCAAGGAAATGGCGGCAACCATCGTTCTTGCACTGCCGTTGTACGAGGCTTCCGTCAAGGCCCGCACCGGCGGCCCCGGCGACGATGCCGCCGACATCGGTGTCGAAACCGTTTGGGCTGGAGTAGTTCCCGCAGCTACGCACTTCGGTGAACCGATCCCGTCCGAGGATCTCGACTCAGGTGTCGCGCTTCCGGACCATATCTCGACGATGCTCTGACCGCACACGCCGTACACACCGGGGCATGGCTATGCCCCGGTGTGTACGTATTCAGTTGCGCCCGTTCAGGCTGCTGTAGGTGGGCTGTTCCCGCCGATCGGCTGTTGATACGGATCGATCGACATCGGTGGGTAGAACACCGATTTGCGATCCGGGCCGATCTCCACCCGCCACTCCGTGTGGTGCAGCGTCCAGTGGTGATGACCGCACAACAAGATCAGGTTGTCGAGATCTGTTGGGCCACCATCGTTCCAGTGAACAATATGATGGGCATCGCACCACCCCGACGGAGTCCCGCACCCCGGAAACGCACACCCACCATCCCGAACCGCAAGAGCCCGCCGCTGGGGTACCGTCGCGGTCCTTGCTTCTTTGCCGCAGTCGAGCGGAACACCGTTCTCGTCCAGGAGGATCCGGGTGACGGTGCAGTCGCACGCCAGCATCCGGGCAGTATCGATACTGATCGGGCCCACCCAATCCGCCCACGCGAAACCCAGTTCCTGAGTCGACGGCAAGAGGTCCTTCAACGCCTTGAGGTCGGTCATGTCTTTCGCCGACGCGGTAACGGTGATGTGCGGTTTCACTCCGCCCTCGATCGGACCCAACCCCGCCCGCTCGTACCGCCGCAGTAGTTCGCAAAACCCGTCCGCGCGCCGTAGCGCCGGCGTGCGAGTGTCCTTGACGCCGTCCTTCTCCGGCGTCGGCGCCGACAGGCTCGACAGCAACGTGATCAGACGGGCCCCGTTGATCGCATCCAAATCACCCTTCACCGACACTCGCCCGAACAAGCCTTTCGAGGCGTAGAACTCGTTACGCTCCGAATCCTCACCAACCGGAACGCCGTCCTCGCGTTTTCCGTACTGCTTCTCGATCCGCCGGATCGCCGCCCGCACCGCATCACAATCCGCGATGTTCTTCGACGCCAGGCCAAGCAAGATCCCGCGGGCCTTGTCCACATCCGCCAGGGTCATGTTCTTGGGCGGATGCTGACAAAACGACGCCACCTGACGGGCTTTCAACGCATCCACGTCACCGCGATGAAACGCATCGCCCACAACGGGTTCGAGCATCAACAACCGCGCCAACCCGACCAGCAGACTGCACTCACCGATCTCCAGATTCGTCGAACCATGCAACCACTGCGCGATCGCCCGAAAACCCTTCCCACCGAGAACCTCACGGGAAAACATCTCCACGATCAGCAACACCATCCGCGACTGCAACTCGTGCCGGACACGCACCAGATCCAGAACCTCCCCCTTGAGGTCCTCGCCATCCAGTTGCCACGCATCCCGACTGTCCATGCTCAAAGTTTAATCGAACAAAGTTTCGAACACAAGAGATGGTAACCGAAACTAGATGCTAATCAACAACTTTCGCATTCCAGACGAAACGGGCAGGTTCTTGGGTCGCGGGAGTTGCCGCAACTCCGCCACCGATAAAGGGCCGGACAAGATCCAGCGGCAAGGGGAAGACAACGGTGGAGTTGTTCTCACTACCGATCTCGTGAAGCGTCTGTAGATAACGCAACTGCAGGGTGGTCGGATTGCGGCTGATCACCTCGGCCGCCTCGGCGAGCTTGGCCGAAGCCTGAAACTCGGCGTCGGCGTTGATGATCTTGGCTCGCCGCTCTCGTTCGGCCTCTGCTTGCCTGGCGATGGCGCGCTGCATGTTGGCCGGAATCTCGACGTCCTTGATCTCGACGGTCGTGACCTTGACTCCCCACGGCTCGGTCTGCTGATCGATTACCTTCTGCAAGTCCTCGTTGAGCCGTTCACGTTCGGAGAGCAGCGAGTCCAACTCAGCTTTACCGAGAATGGAGCGCAGTGTGGTCTGGGCGATCTGTGAGGTGGCGGCCAGAAAATCCTCGACCTCGACTATCGAACGGTCAGCGTCGACGACCCGAAAGTACGTGACGGCGGTGACCTTCACGGGGACGTTGTCGCGAGTGATCACTTCTTGGACCGGTATCTTCAGCGTGACGGTTCGCAGACTGACCCGCTCCATGCGATCGATCGCCGGCACCAGAATCACCAGACCAGGACCCTTCAAGGTGATCAGTCGACCGAGGCGGAACACCACCGCGCGCTCGTACTCGCGCAGAACTCTCACCGACATGCCCACAAGGACTGCAATCAGCACGACAAACACGGACAACACGACAAGCACGGTGGTCATAGCGGCAGCTCCCACGGTTCACGACGGCGCACTTTCAGAGTCAGGCCTCGAACCTGCTCTACGACGACGGATTCGCCCACGGCAGGCACAGAATCGTCGTACCCGAATTCCATTCGAGCACGCCATAATCCGCCGTCGAGCTCGACCTGACCCTGCGCACCGGTCCAACTGCGAACGGTCGCGTCCGAGCCGACAAGAGATTCCGTCCCCGTACGCACGGGAGCGCGGCGCGCGGTAAGCGCTTTTCGACTCGCTACCGCCACCACGCCCAGGCCGACTACCGCGACCCCCGCCGTCACCGGGATCGCGATCAATTGCCCGATACCGTCGGACGTGAAGAGCATCCACACGCCGGCACCGATCATGAGTGCTCCAAGCGCACCGAGCACCCCCGCGGTTGGGGCATGCGCCTCGACCACAATCAACAGGACGCCCAGCAACAGGGCAACGACACCGATCGTCGTCATCACTCGTCTCCACGCTCGCGAGGACGCGGTCACGTCGCGTAGCCATTGTGCGATCGCGCCCTCGACTTCAACGGTAATCACGTTCGGCCGGATCTGCCACAAGCGCTTTCACATCACGTCAGAGAAGGACCTCACCGATCTGTCGTGCAGTCACCTTGGCAAGGTCGGCGAGAAACGGAATCCGTTCGTCGATCATCAGCTCGACCGGACCACGAAGCCCGAGAGCGTAACGCACAGTGCCGGATCCATCGATGATCGGAATTCCGATCGTTCGGAAATCCGGGGTCAACTCCTCGTCGTTGAATCCGTATCCTCGCTCACGAGTCAGTTCCAGTTCCCGGCGGATACCGGCGACATCGGTGATCGCACGCTGAGTGGTCGCTTCACGTGGCAGCGCAGCCAGCTCGGAATCGTCGACATCGGACCAAGCCAGAAAGGCTTTCCCCAGTGCGCTCGCATGCAAGGGAAGGCGGACACCCTGCAGCACGTGCCCGTCGGCCTCGCGCCACCGACTGAATCCGAGCAACACCACCTCACTTCCGCTTCGCACTGCCAGGGAGGCGGATGCTCCTGTCGTCGCGGCCAATTGCTCCAAATAGGGCTCGGACAGATAGATCCGATGCTGCCGGTAGGAGACCTGTCCGTAAGCCGCCAGCGCCGCGCCGATGCGATACCGACTGGTTGCGTCGTCCTTCTCGAGAAATCCCGCGTCGACGAGCGACTGCAGCAATCGATGCGTGGTGCTGACCGCAAGCTCTTGTCGCCGCGCAACTTCCGAGACTCCCAGTTCTTCGCCACTGCGAAAACATGTGAGCATGGTCAGGGCACGGGTTACCGTCTGAACTCCCGCGCCGCGTGCGTCCGTCACGAACGATCCTTTCGCTGTGGCCTGATCGACCTGAGAATCGGACGCTAACACGGACCCAGCAGTCCGGCCATCCTTTCCATCAGATGGAAAGGAACCGAACGTGGACCTGCAAAAGCCCAGATGAACAGACTTCCGATGTTGTCAAGATTTCCAATCTCCAGAAAACAAACGGGGGTAAAACGGACAGGCACCCAATAGCGTCATCGTCGTCAGTTCTGACGATTCAACGCCTGAAGGAGCCACATACATGTCCCGCTTCCGCCGACTGCCACGAGCTGCCGCTGCGCTCGCCATGATCCCGCTGGCCGGGTTGGCGGTGGCGTGTGGGTCTTCCGATTCCGACAGCGCCGCAGGCAATTCCAGCGCAGACTTCACGCTCAAGGTCTTCGATCCCGGAAACTCCGGTGCCATCGCCGTCGGCAAGCGTGACGGAACCTACGACGAGGCTCTGGCACCGCTGGGCGCAAAGATCGAATGGGTCAAGACCACACCGGGATTCAGCTCCAACCTCAAACTCTTCAACAGCGGTGAACTCGACATCCAAACCGGCGCATACAGTCCCGTCGTCGGCGCACTGTCCAAGGACGTGGGTGTCCGCATCTTCGCCACGTCCGACCCGTACAACAAGGACCAGGCCGGCATCATCGCCACTCCGGAGTCCGGCATCAAGACCGTCGCAGATCTGGCCGGCAAGCGCATTGCCGTCAACCCTGCAGGCAAGGGCGAGTACATCACGCTCAAGGCTCTGACGCAGGCCGGAGTGCCGATCGATTCCGTCGAACGTGTTCCGCTGCAACAGGCTGACGCGGCGTCGGCATTCTCCACCGGGCAGGTCGACGCCTGGGCATCGTTCCTGATTCCGTATCAGGAGGCCAAGGCCAAGGGCGCGGTCGAGATCGCAACCGAGGCGAGCATCGACTCCGTGGACAGCACCATCATCGCCGGCCGCACCGTAGTACTCGAAGAGCATCCCGAAGTGGTCCAGAAGTTCCTCGAGGTCACCCAGGAACTCACCGCGAAGCAGCAGGCCGACCCGGCAGCATTCGAGAACGTCTTCGAACAGACCGGTCCGCGCGCACTCTCCGGACAGCGACTCGACGACGCGATCACCCTGGGCGGCCAGATCACCAACTTCCGCTACCCGACTGCAGCCGACGCTACCGACCTCGAATCGATCTCCACGTTGTTCGCCGACAACAAGGTGATCCAGCAGCCGATCAAGGGCAGTGACGTGATCTTCGACCTCCAGGGTGCTGTGGCAGGTTCGGCAGCGGCAGCACCCACCACTGAGGGGAAGTGACCCGATGGTGACGCTGACCCGGCCCGCACGAACTGCGTCGCCGTCAGTGGAGCATCCGCAACTCGAAACGCCCCGCTACCGCCGCAATCGCAGCAGGCCCAAGTGGGTCTCGATCCCACTCCGCTTCCTCGTGCCCGCGCTGCTGGTTGCCGGATGGTGGATCGGATCCGCTACCGGACTGATCCGCGAAGAGATCCTGGCCGGACCTCCGGCGGTGTGGACGGCATTCGCCGAGCTGTACCAGTCGGGTCAGTTGGTCGACTTCGGTCTCGCGTCGCTTCAACGTGCCGCACTCGGTGTTTCGGTCGGTGTGATCGTCGGATTGGTGCTCGGGGTTCTGTCCGGTCTCTCCTCGCTCGGCGAAGAACTGATCGACTCGACCATGCAGATCAACCGCGCGGTTCCGTTCCTCGCGCTCGTTCCGTTGTTCATCGCCTGGTTCGGTATCGACGAAACCTTCAAGGTAGTCCTGATCGCCGTCGCGACCGTCGCCCCCATGTACGCGTACACCTACCTGGGAGTGCGCGGAGTCGATCGCAAGATGGTGGAAGCGGCACAAGGTTTCGGCTTGACGGGTTGGCGACTGGTGTTCGGAGCGATTCTTCCGACCGCCCTCCCCGGTGTTCTGATGGGGCTTCGAATCTGCCTGTCGCTCAGCATCACCGGATTGATCGCCGCCGAGCAGGTCGGCACACGTGAGGGCATCGGATATCTGGTCACCCTGGCGCAGGAATACAACCGCACCGACTACATGGTTCTGTGCATCGTCATGTACGCGGCACTGGGACTCATCTTCGACGCAATCGTCAGACTGATCGAGCGGTACTCCATGCCGTGGCGGAGATTGTCGGTGGCGCGATGACGAATACAACCATCGGCTCGCTGCCATCCACCGAAGCACCTCTGCCGCCGTTGGCGGCCCGTGAGCGGACCGGCACCACTGCGGCCGAGCGACGTGCCGGATCACCGGTAGCGGTCTCGCTCACCGGAGTGCGTAAGTCGTTCGGTGACAAGACTGTTCTGGGCGGTATCGACCTCGAGATCACGCGCGGCGAGTTCGTCGTTCTCCTCGGCCCCAGCGGTACCGGCAAGACGACCCTGTTGCGAGTGCTCTCCGGTTTGGAAGCACCGGACAGCGGCGAGGTGCTGGTTCCGCGCGACCGCACGGTTGTCTACCAGGAACCGCGATTGATCCCGTCGAAGCGAGTTCTGGCCAATGTCACAGTCGGACAGAAACGGTCACGTCAGGTCACCGACAATGCACGCAACGCACTCGCCGAGGTCAACCTCGCGGACAAGCACCGCGCCTGGCCGGCCACCCTCTCCGGCGGCGAGGCCCAACGCGTCGCATTGGCTCGTGCTCTGGTTCGCGAACCTGAACTATTGCTGCTCGACGAACCGTTCGCAGCCCTCGACGCTTTGACCAGGCTCCAAATGCAAGACCTGGTAGGCGATCTGGTCGCCCGCCACCGTCCGGCAGTACTGCTCGTCACGCACGACGTCGACGAAGCCGTACGACTTGCCGACCGTGTGCTCATCCTCGACAAGGGCGGGTTTGCCGTGGATGTCGACATCGACCTGCCACGCCCCCGCGATCGGAACGATCCCGAATCTCTGCGCTACCGAGCGAGTTTCCTGAAGGAACTCGGCGTCGGTCGCACCTTCCCCGACGGACAGGACAGTCATGACATTGATCGCTGATTCCGCAATCGACACACTCTGGTACACCCGCTGCCCCGTTCCCACCGCCAGCGGCCTCGCCAACAGTCTCGGTTGGCTCGACCGGACGGCAAACGAATCCGGAGTGCGTTTCGGCGTACTGCAAGATGCCGGACCGGAATTGGCAGTGCGCCATTTTGATCACCACCTCTCCGGACTCATTCGCGAAGGCGGCAACGTCCCCGCACTGGCCGCGCGTGCCAGTGGTTCTCCGACGAGGCTCATCGGGCTCACCTGGATCGACGAGGCCCAGGCAATCCTGGTGCGCGGAGACTCCGACATCCGAGAAGCCGGTCTTCTGGCAGGCGCTCGGATCGGCATCCCGGCCTGGGCGGCAGATCAGGCCAGGAGCTTCCCCCGTGCCATGGCCCTGCACGGCTTCGCCTCCGCACTTCGACTCGGCGAGTTGAGTTTTGCCGACGTCACCCTCGTCGAGGTTGCGACGACGGCGGCCCCCGAGGTCCGCACCGCCTCGTCCACCCGCAACACGACGTGGGGCGTCGAATCCCTGCTACGCGGCGACGTCGACGCCATCTACGTCAAGGGTGCCCGCGCCCAGGAAGTTGCCCGCGAACATGGCCTCGCCGTTGCCGTCGATCTCGATTCCACTGCATCGCTACGTGATCGCGTCAACAACGGCACCCCACGACCGATCACAGTTCATGCCGACCTACTCGAACAACGCCCGGACATCGTCGTGGGTTTCCTCGCCGAGAGCCTGAGAGCGGCGGACTGGGCCGCAGCCAACATCGACGAGGTCCGAGCCGTTCTGCAGACCGAAACACAGTCGGGGCCCGAAGGTGTGGTGGCAGCGTACGGCGAGAACTTCCACACCGGACTGCATTTGAGCCTGTCTGACGAGCGTGTGGACCTGCTCGGCGTGCAGAAACAATTCCTGTATGCGCACGGCTTCCTTGCCGCCGACTTCGACCTGCAGTCCTGGGTGGCGCACGAACCACTGGAACAGGCACGCAACCTCGTTGCGCAGAAGGGCACAGCAGAATGACGGACGTCTACTGGGAGCTACCGTCTCGCGGTGACGGACGCCGGGCGGTGGCCGCACTGAACAGTCGCGGCGGCTTCGGGCCGCAGCGACCGACTACCGTCGCGACCGATGTTCGTCCCGGAAACTTCGGGCCCTTCGACGAATTGGCACAGATCGTTCTCGCCGCCGAACTGTCGGGCGTCGACGGCGTTGTCGCACCGTACGATCCGAATGGCGAAGAATCCTGGATCGTTGCTGCCGCCGCCCTACGTCAGACGCGTCATTCGCGAGTGGTCGTGGAGTTTCACCCCACTTTCGGCACCCCCGTATACGCCGCCAAAATGTCGGCGACACTTCAGCGCCTGTCAGCAGGTCGTCTCGAATGGCGAGTGAAGGTAGAGACGGACCCCGAAGACGCCGCTGCTCGCGGCGACGTGGTTCGAGGAGCCGACCGCTACGCGCGCGCCGCGGAGTTCCTGACCGTCGCCCGTGGCGTATGGAACGAGGAGCAAATTCTCCCTGGCGGATTCGGCGGCACGGGTTACGACTTCGACGGCGAATACTACGACGTACTCGGCGGCGGATTCCGAGGCATCTTGTCGGGACTCCGTTTTCCCCGAGTACATCTGACCGGAGACTCACCGGAAGCTCTGGAACTCTCGGCCCACCATGCCGATGTCCATCAGTTCACCCTTGCCGGCGACGAGTTGTCGACACGGATCACCACCCTCGACGACCGAGCATCCGAACTCGGCAGGACCGTCGAGAAGGTCCTGCGCATCCCGATCATCGCGAGGGAAACAGCGGACGAAGCCTGGGCTCGCGTCGAACGGCAACTGAGAGAAGCCGATTCCGCTGCACTCGAGATCGATCGGGGCGGCATCCTGTGGTCCGGATTCGACCGCATCGGCTACGAGCACAGTATCGGCCTCGTCGGAAGCTACGAGGAGGTGGCGCAGCGATTGTCGTCGTATCGCGATATCGGCGTGGACGGTTTCGTCCTGTCAGGTCGGCCACACATCGAAGAGCTGCACCGGGCGGGCGAGCATCTCCTGCACCTGGTCGATCCCGAGGGTCGGATTCGCAAGGAAGAGAAGGCCACCACCGAAGAGAAGGCCACCGCATGAGCATCGATTTCTATTGGCGGATCGGGATGGAAGGCGACCACGCGTCGCTGCGTACTCCGCGTCGCTACAACCGCGGCGATGCCGGTGGATACGGGCCGGGCAACATTGCTCCCGCGATCCGGGGCGGCGAGTTGGACGGATACAGCTACATCGACCACATGGCAGCGGTGGCAAAGGCTTCCGAGTCCGCAGGGTTCCTCGGTGGACTTCTGCCGTCTTTCCCGATGACCGAGGATCCGTGGGCGACCGCAGCAGCGTTGGCCGCCGAGACCACCACATACCGTTTCATGGTCGCGTTCCAACCGGGGTTCCTTCACCCGGTACAGGCAGCGCGGATGTCGGCCAGTCTGCAGCGAGCAACCGGCGGACGTCTGGTTTACAACATCATCAGTGGTGGAGGTGGAGCGCCTCAGCTGTGGTGGGGCGACAAAGTCGACCACGACGATCGCTACACCAGGACGTCCGAGTTCCTCGATGTCCTCAAAGGTGTGTGGGCCGGTGAACCTTTCGACTTCGACGGTCGCTTCTTCCAAACCCACGGCGCTGCACTGCCACCCGGACTTGCCGGCCAACCGTTTCCCGAGGTGTACTTCTCCGGATCTTCGGCCGCAGCCGTCGCCGCCGCCGGACTGCACTCCGATTACTACCTTTCCTGGCTGGAACCGTACGCCGATCTGAGAGCCAAGATCGACGGCGTGCGGGAGAACTCGGCCAAGCTGGGACGCACCCCGAAGTTCGCCGTACGCATCGACGTCGTTGCCCGGCACACCGAGGAAGCCGCGTGGGCCGAGATCGAGAAAGGCTGGGCCTTCGTCGACAAGGGGGCCGCCGACCGTGCAGCCCAGGGCGATTCGGTGGGCGCCGCCCGCATCAAAGGCTGGGTACCCGAACACATCACCGGCTACCGAGATCTGGAAGTGCAACCCAACGTGTGGTGCGGCTTCAGCCTCATCCGCGGCGGACCGGCGTTCGGGCTGGTCGGCAGTTACGAGCAGGTCGCCGAAAGACTCGACGAGCTGCGCGAACTGGGCGTCGACGCCTTCATCCTCGCCGGTAACCCGCATCTCGAAGAGGCATACCGCGTCGGCGAAGAAGTTCTTCCCCTCCTGCAGCGCACCCCGATCACACCTTCTGGACTGGAGACTCGATGACCACCACCGAAACTCGACTCGACACCGAAACCGCAGCATTCGTCGAAGAAGCTCGCAAAGCAGCAGCCAAGGCATTCGACGTCTTCCGCAAGACCGGAACCGTTGCAGCCAACGGGACCGTCAACTTCGTCGAACGAGTACCTGGCACCGAAATCGCGGTCGCCCTGAACGATCCGGGACCGTGGGCGAACGATCCGTCGGTGTCACCGGTTGTCGCCACCTTCGATGGAGAGGTGCTGTCCGGCAACGGATCGGCCGGATTTGTCACCGGCTACGCGTCGGTCTTCCGTCAGCATCCGGAAATCACCAGCGTTGTCCACATCCACACACCGTGGCTCGGCGGTTGGGCACAGACACATCGGACGCTACCCATCCGCTATGCGGCTTCGCAGAGGCTGACGCTCTCCCGAGAGATTCCGCCGCACATCGATCGGTCCCGTTCTGCAGGCGATTTCATTCTCGAGCGTCTCGAACACGATCCCGATCTGGTGGCGATCTTCGAAGCCAACGGCGGGGTCAACATCATCGGCCGCAGCGGGTTGCTCGACCTCGCGAAGTTCGTCGTCCTCCTCGAGGAGGGCGCGCAGTTCCAGGCGATCGCCGAATCCCTCGGCGGTTCGGTCGAATTCGATCCGTCCAACCTCGCCGTGCAGTGGGGCCGTAGCGGACTCGCCGACGAGGCGCGTCGACGCGGCCTCATCTAGCCACCCCCATCACTGATTCAGAACAGGAAACCGTAGATCTCATGACCGTTCGCGTCGGATACTTCCCACACAACAATTCGCTGTTCGTTCTGCGTCACACCGGAATCCTCGAACGTCGTCTCCCGGACGTCGAGTGGGTGGACCTGCGTGAGCTTCCCGCCAAGCCTGCAGTGAACCCGGAAAACGCCTTGCCGACCCTGCACTCGGACTGGCTGTTCGAGGAGGGCGGATACGACGTGATCGGAACCGGATTCACGCCGCCCGTCACCGGATTGGCTCAGGGCCGCGATCTCGTCTACATCGGAATCTCCGGCCCACGCGTGGAGAACGGGCGCCTGGTAGTCAAGGCAGAGTCCGAGATCAACACGGTTGAGGACCTGCGTGGCAAGCGCGTCGGCATCGCACACGGATCGTGGCAGACCACACTTTTGTTGTTCGCCTTGGATCAGGCGGGGCTGACCTGGTCCGACATCGTCCCTGTCGACACCGACGTACGCGGTGGTGGAGCGGACCTCGTCGACGGCACCATCGATGCCTGGGTTGGCGCGTACCCGGGGCTGACGGACATCGAAGCGAACCACGAACTGCGCACGCTGATCGCCACCGACGGACTCTTCAGCCACCCCTCCCTGTGGTTCACCCGGCGCGATTTCGCGGATACCAACCCGGAGGCCCTCCAGGCGATCATCGAGGCCCTGCAGGAATCCGACGCCTGGATCGAAGCCAACCCCCGCGAAGCCGCCCAGGTCTTCGTCGACGACGTCGAGAAGCGTGGCGGGTCCGCGAGCCTCGATGCCTGGGAAGCTGCACTGCGCGGACGTCCTTTCGGTGTCAACCCGGTCACCGACGAGTTCCTGGACGAGCAGCAGCGCGCGGCCGATCTCCTGCTGAGCAACGGACTACTGCCGAAAGCGGTCACCGTCCGCGAAGCAGTCGTGCCGTGGATCAGCGAGTTCGTCGGTTCGGATCGTTCGTCGATCTGAGGACCCACTCCCGACAGATCCGCTTCACACGTGACAGATACCGAACGGTCTGCCATTGTGAAGGAATGCGGCGGCGCGTGGGTGAGAGTTGGTCCACGCGACCAGTCTCAGGGGTAACCCCTGGGTCGGCCAGAAGAATTGGATACTGCGTCCACCGGCGTTCGGCACGCTCCGCGTGCTTGCCGCCGCACCGGACAAAGGATTTGGTCACCCCGCCCCGTCGCATCCCGGAGTCGAATCATGCGTGACTTCGAGCTCGATCCCGAGTTGGCGCGTCGTCTGGCCGTTGCGGCCGCTGACGCTCCGTGGACCCTCAGCGGCCTCGAGGAGGCATTCGGAACCGTCTTCGGCGTTTCCCCGACGCTCCTGGCCGTGCGCGTTCTCGACCTCATGCCCGCTCCACCGTTCGAACCGCAGACTCTGTATCGATTGCTTCGCGAACTACCTCGCCTGCGGCCTGTTCCTCTCTCACTGGACACCAATGAAACCTCGGTGTGGCGGTTCGACGTTCCCCGCTACAACACCAGTGTGGACCTGGCTCGTTCACTGGATCTGACGATCTCCGAACTCGAGTGGTTCGCCGACCGAGGGGAATGGCTCCGCACGAAACCCCGACCGCTACGCCACTACCGGCCGATGCAGATCAGCAAGAAGGCCGGCGCTCGCCTCCTCGAGGTACCGAAACCCCGATTGCGCGAAATTCAGCGGAAGATCCTGCGCCGCATCCTCGACCTGGTGCCCCCGCACGACGCGGCACACGGATTTGTCCGTGGTCGAAGCCCTCTGACTTTTGCAGCGCCGCACGCACAGTCGGAAATCGTGATCGGCGCGGACCTCGCGCAGTTCTTCCCTTCGATCAGCGGCAGCCGCGTTCATGCCGTCTTCGCCGCCCTCGGCTATCCACCCGCAGTGGCAGGCGTTCTCACCGGATTGTGCACTGTTGCAACACCTGCCGATACCCTGCGCGGCCTACCGTATGCACAGGCATCACAGCTACGCACCGCGCATCTTCCGCAAGGCGCACCCACTTCTCCTGCACTGGCGAATCTCGTCGCACGCAAACTCGACATCCGCTTGAGTGGACTCGCACAAGCGAACTGGCTCACCTACACCCGATACGCCGACGACCTCGCGTTCTCCGGAATCGAAGTAGCCGACGTCGGCACCCTCCTCTGGACGGTCGAGCAGATCGCCAGGGACGAAGGGTTTGCCATCCATCCACGAAAGACCAAGGTGATGCGCCCTCATCGACGCCAACACCTCACCGGGCTGGTGATCAACGACCAACCCTCGTATCCGCGCGACGACTACGATCGCTTGCGCGCCCTGCTGCACAATGCCGCCAGTACTTCTGCGCAGGAACAGAATCGGGACGGTATCGAGGACTTCCGCGCCCGCATCTACGGCCGGATCGCGCACATCGGCGAAACCAGCACTACACGCCGACGCACATTGCTGCGCCTGGCTGAACGTGTGGATTGGGACGGCTAGTGCCCGCGAGCAGTCAGAACCGCGGGGTGTAGGCCATGCATTCGACCTCCATGTGCGCACCCAGCGCCAGTCCGTCTGTTCCGAACGCACTGCGGGCCGGCAGTCTCGACGCCGGGAAATACTCGAGGTAGACCTTGTTGAACTCCTGCCAACGAGACATGTCGTCAAGCATGACAGTGCATTTGAAGATTGCTTCGACGCCGGAACCGTAAGCGATCAGCGAAGCCACGATGTTCTCCATGGTCTGACGAGCCTGCGCTTCGAAGCCGTCGGCCAAAGTCCCGTCCGGGAGCATGCCGATCTGACCCGACAGATACAGAACGTCTCCGACGCGCACTCCGGTGGAGAACGGCGTATCGAAAGCGGGTGGGATGAACTCGACGGTCTGAGATGAATCCATTAGATCTCCTCGGAGTTGGAATATGCGTGACGAGTTGGCGTTTCAGCGCACTGGGCGCGCACGAACATCGGCCAGGAAGTGCGCCACCAACTCGTTCCACGCGTGTGGGTCCTCGAAATAGGGGGAGTGGCCGCGGTCGGCAAGTTCGACCACTTCGGCGTGGGGCAGGAACTCGGCGGCGCTGCGAATCCGCTCGGGTGTCATCAAATCGTCCAGCTCACCTGCGATCAGGAGAACCGGCGCCGTCACCGCGGCAAGATCGCTCGGCGAGTAGTTGTGGGCCTTGAGAATTCGGAAGAACTCGGTGTCAGGTGGGCGATGACCGAAGGTGCCGAGAGCTTGGTACAGGTATGCCCTCGCCATGTCCAAGCTCGGCAACCGTCCGCCCACAGCGGGATGCTCCCCCAGGGGCCGCGCGGTGACGGGTGCTGCGGTGAGGGGAGGTGCGCTGTCCGGACCGAATCCGACGGGAATGCCGCCGGTCGTGCAGGCCAGGACTACCGACTCCACCCGGTCCGGAACAGCGATCGCGGTCCCCAATGCGGCCCAACCGCCCATCGACTGGCCGACCACGTGCGCTCGATCAACCGCCAACAGGTCCATGATTTCGATCAGATCAGAGACTGCCGCCACCGGGCCGTGGTTGCCGTTCTCGTTGGTAGAGCGGCCGAATCCTCGCTGATCCCAGCTGATCACCCGATAGTGCTGAGCGAAGTAGGGCACCTGCTGGTACCAGACGGCCGCATTTCCGCCGAGACCGTGCGTGAGAATCAGATCCGGGCCCTCGCCGGCAGTCTCGTACCAGACCCGTTCGCCGTCTGCGACGGTGATGAAGCCCTCGGTCCGTGAAATCATCCTTGTTCTCCTGTGTCGGACGGGCGCTTGCCCGAAGTGTGGTCAGTGAGGAGTTGCTGCACTTCATCGGTGGCCCGCAGCAGGTGTTCTTCGACCATTCGCGTCGTTTTCGCATCGAAGTCGGTATCGAAACCGATCACCGTCAACGCACAGAGCGGAGACCCCTTGCGGGAAGACACTGCACGCGAGACCGAACCGATGATGTCCTGAGATCGTTTGTGGACAACGGCGAATCCGGTTTTCTGCGTCTCGGCGATGTCGGCGAGAAAGCCGGTGGGTCCTTCCAGTGGATAGCCACTCTTCTCCACCATCGCCAGGTAGGGCGCCCGGGTGTTGTCCTCGAGTGCCGCCACCAACGCGAGCGGACCCGCGAACCGGTGCGGCGGAAGCAGATCCCCGAGCATACGAGTGATCATCTTGAGTCGCTCGGGACGCAGCGCCGCGATGATCCGCGTCCCGCCGCTCTCGAGAACCTGCAGATTCACCATCATGTCCGTGCTCTCGGACAGCACCCGCATGGTCGGATCGCACAAGGCCGCCAACGAATGCGCTGCCGCTTCGTGGGAAACCTGCAGTGCAGCCGGGCCGGGGAGATAGCGACCGTCGTAGCGGAAGACCCAACCACGGTTCGCGAGTTCTCCGAGCACTCGGTGCGCAGTCGGGCGGAGCATCCCGACTTCTTCTGCCAGTTCGCTGAGCTTCATCGGCGTGGTCGAGCGCGCGATGGCCTCGAGTAGATCCAGCGCTTTGTCGACGGCGGACGCAGAACCCTTCGTCATCCGATCCCCTCCCGGTGCCGTGGATGTACCCGGCGATCCGAAATCTCGTGTTCTTGGAAAACCCTTGGCATTCGCCTAGGAAATTACTATAGTCACAACAATCGTTCCGGCGTACGGAATTCTTTGAGCGTCTTCACCTTCCCACCGGATTACCGGCAAGGAAGTCATATCTTTCCCAGCGAGAGGTTTTCGGACATGACGGTTGGACTTACCCTTCGGTCGACACCACGGTTCAGAGTTGTTGCCCTGGCCGCAGTCGCGACCGCGGCATTGGCACTGACAGGCTGTTCGAGCGACGCCACGGCCTCCGACGACGGGGGCACCCAGACCACCACGATTCGAATCGCACCTCAGCCGATCGCGGACTTCGCACCGATTTGGCTCGGCATGGAGCAGGGGTACTTCACCGATGAGGGACTCGACATCCAACTCGTGGAGGGCGGCGCTAGTTCCTCGGCTCAAATTCCGTTGTTGCTCAGCGGAAATGCAAATATGGCAGCCACGACTGCCGCTGCCGCAATTCAGGCACGGAGCCAGAACATGCCCGTCACCATTGTCGGCGGGCTCACGAATTTTGCCGCAAATGACAGCGTCGACCAGTCCGGTCTCGTGGTCGCCAAGGACAGTTCCATCAGCGGCTTCCGTGACCTCGAAGGCAAGACCGTCGCGATCAGCGGTTTGAAGTCCGTCAGCGAAGCAGTCATCTCTGCCGCGGTGGAGAAATCCGGCGGAGCAGCGAACAAGGTCTCGTTCATTCAGGCGCCCATGCCCAACCTCGGCGACCTGGTTTCCACCGGCGGGGCCGACGCGGCATTCCTCATCGATCCGTTCCTGAGTAAAGCAACCGACTCGGGGCTGAAGATCCTCGGCCACCCCTTCCCCTTGGCCGCACCCGGTGTACCGGGGACCTCGCTGGTCGCTTCGGAATCGTTTGTCAATGCGAACCCTGACTCACTCGCGAAATTCCGTACCGCGCTTGCCAAATCAGTTGACTACGCCAATCAGAATCCGGGCGCGGTCAAGGCTGCACTCTCGACACAAGCCAAGATTCCGCTCGAAATGCTGGCCAACAGCAAGAATCCTCAGTTCGTCGCAGTAGTGGAACCGGGTGCTCTCGGCACGGAGATCGAACTGCTGGTCAAGTACGGGGTACTGACGGATTCGGTCGAGGCCGAATCCCTGCTGACCCCGGCCAACTGAGTTGTCCGCCTTGACAACCCTGCAGACTCGCCGCAGGCAGGTTCTGCTCGGTCGGCTGCTGACGCTCTTCGCGTTGGCAGCCGCCTGGCAGATCTTCGGAATGCTCGGCGACGAGGACGTCAAAGGTATTCCGAAGTTCAGCGACGTGGCAGTGGCCTTTGTGAACGAGCTCGGCACGTCCTCGTTGTGGACATCACTGGGACAAACGGTGACCACCACGGCGATCGGATTGGCGCTGTGCCTGGTGATCGGAATCCCGGCAGGGCTGCTGCTCGCCGCGCACCCGTTCCTGACGGTCTCCTCCCGCTTCGTCATCGACTTCTGCCGAACCGTTCCGCCGCTCGCAATCATTCCGCTCTTTCTGCTGATCATGGGCCCGACGCAACGGATGGCGGTGGCACTGATCGTGGCAGTAAGTGTGTGGCCGATTCTGCTCCAGACGATTCACGGTGTGCGCAACGTCGACCCGGAACTGCTGGCCACCGCACGATCCTTCCGACTTCCACTGTGGCGCAGGCTCGCTCTCGTCGTCGCACCGGCGTCGATGCCCTACATCTTCACCGGGATTCGCATCTCGGCAACACTGAGCTTGCTGCTGACCATCGGTGCAGAATTGATCGCCGGCGTGCCGGGACTCGGTAAGGAGATCCTGCTGAGCCAATCCGTTCCCGATCGAATGTTCGCACTGATCATCGTCGCCGGACTACTCGGAATGCTGCTCGCCTTCGCCGTGATGGCGATCGAGAATCGTTTACTTGCCTGGCATTACATCCCGAGGAGGATGACGACGTGAAGATGATGTCAGGACTTCGACTCCTCGCGTGGGAGTTGTGGCTGCCGATCTTGATCGTCGTCGTATGGTACTTCGGTTCGGAGTCGAGCAAGTCGCCTTACTTCCCGCCGCTGTCACGTATCTGGAAAGCGTTTGTGGACAACTGGTTCGGTCCGGGATTCGCCCACGACGTCGTACCGAGCTTGACCAACCTTGCCTTCGGTCTCGCCGTGGCACTGGCGGTCGGCGTCGGTGCCGGTCTCCTGCTGGCACTGTTCCCGCTGGCTGCCGACATTGCCGATCCGTTTCTCCAGTTCTTCCGCGCTATTCCGGCGCTGGCCGTATTACCCGCACTTTTCATCGTTTTCGGAACCGGTTCGACGGGTAACGTTGCCGCCATCGCCTTCGGCGCGGTCTGGCCGATACTCCTCAACACCCTCGACGGCATTCGCTCCATCGACCCGAGTATCCGATTGGTGGCGCGCAGCTACCGGATCCGTACACCCCTCCTGGTGACGCAGGTACTCCTCCCCGGAGCGATGCCGCAGATAACAGTCGGTATCCGCACCAGTCTCGCGATCGGTGTCGTCATCATGGTCGGAAGCGAAATGTACGTCTCCACTGCAGGAATCGGTCACTTCGTGATCGTCGCGCAACAGACCTTCGCGATCGCCGACATGTGGTCCGGAATTCTCCTGCTGGGAATCATCGGATACGTGCTCAACCTCGGATACGGCGTGATCGAACGATGGTTGCTCAGATGGCAGCCGCGGACCCACGACGCTCTCGCAGTGAAAGGAAACTGATGTCATCCACAGAATCTGCGGCATCGAAACCCGCAGTCGAACTGAGCGGCCTCGGGGTGACCTACGGCGGTCCCACCGGCCGCGAAGTGCTCCGCGGCATCGATCTGTCCGTTGCACCCGGAGAAATCGTCTGCATCGTCGGCCATTCCGGCATCGGCAAGAGCACGCTGATTCGTTGCATCGCCGGTCTGCAGAAGCCGACCACCGGTGAGGTCCGCATCGCCGGGATCGCGATCGATGCACCGCCGGCCACGCTGGCTCTCGTGTCACAGGACTACGGACGCACACTGATGCCGTGGCTTCGAGTGGGCGAGAACGTTCGCCTGCCGCTACGGGGCAACGGTCTGGCGCGGAAGGTTCAGAACGAGAGGGTTAGCGATGCACTTGCCGTTGTCGGTCTAGGCGGTGCTGCGCGTTCCTACCCCTGGCAGTTGTCCGGCGGAATGCAGCAGAGAGTGGCGATAGCTCGCGCTCTCGCCTATCGGCCGCAGGTACTCCTCATGGACGAACCCTTCGCGTCGGTCGATGCGCAGACCCGCGCGGAACTCGAAGACCTGCTGCTGACGCTTCAGCGTGATCTTGGCATCACCGTCCTCCTCGTCACCCACGACGTCGACGAATCGGTGTACCTGTCCGATCGAGTGGTCGTCCTCGGCGGAACTCCGGCATTGATGCAGGACATCGTCGACGTCCCGTTGACCGGAGCTCGAGATCAACTGACCACCAAGGCAGACCCACTGTTCATCGAGTGCCGTACCAGGGTCCTGTCCGCGATCCAGCAGTCGAAGGTGGTGGCGCCCGTGTCGTAAGCGCCTCGCCTAGGCTGGCTCCGTGATCCTTCTCCTCATCGGCCTCGCGCTGCTCGGATTCTGCGGCTACCGGTTCAGGCAGGATCGACGGAGGCTGAGCAACGGCGTCTACCTACTTCTCGGACTGATCTTCACCGGTCTGTGGATGTTGCAGTCGGGTGCGCCGGGAACCGAGGTCCCGTCGTTCGTCATCGCGACGATCGCTCTGCTCTCGCCGTTGCTGGTGCTCATGCTTGCAGGATTCCTGATCGTCAACGGAGTCACGATGCTGCGGCGCGAGGGATTCAGCGTCGCGAATCTGCTCTCACTCGTCGCCGGACTCGGCCTGCTCGTTCCCTACGTGTTGCTCGCATCAGCGCTGCTGACGCAGAGATATTGGCTCGCAGTCGTTCTCGGTTCGTTCAGCCTGGTCGCGTCGTACCTGGGGTTTCTGTTCACGAGCTTTCTGCTCTACTCCTACGTCTACGGACGCCAGAAGTACCAGCCCGGAATGGACGCGATAGTGGTTCACGGCGCCGGGCTTTCGGGCGCCGACGTGACACCCCTGCTTGCCAGCCGTCTGGACAAGGCGGCCGACGTCTTTCGCGCCGAGGTCCGCGAAGGACGTTCACCACTGTTGGTCGTGAGCGGCGGGAAGGGTTCGGACGAGGTGGTCAGCGAGGCGGAGGCAATGTGCGTCTACCTCGTCGATCACGGGATACCGCGCGAGAGCGTGATTCTCGAGGACCGCTCGACCACCACGCTCGAGAACCTCGAGTACACCAGGGACCTTCTCCGTGCCAACACCACGAAGCCTCGAATGGTGCTGGTCACCAGCAACTTCCACATCCTCCGAACTGCGACGTTTGCCCGAAGCCTCGATCTGGATGCGGAAGTCATCGGTTCCCACACCGCCCGGTACTACCTGCCGAGCGCCATTCTGCGCGAGTTCGCCGCCGTCACGGTGGAGCACAAGTGGCTCAACGGAACGGTCTGCCTGATCCTGGCCGCCCTGCCCCCACTGGTGGTCTGGGCGGCAGGAGGCATTTCGTAGCCGGATTCAGCGAATCAGGCTCTCGACGGCCATCGGTCGGCGACCCAGAAGCAGTTCGACGGCCGCGCTGCCGGCAAGAAAATCGTGGTGGTTGTAGAACTCGAACATCGCCGCCAGACGCGAGCTGGCGTTGACGTCAAGGCTGCTGCCGATCTGTTCGCGCCATTGATCCACGCTGATCTGATCTATCGCGACGGTCCGTGACGTCTGCTTTTCCACCATCTGTGCCACCTCCATGACGCTCAGAGCTTGCGGGCCGCCCACCTCGTACGTCGCTCCGTGATGTTCACCCGAGCCCTCGCTCAGTACGACCGCGGCAACAGCCGCCACGTCCGCCAGACTCACGAACGAGAACTTCGTTTCCGCGCTGTACGGCAGGACGATGGTGTCAGATCGGCCCGTGAGTACCGCCTCGAAATTCTGCGCGTACGCACACGGTTGCAGCACAGTCCATTTCAAGGGTGAACGATGCAGTTCGTCCTCACACCTGGCTTTGTCCAGGTGATGCGGCATGGACGGGCTGAACGGCCACGCGACGGAGTGATAGACAAAGTGCTCCACTCCCGCCGATGCCGCTGCCGTCAGCGCATTGCGAAGCAGTGCGGGCTCGTCGGGATGGACGTTCGGGGCAATGAAGTACACGCCTCGGCACCCGGCGAGCGCCTTGCGCAGTCCGCTTCCGGTTTCCAGTTCTACCTCGAAGTCCCCGTCGACACGCGCCTTTCGCACCAGTCGCCGAACTGTCACGCTCGGCGGCAGTGCGGCGACGACGGCCTCACCGGTCTTACCCGCGGCGCCGATCACCGCGATGTCGGCGCCGCGAGCAATTCCGTTCTCCATGAGAGTTTTCCGTCCTAGACGTAGTCGTAGACCGCTGAGGTGGCGCCACCCGAAAGCTGCGCGTAGCCCGGACCCCGATCGAAGAAGGGCTCGTTCTCACCGCGTTCCGAGCGCAACTGATCCCGCAACTCCGTGGTAGCAGCCTCGTCGACGGTCGGCTCGTCACCCTCGATCATGACGACAACGCCGTAGTCGTCGCGTGCACCCTCGACGGAAACCTTGCGCCACTGAATGTCTCGCAAGACCTCTTCGGTCGGGCGCTCCAGTGGATCTCCCCAACCACCACCACCGGTGGTGCGAATCCGTACGACCTCGCCGGCCTTGATCGGCTCGGCATCGGTCAGCGCGTCGAACTCACGCTCGTTCGGTCCACCCGGATCCAGGACGACGGAGAACGGCCGACCGGCCTTGCCGCCCTTGACTCCCCAGCAGGCGAGGATCGAACGGTCCGCGATGGACATGAAGTGAGCATCCTTGAGCATGCGGATGTGCTTCTCGTATCCCAGGCCGCCCCGGTAGCGTCCGGCTCCGCCGGAATCCATGGCCAGACCGAGCTTTTCGACGATGAAGGGGAAACGGCTCTCGGTGAATTCGGTCGGCAGGTTCCGTGAATCGGGAACGACGTGAATCGTGTCCTCGCCGTCGGCGTAGTAGCGTCCGCCGGAACCGCCGCCGAGCACCTCACGCATGAGGTACGAGTGACCCTCGAAGTCCTCACCGTAAACGCCGGTGTACCTGATGGTCTCCTGATCGGCGGGCATGTTGCCGTCCACAGCCTTGGCGACGACGCCGGCCAGCACTCCGAGCAGACGGAGGATGACGAACGTGCGCGCGTTGGTGGGGGCAGGGAAGATCGGGGTGATCAGTGTTCCCTTTTCGGGGAACTTCATCTCGATCAGCGGTACGACGCCCTCGTTGACATCCAGTTCGGCCATGCGCTCCGGGGTGTCCGCGAGGTTACGCAGAATCGGGGCCAACCACTTGATGAGGAAGTTTCCGTCCGCGTAGTCACCGCAGTGGTTGATCGGGCCCTTTGCCTGCGGTCCGGTTCCGTTGAAGTCCAGGATGAGTCGCTCGCCGCCCTCGTCCTCCGGCCGCGTCTTCGTGAGCGTGATGCGCTGGATGTGGAGCATCGGCTCGTCGACGCCGTCGTGCTCGGCGTAGTCCTCCCACGTGTACTCACCGACCGGGATCTTGCTGAGGATTTCGCGGCGGTACGTCTCGGTGGTCGCGTCCATCATCGCGTCGAAGCACGACTCGACGGTGTCGACGCCGTAGCGCTCGAACAATTCGGTGAGTCGACGCGCACCCATCAGGCACGCCGAGCACTCGGCGTCGAGATCGGCTGCGAGAGCGTCGGGCATGCGGGAGTTACGCGTCATGATGCGCAGCGCCGCCTCGTTGGGAACTCCCTGGTCCCACAGTTTGATCGGCGGAACCATCAGTCCCTCTTCGTACACCGTGGTCGCGCCGGACGGCATGGAGCCGGGGCAGCAACCGCCGATGTCGTCGTGGTGACCGAATGCCTGAACGAACGCAACAACCTTCGGCTCGGCATCGGGAGTGACGCGGGCGAAGACAGGCACCGTGACGCAGAGGTCGGGGAGATGGCCGATGCCACCTTCGGACAGGTAGACGTCGTTGTGGAAGTACACGTCTCCCGGCTTCATCGTCTCGAGCGGGAAGTCCCGGGCGATCGGATGAACTAGTGCGGAATACGAACGGCCCGTGAGCTTGCGGAGGTTCCGGTCGTGAATACCCGCGCGGAAGTCGTGAGCGTCACGGATCATCGGTGAACGCGAGGTGCGCGAAATGGAGGTCTCGACTTCCATTTCCACGCTGGCGAGGTAACCGGCGACGATCTCGACCAGAATCGGATCAGGTGACGTGCCGTCGGTAGCGGTGAGTCGGTACGGCTTGGCCGCGGTGGCAGCAGCAGCATCGAGAATGGCGGTCATCACTTCACTCCGTTCGAGTCGGAAGACTTCGAGATACGAATGTTCCCGAAGGTGTCGATACGTGCCGAGAATCCGGGATGGATCGGGACAGTCGAGCTGAACTCCTCGATCACGGCCGGTCCTTCGATGACGTCACCCGCACCGAGCAGTGTGCGATCGTAGGTGGCCGTTTCGACCCAGCTGTCGAAATACGATTGACGCGAACCGGTTCGAGCGGTGTCGGCGCCGGTGCCGGCCGGGATCTCCTTGAGCGTCGGACGCTTGATCGGGCCGATGCCACTCACGCGCAGGTTGACCCATTCCACGTGCTGCGACGGGTCTCCCCGGAAGTCGTAGCCGTACAGCTCGCGGTGCGCCTGGTGGAACGCCTCGGCCGCGTCGTCCATGATCTGCGTCGTGACGGTACCTTCCGCCACCGGGACGCGTACCTCGAATGCCTGACCGAGGTAGCGCAGATCCGCAGTACGGGAGTACCTGCGCTGCGTCTCGTCGAAACCCTCTTCGGCAAGCGCGATCTCGGCTTCGCCGGCCAGCGCGTCGAACTGGCTCTGCAGGTCTTCAGCCTTCAACCGGTCGTGACGACTGACATGCGTCTGGACGTAGTCGTTGCGGACATCGACCGTCAGCAGACCGAACGCGGAGACGTTACCCGGATTGAGCGGGACGAGAACGTCTTTCAGACCCAGGATGTCGACGAGACGGCAGGCGAGCAGGGAGCCGGAGCCGCCGAACGTCACGAGGGTGAAGTCGCGAACGTCGAGGCCACGCTTGACGGTGATCTGACGCAGGGCGTTGGCCTGGTTCCACGCCGAGACCTCGAGGACGCCGACCGCGCACTCCTCGAAGCCCAGACTGAGCTGTGTTGCAAGCTCTTCGAGGCCCTTGCGAGCCAATTCCGTGTCGAGAGGAATCTCGCCACCGAGCAGGTGGGGTGGGATGCGACCGAGCAGGACGTGCGCGTCGGTGATGGTCGGTTCGCTGCCGCCCTTGCCGTAGCACAACGGTCCGGGATCGGCGCCGGCCGACTGAGGGCCGACTCGGAGGGTGTGTTCCGGCGTCATCCACGCGATCGACCCACCACCGGCGCCGACGGTCACGACGTCGATCATCGGGATCTTCGACGGGTAGTTGCCCACTCGCCCTTCGGTGGTCAGCGCGGGCTCGCCGCGAACCACGACGGTGACATCCGTCGACGTTCCGCCGCCGTCACAGGTCAACACCTGCTCGACGCCGGCGGCGTCGGCGATCAGCGCAGCACCGAGGGCTCCGGCGGCCGGTCCCGACAGGACTGTCGTAATAGGCTGGTGAACAACCTCTTTGGCCGACAGGACACCGCCGTTGGACTTCATGACGTAGAACGGGATGTCGCGGGGTTCACCGTCGGTGGTCGAGAACTCACGCAGACGATTCGCGATGTTGTTCACGTAGTTGCGGATGTTCGGCTTGACCGCGGCGTCCACGAGTGTGGTGATGGACCGCTCGTATTCGCGGTACTCACGCAGCACCTGGCTCGAGATGCTCACCGTCGCATCGGGGAAAACTTCGAAGAGGATGTCGCGTACGCGCTCCTCGTGCGTCGGATCGGCGTACGAGTGCATGAGGCAGACGCCGATGGTCCGGATCCCGCGGTCCTTGAAGAACTGCGCTGCGCTGCGAACGCTCTCTTCGTCGAGCGGACGAATCTCGCTGCCGTCGAAGGAAAGGCGTCCACCGACGGTGCGTACACGATCGGCGGGGACGATGCGTTCGGGCTTGACCCAGAAGTACGAGTTGCCGTAACCGTCCGGCACCGACTGACGAGCGATCTCGAGAACGTGCTCGTAGCCCTCGGTGGTGATGAAGCCGAGGTTCTCGACCTTGCCTTCGAGCAGCTTGTTCGTCGCTACGGTCGTGCCGTGGCTGACCGCACCGATGGAGTCGCCACTCTCACCGAGCTTGGCGAGTACCTTCTCGATACCGGCGAGAAAGCCCTCGGCGGGGTCCGCCGGGGTGGACGGGGTCTTGGTGGTGACGATGGCGCCGGTTTCGTCGTCCACTGCCACGATGTCGGTGAACGTTCCGCCGGTATCGATACCGACCCGAATCTTCCTGGGTTCCACGCTTCCTCCTGAGATCTTTGGCTCGTCTCGTCTGGTACCGATCGACGGTTGCGGCCTAGCCGGTGAGTGGCTCGTACCTGACGTGTAGAGCTATTCCACAGGTTCGGAAGAGCGGATTCTTTGTCACAATTCGCCGAATCGGGGGACCAAGGTTCGGCGCACGATCACGAGCGGATCTTCGCCGGCGCCCCCGTGGGTTACGCGGACGTGAAAAACGCCCCGAACCTGGTCGGTTCGGGGCGTTTCCCTCATCGTGAATCAGCTGTTGACACCTGAGTGAACTACTCGCGACAACCAGAACGCGCCAGGAATCCGCCTATAGCAACACCTGACAAAGCAATGGCTGCGCCGACGACGGCGCTGACCATCACCGTGCGAGCATCTGTGCTGCCCGCTGTCGGTGCGGCGGCCGGAAGAACCGCCGGTGCCGCGACAGCTCCGGAAACTACCGGCGCGCCTTCGACCGCCACTGCCGGTACCGCCGCCGCCACGGCGGCAGTGACCTTCTCGGGGATGCCGTTGGCAATGACGCCGTCGATGCTCTTGAAGAACACCCCGGCCATCTTCTTGGCTACACCGGTGATCATGCGCTGCCCGACGCCGCCGACCATCCCGCCGACCACGGCGTCGGCGTCATACGAAAGCAGCGTGCCACCCTCGTTCTCCGTCAAGGTGACCGTGACGTCCGCCTTCACCGTGCCGGGAGCACCCGCCCCCGAAGCCGTCATGACAAACGAATTGGGCCGATTCTGTTGCGACAGAACAACCTCGCCGTCGTAGACGCCCTTGATCGACGCAACTCCCGCCATGATGGAGAGCTTGTAGTGATTGTCCGTGAGCTGCTCGAGCGACTGCACACCGGGAATGGTCGCGGCCAGTACACGACCGTCCTGGAGCTTGTCGTAGACCTCTTCGCGAGGTGCCGTCAGCTGCGCGGTGCCGGCGATTCTCATGCATTCTCCTCTGATGACGAACCCGCATGTGCGAGTCGAAGTTCGAACAGTTCGGACGGTGAAATGGGCATGGACGTGATCGAGATTCCTTCGGCGTCCTCGATGGCAGCCGCGATGACGGCGCTGGTGGGGATCACACCCGCCTCACCGGCACCCTTCATTCCGAGTGGGTTGAGCCCTGACGGCGTGACGGTGTGATCCATCTCGAGCGAATCCGGCATCTCGGTGACGAACGGCATCAAGAAGTCCATGTACGACGCGTTGAGCATCTGCCCGTGCTCGTCGTAGACGATCCGCTCGTAGAGTGCGCCGCCGATACCTTGCGCAACGGCGCCCATGACCTGACCTTCGACGATGCGGGGGTTGATCACGTTTCCGCAGTCGTGGATGACAACGTAACGACGCACCGTTATTTCCGCTGTCACGGGATCGGTTTCGACGATCGCCGCGTGCACTCCCGAAGCGAAGGTGGAACTGGGCGGCGAGTAGTAGCCGGTTGCTTCCAGACCGGGCTGCTCGCCCTCGGGAATCGGCGGCTTCGACATGTCCGTGTCGGTCTTGGCGAAACCGGTGGCCAGCTTCGACTCACGGTCGAACGCATATCGTAGCGGGTTCGACAGCACGGCAACAACACTCAGCGGTACGGACGTACCTTCCACGCCGGCTTCGGTGCCGATCTTGCACACGTGGCCTTCCCGGAGTTCCAGTTCGGTTTCCGGCAGATCCAGGATTCCGGACGCGATCTTCTTCGCCTTCTCCGCGACCATCTGCGCTGCGACGTGGAAGGCCGAACCTGACATGACCGCACCACGCGAGGCGAAAGTGCCGACGGCATAACCGAACCGGCGGGTATCACCCGTGACGATCTCGACGTCGGAGACCTTGACTCCGAGGTCGTCCGCAACGATCTGGGCGAACGCGGTCTGGTGGCCCTGACCCTGCGTCGTCAGGCCTGTTGCGGCCTTGACCTTTCCGGACGTCTCGACCACGACGTGCGCACCCTCGTAGGGTCCGGGTCCGGTTCCCTCGACGTACGCACCGATACCGATTCCGACCGACCGACCTTCGGCGCGAGCCTTCCTCTGGTACTCGGGAAATCCGTCCCAGTCGATGAGCTTCTTGAGCTTTTCGATGCCTGCCTGATAGTCGCCCGTGTCGTAGATCAACGGGCGTCCGTCCTGGAACATCAGGCCGAAGTCGTACGGCATGTCCTCGGGGCGAATGAAGTTCGCCTCCCGCACCGCGATCTTGTCCTTGTTCAGGTACTTGGCGATGGCGTCCATGGATCGCTCCATCGCGAACACGGCCTGCGGACGTCCGGCGCCGCGGTACGGGGTCACGATCACGGTGTTGGTGTACAGCGAATAGGCGTTGACCCGGAACGACTTCGGCTTGTACGGCCCGAGAACCTGCGTCGCGGTGTTGATCATGACGATGATCCCGTACGGCAGGTAGGCACCGTTGTCGTGCCAGAACGTGAAGTCGAACGCCAACAGACGACCCTCGTCGTCGAATCCGATGTCGACCTTCTGGATCTGCCCGCGCTCGTGTGCGCTCGAGATGAAGTGCTCACGGCGATCCTCGACCCACTTCACCTCGCAGGAGATACCGGCCTGGCCGAGGCGTCGAGCGGCCCACGTGATCATGACTTCTTCGGGCCACGGGTGAACGATCTTGACGCCGAATCCGCCGCCGACGTCAGGAGCGATGCAGTGAACCTTGTTCAGCGCCATCCCCAATCGCGCGGCGATTGCGGCGCGGGCGGACGTGGACGTCTGGGTGGAGGTCCAGAACGTGAGGGTGTTCTCGTCACCGTCCCAACGTGCGTAGACGCCCTTGCCCTCCATCGGCATGGAAGCCGAACGCTCGATTTCGAGATCCAGCGTCAGTCGGTGCGGCGCGGCGGCCAGTTCGGCATCCAGATCTCCGAACCCGTGCTGCAGGTGAGCGGCGACGTTGTCCGGAACGTCGGCGTGGACGGCGTTGGCGGCGGTGCGAGCGACGTCGATCCCCACTACAGGCTTCAGCGCCTCGTAGGTGACGTCGATCTTCGCGCAAGCGTCCTCGGCGATGTACCGGTTGTCGGCGACCACCATGGCGATGGCTTCTCCGACATGCTTCACCTCGTCCTTCGCGAGGGGATACCCGTTGCGCGGAGCGATGATTCCCGGATGAGGAATGAGCAGTGGCAGGTTCTCCGCCATTTCCGGCGTGTCCGCGAGGAGATCTTCGTAGGTGTAGATGGCATGTACGCCAGGCACTTCCAGCGCCTGATCGATGTCGATGTCGATGATTCGCGCATGGGCGTGCGGCGACCTGACGAATGCCGCGATCAGCGCATTGTGGCCCAGATCGTCGAGGTATCGCCCCTGCCCGCTGAGCAGACGCGTATCTTCCTCGCGCGGAATCGGTTTGCCGAAGAACTTGCCGTCGTCGGCAACCGAATGATCGGCCGTCGAATGATCGGAAGCGGGATGCTTCGCCCCGTTGCGCTTTGCTGGTTTGACCGGAGTACTCATGCCTTACCCGCCCGTCCTCCGACGGGATTCGTTGTTCCCCGCACTTTACGATCCAACGCCTCCCGAGTGGACGCGTCGTCGATTCCGAGCGGGAACTGCCCGGCCCGTTCACGCTTGATCTCGGCTGCGCGCAGAACCGACGCCCTGATGTTCTGGTACCCCGTACAACGGCAGAGGTTTCCCGCTATCGCGTCGGTAGCTTCCTCCCGCGTGGGGTTGGGGTTCTCCTCGAGAAATGCCGCGATGGTCGTCACGAATCCCGGAGTGCAGAATCCGCACTGCAGACCGTGACAATCCTTGAACGCCTGCTGAACCGGATGCAAAGTGCCGTCCGGCTCGACGAGGCCTTCGACGGTGGTGATCGATCGACCTTCGAGGCTGGCCGCGAGGACGAGGCAGGATCGAACAGGCTTTCCGTCGAGCAGCACGGTGCACGCACCACACACGCCGTGTTCACAACCCACGTGCGTGCCCGTCTTACGGAGGTGGTGACGAATGGCATCCGAAGCCAGAGTGCGGGAGGGAAGAACGACGGTGTTCGTCACCTCGTTGAGCGTGAACGTGACAGCTACATGGTGCTCACCGGTATCTGCTGCCAGCTCGGCAAGTTGATCATCGATGGAGCGATCGTTTTTGGACATTGTCACCACTTTCCTGCCAGTACTGCGTTCTCACTGAGAGCATCCGTTGCCGCCGCGAAGCCGACCCGCGCCGTGAGCGCGGACACCAACTGCGAGCGGTACGCCGCCGTCCCGTGAATGTCTGCCTCGGTATCTATCTGCGCGCGGGCGCATTCCCCGAGGGTGCGCCACCGCGGGTCTCGCTGATCCGTCGCGGACGCCCCCGCCAGCACGTTCGTGTAGTCCACGACCTGCCCCAGCTCTCCGGCGGACACGTACGTCATGTGCGCTTCGGTCACCAGACCGTCGACCACGCGAATCCGGGCGACGACGCCGACCAGTGCATAGTCACCGTGACGACGCGCGATCTCGTCGATGGCGGTTCCCACGCCGGGTTCGGCGGCGGGCACCGACACCGACACCGCGATCTCGTCTGATTCCAGGCTCGACTCGAGAGGGCCGGCGAAGAGATCCGTCGACGCGATCTCGCGGGTGCCACGCACCGACTGGACGGTCACGCTGCCCCCGAGCAGCGTCAGGACTGCCGGCATCTCCGCCGACGGATCGGCATGGACGATGGAGCCGACGCTCGTCCCGCGGTTACGGATCGTGGGGTGCGCTACCAACTGCAGAGCACGGTTCAGCAGAGGCTGGACTCGACGAGCACCTTCGTCGGCCGCCAGCACCGAGTGCGTGGCCAGGGCCTGGAACCGCACTCCTTCGTCTTCGGACGAGGTCACCGAAGCGAGGTTCGGGATCGATCCGATGTCGACGATGTGGGCGGGCGCGGCGAGGCGCATGGACAGCAGCGGCACAAGCGATTGCCCACCGGCGAGCACCTTCCCCTCGTGAGAGACCTCGGAGAGGATTCGGCACGCGTCCTCGACCGAGGACGGTCGGTGATAAGTCAGCGGCGACGGTTTCATTACTCAATCCTGCCTCTATGAGTCACTTCACGTTTTGTGCAGATGTGACAACGGTCACGGGTCATACCTGGCATACATTCAACTTGGCATCACGTGAGCTGCGCCACGGGCTCTTCGCGTTCGTCATCTGACGCATTCGCCCCCGGCGTTGCGCCCGGCCGCCTGCCGGACTTCGGCCTGTTCAGTTCAGGGTTCCAGGACCCTACGAGCCGGCAGAGGTGGTACATCACGATCAAGACGATGGTGCCGAGCGCGATACCTCCGAGCGAGAACGTGTCACTGAACTTCAGCGCCGTGTCGCCGATACCGATGATCAGACCGGCGGCAATCGGCATCAGATTCAGCGGGTTCCCGAAGTCGACGCCGTTCTCTTTCCAGATCTTGGCGCCGAGCAGACCGATCATGCCGAACAGAACCACAAGAATTCCGCCCAGGACGCCGCCGGGCGTCGCCGCCATGACTGCTCCGAACTTAGGCGAGAAGCCGAGCAGGATCGCGATGAAACCCGCAATCACGTACGCGGCGGTCGAGTACACCCGCGTGGCAGCCATGACACCGATGTTCTCGGCATGAGTCGTCGTAGGGGAGCCGCCTACTGCGCTGGCGATGGCGGTGGCAAAACCGTCACCGGCAATGGCGCGTCCGATGTACGGGTCGAGATCGTCGCCCGTGATTTCGGCGACCGCCTTGACGTGTCCGGCGTTTTCCGCGACCAGTGCGATGACACCGGGAAGCACCAGAACGATGAATGTGAGGCTGAACGAGGGAGCATGAATACCGACGATCCCGTTGGCTTCGTCCGAGAACGGCGGCAACCCGAACCAGGACGCCGAGTGCACCGAATCCCAGTTGACACGAAAGTGCTCGGTGGGTGCGCCGCTACCACTGGCGGACGTGATCGGACCGGAGAGCCGGTCGAGGACCCACGAGAAGATGTAGCCGAAAACCAGCGCGACGAGAATGGCGATACGTCCCAGGAAGCCGCGTAGCGCAACGCTCATCACGATCAGTGCAACCATCACGATCAGTGCCACCCACTGATCCTGCGGCCAGTACAACCCCGCGACAACGGGCGCCAGGTTGAAGCCGATCAACATCACCACAGCGCCGGTGACCACCGGCGGTAGCGCTTTACTGATGACGCCACCGCCGAGAAAGTGGATGGCGATGCCGACGAATCCCAGAACCAACCCCGACACCAGAATCGCACCGGTCACTTCGGCCGTCGTTCCACCTTGGGCACGAATGGCGGCAACGCCACCGACAAAAGCTGCGGATGTTCCGAGGTAGCTGGGGACGTGCCCCTTGACCACCAGCAGGAAGAAGAGCGTACAAAAGCCTGACATCATCACGGCAAGTTGAGGATTGAGGCCCATGATGACCGGGAAGACGAACGTCGCGCCGAACATCGACACGACATGCTGGCCGCCCAACCCGATGGTTCTCGCCCAACTGAGTCGCTCGCCGGGAGCGACCACTTCACCGGCTCCGATGTTCTTTCCGTCTCCGTGCAACGTCCAGATCGGCATGACGAGACCTTTCGCAAAGGAGGAAGGTGTTCGAAATGCTTTGTGCCCCAGCTCACAAACACCGTGTCTGGAGTGAAACGCTAATGCAGGACCGAGATTTGGACGTGATGACAATCTGCCAGAACCCACTCACCGAGATTGGCAACAATGGTGGCAGATGATGCGGGCAGGGGTCATCGTCAGTGTTGGAGGCAGTTTCGACCGAAATGAGGACCACGCCACGAAGGGCCCAAACATTTTCTTCGGCTTAATGATTCCGTAACACGATGTCTGTCAACGGAAAACGACAGTCCTAGCCGAGGGCTGCGAGGATTCCCGCTGCCATCTCCGCGACCTGATCATCGCTCATGACGAACGTCGGCGAAATCTGCATCGCACCCTGACCCGCAGCGCGACCCGAAATACCATGCTCACGAAGCGTCTTCACAAACGGCAACGCCTCCGCCGGATCAGCCAACTGCACCGCAGCAACCGCACCGAGCCCACTACGAACCTCCGCCACCCGCGGATGCTCCGCCAACGGCTGCAGATGCGTATGCAACGACGCCTCCAAACGCTTCGACTCCGCGAGCAGATTCTCACGCTCGAGAATGTCCAGGTTCGCCATCGCCGCCGCAGCAGCACCGGCATGCCCGCCGTAGGTGTACCCATGACGCCACCACGAACCGGCATAGAACGGCTCCGTCACCCGCGGCGCGATGAACACCGCACCCATCGGAACATAACCCGACGTCAAACCCTTTGCCGTGGTCATCATGTCCGGCTGCAAATCGAAACGAGTGGACGCGAACCACTCACCACCGATCCGGCCGAAACCGGTCACCACCTCGTCGACGACAAACAGAATGTCGTGCTCGCGGCAGATGTCACGCACCTCCGCCAGATACCCCTCCGGCGGAAGATACACCCCACCCGCACCGATGATCGGCTCCGCGAAGAACGCCGCGATCTTGTTCGCACCGATCTTCTCGATCAACTCGAGCAGGCTCTTCGCATCGTCCCAGCCGACGGTCGCCGCATCCGCCATCAGCTCGCCGTACCCCTCACGGTTCACCGGAATACCAGCGAGAGCCGTTCCGGCAACGTGCATTCCGTGATACGCCTTCTGGCGTCCGACGATGATCGTCTTCTCCGGCTGCCCCACCTCGTGCCAGTACCGGCGAGCCAGCTTCGCCGCAGTGTCCACCGAATCCGAACCACCCGAGGTGAAGAAGATCTTGCTCCCGGCAACCGGCGCGATGGCCGCCAACCGCTCGGCCAACACCTGCGTGGTTTCGGGAACGAAATCACCGAAGTTGGAGAAATGAGCGATCTTCGACAACTGAGCCGCCACCGCATCCGCGATCTCCGTGCGCCCGTGCCCGACATTGGTGAACCACAGGCCCGCCGTCGCATCCAGATACCGAGTGCCCTCGCGGTCCCAGATGTACGCGCCCTCACCGCGAGAGACGACAAACGCGCCGTTCTTCTCCACAGCGCCCATGTCCGCGAACCCGTGCCACAATGCCGAAGCCATCGTCTTTCTCTCCCAACTGGATACGTTCGAAATAGATCGGTCAGTTCACGCGGAGTGCGGGCGGAAGAACCCGCTCGACCCACTGGGTTGCCTGCTCGAATGCGTAGGCGAGTTGGAGTACGTCCAAGTCGGCTCCGTGCCGACCGATGATCTGGATACCCATGGGAAGCGAACGATCGTCGAAGCCGACCGGCATCCCCGCAACCGGAACCCCGGCCATCGTCCAGGGAACAACCGTCTCCATCCACCGGTGATACGTGTCCATCGATCGGCCGTCGACGGTCTCGGGCCAGTGAGTGTTCTTGTCGAAAGGAAACACCTGGGCACTGGGCGCAAGAATGTAGTCGTAGGTTTCGAACATCTTGGTAATGGCCGACAGCCAGCCGTTGCGGGCCTCCGCGGCCTTGGTCACGTCGAGAGCCGACAGTGTGACCGCGTGCTCGAGTTCCCACAACAGTTCGGGCTTCATCAACTCGCGCAAGCTCGGATCGTTGTACTGATCGATCAAGCCGAGCTGTGCCCACCAACGCCACCGCAAGAACAGTTGCCAGATGTCCTCGGGTTTGAAGTCGGGAAGCGCCGCCTCGACGCGGCACCCCAACTGTTCGAAGACCTCGAACGAGGATTCGCACAACTCGAGAACTCCAGGTTCGGTTGCCAGGTAACCGTTCCAGTCACCGACCCATGCGATCCGAGAGCCCTTCAGATCACGTGCGAGGCTTTCGGTGAATACCGCGGGATCCTCACGAATCCCCAACGGTGCATGAGCATCCGGCCCCGCCATCGTGGAAAGCAGGTGAGCCACGTCGGTGACGGTTCGGCCCATCGGGCCCACAACGGCGCCCTGAGCGATGAATCCCGTCTCCGGTATCCGACCCCAGGATGGTCGAAACCCAACAACGTTGTTGAATGCCGACGGGTTTCGGAGCGAACCCATGTAATCGCTTCCATCAGCCACCGGCAACATGCGGAGCGCCAACGACGCTGCGGCGCCACCGCTGCTACCGCCGGCAGTGCGCGAATTGTCGTACGGCGACACCGTCGTACCCCACACCGGGTTGTACGTCTGGGATCCGAGTCCGAACTCCGGTGTGTTCGTCTTGCCGATCACAATGGCACCGGCAGACCTGATCCGCTTGACGAACAGTTCGTCATCTTCGGCGATTCGATCCGCGAACATCGGCGACCCGGACGTGAACGGCAGACCCTTGGCTGCCGAAAGATCCTTCACCGCATGCGGAAACCCGTGCATCCAACCGAGATACTCCCCACTCGCCAACTGCGAATCACGCTCGCGCGCCTCCGCCGTCAACGCTTCCCGATCCCGCAATGCGACGATCGCGTTCACCGCCGGGTTATGTAATTCGATCTGATCGAGGAAGCTGTCCATCACCTCGACACACGACACTTCACGCCTGCGTATCAGACCACTGAGCGTGACCGCATCGGCCATGACGAGTTCGCGATTCTCGGGCGCACCGGAAACGCTCTCGTCGACAGGGTCAGCAGCATGAACCATCGTGAATCCTTTCAAGCAGTGAAGTGGGGTACGCCGCGGCGGACTCGCCGCCACCGGCAACTGATTCGAGGACGAATTGCCGGTGGCGGCGCGACTGTCGAGGTTTCCAGCGAGGTTCTTGCCTACTACTGACCGAGATCGACGATGGCAGCGACTGGGCCGCCGCCCTCGGGACCCTGGTGCGCTGCCGATACCGAGACGAACACTGCCGGATCGCCGGTGACAGCTGCCGTGACTCCGCCGACACACGACTTGATCTGGCGGTGCCAGTGCACGTCGGAGTCGTCGAGCATCGCATTACGACGGCCACGGACCGTTCCGTCCTGACTGGCCTCGCACTTCAAGAACACGTTGACGAGTTGACCGTCCAGGTCGCTCGGGTGCGGCCGCTCCGGAAGTTCGAGTCCGGCGTCACGGATCGCCGCCCAGATGCCGTCCTGGTCGAGCGGATCCTTCATCACGCTGTGGCCGATCCGGTAGCGTCCGCCGACGCCACGTGCGTTACCGACGACGACGATCTGCGCGCGGTCCAACTCGACGCCGGACGAGCAGGATGCGACAGAGGAGAAGAGTTCGCGGCTGTGCATGACATCCTCGTCGGTCGGCATGTCGATTTCGCCGAGCGCAACCGCGATCCCCAGAGCCGTTCCGCCGTTGGACAGGTCCATCGACTCATGAGTCTGTTCGGTCCACACAGTCTTGCCGCGGCTCTTGGCGTCACGGATGGTGTGAATTGTCAGCAACGGAGTCTTGGTCTGTACGTAGTGCACGTCGGCGGGATCGGTGATGCCGGCATTGACCATCGCGTCTTTCACTGCCGCAGCAACTTTGGTGATCATGGCCGTACGGCCGATGTCCTCGGGCAGCAGTTGCTCACTCATGGCGACACCCACGGTCAGTCGCGGCTCGTCGGTCTTGGTGACCTTGTCTGCCGGCACGGTCGCGAAGATCGTCGCGTGCGGGCTGATCACGCCGTCCGTGCCGCCGGACCAGACGATCGGCACCTCCGCCACTTCTTCGGGACTGCGATTACCCTTGGCGGAGAGAACCTCTCGGAACGCTCGGTCCGCGATGATGCGTGTGTAGTCGTTGACGCCGCCGTTACCCTCGGTTTTGCCGATGACTGCAATGACGCGGTCGGCCTCGAGGACACCGTCGTCGATCAGCTTGGCGAGCTCACTGGCGTCGGAGACGCTGTGTAGCGGAACCTTACGGACCTCGATTGCTTCGGGCATTGGCATCTCCTTGTATAGGGAATCGTGGAGGCAAAATTGGGCCTTGACAGCTCCGGGCGCTCAGTCCAGCCGAGCGGTTCGGAACTGCCGTGTCGACCACGCTATGACGACTCGAACCCATCGGCATCGTCAATACTTGCCCAAACGAAAACCGCGATTGGTAATTTCGACTCCGATTCACCGGTTGTGCGCCGCCACATCGGTTCTCACTTACGATTCGACCATGGACACCACTGTTGTCGACCATCCGCTGGCGGCATCGCTGCTCACGACCATGCGCGACGCTCGCAGCGACAACGCAACGTTCCGGTCCGCCTTGCGCAGACTGACCCATATGTTGGTCTACGAGGCCATGCGCGGCGCAGAACTGGAACAGTTCGACATCGAGACGCCAGTTGCTCCGACGCTGGGGGTGCGGCTGGCGAATCCACCGCTCCTGGTCCCGGTCTTGCGAGCGGGCCTCGGCATGGTCGAACAGGCGAGTGCCCTTATTCCGCAGGCAGGCGTCGGTTTCGTGGGAATGGCACGAGACGAGAAGACACACCAGCCGGTTCCGTATCTGGAGTCCCTGCCAGCTGATCTGTCGAGCACCCCCGTCTACGTCCTCGATCCGATGTTGGCGACCGGTGGATCCATCGTCCGCACAATCGATCTGCTCATTGCACGCGGAGCCACCGATGTGACTGCAATATGTGTCGTCGTGGCTCCGGAAGGGATCGAAGCACTGAAGAACTCCGGACATCCGGTCCGGCTCCTCACAGCGAGCATCGACGACGGCCTGAACGAAAATGCTTTCCTGATACCTGGACTCGGAGACGCGGGCGATCGCCAATTCGGGCCGCGGTAGTTGGCAGACATACGGAGAACCGCTCATTCCGAGAGGCTATTTTCGTCAACTGTTGACAATGTTCGTCGCGTGATCGAGCGTAGTCTCGCGACATGGATAGATCTGCCAAATATTCGAGCGAAGAGCTTCAACATTTGCCAGAAGGTGGCGACTACAGACTCACAGTTCGGGATGTCCTCGAGCTGCCCAGTCTGCGTGGAGCCGAAGTCCTTGCCGGGCACGGGGGCTTGCGCCACCTCGTTCAATCGGTGAACGTGATGGAAGTACCGGACATCCTCGCTTGGGTGAAGCCGAACGAGTTGTTGGTGACAACCGGGTTCCCGCTGCGCTACGGGCGAACCGGCGAGCTTCTCGACGACACAGATCTCAGTGACCTCGTCGACGGTCTTGCACGTCGAGGAGTCGCGGCACTTGCCGTGAAAACGGGCCGTTATCTCGACGAGCTGCCCGAGGCGATGCTGCACATGGCAGAGCAGCGAGGGCTTCCGCTGTTGGTTCTTCCCGTCACCGCGGGATTCGACGAGGTGATCTCGGAGGTCTTCACCAAGTTGGTGGCGAAGCAGTCCGCGGCACTCGACATTGCCGATCGACTTCACCGCTCGTTGACGTCGATCGTCTTGGAAGGTGGCGATCTACCTCAGATTGCCGCAGAATTCGCCGCGCTTTTCGACGTCAGCGTTCTCATCTGCTCGCCGGACGGAAGAGTGTTGACGGAGGCCGGAGATTCAGCCGCGCTGAACGCGCTTCCGTTGTTCGAAAGCACCGGTCGGTTCCTGACCGAACGGGTCGCTGTCGGTTTACAGAACGCGCCCAAAGGATTTCCTGGTCAGTTGGCGCTCACCCGGGTGGTGGCCGGCGGCACCGACCACGGCCGAATGGTGGCGTACGCCGGCACCCACGAACTCGGCGCAGTTGTCGTTCAAGCGCTGGAGCGAGCGGCCACCGTTGCCGCGCTGGCCGTCACCAAACAGCTGGCAGTTGCGGCAGTGGAATCCAAGTTCCGCGGCGACTTCCTCCGCGACGCACTGATAGGCGAAGCCGGCTCGCCGGCGGAAGTGAGCGCGCACTTCACCCAGTTGGGGTGGGATGTCACTCGTCCACTTACCGTTGTGGTTGCAGAACTCGACGTCGATCACCCGGAATCCCAGCACGCGAATTCCACTCGCACGGACCAAGATCGACTCAGCGACGGCTGGCAACAAGTGGTACGAACACACGAGCGGACAGCGCCGTCCGTCGGGTTTCGACACGAGGTGGTCACGCTTTTCCCGACCAGCACCGACCGTGCGGTTCGGGACATCGAAGGGTTGGTGCGCAAGGTTGCCGGCGATCGCACCAGCGGCCGCCGATCCTTCAGCACGGGAGTGAGCCGGGTGATCTACTCCCTGGCCGATCTACCCGCGGCCTACGACCAAGCCTGTA
Organism: Rhodococcus sp. IEGM 1302; assembly: GCF_030056935.1. NCBI lineage: Bacteria > Bacillati > Actinomycetota > Actinomycetes > Mycobacteriales > Nocardiaceae > Rhodococcus > Rhodococcus sp. IEGM 1302. The sequence continues at coordinate 140,963 of NZ_JASHKY010000001.1, read as the reverse complement.
CAGCCGTGGTCGTCGGCCGACGTATCAACGGGCCGGGGCAGATCGCACACTTCGACGAACTCGGTGTACACCGACTCCTCTCGCTCCAGACGGACAAGAGCGAACTGCGTTCGTTCACCGATGACGTTCTGAAGTCCTTGTCGGCGGACAACGCCGAAGCCGCTGACCTGCGTCTGACACTCCAGACCCTGCTCGACTGCAATTGCAATGTCGCCGAGGCCTCCCGGGCGCTGCACATGCACTACAACACTTTGCGTTACAGAATCGGAAAGCTGGAGAGCGTCGTCGGATCGTTCACCGACGACCCCGTCCTTCGATTGAACGTCTCACTCGCCCTGCAGGTCATGAAGATGCACGAAATGTCATGACTTCGCACGATATGAGCTGACAGAACGTCCCGATAACGGTTCGATACAACCGCAATCGCGCCGCCCGGTGAGCGTTCGTCACTTCTTACCCACCACTGACACCCGTCGTCGGCAAGGTTACCCATGTGCCGTTCACCGGTGCCCGCTTACGGTTCGAAAGACGGGCCGCACATACCTCCTTCAGTGGCCCTGGCCGGTTTCTCGGTCCAGCGGACCGGAGTCGACCGAACTACGGAGGCCTCAACCACCAACTGGCTCAGCCAATTACACCAGAACACGGCGGTGCGACATGAACTCGACTTCGAAGCCTCACAACACAAGTGCTCGTAGTGGTCCGTTACACGACGTGATAGTCGTCGACCTCACGCGCGCACTCGCGGGTCCTCACGCGGCAATGATGCTCGGCGATCTGGGTGCCGACGTGATCAAGGTCGAATCACCTCACGGCGGCGACGACACCCGTGGGTGGGGGCCGCCTTTTGTGGAGCCCACGTTGGAACCACCGAACACACAACGGGAATCGACGTATTTTCTGTCCACGAACCGGAACAAGAAGTCGATCACGCTCGATCTGAAATCCGACAGTGGGCGCGCGACCCTCGAAGATCTCGTCTGCCGCGCCGATGTTCTCATGGAGAACTTCCGCACCGGAGTTCTCGATCGACTCGGATTCTCGACCGAGCGGCTGGCCGAACTCAATCCTCGACTGATCGTTCTGTCCATCAGCGGTTTCGGCCACGACGGCCCGGAAGGCGGTCGCGCCGGCTACGACCAGATCGCCCAGGGGGAAGCCGGACTCATGTCGCTGACCGGCTCGAGTCCGGACGACGTTCAACGAGTCGGAGTTCCGATCGCCGATCTTCTCGCCGGAATGTACGGGGCGTTCGGTGTCGTCGCGGCTTTGAAGGAACGCGAACAGACGGGGAAAGGCCGCGTTGTCCGAACGTCGCTCTTGGCCAGCGTGGTCGGTGTTCACGCGTTTCAAGGAACGAAGTGGACCGTCGCCGGTGAGGTAGGCACAGCGCAGGGCAACCACCATCCCTCCATCGCACCGTACGGGCTCTTTCGTACCGGCGATGGCGCAGTGCAGATCTCGGTCGGCAGCGAAAGCCTGTGGAGAAGATTCTGCGAAGGATTCGACCTCGACCCTGACGCCCCGGGTATGGCAACAAACGCCGAACGCGTCGAAAATCATTTCCAGGTCGTCGAATTGATCGAACGTACCTTCAAGCCGTACTCGCGTGACGAGCTTCTGACCGAACTCGACCGCATCGGAGTACCGGCAGGACGGGTTCGGACGATCTCCGAAGTGTACGAATGGGAGCAGACCCGATCACAGGGATTGCTCGTCGACGTCGACCACAGCACGCTCGGAAACATCACACTGCCCGGTCCACCGCTACGATTTTTCGATCCGGACGGAACCGAGGTGACGGAGACCCGCCACACTGCACCTCCGGTTCTCGGTGAAGACACTGACGAAATCATGTCATGGCTACAAGGATTCACCCGATGAACCGCCTGACGGCTCGCGACTTGCTCGACCTGGTAATCGATGCCGGCACCTGGGAGTCGTGGGATACCCCTCCGATTCCCGTCGCGACCGACTCCGACTACGCCGAAGCACTTCTGCGGGCCCAGGAGAAGACCGGGCTCGACGAGTCCGTCCTGACCGGAAGCGCCTCCGTCCGAGGCCGCCGTGTGGCAATCATCGTCTGCGAGTTCGGTTTTCTCGGTGGTTCGATCGGCGTGGCGGCGGGAGAACGCCTCGTCGTCGCCATCCGTCGAGCCACTCAAGAGCAGCTGCCCCTTCTTGCGCTTCCCACGTCCGGGGGAACGCGTATGCAGGAGGGGACGACGGCGTTTTTGCAGATGGTCAAGATCACCGCGGCGCTCATCAAGCACAAAGAAGCGCACCTGCCCTACATCGTCTATCTCCGAAACCCCACCACCGGAGGCGTATTCGCGTCCTGGGGATCACTCGGTCACGTGACGATCGCGGAACCGGGGGCCCTCGTCGGATTCCTCGGCCCTCGAGTGTTCGAGGCCTTGTACAACTCACCTTTCCCCGCCGGTGTCCAGACAGCGGAGAACCTTCACGAGCACGGACTCATCGATGCAGTGAGGCCGCCAGACCAGCTCGCCGAAATCGTCGAACGCGCATTGCGCATCATCACCGGGGCGCATCGTGGGTACTTATTGCCCAGTGACCCGTGCTCGTACGATTGCCCACCCGATACGTCGGCGTGGGAATCCGTCGTCGCATCCCGGCGCGAAGACCGACCGGGGATACGGGAAGTGTTGCTCAATTCCGCCTCGGACATGCTCCCGCTCAACGGAACCGGCCAAGGCGAGAACGATCCCGGCATCATGCTCGCGCTCGTTCGCTTCGGCGACATGCCCTGCGTCCTTCTCGGACAGGACCGGCGCGGACAGACTGCTCACTCCCCACTCGGCCCCGGCGCTCTGCGGGAGGCTCGGCGAGGTATGCGGCTGGCCGCAGAACTCGACCTGCCGCTGGTGACGATCATCGACACAGCGGGCGCGGCACTGTCGAAGGAGGCCGAAGAAGGTGGACTGGCGGGCGAGATCGCTCGGTGCATAGCCGACATGATTTCACTCGAGGTCCCCACCATTTCCCTCCTGCTCGGGCAGGGCACGGGCGGCGGCGCCCTGGCACTGATTCCGGCCGATCGAGTGCTGGCGGCCCGCCACGGTTGGCTCTCGCCCTTACCTCCCGAAGGTGCGAGCGCGATCATGTTCCACGACGTCACGCACGCGCCGGACATGGCAGCCAGTCAAGGGATCAGGTCCTTCGATCTGCTCGCGGGCGGCATCGTCGATCGGGTCATCCCCGAATTTCCCGATGCCGCGGACGAATCCGCCGCCTTCTGCACTCGCGTCGGAGCGGTACTGCACTACGAGCTGAGCGTGCTCAGTACTACCGATGCGACTGAACGGCTCAACACCCGCACCGAACGCATCGACCGTATCGGCCTGGTCGAAGCCAGTACCTCCGTCTGATCGATCAGTACCCAGAACACCGGAAAGGCCGGACATCCTCCGCGGAGGATGTCCGGCCTTCGTCGATCGAGCACACTCAGCCAAGCGTCACGTGAGTTGCTTGGCGGGTTCCTCCCGATCGCCGCCGGGAGTCTTCGAATCCGGCTTGTTCGGTTCCGGATTCTTCGCATTCAGTTCCGGGTTCTTCGAACCGATGAACTGGCACAGGTGGTACATCCCGATCACGACGATGGTGCCGAGCGCGATGCCGCTGAGCGAGAACGTGTCACTGAACTTCAGAGCCGTGTCGCCGATACCGATGATGAGGCCGGCCGCGATCGGCATGAGGTTGAGCGGATTGCCGAAGTCGACGCCGTTCTCCTTCCAGATCTTGGCGCCGAGCAGACCGATCATGCCGTAGAGCACCACGGTGATTCCGCCGAGAACACCGCCGGGCGTCGCCGAGATGACGGCACCGAACTTGGGGGAGAAGCCGAGCATCATGGCGACGATGCCGGCAACCGCGTAGGCGGCGGTGGAGTACACACGGGTCGCTGCCATGACACCGATGTTCTCGGCGTACGTCGTGGTGGGCGAACCGCCGACGCTGCTGGCGATAGCGGTGGCGAAACCGTCACCGGCGAGCGCACGTCCCATGTACGGGTCGAGGTCGTCCCCGGTCATCTCGGCCACGGCCTTGACGTGGCCCGCGTTCTCCGCGATCAACGCGATGACACCCGGAAGGACCAGGATGATGAACGTGAGGCTGAACGACGGAGCGTGGATGCCGACGATTCCGTTGGCCTCGTCCGAGAACGGAGGAAGCCCGAACCACGACGCCGACTGCACCGAATCCCAGTTGACGCGGAAGTGCTCGGTGATCTGACCGGTGCCTGCGTCGTAGGAGGTGATCGTCCCCGAGACCCGGTCGAGGATCCAGGAGAGGACGTAGCCGAAGATCAGCGCCAGGAAGATGGCGATGCGCGCCATGAAGCCGCGTAACGCGATACTCATGACGATCAGGGCCACCATGACGATCAGGGCCACCCACTGGTCCTGCGGCCAGTACAGCCCCGCGACGACGGGTGCCAGGTTGAATCCGATCAACATCACCACCGCGCCGGTCACCACCGGGGGAAGAACCTTGAATACGACCCGGCCACCGAGGAAGTGGATCGCGATACCGATGGCCGCCAGGACGAGTCCGGACACCAGGATCGCGCCGGTCACCTCGGCGGACGTTCCGCCCTGGGCGCGAATGGCGGCGATACCACCGACAAAGGCCGCCGACGTTCCGAGGTAGCTGGGAATGCGTCCCTTGACCACCAGCAGGAAGAAGAGCGTACAGAAACCCGACATCATCACGGCAAGTTGAGGATTGAGCCCCATGATGATCGGGAAGACGAACGTCGCGCCGAACATCGACACCACGTGCTGGCTGCCCAGCCCGATGGTTCTTCCCCAGCTGAGCCGCTCGCCGGGAGCGACCACTTCACCCGGTTTGATGTTCTTTCCATCTCCGTGCAACGTCCAAATCGGCATGATGGGACCTTTCGTGCAGAGGAAGGTGTCCGAACGCTGAGTGTGCTCCAGCTCACAAAACACCGTGACTGGAGTGAAACGCTATTACAGCGCAGGGGTATCGACGTGATGACAATCTGCCAGAACCCACGGACTCGGATTGGCAATATTAGTGATTGATGCCGCGCATCGCGGTTATCTTCAGTGCTAGAGACAGATCCAGCCGTAGCTCGGGTTGCGCCGTGAAGGGTCCCAGCATTTTCTCCAGCTTAACGACCCTGTAACGCAGTGTGTTGTAATGGAAGTGGAGCTTGCGCGCTGTCTCGGCGATGTTGATGTTGGTCGCGAGCAAGACTTCCAATGTCTTGCGCATGTCCTGCGCTTCGGCAGTTTCCTCCGTCAGTTCCCGCAGTGTCTCCCGCGCGAACGTCTCCAGCTCGTTTTCGTCCTCGACCAGACTGAGCAGTCTGTACACACCGAGATCGTCGAACTGAGTCACCGTCCACGGACCGGAGATCCGTCGCCCGACGGTCAGTGCGGTGCGCGCCTGACTGTAGAGCGCGGGGACTGCGTCGATCGCCGCTGTCGGCCGGGACACCCCGACACTGAACGGCCTTCTCCCGCCGCCACCTTCACCGCGAACGACCGTGACGAGGTCCCGCACCAATGCCATCGTGTCGGTGCCGACGCCCATGACGATCACCGTCTCGCCCGTCAGCGCGGTCACCGCCGCACCGGGATCGCGGTGGGCGATCGCCCCGGAGAACGCCATCGCCTGGCGATCGACAACAGGCAGCCGAGCGGGCGCCGCAGAGGCCGGTTCGTCGATCGGGTCAGGCTCGATCGAGACGATCACCAGCGGGCGGTCGAAGTCCCAACCGAATGTCTTGGCATGGGAGACAACGTGATCGTGGTCCCCGGCCCGACCGAGGAGCAGGTCGTGAACGAAGTTGGCGCGATGGCGTTCCTCCACCGACGCCACGGCTTGTTCGCGGGTGATGACCAACGCACACACCGACGCGGCCCGCTCGACCAGGTACTGGTCGTAACTCGTCATCACGCGCTCACCGGTGAACAACGCGAGACGCCCGTGGTCGATGTGATTGGCGGAAATCGCGGACACCGCGATGAATTGACCGTCGAACTCGTGCAGACCCAATCCGCCCGCGACGGTGTCGGTCCGCAGACGACCGGTGGAATCGACGGCGGGACAGGCAGACAGATGCTTGCGCTCCGCGGCGTCCCCGGCGCGGCAGATCTCGCGTCCGTCCGAGGTGGTGATCAGGGCGGCGCCCTTCATCTCCCGTGCGATGACTTCGGTCAATTGCGGGAGGCCGCCGCCGCCCATCACGACGTCGACCAGCAGCCGTCGCAAGCGCTCGGCCCCGAACATGGCGTCGATCTGGGCCGACTCCGTCTGCTCACGGTCTCTCGCCGCAGGGTGATCACACGCACCGTGAAAAACCAGGAGCGGGAAGCCGGCGCTTTCGGCCGCGTCGACCAGCTCCGGCGCGAGAGTGTCCCCGTCTGCGCCGAATTGGACGGCAAGTGCCGCAACACCTCGCGTCGACAACCGTCCGACAAATGCTTTGAAGGTTTCGGTGACCCTGGCGAGGGTTTCCGGCGTGGTGATCAGCAACTGTCCGTGCCGCAGCCACGGTCCGATGTCCGGAACCGCCATGAATCCCACCCGGGCTACCGTCGGGTCTTCGCAGCCGCCGGCGACCTTTCGAACACCAGGAAGGAGCTGGGTTCGAAGAACTTCGGAGAGAACAGCATTCACCTCGGATGCCGGTACGGCCGGGTTTGCCACTTGGCAGGCACCTCGATTTCATTCGGATCACGGAAGATGGTTCACGAAAGAAACGATCCTATCCCCACCGAACACAAGATGTCCGAATTCAGCGCAGTCGACTCAGGCCGTTCGATGCAGGGCGGTCGGATTCTCCTGAGGTGGCGGGTGGATCGGCCCCTGCAGATCCCGCAGTTCCAAACCGGAGGCATTGCGAAGGGTCTTGGTCATCTCGGCGAGGATCGACACTGCAGTCTCCTCCGGTGTCCTCGCGCCGAGATCCAACCCGATCGGTGAGTGCAGACGCCCCAACTCGGCGTCGGTGACGCCTCGCTCCTTCAACAGCGCCACCCGACGCTCATGCGTCGCACGACTTCCCATCGCGCCGACGTACGCAGCCGGCGAACGCAGCGCGATCTCGAGCAGGGGGATGTCGAACTTCTCGTCGTGCGTGAGCACGGCCAGGACGGTTTTGTTGTCGATCGGTGCGGTTTCGAGGAACTTGTGTGGCCACATGACGACCAGATCGTGGGCGTCGGGGAAGCGCGCCCGTGTCGCGAAGACCGGCCGTGCGTCCACGACGGTCACTCGGTAACCCGCAAAGGCGCCCAACGTACACATCGATGCCGCGAAGTCGATGGCCCCGAACACGTACATCCTCGGTAGTGGCGCGAAGATCTCGACCAGCAGGTCGTGCTGCGAATCGATGAGGGTTCCCGCCGGCGCGACAAAAGCGACGGACTCACCGGTGTCCATCGTGCGCAACAGGATGGAGACCTCGTCCTCCGTGGCATCCAGATCCCCGCTGCGTCGGCCGTGCTCGACGACGAGATGCCGCGCCGGCGCTCCCGGACGCACTTCGGTGACCACGACGACGGGCGTATCGGCCTCGATTCGTTCACAGACCTGACCGAACTCGGCGAAATCGGCTCCGACGGCCTGGACCAACACTTCGATGGTTCCGCCGCAGGTCAGACCTACTCCGATGGCGTCGTCGTCGGAGACGCTGAAGACCTCGATGCGGCTGGTGCCGTCGGCGAGAACCTCCTGGGCGATCTCGTACAGTGCACTCTCGATACACCCGCCCGAGACGCTGCCGACCACCTCGCCGGAGCGTGAGACGGCCATCGAAGCACCGGGCATGCGCGGTGAGGATCGCCAGGTACGGACAACCGTCGCCAGTGCAAAATCCTCGCCGCGGGCGTGCCACTGCGCCAGCTGAGTGGAAATGTCGCGCATCGCCTCGCCTCCCGCTTGCATCGCCGTCCGTAGAGAGTTCACGGTATCGGCCCACCGCAATCCTGCCTGTCACACAATGCGCCTAAATCCGGGCCCTGCAGTTGTGCAATGTCGCCGTCGCATCACCGTGCGCTCTCGACCAGTGTTGTCACCGAGCCCAGCCGAAAGCAGGCCTGACCTTCATTCTTCCCCTCTCCGACGATCACTGCAGCGGCAATTCACGCAGATGGTGCGACGGATCGAGTGGGCGACGTTGCACACCACAGAACCGAGGTTTCTCCCATGGACCAATTGCTCAGCGGTATCAAAGTTCTCGACCTCACCCGTGCTCTCGCGGGGCCTCTGTGCACGTCGCTGCTCTCGGACTTCGGCGCCGACGTGGTCAAGGTCGAAACCCGTGGCTCCGGCGACAGTTCGCGTCAGTGGCCGCCGTTCGACGGCGATCGAAGCCTCTACTTCGCTTCCGTGAACCGCGGCAAACGGTCGATCGCCATCGACATGCGCAGTGACCGCGGGCGGAAACTGCTTCGCAGCCTGGCCCTCGACGCAGATGTGCTGGTCGAGAACTTCCGTCCGGGAGTACTGGCCGACATGGGGCTCGATCCCGACTCGCTCGAGCAGGAGAATCCAGGGCTCGTCGTGATGAGCATCAGTGGTTTCGGCCCGGTGGGCCCGGACCAGTTCGCGCCCGGACTCGATCAGGTGGCCCAGGGTATGTCCGGGCTGATGTCGGTCACCGGTGCCGGGGAACAGACCCCGATGCGGGTCGGTATCCCCATCATCGACACGGTCTCGGGCATCTACGCAGCGCTGGGCATCACGGCGGCGCTTGCCTCTCGCGGTCGCGATGGTCGTGGGCACCGCGTGCAGACCTCGTTGCTGGAATCCGCGATCTCGATCATGACCTTCCAGGCGCAGGACTACCTGAGCACCGGGCGGGTTTCGACGCCGAACGGCAATACGCACCCGACGATCACGCCGTACGGCGCTTTCGACACTGCCGACTTCCCGATCAACATTGCCACCGGCTCGGACAAGCACTGGATCGCACTGTGCTCGGTACTCGGCGACCCCGAGCTCGCCTTCCGTACCGAATATGCCACGGGTAAAGAACGTTTGGCGCACCGAGACCAACTGACCAAAGAACTCGAGGACCTACTGACCACGAAGGGCGCGGCGCAATGGATCTCCGAGATCCGCGGTGCCGGAATCCCCTGCGGCCCCATCCATTCGATCGATCAGGTGTTCTCCGACCCGCAGGTCGAGGCATTGCAGATGGTCGAGCAGACCCAGAGCGCCGACGGAACGTCGATTCCCGTTGTCCGCGGACCGTTCTGGGTGGACGGCAAGACCCTTCCCGTCAGGAATGCGCCACCCATGACTCTCGGCGGTGACGCCGACGACGTACTCACCGACTTCGGCCTGCGCCCGGAGGAGATCGAGGATCTTCGCGCAAATTCGGTGATCTGACCGCACACTAGTAACAGAGCAGACGCTCTGTTACTGTGCGTTCATGCCTCGGCCACGCGTCCACGACCTCGACACCCTGCTCGACGCTGCCGAAAAACTTGCCGCCACCGCCGGGCCGAGCGCTGTCACGGTCCGGGCAGTCTCCGACGCCACCGGTGTATCCAACGGGGCGATCTATCACGCATTCGGCTCTCGCAGTGGACTGGTCGGTAGCGCGTGGCTGCGTGCTGCACGACGATTTCTCGCGCTTCAACAATCTAGAGTGGACGACGCTCTCGCGGACCCGTCGCCGACTTCGGCGGTTTCCGCCGTCGTCGCAGCCGCCGAAGTTCCGGCTGTCTTCGCGCTCGACTACCCACAATCCGCGTTGCTGCTGTTGACGATCCAGCGCGACGAACTGCTCGGCACCGACGTCCCTGCCGACATCGCCGAGCAACTCACACAACTCGACCGGTCTCTGGTCGAGTTGTTCATCCGGTTGTCGACCGCGCTCTGGGGCCGCAAGGACGGCAGAGCCGTCGAGGCAATCGAGGCCTGTGTTGTCGGCTTGCCTACCGGATTACTCATTCATCCCGCCAAACGCGCCGACGGTTGGCGAGTCCCCGACGCCGCAGCACGCGCGCGGTTGGATGCCGCCGTTCGAGCGGTTCTGCATCTCGACCCACCACTGCCCAAGCCACGCAACAGGAAAGGCCAATCATGACCGCAACTCTGCGCTTCGAAGACAAGATCGCCGTTCTCGATCTCGGCGAGGACGAGAATCGTTTCTCGCCGGATTGGCTCGGTTCCGTCGACAAGCTACTCGACCAGGCTTTGAGCGAAGGCGCACATGCCCTGGTCACCACGGCGACGGGCAAGTTCTACTCCAACGGACTCGACCTCGACTGGCTGGGCGCGAACGGCGACAAGGCGAAGTGGTATGTGCAGCAGGTGCAGTCGCTGTTCGCCCGGATGCTGACGTTCCCCATGCCCACCGTCGCTGCGATCAACGGCCACGCCTTCGGAGCCGGCGCCATGCTCGGCATCGCGCATGATTACCGCGTCATGCGCGATGATCGCGGCTACTACTGCTTCCCGGAGGTGGACATCAACATCCCCTTCACCGAAGGAATGGCAGCTCTCATCCAGGCCAAACTCAGCCCGGCGTCGGCAATCGTCGCCATGACCACGGGGCGGCGATACGGCGGAAGTGACGCATTCGCAGCCGGTTTGGTGGACTTCACCGCATCCGTCGATGCTTTGACCGCCAAGGCCATCGAAATGGTTGCACCGATCGGCCCGAAGAATGCGGGCACACTGGGGGCAATCAAGTCGACGATGTTCGCTTCAGTGGTCACCGCTCTGAACACCGACGGCTAGAAGCGACGGACTGTGTTCTCGCAGAGCCGCTTCCAGATCGTCGGCAACACTTTCGGGATCGCGGCCTTCGGTGCTCAGAACCACGTCGACTCCACTGAGCGTCGGCATCGAACCGGCCAGCAGTTGTGACGCCTCCACCAACTCGTCCAACCCGGCCCAGCCGGCCGGTTCACGTTCGATGATTCTGGTACGCAACGTATCCGGATCGGCCTCGAGGCGCGCCAGCAGGTGCCCCTCGGCGCCGGTCGCGGCCAGCAGGGCGCGCCCGTAGTCGTCGTCTTCGACGGTCGCCGTGAGAAACAGGAGTCCGTACCCCGCGTCCCGGTACGACGCGGACAGCATCCCGACGTGTGAGATTGCCCGTTCGGCCCCCAGCGGCGGATAGCACCGCTCGAGTTCGTCCACCTCGATCATCGCGTTGCTCACCCCGGCCTCGCCGAGTCGATCGTGAAGCGCGGTCAGCACGGAACTCTTCCCCGCGCCCGGCGGGCCTGTCAGCAGCAGTACGAACACGTCCTCCACTATTGCAGAGCCGTAAGCACGTCCAGAACCTTGTGCATGCGCGGGGCGGCGAGAAGGCTGGAGAAGACAGCTCGACATGTACAACAGCCCTGATCGGAGCACCGCGATGACCACCACGATCACCGAAATCGCGCCGGACATCTACCGACTGTCGACCTTCGTGGACGAAGCGAACCTCACGATGAACCAGTTTCTCGTCGACGGCGAGGAACCCTTACTCTTCCACACCGGGCAGCGAGCGTTGTTCACCTCGGCTTCCGACGCACTCTCCACGCTGATCGACATCGACCGTCTGAAATGGATCACGTTCGGTCACGTCGAGGCCGACGAATGCGGGTCCATGAACTCCTGGCTTGCGGCGGCCCCCGAAGCGCAAGTTGCACACGGTGCGATGGGGTGCTTCGTCCAGGTCAACGATCTGGCCGATCGGGCGCCACTTCCCTTGCAGGACGGCGACGTACTCGAAACCGGCAGCCGCCGAGTCCGGCACATCGACACCCCACACGTCCCACACGGTTGGGACGCGGGCCTGATGTTCGAGGAGACGACGTCGACGCTGTTCTGCGGAGATCTGTTCACCGCGTTCGGGCACCACCCCGCGACCACCGAGCACGAAATCGTCGGCCCCGCTTTGGAAGCCGAGGACTTGGGCCACGCCACCTGCCTCACCCCGGATCTCGAACCCACGATCCGTGCCCTGGCCGACCTCGAGCCGCGGATTCTGGCGACCATGCATGCACCGACGTACTACGGCGATTGCGTCACCACTCTTCACGACCTTGCCGACTCGTACGCAACACGTTTCGCAGCCGAAACCGAAAAATGGAAGTCAGACTAGAGCTTGCGCCTTCGACGTGATTCGCGCCGCCACGGACAGCGCAACGTGCTCGCGGAACGGTCTCGCCACCACCTGCACCCCGATCGGTAAACCGTGGCGGGAGAGTCCTACCGGAACCACGACCGACGGAAGACCGAGCACACTGATCGCCCGGCAACTCGCGAGCGCATCCATCCATGTGAGTTTGCGACCGTCCACCTCGAAGCTCTCCACACCGAGTGGCGGAGCGAGCACCGACGCAACCGGCAGGATCAGTGCGTCTCCCATCTCGCCGAGGAATTCGCTGATCAACACCGCGCGATCCGCCCACAGCGCTTCCACCTCGGCGGAACTGCGATCACGGCCTGCCGCAAGCATGGCGGTGATGTCCGCGTCGAAAGCGTGCGCTGAACCTGCTGCGAGAGAGTAGATGTCCGCGTGGGTCTCGACCGATCGCAACGCACCGAAAAGCGCGTTGGCCCGCGGCAGAGCCAGACCGTCGCACTCGCTCGCGTCCAGGCTGATCGCCACCGTCCGAACCGCTGACCGGATTTCTTCGTCGACGGGAATCGTTCCCTCGCCGGTGGCCCAGCGGATGTCGAGGTCGTCGACGTCGACCGAATCAGGCTCGGTCCACGAGAAATGCGGCTTCGACAGGACGCGCAACGCAAGCGCCGCATCACCGAGGTTGCGGGCCAGTGGGCCGATGGTCTGGATCGTGCCGTGCATCGTCGCAGGGTTGGCGAGTACCCGTCCATCCGAAAGCACGCCTGGATACTGACCTTCCGGATCGACACGTCCGAGCGTCGGGCGAACCGAAGTGAGGCCGGTGCAGTGGGCGGGCCAACGCACCGAGCCACCAAAATCCGTACCGAGTCCGAGCACGCTCATCCCGGCAGCAACCGACGCGGACTCGCCGCCACTCGACCCGCCGGGGGACCGGACGACGCCGTCCGGTCGCACCGGACTGGCCGTGGTTCCGAACAGTTCGTTTCGAGTCAGGCCGCACGCGCCGAATTCCGGGGTGTTGGTCTTGCCGATCAGAATCGCACCGGCAGCCTTGAATGCCGCGACGGCCGGGGCGTCGACGGCCGGGACGTTGTCCGCCAGAGTGCGAGAACCGGCAGTGGTGCGCACGCCGGCAGTGGCGATCAGGTCCTTGACCGTGAACGGAACCCCGGCAAGGGGGCCGAGTGTCTCACCGAGAAGGCGTCGCTCGTCCAGGGCATCCGCGGCCGTGCGAGCCTCCTCGGCGCACACGGTGACCAGTGCGTTGAGTTCGACATTGCATTCGTCGACCCGTGCGAGATGTTCTTCGACGACGGTCCGCGCCGACACCTGACCCGACCGCACGGCCTCGGCGATGGATCGGGCATCACGGCCCACCCAGCTCTCACGACTCATCGCACGCCTCTCCTTGCCAGTACCCTCTGCCGAGCGTAAGGACAACGAGCAACCCGAGAAACGACCACAATGCACATACCGACGGCGCCGGCGATGTGAGGTTTTGCCACAACGTTGGCGGCCCCGGAGGGATCGGTCAGGTGCTGGTACCTACAAACCCTGCCTGATGAATGCAGCAAGCTTCTCGATCTGTTGCTCGTTTCGTTTGTAATGCCGCCACTGACCGATTCGTGTGGTGGTCACCAGATCCGCGGCCTGGAGTGCGGCCATGTACTGAGACGCCGTCGATTGCGACACCTTCGCCCTCGCTTGAATGTGCTTGAGGCACACTCCGACCTCCTCGGCAGGCTCGAGCTGAGGGGGAAAGCTCCCGGGGTCTTTCAACCACTGCAGGATTTGCACACGCATCGGGTTGGCCAGCGCCTTGAACGCCGTTTCCCACTCGGTTGTTGCGTCTTCCATGTTCGTGAGCATACCGCTAGATCGCGAAATGCCGATATGTGTGGTTCACTCCCTATATCGCAACATCGCGATATACCAATGGGAGGCTGAAATGGTGCAGCACGACAAAGTGGCACTCGTGGTCGGAGCCCGAGGCGTGATCGGTGGGAACTTGATCGATCACCTCGAGTCGACCGGAGAATGGAAGATCATCGGACTCTCGCGGCGAGGCGGTACGGACACCGACCGGGTCGAACACATCGCAGTCGACCTGCTCGATCCTTACCGGACTGCAGCGGCACTGAGCGGACTGGGCGACGTCACTCACGTCTTCTACGCCGCCTATCAAGACCGCCCGACATGGGCCGAGCTGGTTCCGCCCAACTTGGCGATGCTGGTCAACACTCTCGACGCCATCGAGCCCGTTGCGGGCGGACTCGAGCACGTCAGCCTGATGCAGGGCTACAAGGTTTACGGGGCACACCTCGGACCGTTCAAAACTCCGGCCCGCGAGAGCGATCCACCGCACATGCCACCCGAGTTCAACGTCGACCAACAGCAGTTCCTCGAACGCAGGCAGCTCGGCAAGTCGTGGACATGGTCGGCGATCAGACCCTCGGTCGTCTCCGGATTCGCACTGGGTAACCCGATGAACCTCGCGATGGTCATCGCCGTCTACGCGACCATCTCGAAGAAACTGGGTGTCCCACTCCGATTCCCCGGCAAACCCGGCGCGTACACCAGCTTGATCGAGATGACCGACGCCGGACTCCTGGCCGAAGCGACGGTCTGGGCCGCGACCAACCCCGAGTGCGCAAATCAGGCGTTCAACATCAACAACGGCGACCTGTTCCGCTGGCAGGAGATGTGGCCGAAGATCGCAGCCTTCTTCGACATGGACGTCGCACCTCCGCTCCCGATGTCCCTCGATGTCGCAATGGCGGACAAGGAGTCGGTGTGGGATGAACTCGTCGAGGAACACCACCTTGCTCGGACCCCGTATTCCGATGTCTCGTCCTGGGGGTTCGGTGACTTCGTATTCGGATGGGACTACGACTTTTTCGCTGACGGATCGAAAGCTCGTCGGTTCGGATTTCACCGCCACGTCGACACCGAAGCGATGTTCCTCGACATCTTCGCCAATCTGCAGGCTCGGAAGATAATCCCCTGACTGAAACACGGTCACCCGGATCCTACGAACACTGTCACTGTCGGACCCCACGACTAACGTCGTAGGCGGGGTTTGAAAAGCAGGGGTTTCGGCGAGTCGTCGGTAGGGCCCCATGCGCCCCCGGACCAGAGGAGCGACGATGTCGGACAATACTTTCGATCTGGAAATCCTGAGTGCCTGGACTACTTTCGAGACTCATCTCGCTCGCTACATCTCCGTGATGGAGGACGACGACACCCTCGTGGTGGAGTCGCATTACGACAGCATGGACGAACTGGCCGACGCGCCCGCGTGCATCCAGTTCTTCGCATGGAACCAGACCTCCGTGCGCTGTGAAGTTCCTTCCAACAGGTTTCTGCATCCACTGCGGATGCTCGAACCGGAAGACCATTCAGCGCTGCTCGACATGGGGTTCAACGCTCCCGATCTGTGCGAGCACGAACCCGAGGGCAATGGGTCCATGTCCTTCTACATCGACGTCGACCGCGCTCGTCCCGAGGAACTGGTGACAAAGGTGTTGCGCGTCTTCCGTGAAATGTGGAGCATTGCGCACCCGTCGTTCCTGCGTGCCAGCACCAGTGGGCGCGAGTCGACGCCGGCGTTCGCCACGACGCCGTCTCACGCTCCCTCGGGTTCGGGCGACATGCTGCGGATCCTGGTCGACGGGGCCGTCGAGCGCCTTCTCGGTCATCCGCCCAAGCGTGACGACGACGGCGACATCCCGCTGGTCCGCGGTGAGCAGGTCACCTATGTTCGTGTCCTCGAGGACGACGAGTACGTAGAGGTGTTCTCGCGGGTCGTGCATTCGGTGGAGAACCTCGAGAACGCTGCTGTAATTCTTGCTCAGCTCAATCGGCAATGGCCGACCATCAAGCTCATTCTCGTCGAGCAGAGTGTGCTGGGCGTGGTCCGCGTGGACGGCGCACCCTTCGTCGCCGAGCACCTGCTGCGGGCTCTGCGCTCGTTCGCCGAACTGGCCGAAGCATCCGACGAACTCGCCGAAGAACTGGGCGGGCAACCCATCCGCGCAACCGGAGACACCGCCTTCAACGACGGCATGGCCTCCGAGCACGAAGATCCCGGTGCCGAATACGAGTCACACGAGTGCCACGAATTTCCGCCGGCTCTCATGGCGCTCCTCGAACTCGACGCAGACGGAACGGGCGAGCTCAGCGCCGAAGAGGTTGCCGTGATCTGTGAGCACGACCGCGACACCATTCTCGACTACCTGCGGATCAGCCAGGAGCAGGAGACTGCCTGGCACGAGGCGTTGACCGAGTCCATCCGCCGCAAGGACGACGACACCGACCTGTGTGCGGGTGAGAAGCGCGCGTGGACGCACGCGATCCGCAACCTCAGGCGCGGACTGCGCGTCGTCGTACTGCCCGCCAAGGATGCAGCGCCCACCCAACTCGGTCTCTTCGACGATCAGGCCTGAGAACCGGAAATCGAGCGCTGCTTGTCAGCCCGGTAGTGGGATGACGATGCCCGGCAGGATCTCGATCTGACGCGGCAACTGGGGGAGCGGCGGTACTTCGATCGGCGGTAGGCCGGGCACCTCGATGGGCGCCGGGGGAGCGACCGCGCCCGTCGTGGGCGTGCCCGTCCCGTCCCCCGAGGTCACGCCGGAGTTCGCGGGAACGCCGGCCTGCCCGCCGATGGGGTCCGGCCACGGGAAGCTCTCCCAGTCGGATCCCTTCAGCGCGCCGTCCATCGTGCTCTTCCAGATGTCCGCAGGCACTCCGGAGCCGTAGATCAAACCACCGTAGGAGTTGGTGATGGCCTGCGCGTCGGAAGTTCCGATCCACACCGCGGTGGACAGCGACGGCGTGTAACCGACCATCCACGCATCCTTGTTCTGGCCCGTGTCACCCAACTGCGCGGTACCGGTCTTGGCTGCAGACGGGCGTCCACCGGCAAGCGCGTGACCGTTCGAGTACGACGCGATCGGGAGCATTGCCTGCGTGACGTTGTCGGCAACGGCAGCATCGAGACGACGCTCACCGGGAGAGACCGGGCGATCGAGCAGGACTTCACCTTCGGCCGTCACGACCTTCTGGATGAAGTGCGGCTGCTGGTACACACCGGAATTGGCGAGCGTCGCGTAAGCGGACGCCATGTCGATAACGCGAGACTGATACTGGCCGAGCACGATTCCGTTCTCCGGCGGACCACCCTCCTGTGTGAGCGTCGGGTAGTCGAGTCCGGGAATGTGCTCGGGGATGCCGGCCAGGTGGGCGGCGTCGGCGATCTTCTGGGGACCGTTCTCCATCGAGAGCATCAACCGGTAGAAGCTGGTGTTCAGCGAACGCTTGAGTGCCTCGGCGATGGTGCATCGACCACAGGATTCGCCGCCGACGTTTCCGATGGTCACGCCGTTGATCGTGAGCGGTGAACTGTCGAACCGTGCGGACAGCGGAATGTCTTCCATCAATGCTGCGACCAGACCGAAGACCTTGAACGCTGAACCGGTCTGCAGCGGCGCCTGGGCGTAGTCGAAGCCGGCTCCGTCGTCACCGCCGTAATAGGCGTCGACGCCACCGGTCTTGGGGTCGATGGACACTACTGCGGTCCGCAGGTCTTCCGGCTCGCCCTCGAGATTCCGCCTGACGGCGTTCAGCGCAGCTTCCTGCGCAACCGGGTCGATGGTCGTCGTGATCTGCAGACCAGCGGTGTTCAGCGTCTGATCGCTGATACCGGCCTCGGCCAGTTCCTTGAGTACCTGGGTCTTGATGTGGCCTTCGGGTCCTGGCGCCTGGTTCAGATCGGTCGGCCGATTCGCGGGGGCGACGACCGGGAACTGCATCGCGTCGCGATCCGTCTTGGTCAGGCTGCCCAGTTCCACCATGCCGTTGAGAACGTAGTCCCAGCGCGCTTGCAGCGCGGACAGATTGGTCTCGGGGTCCAGGAACGACGGGCTCTGGATGACGGACGCGAGAACTGCGCCTTCCTCGACACTCAGCTCACTGACCGGCTTGTCGAAGTACGCGTTCGACGCGGCGGCGATGCCGTACGCACCGCGACCGAAGTAGATGGTGTTGAGATACGCGGCAAGAATGTCGTCCTTGGACCATTCGCGCGCCATCTTGGCGGAGATGACGAGCTCACGCAGCTTCCTGTCGATACTGCGCTTGTCACCGACCAAGACGTTCTTCACGTATTGCTGAGTGATCGTCGAACCACCGCCGGCGCTTTCCTTGCCCATCACGTTGTCGCGGGCAGCGCGAGCAAATCCGGAGATCGAGAATCCGGGGTTGGTGTAGAAGTTACGATCCTCCGCCGAGAGCACCGAATCGCGGACGTGAATCGGGATGGCCGACAACGCGACCTCGGTGCGGTTTCCCTCCGCCGGCACTACCTTGCCGAGCACGGTCGTGCCGTCGGCCATGTAGATGGTGGACACCTGATTGGTCTGCATGTCAGAGGGGCGCGGGACGTCGGTCCGGCTGTACGCGACAGCAAAAACCGACGCGGGCACGATGACCATCAGGAGCACGAGAACGTAGATGGTCCGCCGGACGTACCGCCACTTCGAGCGCTGCTTTTTCGCGGGCTTGGCCGACTTGTTCGACCGGGGCGAATTAGCCGACTTGCCCGATCGAGCCGACGACTGATCGCCACCCGTCGCACTCGATCTGTTCGATGGACTCACTCAACACTCCCGGTCGTGGATCCGGACTTACCGGCACCATTCCACCAGGGTGATATCTCGATCAGATAACTCCCGGCAACTGCGATACCGAAATGTCACCCTACCGGGCTGGCTACTCGCGACGTTCTGCTCGGACCGCGTTCCGATATCCGCGGAACGCCAGCCCGAGAGCGACGACGCAACCGAGCAGCACCAATGACGGCGTCACGCCGGGGTCGCCCTTGGCGATCGCGACCACAGCGCCGATCAACGCCATGAGGGCGAAGACCGAGATGAAGCCGGCGATCAGCTCCATGCGCTGGGCGCGCGAAGCCCGCCTCATCGAAACCGCGCGCAGGCGCGCATCACGACTTGACGCCGCCTGCGGTCAGACCGGCGATGATGCGTCGCTGGAAGATGAGAACCATGATGACCAGCGGGATCATCACAAGGGTTCCGCCGGCCATGATCGAGGTGTACGGCGTGACGAATGGGTCGGTTCCGGAGAATTTGGCCATCGCCACCGTGACGGGCGCGGTTTTGTCACTCGAGAGTTGCAGCGAAAGCAGGTACTCGTTGACCGTTGCGATGAAAGCCAAAATCGCGGTGGTGAACAGGGCCGGCGCGGCGAGCGGCAGCATGATCAGGCGGAAAGCCTGGCCACGGGTGGCGCCGTCGATACGCGCCGCTTCTTCGAGCTCCCACGGAAGTTCGGAGAAGAACGACGTCAGCGTGTAGACCGTCAGCGGCAGCACGAACGAGATGTTCGGGATGATCAGCGCTTTGTAGCTGCCGATCCAGCCGATGTCGGTGAACAACTGGAACAGCGGGGTCACGAGGGCGACGACCGGAAACATGGACGCGCCGAGGATGATTCCGGTGACGAAGTATTTGCCACGGAAATCGAAACGCGAGAGCGCGTACGCCGTGAACACGCCGATGACCAAGGCGATCAGCGTGGTCGCGCCCGCGATGATGAGGCTGTTCATCAGTGCACGGGTGAAGTTCACCTTGGCATCGGGATCGAGCGCCGCGGTGAAGTTGGAGAGCGTGAGATTGGTGGGCCACAGCGACGTCGAGAACGTGTCCGCCGGGTCGCGCAGCGCCGTCACGATCATCCAGTAGCAGGGCGCGAGTCCCCACACGATGATCAGTACGACGCCGATGTAGGTGCCGATCTTGCCGCGTAGTGCCTTGTTCATACCGGCTCCCCCTTCCGCTGCTTTTCCTGCGTGCTGACCGCATTGGCTCCGAGGAATCGGACCAGGATGAAGGCCACAGCGAAGATGATGAGGAACGTGATGGTGGACAGTGCCGACGCCGAATTGGCGCCGACGCGCATCTGATCGACCACCAGAACCGAGATGGTCGAGGTGGCCGGGTTGGATCCCATCATGATCGCGGGCAGGTCGTACATCCGCAGCGCGTCCATCGTGCGGAAGAGCACCGCCACCATGAGTGCGGGCTTGACCAGCGGAAGCGTGATCATGCGGAACCGCTGCCACGCCGTCGCACCGTCGACCTTGGCGGCCTCGTAGACGTCGGCGGGAATCATCTGAAGACCCGCGAGGATCAGCAACGCCATGAACGGCGCGGTCTTCCAGACGTCGGCGACGACGATCGCGAATCGCGCCGGCCAGGGGTCCGCCGTCCACAGGATGTTGGTGCCGAGGATCTTGTTGGCAATGCCGTCGTTGGCGAAGATGAAGAACCAGAGCTTCGCGGTGACGGCGGTGGGGATGGCCCAGGGAATCAGCACGGAAGCGCGGAGCAAACCGCGTCCGCGGAACGTCTTGGCCATGATCAACGCCATCGACAGACCGATCACCGTCTCGAGCAGGACGGTGACGACGGTGAAGCCGAACGTATTTCCGATCGACTGCCAGAACTGCGATCCGAGTGTGCCGGGCGGGCAGGGAATCGAGCCGTTGGCGGTGTTGCAGGACTGGGTGATCCAGTTCTTGTAGTTGTCGAACCACGTGAACTGACCGGTGACGAACATGCCGGTCTCGGGATCGAGCTTCTTGCCGTCGCTGTGCATCGACATCCAGATCGCTCGTCCGAGCGGATACAGAATGATGACGGCGAGAACGATCAGCGACGGTGCGACGAACGCCCACACCGGAACTCGTCGACGCTTCTTCGGCTTGTCCGCCGACGCAGGCGGGGGCGAGGTCGGCGGGGGTGGAGTAGCTGCAAGGTCAGGCAGAACCTTGGTCAGGGATGTCCCTGCTGCCTCGGATGCCGACGGCTCTTCTAGCGGTTCCGGTGCACGGTGTCTCCCACCAACGCCCGAACGGTCGGGACCGGTTGAACCGGCCCCGACCGTGGGGTTGGTAGGCACAGCCGCGGAAGGATCCTGCGGTTCTGCCATTGCTTATTGCTCCTGGTAGATCAGTTACCGGCGGTTTCGATGCCGGCCTTGGTGTCCGCCAAAGCCTGCTCGACGGTCTTCTCGCCGCGAATAGCAGCGTAGGTGTTGTCGGAGATCGACTTCGACACCTGCGTGTAGTACGGCGTGACGGGGCGCGGCTGAGCGGTGGCGAGTGCTTCCTTCAGGGTCGCGAAGTACGGGAACTGAGCGAGCACTGCCGGATCGTCGTAGACAGCCGAGAGGACGGGTGCGCCGCCGACCTCGGTGAAGTACGTCTGCGACTTCTTGGTCTGCATGAACTCGAGGAAGTCACGAGCCGTGGCGGGTGCGTCCGAGTACGCGCTGATGCCGACGTTGTAGCCGCCGACGGTCGAAGCGCCCGGTCCGTCGACACCCGGAAGAACGGTGTAGCCGTACTTGCCGGCAACCGAGGTCTTCTCACCGTCGACCGAGAAGCCGGACCACGTGCGCATGAAGAGTGCCTTGCCGTCGCCGAACGCGGTCTGCGACTCGCCCTCGGAGTAGGTCAGCGCTTCCTGCGGGATCGTGTTGTCGGCGAAGTTGTCGACGATCGACTGAACGCCTGCCTTCGTCTTGTCGTCGATGGCAGGGGTGAGCCCGTCCGGGCCGACCCACGGGCCGTCGAAGGCGTTGGTGATCTCGGTGGTGTTGACCGTCAGGCCCTCGTAGTTCTTGAACTGACCGATGTAGCAGGAGATGCCGGCTTCGACAGCCTTCGGGCAGTTTTCCTTGAGCTCGGCCCACGTGGTGGGAGCCTTCTCGACGAGGTCCTTGCGGTAGTACAGGAATGCGGCGTTGGTGTTCTTCGGCGCTGCGTAGAGCTTGCCGTTGTAGGTGCCCGAAGCGACGGTCGACGGCAGGAGGCCGGACTCGTCGATCGCGAGGTCACCCTCGAGCGGCAGCAGCCAACCGTTTGCGGCGAACTGAGCGGTGTTGACGACGTCGACGCCGATGAGGTCGTACTCGTCGCTCTTGGCCTGCATGCGCTGGGTGATGTCGTCGACCTGCGCGTTGGCTTCCTTCGCCAGCGGCTTGAGCGTGACCTTCTCGTCCGGATGCTCCGCATTCCAGTCGGAGATGATGTTTTCGAGCGCCTCGTTCAGGGCATCCTGCCCCTCGACGATCGTGATGGGTCCGCGGCCTTCGCTCGAGGACGATCCCCCGGATGCGGCCGTGGTGCTGGTTCCGCTGTCCTTGTCCGAATCGGACGAACAGCCTGCCAGTACCAGCATGGACGCTGCCGTGGCTGCAATTGCAGCGCGGCGCATCGCCTTCGAGTTCAGAACCATGGATTCGCTCCCCGTATGTGTATGACAAATAGACGGTCACCGAGAGCCTGCTCACGGCATGCGCCATGAGTGCCGGCTCCCGGCATCGGCCCCTACTGTGGCACGAGACACCCCTACTTGTGGGTATTACGCCGAACCTGAATCGGTCATGTGTCGTTTGACAGGTCCACCTAACCCAGGCGACGCCCGTCGGTGGTGGCAAAAATGTGCACCTTCTCAGGGTCGACGCGCAGGTTGACGCGCTCGCCCTTCTGCGGCGGATTGCGCCAGTCACCACGCGAAACGATCTGCTGCAACCGTCCGCCGATCGTGGTCCGGCCGTAGACGTAGGCGTCCGAGCCCAGTTCCTCGACGACGTCGACCTCCATCGGCAGGCCTTCGGCGGCGATCTCGAGGTGCTCGGGGCGAATACCCAGAACAACCTCGGTTTCGACGACACCGTTCATCGTCTCGCGCGGAACCGGAACGATCCCGTCACCGAATGCGACGCCGCCGTCGACGACGGGGAGGGTGAACAGGTTCATCGCGGGCGAACCCATGAAGCCGGCGACGAAGACGTTCTTCGGCTTGTTGTACAGCTCGCGCGGCGAGGCGCACTGCTGCAGGATTCCCTTTTCGAGGACGGCGACGCGGTCACCCATCGTCATGGCCTCGACCTGGTCGTGGGTCACGTAAACCATCGTCGTCGCGAGGCGTCGTTGCAGCTGAGCGATCTGCGTACGTGTCTGCACACGGAGTTTCGCGTCGAGGTTCGAGAGCGGCTCGTCCATCAGGAAGACCTGCGGCTGGCGGACGATGGCGCGGCCCATCGCCACTCGCTGACGCTGTCCACCGGACAGCGCTTTGGGCTTGCGATCGAGGTACGGCTCGAGATCGAGCATCTTCGCGACCTCTTCGACGCGGGCGCGGATCTCCGTCTTGTTGGTTCCGGCGAGCTTGAGCGCAAAACCCATGTTCTCGGCCACCGACATGTGCGGGTACAGCGCGTAGTTCTGGAAGACCATCGCGATGTCGCGCTCTTTCGGCTCCTGACCGGTGACGTCGCGGTCGCCGATGAGGATCCGTCCGCTGTGGACATCTTCGAGCCCGGCGAGCATGCGCAGGGTGGTCGACTTTCCGCAGCCGGAGGGTCCGACGAGGACGAGGAACTCGCCGTCCTCGATCTCGAGGTCGAGCTTGTCCACTGCCGGAGTGTTCGATCCGGGGAACAGGCAGGTGGTGCTCTCGAAAGTCACTGAAGCCATGACGGGGTTGATCCCTTCTACCGGCAGGAACGTGCCGGACGATCCAAGTCGAGGGTGAGCGTGTGCGCTAGCAGCATAAACGTCCGTGTCGGCGCGCGAGCGTAGTCTTTCACGGTGAGTTCGGAGAAGATGCTGACCCGCATCGGTGCGCTGCTTCGCCAAGCGGAGTCCACCGACAATCCACACGAAGGTGAAGCCTTCATGGCTGCCGCTCAGCGGTTGGCCACCAGTTCCGCGATCGACCTGGCGGTCGCGCGTGCGCACACCGCGTCTTCGGAAAAGCGTGCGACGCCCACTCAACGGCTCATCACCATCGGCGAACCGGGCAAGCGCGGACTGCGAACGTACGCCCAGTTGTTCATCGCCATCGCCGCTGCCAACGACGTGCAATGCGACATCGCGCAGACGTCGGCCGTAATCTACGCCTACGGCTTCGCCGGCGACATCGACGTGTGCGAGGCCCTGTATTCGAGCCTGCTCTTCCAGATGGTGCGTGACTCCGACGCGTACGTGCGTTCCGGGGCGTACCGCGGCGAAACGTCCGTGCGGACCGTCGTCGAAACTCGTGGACGACGACGCGTCAGCACGCAGGTCCGCAAGCCGGTCGCCGGAGTGACGGCGCGCCTGAACTTCCAGATGGCGTACGCGTCCCGCATCGGCGCTCGGTTGGCCGAGACGAAGCAGGAGACGGAGAAGACTGCGATCGCAGAATCTGCCACGTCGTCTTCCGAAACCGCACTCGTGCTGCGTAACAAGGAAATCGAGCTGAAGGACTACTACTCGTCCAACTCCAAAGCGCGTGGGACGTGGCGGGGCGGCGGCCGCGCAAGCGCCGGGCATTCCTCACATGCTCGACGAGCGGGTGATCGGGCGGCGCGCTCCGCACGTCTGGGGAACCTTCCGGAGATCGGCGGGGTGCGCGGGCAGCTGGACTCGTGAGGGATACGCAGCGGAGCGCCGTCTACGAGGCAGAGACGTTGGTGCGCACCATGTTCGATCGCGCCGACCAGCGTGGACTTCGGAGCGTCGAAGTCATGGGTTCCACCATCACCTTGCCGGTCGAGCGCAAATTCGGTTCCGTGGAGTCGGTCCAGGCGTACTGCGATCAGCTACTCGGGCTGAATTGGGTACGGGAGACCTGGACTCGCGCAACCATTCCGGTGTCCGTACGCTCCCGCGGCGGCAATGCCGCCGCTCACTACTCGAACGACGTCATCGCCGTCCCGGACGACCGTGACGGCCGGTGGGCGCTACGCGAATTCGTTGTCTTGCACGAACTTGCGCACCACCTCGGCGACCCCGCCTCCGACGAGGCTTCCCACGGGCCCGAGTTCGTCGACCGCTACACGAGCCTTGTCGGCGAGATCATCGGGCCCGAGGCGGCCTTCGTTCTTCGAGCGATGTTCCTTGCCGGTGGTGTTCGAACGGACTAGATGTCAGCCCTCGGCGAACCCGGTAGTGTCCGTACCGGTCGGCTGGAATACTCGGCCTATGGATGCGCCGCGCAGACTGGTCCTGGTCAAGGGTGAGTCGGAACTCCCCGATCCGGCTGTTGCCGTGCGCAAACCCCCACTGATTCGTGAAGCCTACGGACGAGTGCTGCGGGAGGTTCGACGCGATCAGGACCGAACTCTCGACGACGTAGCCGCAAAGGTCGGGATGTCGAAGCAATACCTCTCCGAGATCGAACGGGGCAAGAAGGAACCGTCGTCGGAAATTCTGCGCGCAATCTGCGAAGCGCTCGGGATGCCGCTCGAGCATCTACTGTTCCGAGCGGGCAACAGGATCGTTGCACTCAACTCCCTCACCTTCGGGCACTCTCCCTCACCGATCTCGGGTCCCGTCCTGATGGCGGCCTAGTCAGTTCCCTTCGATGAGGGTGTCGGCCAGCCCGTAGGAAATTGCGTCGTCGGCAGTGAAGATCCTGTCGCGATCGGTGTCCTTACGCAATCGCTCGACGCTCTGACCGGTGTGCTTACTCAGAATCGCCTCGGTCTGCTCCCGGATTCTCAGGATCTCGGCTGCTTGAAGTGCGAGGTCCGAGATGGTGCCGCTACCTTGCGTCGACGGTTGATGCAGCAGCACCCGCGAATGGGCGAGAACATGCCGATGGCCCGAAGTGCCGGCGGCGAGAAGCACCGCAGCAGCCGAAGCCGCTTGACCCATGCAGTACGTCGAAATCGTCGGCTTCAAGAACTGCATGGTGTCGTAGATCGCGAGCATCGCCGTGGTGGAACCGCCGGGAGAGTTTATGTACAAACCGATTTCGCGATCCGGGTTGTCGGCTTGCAGATGCAGCATCTGAGCCATCACGACGTTGGCGACGCCGTCGTCGATCTCTGTGCCGAGAAAGACGATGCGTTCGTTGAGCAGCCTGCTGAAGATGTCGAAAGATCGCTCACCCGTTGGTGTTCGCTCGATGACACTGGGAATCGTGTACTGGGACATGACGTCACAATCCGATCTTGGGGAAGGTGGCTTGCGGTGCTATCTCGGCGAAGGACGTCACGACGCGGTCGACGATTCCGTACTCGCGCGCCTGCTCGGCGGTGAACCAGCGATCCCGATCGCTGTCGGTCTCGATCTCTTCGACGGTCCGGCCCGTTTCGGCGGCGAGGATTTCCTGCGATTGACGCTTCATCAGCTCGAGGCTCTCGGCCTGGATCGCAATGTCCACCGCAGTGCCACCGATACCCGCCGAAGGTTGGTGCATCATGATGCGGCTGTGCGCCAGGCTGATTCGCTTGCCGTGGGTGCCGGAGCAGAGGAGCACCTGGCCCATGCTGGCGGCGAAGCCCATCGCGACCGTCACGACGTCGTTGGGGATGAGCTTCATAGTGTCGTAGATGGCCAGACCGGCAAACACCGATCCGCCAGGTGAATTGATGTAGAGCACGACGTCGCGCTTGGGGTCGGTGGTGGCGAGGAGCACCAGTTCCGAACACACACGTTCGGCCATGGCGTCGTTGACCTCGCCGGTGAGCAGAATGGTTCGCTGTCGGAAGAGCCTGTCTGTCAACAGGTCACGGTAGCCGGTATCGGTGGGCGCTTCAGTAGTCATGAATCCATTCCTACCGGCGCGGCAGTGCCGCGGCCCCGCCTGTCTGCTGTGGGCAGACCACCCCTGTTTTTACCCGCCCCCCTGTTGACTGCCGCCTTTTTTGCCTGCCCCCTTTCTGAGCGAACGGCACGTTCAGTCGATCTAAGGCTCCGAAAGTACCGTTCGCTCGAAAAGGGGTGGGCACAAGATCGGGCAAACCCGTCACCGACGGCGGCGGTAGCGGTACCGCGCACACCCGGCCATGATGGGAGAAGACAACCATTCCTCTCGTCAGGAGCGTGGCATGACTCGTCCGGTACGCATCGGTGTTCAACTCCAACCCCAGCACGCACCCGATTACGGGTTGATACGCGACGCCGTCTTGCGGTCCGAGGACGCCGGGGTGGACATCGTCTTCAACTGGGACCACTTCTACCCGTTGACCGGCGATCCCGACGGCGCCCACTTCGAATGCTGGACCATGCTCGGCGCCTGGGCCGAGCAAACCGAACGCGTCGAGATCGGCGCCCTGGTCACCGGTGGTGGCTACCGCAATCCGGATCTACTCGCCGACATGGCGCGAACCGTCGACCACATCAGCGGCGGGCGCCTGATCCTCGGTATCGGTGCCGGCTGGTTCGAGAAGGACTACGACCAGTTCGGATACGACTTCGGCACTCCCGGTTCACGGCTGAAACTGCTGGGCGAATACCTCCCCCGCATCACGGGCCGCCTGGCGAAGGGCAACCCGCCGCCGACGCGCAACATCCCGGTCCTCATCGGCGGTGGCGGCGAGAAGAAGACCCTGCGCTTGGTCGCCGAGTACGCCGACGTCTGGCACAGCTTCGGCGACCGTGAGACACACCTGCGCAAGTCAGACATCCTCTCCGACCACTGCGCCGACGTGGGCCGGAACCCGCTGGAAGTAGAGCACTCGGTTCCGTGGCCTGGGCTCGAAAATGCAGCCGACCTGGTCGCCGACGGTGTCTCACTCTTCACCGTCGGCGTCAGCGGACCGGACTACGACCTCACGACGCTTGCCGAGGCCATCGGTTGGCGCGACGACAACACGCCGCCTGCGTTGAGCGGGCTGGCCTGAGCGGTACCAAGGACTTCGTCGTTGTCGGCGCCGAGAACGGGCGGCGCCGACGTCAGACGTGGCCTCTGGCCGGAGAAGTTGACC
The DNA here is from genome assembly GCF_030056935.1 of Rhodococcus sp. IEGM 1302. Lineage (NCBI taxonomy): Bacteria > Bacillati > Actinomycetota > Actinomycetes > Mycobacteriales > Nocardiaceae > Rhodococcus > Rhodococcus sp. IEGM 1302. The sequence goes on along the minus strand of NZ_JASHKY010000001.1, from coordinate 113,074 downwards.
GGAAAGGCCACTTGCTTCAACGGTCCGAGCGTCGGATGGTCGACGGTTCCGACCATGCCGAGCGCGGCGGTGTGGGGATCGGAGTAGATCTCGTCGAGATGCCGGATCGGTGAGACCGGTAGGGCGCGTTGGGCGAGAAGAGCGCACCAGTGTTCGACGGTCTCCGATGCGAAGGCGCTGGTGAGTTCTCGTTCCAGACTCTCGCGGTTCTCCACTCTGTCGCGGTTGTGGGCAAAACGCGAATCGGTGACCAGTTCACTCCTTCCGATGGCCTCGGCCAGCGACGCCCACATCGCGTCGTTGCCGACAGCGACGACGAAGTACCCGTCGCTGGCAGGAAATGCTTGATACGGAGCAAGATTCGGATGACCGGAGCCCAACGCAGTCGGGCGCTCACCGGTGGCGAAGTAACTGGTCGCCCAGTTCACGTGCATCGCGAGTTGGCACTCGTACAGCGACGTGGTCACGTACTGTCCGCGCCCGGTCCGGCCTCGCTCGACCAATGCAGCCAGGACACCGACCAGTCCGAAAAGCGCTGCGCCCAAGTCTCCCAACGCAAACCCGGATTTCATCGGAGCACCACCCGGTTCACCGGTGAGCGACATGAGCCCACCCGCGGCCTGCGCGATCATGTCGTACCCCGGTTCGTCGCGCAGCGGTCCTTCTTCACCGAAGGCAGAGATGTGCAGGGTGATCAGATGCGGGTATCGCTCGGACAGTGCCTGGTAGTCGAAGATCTTCTGTAATCCGCTGCCCGGCTTGAAGTTCTCCACGACCACATCGGTCTCTTCGAGCATGCGGTGGATGATCTCCTGTCCTTCGGTGGACTTGAGGTCGATCGTGACCGACTTCTTGCCGCGGTTGATCGCGAGGTAGTAGGCGGCATCTACGCCGACGAAGGGAGGCCCCCACGAACGCGTGGGGTCGCCGCCTTCAGGGTGTTCGATCTTGGTGACGTCGGCTCCGAGATCGGCAAGCGACATGGTTGCGTACGGCCCGGCAAGGATCTTCGACAGATCGAGCACGCGGACACCAGCCAAGGGTGTGGGGCCTGTTGGAGAATTCACTGGTGAACCCCTGCTACGGAGAGGAACTCGGCTACGACGTCACGTGCATCATCCAGCTCGACGTCACCGCCGTCGGTGATCACGTCGAGATTGCCGAGTGCAGCCGACGGCACCTTCCCCACAAGACCGGCCAGGTAGGAATTCGCCACCAGCAGTGACCGGTACCCATTACCGTGTCGGATGCCGTGGTCTGCAAGGTCGAAGAGCAGGGTCGCCATGACGGTACGAGCCAACTCGTCGGAGTACCTTGCACTCGCAGCCTGCGCGGCATCGTCAGATCCGGAGATCAGACGATCTCCTTCATCGACCAGTTCCTCCCAGCGCCGCAACAGAACTCCGGACCCAGCTTCGCAGTCCGGTCCGACCGTGGACAGGATGTCCGTCATCGCTCCCGCGACGGTGCGGTGCGAGCCGAATTTGCGCAGGCACCGAAGTACGTCCAGCGCAATGACATTGCTCGACCCTTCCCAGATCGATCCGAGGTGAGCGTCCCGGACGAGCCGCGCGTTGACCCATTCCTCGATGTAGCCGTTTCCTCCGCGGACCTCCATTGCCTCGCCGGTGACCACCCGCGCGCGTTTGCAGACAAAGTGTTTGGCGATCGGCGTCAGTACCCTGATCAGCGCGCGCGCCTGTTCGTCCCCTCCGTCTGCAGCCTGAAGACACTGTGCGCTGTAGGCGACGAGAGCCAGCGAAGCCTCGGCATCGAGCGCAAGGGGGAGAAGTGTCGCACGCATCAGCGGCTGGTCGAAGATCCTCTTACCGAACACGACTCGGCTCTTCGAATGTTCGACGGCTTCACGGACTGCTCGGCGCATGAGAGCGCTCGAACGCATCGCATTGGAGAGGCGAGACGTGTTGACCATCTCCGCCATCTGGCGGAACCCTCGATCGAGTTCACCGACCTGGAGTGCGTGCGCGCGGTTCAGCGTCACCTCGCCGCTCGGCATTGAACGCGTACCCAGCTTGTCCTTGAGACGATCGATCGTGAGGTTGTTGCGCTCGCCGGATCCCAAGGTCTTGGGCACCATGAACATTCCGACTCCACGCGTCGAACCATCCTGTCCGCCCGGGAATCTTGCGAGGGTGATGATCACATCGGCATCCGGGTTGGAGGCGAACCACTTCTTGCCCGTCAGAACCCATCCGTCACCGTCGCGCTCGGCGCGTGTTTCGGTGCAGGCGATGTCGGTGCCTGCCTGAATCTCGGTCATGAACATCGCACCCGTCTTCGCCTGCTCGGGGTCCGTCGACGTCAACGCGTCGATCCAGGGCGAGAACACGGCCGGATCACCGAACATACGCAGGGTCCGCGCAGCAGCATCTGTCATCGACACCGGGCAGGCCAGCCCGAACTCTGCCTGCACGAAGATGTACGACGCGAGGTACTTCGCGAGTGGCGGATGCACGGAGTCCCATCCGTGCAACCCTTTTCGGTGCGACATGGCGGACAGGCCGTACTCGTTGTACGCCGCCCGGCACAGTTCCAGGTAGGCCGGGTGATAGGAAATCCGGTCGACGCGGTCACCGGCCTTGTCGAATTGCTGCAGCACCGGCGGGTTCTTGTCTGCGATGTCGGCAAGCTCGGACAAACGGCCGGCTGCATCTCGGCCCAGTCGGTCGAGCAATCCGTTCAACGTCTCTCGGTCCGCCCCGGCGGTCCATCTGTCCACTACCGCTGTCAGAGCGGGGTCGGTGTGTGCAAAGTTCATCAGTGGTCAACGCCTTTCAGGGTGAAAGCATCGGTCATGTTCGAGGAGCTCGTCGACTCCAGCCCTTGCCCGTGCAGCGCACTCCTGCGCAACAATGCAGTCATACAGACAAGGGAGAGAACGACATACACGAGCCCTAGAGCTACGACCGGCCAGATCGAGTTGGTTCGCGTCAGCAGATACTGGCTGACCATCGGGGCCGTTCCGGCAAAAATGGCGGTCGACAATTGGTACGACAGAGAGATGCCGGTATACCGAACATTGGTGGGGAAAACCTGCGCCAGGATGCCGGCCAACGCGGCGTAATACATTGCGTGAGGCGCCGTCGCGAGGACCATCCCCAGAATCGCCAAGGGCACGGAGCCCGTCTGAACCAGCACGAACATCAGTGGTAGGAGCACGATCTCCGGAAGCAGCATCCAACGGACCGCTTTCGACGGATCGATCCGCGTGGCCAGCACAGCGCCGAAAGGCTGTACGAGCGCCTGGGCTACCAGTGCCACGGTGATCACGAGGAGGAAGTCACTACGCTCGAAGCCGAGATCCGTTGTCGCCCAGGAGAGCGCAAAGGTTGTCTTGACGTACGTGATGGCAACACCGGCAACCACAGCGCCGACGCCGAGGGCAAGTTCGACGGGATGCGACCGCAACACTTCGACCAGCGGCATCCGTGTAGGCTCCTGTGCCGCAACAGCCTTCTTCATCTCGGGCGTCTCGGAGATGTGCAGACGGATGTAGAGAGCGACGATCACCAAAGCTGCGGATCCGAGGAACGGCAGACGCCAACCCCACGACTCGAACACGGAATCCGACATCAACGTCAGGCCGAGGAAGGCCAGCGTCGCGAGCAGGTTGCCGACCGGTGAACCCTGCTGCGCAAACGCGCCGTAGAGCACCTTTTTCTTCGGGGGAGCGAACTCGGTGGCGATCAATACGGCGCCACCCCATTCGCCGCCCATGGCGATGCCCTGGAGAACACGCAGTGCCACAAGCAGTATCGGCGCCCAGATCCCGATCTGGGAGTACGTAGGGAGGAGGCCGACACCGACAGTTCCCAAGCCCATGAGCGCGAGGGTGATGATCACGGCGTTCTTGCGACCGAACTTGTCTCCGAAATGACCGAACACCACTCCGCCGACCGGACGAGCCACGAATCCCACGGCAAAAGTCGCGAAGGCTGCGAGTGTCCCCACCGCCGGCGACGCATCCGGGAAGAACAGCGGGCCGAGCACCAAGGCGGATGCGGTTCCGTAGATGTAGAAGTCGAACCATTCGATGGTCGTTCCGACAAACGCCGTGATTCCGGCCTTGCGTGCCTGTTTGGTGTTGTATTCAGGCGGATTGGTGTCTTGACCTGGGTGTTGATCCACGGTTCTCCCTGATTCTCGCGTCGGGCATCACCAAGGGATGCAATGTGAGGCGTGAATCACTATCGTCCGAAATCCATGTAGAGTCCAAGACTTAGTTCGACTTATTTATGTGGGAGAACCACATAATAAAACCCGGGAGGAGCGACGTGGAACTGCGTCAACTGCGCGCGTTTCTCGCAGTCGCCGACGAACTTCATTTCGGCCGGGCCGCCGAGCGACTCCACATCGGGCAGTCCCCGCTCAGCCAGACCATTCGGGCGCTCGAGCGTGAACTGGGCACCGACCTGTTCGTCCGGACCACCAGATCAGTGCAACTGACAGCCGCCGGCGAAGCCTTGGTCACGCCCGCACGGATCATCGAAGCGCAGATCGCCGTGGTACGAGAAATCGCATCGGCCGCGTCGACTGGCGAGACGGGCCGTGTCACAGTGGGTTTCGGTGGAACAGGCGGCTACACCGTCCTGTCGGCCCTCACACGGTCCTTGGCCGACTCCCATCCGGGAATCGAACTGGAACTACGGCCGCAGATGTACTCGGGTGAGGTGCTCGACGCTCTCCGACGCGGAGCACTGGACATGGGCATAGTCGGCCTGCCCATTCCGCGCGGATTCGAGACTCACACTGTGCGGGAGGAAACCTTGATGGTCGCGGTTCCGGCCAGGCATCACCTCGGTACGCATGACTCGGTGTCACCGGAAGACCTGGCAACCGAGCGATTCGTGATGTATCCCGCCGAGCACGGCTCGGTGGTGCGCGATGCAACGTTGTCCGTTTGCGCCACAGCAGGTTTCACGCCCACCATCGCACACGAAGCCCCCGATCCGTACAGCCTGTTGGCCATGGTCGGAGCGGGGGTCGGGATCGCCGTCGTCGTGGAGTCGACGGCGCATCTGTCCATGGACGGGGTCGTGTACCTGCCGATCGCCGGGGCCACGCCCACGCTGAAAATCGCGATGGCATGGCGACCCAACAATCCGACGCCGGCAGTACACACCGTCACCAGGGTACTGAGGGAGCAGCCTTAGGCTCTCGCGAGAACTCCGGCGAAATCTGTTCCCACAGGCAGAGTTCCGTACTCGTGACCACGGTCGGCGCCGAGGCGAGCGGCAATGAACGCATCGGACGAGGCGGCCGGGGAGTGGCGCACCATGAGCGAAGCCTGCAGCGCCAACGCCATAGCCTCGACGACGGTCCGAGCGCGGAGCTGGGCGTCGGCGGGTGCCATCGTGGCGAGCTCACCGAGTTGGCGTCGTACCCGATCGAGGTGCTGATCGAGGACCGGGTTGTTGCCGCGGGCGAGGTTGATCTCGTGGTCGAAGGCGGCAACGGAGTCGGGTTCACGGGTCATCGCGCGCAGGACGTCGAGCGCGATGACGTTGCCCGACCCCTCCCACACGGCCATGACGGGCTGCTCACGGTAGCGACGGGCAAGCGGGAAGTCCTCGGTGTAACCGTTGCCGCCCAGGCACTCGAGGGCTTCGTAGGAGTGGTGCGGGCCGCGCTTGCAGATCCAGTACTTCGCAACAGCCGTCGCGAGTCGGCGGAACGCCTTTTCCTGCTCATTCGCGTCCTCGTCCTGCGCACGAGCCAATCGCAGTGCGGTGATGGTCGCGGCTTCGGATTCGAGAGCCAGATCGGCAAGCACCGAGGTCATCGCCGGCTGATCTGCCAGGACGGCACCGAAAGCGCTGCGGTGCCGTGCGTGCCACACCGCTTCGGCGACCGACTGACGCATACCTGCCGTGCTGCCGAGGATGCAGTCGAGTCGCGTCTGGGACACCATTTCGATGATGGTCCGCACGCCACGTCCCGGTTCGCCGATCATGGTGCCGACGGTGCCGTCGAGCTCGATCTCGGACGACGCGTTGGACTTGTTGCCCAGCTTGTTCTTCAGACGCTGGATGCGGAAGACGTTGCGTGTGCCGTCGGGCAGGATGCGGGGGAGAAGGAAGCAGGAAAGTCCCTCGCCGGCAGCACCTTCGGCCTGAGCGAGAACCAGGAAGGCGTCGGACATCGGCGCGGAGCAGAACCACTTGTGTCCGGTGAGGAGGTAGTCCGCACCCGGGCCGCCACGTCCGGCCGGCTTGGCGATGGTCGTGTTGGCTCGCACGTCGGAGCCACCCTGCTTTTCCGTCATCGACATTCCGAAGATCGCGGATGCCTTTCCGGGAGCATCCAACTCGGGGGTGTAACTCCGAGAAAGGGCACGCGGGGTCCAGATGGCGGCTACATCGGGTTGCAGCTCGAGCGAGGGGATCACAGCGTGCGTCATGGAGATCGGGCACGCGTGGCCCGGTTCGACCTGGGAGAACAGCATGAATGCCGCGGCCCGAGCCACGTTGGCACCCGGCTTGGGGTCAGCCCAGGCAGAGGTGTGAGCACCGTGCGCAACGGCGGCAGAGATGATCCGGTGATACGACGGATGGTATTCGACCTCGTCGATGCGGTTTCCCCAGCGATCGAAGGTCTTCAATTCGGGGATCACCGTGTTGGCCAGCTCGGCGTCGTGCTGGAACCCGGCACTGCCGACCAGTTCACCGATATCGGTGAGTTCACTGGTGGCCCAATCGGCGTCGTGACGCGCGACGCCTTCGGCCAGGACCGTATCGAGCAGGAACTCGTTGACGTCCGTGCGCGGTACCGACTGGTTGAGCACTGCATGGGTGCGATGCGGAGCCGGGTGGGTGACGGTCTTCTCGGAAATATCAGTCATGACAGGCCTTTCAGCTCGCTGCGCGGATGAGGTGCTTCTGGATCTTGCCGGTCGGTGTACGCGGAAGAATCGTCGCGAACACCACTTCACGCGGAATCTTGTAGCGCGCCAACTTGTCCGAGAGGTAGTCCTTGATGTCGTCGGCGCTGATGACATCCGGTTCACGCCAGACGACGTGCGCGACGACGGTCTCGCCCCATTCTTCGTTGGGTTTTCCGACAACGGCGACGTCGACGACGTCCGGGTGGCCGGAGATCACGTCCTCGACCTCCTTGGAGTAGACGTTCTCACCGCCCGTGATGATCATGTCCTTCGCGCGGTCGACGATGAAGAGGTAACCGTCCGCATCCTTGCGCGCCAGATCGCCGGTGCGATACCAACCGCCGTCGGCAAATGCAGCCTTCGTGGCAGCGGGGTCGTCGAGGTACCCCTGCATGACGGTGTCGGCGCGCAGCCAGATCTCACCGATCTGATCGGGCTCCGCGTCGGTGCCGTCATCGGCAACCAGGCGCAGGTCGACGCCGGCCAGCGCGACGCGGCCGATCGAGCCCGCCTTGCTCAACTGCTCTTCGGGGTACAGCACGGTGCCCACTGGCCCGGTCTCGGTCATGCCGTAGACCTGCCGGAATTCGGTGGTGCCGTACGACTCCACCAGTCGCCGAGCGACATCCGCGCCGATCGGTCCCCCGCCGTACAACCACGCACGAACGCTTCCGAGGTTGTAGTCGGCAAAGTTCGGCACGAGGTTGAGTGCAGTGGTGTAGATGACCGGCGGGCCGAAGCAGAGGGTAATGCGTTGTTCCTGAACTGTTTCCAGGAATTTGACGGGATGGTACTCGCGCAGCAGCACGACGGTTCCGCCCATGTAGAGCGTGGACATGAACCAGTTGTTGAGCGGGGAAGCGTGCCAGATCGGGACGGCCATGAGCAGTCGCTCGTCCCGAGTCGTCGACACGGCGAGGGCCGCGGTGACGGCAACACCGACGACGTTGCGGTGGCTGTGGACGCAGCCCTTGGGCGAGCCGGTAGTCCCCGAGGTGTAGAGGATTTCGGCCGGATCGTTCTCGTCGATGTCGATACCGTCAACGCCGTCCTGGCGGGTGATGGCGTCGTCGAAGAAGTCGAAACCGTCTGCGACAGAGTCCGTGCTGATCAGCTTGGCCGTTGTCTCCAGTCGACCGACAACCGGCGCCAACTCACCGTCGAAGACGCACACCGACACCTTCGCGTGTCCCAGCACGCAGGCAACTTCCGGAGTCTGCATCTTGTGGTTGATGGGGACCACGACGGCGCCCAAGCGCCAGGCACCGAGCATCGCGTACACGAATCCCGGAGTGTTGTAACACATCAGCGCGACGCGGTCGCCCGGCTGCACGCCCAGCGACTGCAAATAGCCTGCGGCGCGTCGACTTCCGTCCTGAACCTGGGAGTACGTGTGATCGTGACCGTCGAATATCAGGAAGGGTTTGTCCGGGGTCTTGGTGACGTTGCTGTCGAATACGCGAACGATATTCATCGAAGTCCTTGTCGGAGAATCACGCTCGAAGAGAGTTCATTCCATCGAGCTGTTGAGTACGGCGTCGGGTATCTGGAGGGTGGCGAAGATGACGGCAACCGCCTCCTCGAGGGAGTAGCCGAAGCTCTCGCCGGTGGCAGTCTTCTGGATGACGAGGCCGAAGATCGCAGACCAGAAGGCCTTGGACTCGACGTCGATGCCCGCGCGCAGCTGCCAGCCGGTGCGGATCAAGGTACGGAGGAGGGCGGTTTCGCCCGAGGAGTGCAGAGTGCGAAGCGTTTCGGAGATCAGGTCGCGGAGTTCACCACGACGACCCGTCATCATCATCGCTTCCACGAAGAGTTCGACGCTGGGAGCGCCCGAGCCCAGGAGGGATCCGACCAGCTTCTCGGTGTAATCGCCGACCGTGTCGGCGTCGGCGGCATCGACCTCGGCACGCTTGCCTGCGCGCAGAACGGCCGCGCACGCCACCTCGACGAAGAGCTTTTCTTTGGAGCCGTAGTAGTAGGTCACCTGGTTGGGATGGGCGCCGGCGGCCGTGCAGATCTGCGCGATGGAGACGCTGTCGCCGTGCTCGAGGAACAGCTCGGTTGCGGCGTTGAACAGCGCCATGCGCGTCTGCTTGCCCGACTCACGCGTCGCGCGCGCTGCGGGAACTGCCTCGGTGGCCATCACGAACTCCTACTTGTTTGTACGACAAACAATAACTCGGCGTTGTTTGTATGGCAAACAATTTCTTCCCGACGCGATGACATGTCGACTTCTATCGACATGTCTGATGTGCGGGATTACTCTCTGAACATCGAGCACCCGAGAACTTCGGCTTTTCTGCGAGGAGGCGCCCTGCAATGCTCGCGCGATCCGGCTTCTCCCTGCCCACACGCACGACTCTCACGGGCGACTGGGCAGATTTGTTGCGCGAGCATTTTGTCGCGCTCGACGTATCCGATATCGGAGACGGCGATCGATTCAGCGGGGCCGTCCACTCGGCCCAACTCGCACACGTTCGGGTATCCGCAGTTCAATCGATGGAACAACGAATAGTCCGTAGCAACAGCCTCATCAAAAGCGACGGCGCGGACTATCTGCAGATCGGGATGATCCGCCGCGGTAGCGCGGTAGTGCGCCAAGACGACCGCGAATGCGTCCTGCGACGTGGCGACTACGTCCTGTACGACACCACGCGCCCCTTCGATTGGCAGATCGAGGGACACGCACACGACGGCATCTGGGGACTCGAGGTGTTCACCTGGCCACGGTCGTACCTGTCGCTCAGCGACGCGGAGGTCACGAGCCTGACCGCCATCGCCTTCGACGGACACGCGGGCCTGAGTGGCCTGCTCGGTCGCTTTCTTCACGATCTTGCCTCCGTCCGCATGACGTCCGACGCAAGCGGAGACGAAGAGGAAGTCGTCAACGAGATCGGCAACCTGGTCAAGTCCGTTCTTCACACAACTGCGCGACCGATCACCTCGCGGCGAACCAGCCTCTACGAATCCGCCCTGTCGGTCATAGACGCCCGCATCGCAGACCCGGCCCTGTCTCCGGTGGACATCGCGGGATCGGTCAAAGTCTCCATTCGGCAGTTGCACCGAGCCTTCGCCGAACACGGCACGACGGTGTCACGGTCGATTCGCAGCCGTCGACTCGACGGTTGCCGTCGTGAGATCGTGCAACGACACGGAGTAGAGCGGTCGCTGACCCAGATTTCTCACCGCTGGGGATTCACCGACCTGGCCGCCTTCAGTCGAGCCTTCAAGGCGGAATTCGGGATCAGCCCGCGGCGGTACCGGTCGCAAGCAGCGGCCCCCACAAGTACTACCCGCTGATCTGTAACATCTTCGGACACTTACCCATTGAACATGGTGTTCAAAATTTTCTGTCGCCGAAGCGTATCCACAATTCTTGGCACGGTAGGCCAAGCATCGGGCGCTGACGGCCAAGTTTGCTCGGCTGAGCGGGCGTAGATTTTCGGCACGGCGTTGCCAAGTGCCAGGCACCCGATTCGACCACCTACATCACAGGGAGCACTCATGGAATCTGCAATCGGCGAACACCTTCAATGCCCGCGCACTCTGACCAGGCGGGTCCCGGATACCTATACGCCACCGTTTCCCATGTGGGTCGGGCGCGCAGACGACACATTGCACCAGGTCGTGATGGGCTATCTCGGCGTGCAGTTCCGCGGCGAGGATCAGCGCCCGGCAGCACTGCGGGCGATGCGGGATATCGTCGCCGGCTTCGACTTGCCGGACGGACCGGCACACCACGATCTCACCCATCACATCGACAACCAGGGCTACGAGAACCTGATCGTGGTCGGTTACTGGAAAGATGTTTCTTCCCAACATCGTTGGAGCACATCACCTCCAGTGTCCTCCTGGTGGGAGTCCGAAGACCGCCTGTCGGACGGATTGGGGTTCTTCCGCGAGATCGTGGCACCGAGAGCCGAACAATTCGAAACGCTCTACGCGTTCCAAGACGACCTCCCCGGGGTGGGAGCTGTCATGGACGGTGTCAGCGGCGAAATCAACGAGCACGGCTACTGGGGTTCGATGCGCGAGCGGTTTCCGATCTCCCAAACCGACTGGATGCAGGCCTCGGGCGAACTGCGGGTCGTCGCCGGTGACCCCGCCGTAGGTGGACGCGTAGTAGTGCGGGGACACGACAACATCGCACTGATCAGGTCCGGGCAGGACTGGGCCGACGCGGAAGCAGACGAGCGCAGCCTCTACCTGGACGAAATCCTGCCCACTCTTCAATCGGGCATGGACTTCCTCCGCGACAACGGCTCGGCCGTCGGGTGCTACAGCAACCGATTCGTACGCAATATCGACATCGACGGAAACTTCCTCGACTTGAGCTACAACATCGGCCACTGGGCCTCCCTCGACCAACTCGAACGGTGGTCGGAATCCCACCCGACCCATCTACGGATCTTCACGACGTTCTTCCGGGTGGCCGAGGGCCTGTCGAAATTGCGTCTCTACCATGAGGTCTCGGTATTCGATGCCGCCGATCAGCTCTACGAGTACATCAATTGCCATCCCGGGACCGGAATGCTGCGCGACGCGGTGATCACCGCCGAGCACTGACCGAAGTCGCCGGCAATCTTCGGCCACATTCTTTCCCTCGGAGGCAACTCGAGATATGTTGACGGGTGTCGACATATCTCAGTAGAGACCATCGAGGAAGCGCGGACAGCAGACAGTGACTACTCAACGAAACGAAGAGTTGGCGTTTGCTGTGCTGGCCGACCAAGTGCGTCGACAGATTCTCGACACGCTGGCTACCCACGGCGAGTGCAACGCGGGCTTCATCAGCGATCAAATTTCGACGGTCGGTCGCACCACGGTATCCACACATCTCAAGGCGCTGCGGTTGTCCGGCGTGATCGTCGAACGGCGTCAAGGACGTCATCGCCTGTTCTCGATAGATCCATCGGGGCCCGCCAACGATGCACTCCAGTTCCTGCGCGACGTCCTCGGGCGAGCGCTGGAAGCAGGTTCGAACGCCTCCGAGTTGCCGGCCACTGCGACTGAGGATTCAGACGTCGCATCGGTGCGTCGCCGAGCGTGAGGCCCTGTTGAGCCCCAGCACCTATTTCAGGCAGGAAGTAGAACGTGCCAGGTCTCTCCGTAACGGCACAGATCGTGACGACCGACCCACCAGGGTCAGCCTTCGAGCGCCTCGAAACGGGGCAACTGCTCGAACTCGAATGTGAGCAACTGACGGTCGGGGCCGCTGCCGCCATCTCCCTTCCCGTCGGCGACGGCGCACGCGCAGATCCAGTCGGAATGCCGATCACGCTGTTGGGATACGTCGCCGGCGTGAAGCGGGGCCGATCGGTCGTGATCGTGCACCACCAACCGTGGCGCGGCCGCCTGACGATCCGGTTCTTTCCCGACGGCGCCGGGACCCGGATCGTTCTCGAGTCCAGCCTCGATCAGGACGGCATTTCCTGGCTTGCCAACAAGCGCGGATTCGCTCCACCCGAACCTCCGCGTTCCGACCGACATCGGATCGGGCTGCTGGTCAGCAAATCCGGCCCGGCAGCTGTATTCGCCCAGGCGACAGAAACACTCGCAGCACTGGCCGTGGAAGAAATCAACGCCGACGGCGGCATCGGCGGCGTTCTCGTCGACTTGGTGATCGGCGATGACGCTTCCGACTCGGCGGCCGGAGCGGCGACCGCACTGCGATTGGTGAAAAGCGGATGTCGCGCCGTTTTCGCGTGCGTGACATCGTCGACCTTCAATGCCGCTGCATCTGCATTGCAGAACACCGGTGTGCTGTTGGTGCACACAGTTCTCAACGAGGGAGGTCGATCGCGTCCGGGAGTCCTTCGATTGGGTGAGCGCCCACTCGACCAGACGCGAGCGGGTATACCCGCAATGATGTCCGAGACCGGTTCTCGCACTTGGTTCCTGGTCGGCCAGCAGTATTCGTGGTCGTTCGGTGCGCATTGGGCGGCCCGGCGTGTGATCGCCGAATCCACAGGTTCGGTGGCCGGCGAAGTCTACGTACCGTTGGGGACAACCGACTTCTCACGCATCATCGAGTCGATAGCCAACTCCGGGGCCGAACTGATTCTTTCCACCCTGGTGGGCCATGACGAGGTCTTCTTCGAACGACAATGCGCCCAGCACGGACTGCGGGCCACCACGCGGACGTTTGCATTGGTCCTCGACGAGGCCACTCAGCAGCTCATCGGCAATTCCGATGCCGACGGAGTCTGGGCGGCATTCGGCTACTTTCAATCCGCAGCCGGCGATCACGACCTCGAAAAGCGATACAGCGCGAGCTCGAACGAACTCCTGCCTCCGCTCAGTTCCCTGTCGGAGACAACATACGAAGCGATCGTCGCTTACGCACGCGCAGTCGAACGAACGTCGGCAGGCGATCCGGAAACAGTACTTCGGCAGCTTGTCACGACATCGAAAAGCTCTACGAACAACGGCGTTCCACTGCATCGACCGATTCTGCTCGCTGAATCACGCCGTGGGCGCCTGTACCCCCGCTCTCTCTGAGCGCGCGTAACCCGAACTTAACGAGTCAATATGTCGATACCTATTGACGCAATTATGGATCCGGCCCTAGTCTGAAAGACAAGTGAAGCCGATCACATCAGGAGCACACTTCTCATGGCGACAATCCGACCTGACGACAATGCAATAGACACCGCCGCAAGGCATTACGGCATCACTCTCGACCAATCAGCCCGGCTCGAGTGGCCGGCACTGATCGACGGAGCACTGGGCTCCTACGACGTCGTCGACCAGTTGTACGCCGACGAGGCAACCCCGCCGACCACGTCACGTGAGCACACGGTGCTAACAGCGAGCGAAAATCCTTTGAGCGCTTGGTATGTGACCACAAGCATCCCGCCGACGTCGGACGGCGTCCTGACCGGCCGACGCGTGGCGATCAAGGACAACGTGACCGTGGCCGGAGTTCCGATGATGAACGGGTCTCGGACAGTAGAGGGGTTCACTCCGTCTCGCGACGCGACTGTGGTCACTCGACTACTGGCGGCCGGTGCAACCGTCGCGGGCAAAGCTGTGTGTGAGGACCTGTGTTTCTCCGGTTCGAGCTTCACACCGGCAAGCGGACCGGTCCGTAATCCGTGGGACCCACAGCGTGAAGCAGGTGGATCATCCGGTGGCAGTGCGGCTCTCGTCGCAAACGGTGACGTCGATTTTGCCATCGGCGGGGATCAGGGCGGGTCGATCCGGATCCCGGCGGCATTCTGCGGCGTCGTCGGACACAAGCCGACGTTCGGGCTCGTCCCGTATACCGGGGCATTTCCCATCGAGCGAACAATCGACCATCTCGGCCCGATCACACGCACGGTCCACGATGCCGCACTGATGCTCTCGGTCATCGCCGGTCGCGACGGTAACGACCCACGCCAAGCCGACAGCGTCGAAGCAGGTGACTATCTGTCCACCCTCGACTCCGATGTGGATGGTCTGCGAATCGGGATCGTTCGAGAAGGTTTCGGGCACGCGGTCTCACAGCCCGAGGTCGACGACGCAGTCCGCGCAGCGGCACACAGTCTGGCCGAAATCGGTTGCACGGTAGAGGAAGTAAACATCCCGTGGCACCTACATGCTTTCCACATCTGGAACGTGATCGCCACGGACGGTGGTGCCTACCAGATGTTGGACGGCAACGGATACGGCATGAACGCCGAAGGTTTGTACGATCCGGAACTGATGGCACACTTTGCTTCTCGACGCCTTCAGCACGCCGACGCTCTGTCCGAAACCGTCAAACTGGTGGCTCTGACCGGCCACCACGGCATCACCACCCTCGGCGGCGCGAGCTACGGCAAAGCCCGGAACCTCGTACCGCTCGCCCGCGCCGCCTACGACACTGCCTTGAGACAATTCGACGTCCTGGTGATGCCCACACTGCCCTACGTCGCATCCGAACTACCGGCGAAGGACGTGGATCGTGCAACCTTCATCACGAAGGCTCTCGGGATGATCGCCAACACAGCACCGTTCGACGTGACCGGACATCCGTCCCTGTCCGTTCCCGCCGGCCTGGTGAACGGGCTTCCGGTCGGAATGATGATCACCGGCAAGACCTTCGACGATGCGACGGTCCTCCGGGTCGGGCGCGCATTCGAAAAGCTTCGCGGCGCGTTTCCGACGCCTGCCGACCACATCTCCGACTCTGCACCACAACTCAGCCTCACCTAGTTCTGTATCCGCACTTGCACAACAAATTCCACCGATTCACACATGATCAGCCCGCATAGAAAAGGTGAACCAGATGTCAGTAACGATCGACCACACAACGGAGAACGCCGCACCGGCCCAGGCGCCGGTCTCCGACCGGGCGTGGGCACTGTTCCGCGCACTCGACGGTAAGGGATTGGTACCCGACGGTTACGTCGAAGGATGGAAGAAAACCTTCGAGGAGGACTTCAGTCCAAGGCGCGGAGCGGAATTGGTCGCGCGGGCGTGGACCGACCCCGAGTTCCGGCAGTTGCTTCTCACCGACGGTACCGCCGCGGTTGCCCAGTACGGATACCTGGGCCCCCAGGGCGAGTACATCGTGGCAGTCGAAGACACCCCGACCCTCAAGAACGTGATCGTGTGCTCGCTGTGTTCATGCACCGCGTGGCCCATTCTCGGCCTGCCCCCTACCTGGTACAAGAGTTTCGAATACCGTGCGCGAGTGGTGCGTGAGCCACGGAAGGTTCTCTCCGAGATGGGAACCGAGATCGCGTCGGACGTCGAGATCCGCGTCTACGACACCACCGCCGAAACTCGCTACATGGTTCTCCCGCAACGTCCCGCAGGCACCGAAGGCTGGAGCCAGGAACAGCTTCAAGAGATCGTCACCAAGGACTGCCTGATCGGCGTCGCAGTCCCGCAGGTCCCCACCGTCTGATCACCCCGACAAGAAAGAAGCACACCATGGATGGAGTACACGATCTTGCCGGAGTTCAAGGCTTCGGCAAAGTCCCGCATACCGTCAACGCCGACATCGGCCCCACCTTCCACGCCGAGTGGGAACACCTGCCGTACAGCCTGATGTTCGCCGGTGTCGCCGAACTCGGGGCATTCAGCGTCGACGAAGTTCGATACGTCGTCGAGCGGATGGAACCACGCCACTACATGATGACCCCGTACTACGAGAGGTACGTCATCGGCGTCGCGACACTGATGGTCGAAAAGGGAATCCTGACGCAGGAAGAACTCGAAAGCCTTGCAGGGGGACCGTTCCCACTGTCGCGGCCCAGCGAATCCGAAGGGCGTCCGGCACCCGTCGAGACGACCACCTTCGAAATCGGTCAGCGAGTACGCGTGCGCGACGAGTACGTTCCGGGGCATATTCGAATGCCTGCGTACTGCCGCGGACGAGTGGGAACCATCTCTCATCGGACTAGCGAGAAGTGGCCGTTTCCCGACGCAATCGGCCACGGGCGCAACGACGCCGGCGAAGAACCGACGTACCACGTGAAGTTCGCCGCCGAGGAATTGTTCGGTAGCGACACCGACGGCGGCAGCGTCGTAGTCGACCTTTTCGAGGGTTACCTCGAGCCTGCGGCCTGATCGTCCAACATTCCGGGCGGCGGTCACGCGATCACAGCGTTTCGCGTGACCGCCGCCTGATCACAGCAATTCTCTCATTCGGAAGGACACTGGAAATCATGGTCGACACACGACTTCCGGTCACGGTGCTGTCAGGTTTCCTGGGCGCCGGGAAGACGACACTACTCAACGAGATCCTGCGAAATCGAGAGGGTCGGCGGGTCGCGGTGATCGTCAACGACATGAGCGAAATCAACATCGACAGTGCAGAAGTCGAGCGTGAGATCTCGCTCAGTCGCTCCGAGGAGAAACTGGTCGAGATGACCAACGGCTGCATCTGCTGCACTCTGCGAGAGGATCTTCTCTCCGAGATCAGTGCCTTGGCCGCCGATGGCCGATTCGACTACCTACTCATCGAATCTTCGGGCATCTCCGAACCGCTTCCCGTCGCAGAGACGTTCACATTCATCGATACCGACGGCCACGCCCTCGCCGACGTCGCCCGACTCGACACCATGGTCACCGTCGTCGACGGCCACAGTTTTCTGCGCGACTACACAGCTGGGGGCCGCGTCGAAGCCGATGCCCCGGAAGACGAACGAGACATCGCGGATCTGCTTGTCGATCAGATCGAATTTGCCGACGTCATCCTGGTGAGCAAGGCAGATCTCGTCTCGCACCAGCACCTGGTCGAATTGACCGCAGTCCTGCGCTCTTTGAACGCATCCGCTGCGATAGTTCCGATGACGCTCGGTCGCATCCCACTCGACACGATTCTCGACACCGGTTTGTTCTCACTCGAAAAGGCTGCACAGGCCCCCGGATGGTTACAAGAACTCCAAGGTGAACACATCCCCGAAACCGAAGAGTACGGAATCAGTTCGGTGGTGTACCGCGAGCGCGCACCCTTCCACCCCCAACGGCTGCATGATTTCCTCAGCAGCGAGTGGACCAACGGAAAGTTACTTCGGGCCAAGGGCTACTACTGGAATGCCGGCCGGTTCACCGAGATCGGGAGTATTTCTCAGGCCGGTCATCTCATTCGCCACGGATACGTCGGCCGTTGGTGGAAGTTTCTACCCCGTGACGAGTGGCCGGCCGACGATTACCGTCGTGACGGAATCCTCGACAAGTGGGAAGAACCCGTCGGAGACTGCCGACAAGAACTCGTCTTCATCGGCCAAGCCATCGACCCGTCTCGACTGCACCGAGAACTCGACGCGTGTCTACTCACCACAGCCGAGATCGAACTCGGGCCAGACGTGTGGACCACCTGGAGCGACCCCCTGGGCGTCGGCTATACCGACCAGACCGTTTGATATTGGTCCGGTTTGCCGTAAGTTGTGCGCAATGGGGTATCACGCAACCGAACTCGGGCGTTGTTGATCGTCGCGGCGATCGCAGCCGGGACCGTGGCGGCAGCTACGCCGGCGGGGGCCACCTGGACAGTCGCGCCGATGTGCGGCGAGTGGCGGGTCGAAACCGTAGCGCAAGGGTTGGAACAGCTCGAAAACCTCGAGCCCGATGACAACGGCGGGTTCTACCTCTCCGGCGAGTCGAAGATCTATCACGTCGACGCCGCAGGACAGGTACGAACTGTCCTCGACGACATGGCTGCCCCTGGCGGTTTGCAACTCGACGGTTCGAGGCTGTCCTTCCTCACCAGACAGGACGGCAAGCTGTGGCACCTGGACACCTCGACGGATCAGCTGTCCGCACCCGTCGACTTCGCGGGCAACGGCCTGCTCCGGCTTCCCGACGGCGATCTGCTGACCACGTGGGTCGGAACAGAAGGAGGTCCGCCAAAGGGCGTCTCGCGCTATCTGCACGACTCCGGAGCCGTCGTTCCCAATTGGTCGACAGTGCCGCGTTCGGAGGGACTCGCGCTCAGTCCGGATCATCGAGCCGTGTACACCGATGACCTGTTCACCGGTCAGATCATTCGAGTGCCCTTGGATACCCCTGACGCGTGGACAGTTGTAGCGACGGTCCCGAGCCTGATACCCGGACTCGACGATCTGACCATGTCGCAGGATGGAATGCTCTACGCCGCTGCTCACGTCGAAGGCTCGATCTATCGCGTACACCCTGAAACCGGCACTTCCTGCGTCGTCGCTTCGGGTCTGTCGAATGGGTGGAACGGGCCGAGTTCAGTGCGTATAGGACAGGACGGCGACGGCTGGGCGCTCTACGTCACCGGCTTCGACGGAACGCTGCGTCGCCTGGTACCTCCGTCGGGCGTCGAACTCGCACCCGTCCGCTGACGCCGATCTCTTCGGCACGAGATTCCCCGACCTGGCGATACTTAAAATCACGCTGATTTGAAGGCATGCCCGCAGCGCAACGGCCCCTTGTCCGAAAACTGTCAACAGTTCTACACGGAGAAATGGCTACCCTTAGGTTTACGCTGCACGCATGTTTTCTTCCGTCGCAGCGAAGATCCGCCTGGTGGTGGCACTGCTCCTCACTGCCCTTCTGGCGCTGACTCTGTCATCGTGCTCGAGTGGCTCGGATTCGTCGGCAGCCCCCACAGACCTGTGTGCACCTCCAGGAGTGGGAGCTGCAACCGCGGCGCCCACCAATCTGGACGCGGCAGCGGGTGCGGGCGCCGAAGACCGCTACACCACGGCCACCGTCACCCCGGTCGATCAGATCGACACCTCGAAGCTGAATCTGATCAAACCCGGGGTCATCACGGTCGGCACGCTCGGTGACGCGCCCCCGAGCATCTGCGTCAACTCCGAGAATCAGTACACCGGATACGACAACGAGCTGCTGAAGGCCGTCGCGGACAAGCTGGGCCTGAAGGTCGAGTTCGTCGGCACCGAGTTCGCCGGGCTTCTCGCCCAGGTTGCCGGTCGACGCTTCGACGTCGGCTCGTCGTCCATCACCACCACGGACGACCGTCGCAACACCGTCGGCTTCACCAACGGTTACGACTTCGGATACTTCTCCCTCGTCGTGCCTAACGGCAGCCCGATCACCGGCTTCGGAGACCTGGACGCATCAAAGCGCATCGGCGTCGTACAGGGAACCGTGCAGGACGACTACGTCGTGAACACGCTCAAGCTCGATCCCGTGAAGTTTCCCGACTACGCCACGGCGTACGCGAACCTCAAGTCCGGACAGATCGACGCCTGGGTAGCTCCGTCTCAGCAGGCCGAAGGTGCAATCGCTCCCGGTGATCCGACCTCGATCATCCAGAACACCTTCTCGGTCAACAACTTCGTCGGCTGGGCGGTGAACAAGGAAAACCAGCCCCTGATCGACGCCCTCAACTCCGGCCTCGACGCAGTCATCGACGACGGAACCTGGTCTCAGCTGTACGCCGACTGGGTACCGCGCCAACTCCCTGAAGGCTGGAAGCCCGGATCCAAGGCCGCGGCCACTCCGGAACTGCCCGACTTCGCAGCCATTGCCGCGGAAAACGCAGCAAACGGTGACGGTGGCGATACCGCGTCGTACCAACCGAAGTCGACGCTCGAACAGCTCAAGGACACGTTCTTCGACTGGGATCTGTACAAGAAGGCATTCCCCGATCTCCTCAAGACCGGTCTTCCCAACACCCTGATCCTTGCGCTCGCGTCCGGCATCATCGGCACGATCCTCGGCATGCTGCTCGCTGTCGCCGGTATCTCGCGCACCCGTTGGCTGCGCTGGCCGGCCCGCGTCTACACCGATATCTTCCGTGGCCTGCCCGCAGTCGTCATCATCTTGATCATCGGGCTCGGCGTCGGACCGATCGTCAAGGGAATCACCGGTAGCAATCCGTACTGGCTCGGTGTCGCGGCGCTGTCACTGCTCGCGTCGGCATACATCGGTGAGATCTTCAGATCCGGAATCCAGAGCGTCGAGTCCGGGCAGCTCGAGGCTTCACGTGCCCTCGGTTTCAGCTACCGAAAGTCCATGTCGCTGGTCGTCATCCCGCAGGGTGTACGACGCGTTCTGCCGGCGTTGATGAACCAGTTCATCTCGCTGATCAAGGACTCGTCGCTGATCTACTTCCTCGGTCTGCTCGTCACCCAGCGGGAACTCTTTGCCGTCGGACGTGATCTCAACGCCCAGACCGGCAGCCTGTCCCCGCTCGTTGCGGCAGGCTTGTTCTACCTTGCTCTGACCATCCCGCTGACGCACCTCGTCAACTACATCGACAACCGACTCCGGACCGGACGCGCCGACACTTCAGGCACGTTGGATCCGCTCGAGCAGGCCATCGTCGTGGAAAGGGGCTGAGGACATGACCACCAGCTCTGAACTGAAGTCCGTATCGCTCACCGGCAAGGACCTGCATCTGTCCTTCGGTACCAACAAGGTGCTTCGCGGCGTCAACCTGCACGTCGACGCCGGAAACACCGTCACCGTCATCGGGCCCTCCGGTTCGGGCAAGTCGACGCTCCTGCGCGTGCTGAACCGTCTGCACGAGCCCGAGCAGGGTGACGTGCTGCTCGACGGGAAGTCCGTCCTGAAGGACAACCCCGACGAGCTTCGCCAGCGAATAGGCATGGTGTTCCAGCACTTCAACCTGTTCCCGCACAAGACCGTCGCGGAGAACATCGCACTCGGGCCGAACAAGCTCAAGGGTTTGTCGAAGGAGCAAGCTCGGGCGCTCGCGCTCGAGCAGCTGGATCTGGTGGGGCTCAGGGAGAAGGCCGACTCGCGGCCCGGCAACCTTTCGGGAGGTCAGCAGCAGCGCGTCGCCATTGCCCGCGCCCTGGCGATGAAGCCCGAGGTCATGTTCTTCGACGAGGCGACGTCAGCTCTCGACCCCGAACTGGTCAAGGGTGTTCTGGCATTGATGGCCGATCTCGCGAAGTCCGGCATGACCATGGTCGTCGTGACGCACGAAATGGGTTTCGCGCGTTCCGTTTCCGACAAGGTGCTGTTCATGGATCGCGGCGCCGTCGTCGAAACCGGTACTCCGGAACAGCTTTTCGACGATCCCGAGACAGATCGACTGCAGGCGTTCCTGTCACAGGTTCTCTAACCCAGGACGCTTCAGAGATCGACGGGCGTTGATCCTCGACGCCTGAAGCATCAGATGGTCACGTTCGGCGAGGTTGGATGCCTTGTGCGCTGCATCGGCATACAACCTCGCCGCCGTCTCCAGGTCTCCGTCGCGTTCACGCAGATAGGCCTCGACTGCGGCATGGCGTGGAAGTGAATCGTCCAGCGCTGCAAGAGCTGCCAATCCGGCGCGTGGTCCGTCTGCCTCGCCGACGGCCACCGCTCGGTTGAGCCGGACGATCGGGCTGTCGGTCAAGGCTGCGAGTTCGTCGTACCACTCCACGATCTGCACCCAGTCGGTCTCGTCTGCTGTGAGAGCGTCGGCATGGAGTGCAGCAATGGCGGCCTGGGCCTGGAACTCACCGAGCCGGTCGCGGGCGAGAGCTGACTGGAGGATTGCGACTCCTTCGGCAATCGAATCGGTGTCCCACCGGCTGCGATCCTGCTCGGCTAGCGGAACCAGACGGCCGTCCGCGGCAGTTCGCGCGGCTCGACGAGCGTGATGGAGCAGCATCAGTGCGAGCAACCCTGCGACTTCGGGGTGATCGATCGCGGCCGCCAACTGCCGGGTGAGCCGGATGGCCTCGGCAGCCAGGTCGACGTCGCCGGAGTACCCCTCGTTGAAGACCAGATAGAGGACACGCAGGACGGTGGCGACATCGCCGGGTTGCTCGAACCGGACGCCGGAGACCGTGCGCTTGGCTCGGCTGATGCGCTGAGCCATAGTCGCCTCGGGCACCAGGTAGGCCTGCGCAATCTGGCGGGTGGTCAGCCCGCCGACAGCGCGCAGCGTGAGTGCGACGGCGGACGACGGCGTCAACGACGGGTGCGCGCACAAAAAGTAGAGCTGGAGTGTGTCGTCCACGCCCGGCACCGACCCGCTGACCGGCCGCTCGCCTGGCTGCTCGTCCGCCAGAAACTCCCGCTTGCGACGAGCCGCATCCGAACGGATCCCGTCGAGGAACCGCCGCCAGGCCACCGTGACCAGCCAGCCCTTCGGGTCCCGCGGCGGGTTGTCCGGCCAGACCCTGACCGCCTCGAGCAGAGCGTCCTGCACGGCGTCCTCGGCCGACGCGAAATTTGCTCCGCGGCGGACGAGGATGCCGAGCACACTCGGAGTCAGACTCCGAAGCAGGGCGTCGTCCATGACAGGTTTCAGTCCGTGATGGTCGGCGGCTCGGTCAGGAACGGGCGCAGTTCGAGCCATTCGTGAATCGGCTTCCCGCCTGCGCCGGGCGCGGCCGAGAGCTCGCCGGCCAATTGGACGGCACGGTCGTAGTTGTCGACGTCGATCACCATCCAGCCGGCAATGAGGTCCTTGGTTTCCGCGAACGGACCGTCGGTGACCGGCGGGCGACCCTCACCGTCGTACCGGACAAAGGTGCCCTCAGGAGCGAGAGCCTGACCGTCGACGAACTCGCCCGCCTTCTCGAGCCGATCCGCGAAGTCCTGCATGTACTTCACGTGGGCAGTGATCTCGTCCGGCGTCCACTGGTCCATCGGCACGTCGTTGACTGCAGCCGGAGCGCCGCGGTAGTGCTTGAGCAGCAAGTACTTGGCCATCGTGAATCTCCTCTGTGTCGGTGCCACCCATTCTGGTCGCACTTCACTACAGGGACGAAGCAAGTCGGGGATTCTCGACATCGCGGGGCCTTCGGCCCTGTGCGCCTTTTTGGTAGTGCCCGCAACCAGAAAGGCGCACGGGGCCGAGGGCCCTAAATCCACCCCTGCCGGCGGGCGATCACCGCTGCTTCGTGCCGGTTGGCTGCACCGAGTTTGGTGACAGCTGACGACAGATAGTTCCGGGTGGTTCCTGCCGAGAGGTGTGCCCGGGAAGCGATCTGCTCGATGGATGCTCCGTCGGCCGCGTACTCGAGTACGTCCGCTTCGCGCGGAGTAAGCGGTGAGTCGCCGGCGCCGATTGCCTCGGCAGCCAACGACGGATCGACGTACCGCCCGCCCGCGTGGACGCTGCGGACCACCTCGGCGAGCGTCGCCGCAGGCGTCGTCTTCGGCAGAAATCCTCGGACGCCTGCTGACAGTGCCTTCTTCAGATACCCGGGACGCCCGTGGCTCGTCACGATGATCGAGACGCACCCCGAGACCGTCTGCGCAATCTGTTGCGCCGTCTCGATGCCGTCGATACCTGCCATTTGAAGGTCGAGCACGGCTACGTCAGGTTGATGTTTTGCAGCAGCGACCACGGCATCCTCGCCGGATTCGGCTTCCGCGACGACAACTATGTCGTCCTCGAGCGACAACATCATGGCCAGAGCCGAGCGGATCAGGTTCTCGTCGTCGGCCAGCAGTACCTTGATCGGCTCGGTCACCGAGACTCCTTCGTTCGGGACGGAAAGTGGGCGGTGAGGGTGAAGCGATCTTCGTCCTGCACGGTTTCGACAATTCCTCCGACGGCGCCGACGCGCTCGCGCAATCCGTTCAGGCCGGTTCCGTTGTTCGGCTCTGCGATCCGTGCGCCGTCGTTGGCGATCACGACGCCGTCCGCGAACACTTCGATGCTGCAATTCTCGGCACTGGAGTGCCGGAGAATGTTGGTGACGCCTTCACGGACGACCCAGGCGGCAGCTTCGGCCAGTTCCACCGGCAGCTGATCTGCCGATCCACGTATCGCAGTGGAGATTCCGGCGGCCTCGAGCAGAGACTGCGCACCGGCCAGCTCGGACGCCAAGGCGATGGACCGGTATCCCCGAACCAACTCGCGCGCTTCGTCGAGTGAATCTTGCGCAAGTTCGCGTACTTCGTCCATCTGCGCGGCGGCACGATCGTCGCCGCGTCGTGAAAGAGTAGCTGCAAGTTCACTTTTCACCGCAATTGCAGACAGTGCCCGCCCGACGACGTCATGGAGATCGCGTGAAAATCGCAACCGTTCCTCGGCGACGGACAGAGCGGCAGCGGCTCCGCGTGCCTCATCCAATTCGGTGACCATCCGCAGCAGCCACACCGACATGTAGACGGTCAGCCCCATGAAGGCGGCGACGATTCCGACGGACACGCCGCTTTCCGGACCCGCAAGCAGTCCCAGTACAACCCCGGCGGCCACCGAGCCCACGATCAGCCAGCGCAACGACGTCAACCCCGCAAGGGGCACGACAAGGATTGCCGCCAGCCAGAAGTACGGGCCGTTCTCGCCATTGCTTCCCAAGGCAATTCCCGCCGAGCAGAACGCCGACAACGTCATCACGGCAAGAGGAATCTGGACGGGCTTGGCCACGACTCCGCCCAGATCAGGCATCCGAGACACGGCGATGACGCACGCAACGGCACTGATTCCGAGGAAGACACCCGACAGGTACCGATCCGCAACTATCTCGGTGACCGCACCGAAGCCACCGAAAACCACTGCGACCATGATGAACGATTGCCGCGTGTAGAGGCGAACCTTGTCGACGTTCGACGC
The DNA here is from genome assembly GCF_030056935.1 of Rhodococcus sp. IEGM 1302. Classification (NCBI taxonomy): domain Bacteria; kingdom Bacillati; phylum Actinomycetota; class Actinomycetes; order Mycobacteriales; family Nocardiaceae; genus Rhodococcus; species Rhodococcus sp. IEGM 1302. The sequence goes on along the minus strand of NZ_JASHKY010000001.1, from coordinate 88,223 downwards.
GGTTCGCCACGTCCGTCTCGGATTCCAGCGTCCGAAGTTCTGCGCGATCATGCCCACTACCTTCTCAGAGTTCTACGAACGCGGTTCCCAGCGGAAGTGGACGTTCGCGATCAGAACCGAACCGACGATCCACGCCAGCATGACCAACAGCGGTTGCGCAGCCGAACCGAAGGTGTCGACAAATCCCGCTGCCGCACCGGGCGCATCGCCCAGATCAGCCAGTTCGCCAGTGGTCCGCCCCAGCCATCCGAGATTGAGAAGGTCCACTACTGCGGCCAGCGGAGTGAAATCGAGAATGCGAGCAACGTTGTCCGGCACGACATTCCTGATCGAGGACATACCTGCCGTCGCCAGAATCAGAATCGGCATGCAGGTGATCTGCGCCGCCTCTGCATTTCGCGTGACAGCCGAAGTGATCAACGCCAGCGCCGTGAAGAGCGCGGCGCCGCCGATCACCGCGACCAGCACCAGGACCGGATTGACCGGAGCACTACCGCCCAGAACCATCACGGCGATTCCGATCACCACCGTCAACAGGCCGGTGAGAACCCACGACGGCACTGCCGGGCCCGCGAGGATCTCGGCGTCGCTGCATTCCCCTGTCCGTAGTCGCTTGAGAACCAACTCGTCACGACGCGTCGCGTACACCGACAGGAGGTTGTAGAAGACCACGAACACGAGCAGGAAGAGTGCAAACACCTCGAGGCCTGCCGACACCGACTTGTCGGACAACCCGCCATCGCGCGACAGGTACAGCATCCCCACGGGAAAGATCAACGGGAGGACGATTGCGTTGAAGAGCAACAGTCGATTTCGTCCCAGGAGCGTGAACTCCGAACGAGACAGGGTTGCTATGCGGTTCATGCCGACGCTCCTTCGAGAGTTGCGTGATGATCGAATTGGTCTGCAATGGAGAGGAATACGGTCTCCAGGGATGCCGCGCGGGCATCCAGGCCGGTCAGCAGGATGTTGTTGTGCTGTGCCCACAGCAGCAGTTCCGTCAGCGTCTCCTGCACTGTGCGAGTGGTGATCACCACCAGATCGTTTTCGACGCGTACCTCGGCGCCGGCCAGGGCCGGGAGCGGAAGACCGGGACGGTGCAGTTTGATCTGGGCAGGATGATCCGCGACGACGTCCGCCACGGTTCCGCTGCGCACCACCGATCCTCGGTGCATGATCGCCAACTGGTCGCACAGGGACTCGGCTTCGTCCAGGTAATGCGTCGTCAACATGATGGTGACGCCCGACGCTTTCAAGTCAGCAATCAATTGCCAAGTGTTACGCCGACTTTCGGGGTCCAATCCAGTAGTCGGTTCGTCGAGGAACAGTACGAGTGGCCGGCCGATGATCGCGCACGCCAGATCCAGTCGCCGGGCCTCACCTCCCGAGAGGAACTTCACGCGGGTATCACCACGGTCACGCATGTCCACGCGCTCGAGCACCTCGTCCACGGGCAGCGGATTCGAGCAGGTTCCGGCCCACATCGCCAAACTCTCACGAGCAGTCAGGTCTTGGGGCAAGCCACCCTTCTGGAGCATGATGCCAAGCGACGGGCGAATCTGCTTGCGGTTGCGCACCGGATCCATGCCCAGAACGCGCACCGTTCCGGCACTGGCTCGCGAAAGGCCCTGAATCACTTCGAGAGTGGATGTCTTGCCGGCACCGTTTGTTCCGAGGAGGCCGAACAGCTCGCCTTCCTGAACACTCAGATCCAGATTGCGAACAGCATCGAACGCCTCCTTGCCGGAGCCGTAACGCCGCGACATTCCGACTACGTCGATCACGGGATCGCCCTTCATCGCTGCGCCTCCGCTCGGTTCCAGCCGCGCAGTCCGATCGCGAATCGAATACCCGCATAGACAGCGAGAGCGGCAACAAGGATCCAGAACACCGGATTGGAGCCGATGATCGCGAACACCACTCCGACGATCGCGATGTTCACCACGATCACTACAAGTTCGCGGCCCATCGTGGGTGCGGGTCCGATGTCCATCAGGTCCGTCAGGAGGCTTCCCTCATGTGGTTCTCTCATGCATCCAAGCTTCGCGGGAAGTCAGAGCCGAAAACAGTGCACAGCATCATCACCTGCGGTGACACCGTCACGGATCGGCGATGACAAATGTCATGCGACGTCCCCGCGGGGACGCGTCGTAAACCGCGGGTAAGGGTCACCTCGTTGTTTTGCCGTTCATTTTTACGTTCCTTTACCCTTGCTTCGAGCTTCTACGGTTCCCGAAGTCCGTACATCGAATCTCGGGAGTTCACGGTGGCTATCAAGCCTTTGGCCTTGTTCGTCAAACACGACGGCGTGTCTGCACGCGCGTCGATCACCTGCCAGTACAAGTGCGGAAACGCGTGCTCTCACGAGGTCCCCAACACCTCGGGCGGCGAGTACTTCCGCGACATCGCACGCACAGCGCTGAGTCGTCGCGGCTTGCTCCGGGGCAGCGGCATGGCAGTGCTCGCGGTGGGAGCGGGCAGCGCCCTCGTTGCCTGTTCGGACGAATCCGCAAGTGCCGAACCGGGAACCGGATCGACGAGCGGCAGCAGCAGCGGATCGACACCAGCGGGGACGAACTTCGGCGCCGTCGCGCCCAACAAGGAAGACAAGGTCACCGTCCCTGACGGATACGATCAAGCCGTCGTGATTCGCTGGGGTGACGCCGTTCTCGCCGGCGCCCCGGCTTTCGACTTCGACAAGCAGACTGCGGCAGCGCAGGAACTGCAGTTCGGATTCAACAACGACTTCGCCGGATTGCTCCCGGTCGACGGGCAGCCCAACACCTACCTACTCGTGGTCAATCACGAATACTCCACCGAGCCGGCGATGTTCCGCGGCTACGATGCGGAGAACCCGACCGAGGAGCAGTTCAAGATCGGCCTCGCCAGCCACGGACTGTCGGTCGTGCAGGTCAAGGGCGAATCCGACAACGGCAAGCTGGTACCGGAGATCGGATCGAACAACCGCCGCATCACCGGAACCACGGAATTTGTCGTGACCGGCCCCGCTGCAGGTAGCGACTTCCTCAAGACGAGTGCCGATCCCACGGGAACCAAAGTGCTCGGCACCCTCAACAATTGCGCCGGCGGCGTCACCCCCTGGGGCACAGTGCTTTCCGGCGAAGAGAACTTCAACCAGTACTTCGCGAACGCCGAGGGTGTCACCGATCCCACGGTCGCAGCGCGACTGAAGCGCTACGGTCTTGCCGGCGCCGCTTCCGAGCGCAAGTGGGAACGCTTCGACAAGCGGTTCGATCTGGTCGCAGAACCCAACGAGGTCAACCGATTCGGATACGTCGTCGAGATCGATCCCTGGGATCCGTCGTCGACTCCGATCAAGCACACAGCGCTCGGACGTTTCAAGCACGAAGCCGCCACCATTTACATCACGTCGGACGGCACCGTCGTCGCCTACAGCGGCGACGACGAGCGCTTCGACTACATGTACAAGTTCGTCTCCAGCCGAAAGATGCAGGACGGCAAGAGTCAAGCAGCCATGCGCCACAACATGACTCTGCTCGACGCCGGAACACTGTACGTCGCAAAGCTCAGCGGAAACTCCGCCGGCGAGATCGACGGCAGCGGCAAACTTCCGTCGGACGGCAAGTTCGACGGAACCGGCGAGTGGGTAGCCATCCTGCGCACCGGCGAAGACGGCAAGGGCGAATCGCTGGTAGACGGTATGAGCGCCGAAGAGGTCGCCGTCTTCACCCGCCAGGCCGGTGACAAGGTCGGGGCAACGAAGATGGATCGCCCCGAGGACTTCGAGGCAAACCCGAAGAGCGGCAAGGTTTACGTCGCACTGACCAACAACACCAAGCGCGGAGTCGACGGTGGCGCCGCGGCCGACGAGGCGAACCCGCGCAACAACAACAAGAACGGCCAGGTCCTCGAAATCACCGACGACCACGCCGGCACCACGTTCGGCTGGAATCTTCTTCTCGTCTGCGGAGATCCAGCCACAGCCGATACCTACTTCGGCGGTTTCGACAAGAACAAGGTCAGTCCCATCTCGTGCCCGGACAACCTTGCCTTCGACCCGCACGGAAACCTGTGGATCTCCACCGACGGCAACGCACTCAAGTCCAACGACGGGCTGTTCAGCGTTGTCCTCGAAGGCGAAAACCGCGGTGAGACAAAGCAGTTCCTCACCGTTCCCGTCGGCGCCGAAACCTGCGGCCCCATCGTGGACGAGAAGCGCGTCATCGTCTGCGTCCAGCACCCCGGCGAGACCGACGACGCCAGCATCGAAAGCCCCGCATCCCATTGGCCAGACGGTGGTTCTTCCCAGCCTCGCCCGTCGGTAGTTGCAGCCTGGAAGAAGGACGGATCTCGGCTCGGCTCGTAACACACATGAAAACGACGTGGGGCAGATCGCATACTCTGCGATCTGCCCCACGTCGTTTACCTCAGAGTCTCAAGAGAATCAGTTGTCACCGTCCGCGCGACGCTGACGCGTCCGGAGAACAACACCCGTTCCCAGCGCCAGCAGCAGAACCAATCCACCTGCTGCGAGCAACCCGGTGTTCACGCCACTCTCACCAGCGCCACCACCCGAGTTGATCGTCCCGCCCTGAGGAGCAGACGGCTTCGGCTGACCCGGCTGACCCGGGTTTGCTGTCGGCGGCTTCGGCTGTCCCGGAACCGTGCTCGGAACCGGCTGACCCGGAACCGTCGGCGGTACGACGATCGGAGGCACAACGACGATCGGGGGAATGATGATCGTCGGTGTAACCGGCACCGTCGTGTTCGGAACCGTCGTGGTCGGCGGAACTGTCGTGACCGGCGGCGTTGTCGTCGGCGGCGTCGTTGTCGTCACGCCACACGGATCCACAATCTCCTCCGCGACAACTTCTTCTGTCGTGGTCTCCTCTGTGGTGGTCTCCTCCGTGGTGGTGGATTCCTCCGTACCGGTCACATCAGCGTCACCGGCAGTGATCGCGCTAGCCGTCGTCGTCGCAACCGTTGTCGTCGGAACCATCCGCGTGGTCGTCGTCGGAGGAACACAGGGCTCCGTCGTGACCGGCGGCGTCGTGGTGGTCGTCGGCGGCACCGTAGTGGTGGTCTCCGGCGGGTCTATCGGGTGTTCGGTGCAGAGAGCGTCGCCCGGGACACAGTCCACTGGCGGGTTCTCGCCACCAACCACCAGGTAGTTGTTCAGGACACCCGGAGTGAATCCGGGACCTGACAACGTTCCGATCTCAGGATTGACCTTGACGGTGTACGTCACGGTCGCGCTCTCACCCTTGGCCAGCTTGCCGGTGACCGTGAAGACGTTGTCGACGACACCCGAAACAACCAGCGTGGAAGTGGTAGCCGGATCCTTCGTCATTACTGCATCGTCGAGAACGTCGGTGAGATCGTCGTAGAAACTGATCTCACCATCCGCGGTGCCCACATTCTTGAACGTGAGCGTGTACGTGATCTCCTGGCCGCCAACCACACGGTTCGTGGTGGACGGAACAGAGGACTTCAGTACCTCGATCGCGGGTGTGCCATCCACCGGATGCTCGGTCGTCACCGGCGGAGGAGTGATCTCCGGACCCGTCGGCGGCTTCGCAGTACCGGTGACCTTGTTGTTGATCAGAACCCCGCCGGCAACACCGTCGTTGATCTTCACCTGATAGGTCAGAACAACCGACTTACCGGCTTCCAACGCACCAGTCCACGAGAGCGTGGTGCCCGACAGGGTCGGAGCAGCACCGTCGACACTGTCGACAGTTGCCTTGAGCGAACCGTCCACCAACGTCGCGTTGTCGAGAACCTTCGACAGATCATCGGTCAACACCACCGGATCAAGAGTCGTGTTACCCGTGTTGGAACCGGTCACCGTATACGTGATCGTCTGACCCGCAGCAACATTGGTACCCGACACCGGATCCGCAGCCTTCGCGACCGTGAACCCCGGAACCTTCACCGGATGCGTCGTGCACAGTTGCGTCGCCGGATCACACACCTCCGGAGGATCAACCGGCGGAGTCGTACCCGGAA